>CAYYOT010000010.1:0-43209 GCA_964473255.1 uncultured Myxococcales bacterium | reverse complement strand
CCGGAGGCCCAACCCGCGCCGGAGGCCCAACCCGCGCCGGAGGCCCAACCCGCGCCGGAGGCCCAACCCGCGCTGGAGGCCCAACCCGCGCTGGAGGCCCCGCCCGCGCCGGAGGCCCAACCCACGCTGGAGGCCCCGCCCGCGCTGGAGGCCCCGCCCGTGCCGGCGCCTCCGCCCGAGCCCGCCAAGACCCTGGCCGCCGGCCTGACGAAGACGCGCAAGGGCTTCATGTCTCGCCTCAACGACTTGTTGTTCGGGAGCGAGCTCGATGAGGAAGCTCTGGAGGACATCGAGGCACTGCTCGTCACCAGCGATATCGGCATCAAAACCACGGAGAAGCTCCTGGAAGAGGCTCGAAGCGAGCTATCCCGATCCGAAAAGAGCGATGCGGAGGCCGTGCGCGACCGTCTGCGGAAGAAGATCCTCGAGATGGTCGACCTGCCGTGCCCGCCCTTCGACCTTGGCCACGGTCCCTTCGTTCTCATGGTCATCGGCGTAAACGGCGTGGGGAAGACGACCACCATCGGAAAGCTCGCCGCCCGCTACCGGGCACAAGGGAGGAAGGTGACGTTGGCCGCTGGTGATACCTTTCGAGCGGCCGCGGTGGAGCAGCTGCAAATATGGGGCGAGCAATCGGACTCGACCGTCGTTCGCGGCAAGGACGGGGCCGACCCGTCGTCCGTCGTGTTCGAAGCCATTCAGAAGGCGCAGAGCGAAGGCAGCGACATCTGCATCTGCGATACCGCCGGGCGTCTTCACACCAAGGTCAACCTGATGGAGGAGCTGAAGAAGCTCCGCCGGACGATGAACAAGGCTTTCGCGGGAGCCCCGCACGAGGTGATGATGGTGCTCGACGCGACGACGGGCCAGAACGCCATTGCGCAGGCTCGCCAGTTCAAGGCAGCGGTCGACATCGACTCGATCGCGCTCACGAAGCTCGACGGCACGGCAAAAGGCGGTGTGGTGGTCGCCATCTGCGACGACCTCGAGATTCCCGTTCGATTCGTCGGTATCGGGGAAGGCATAAGCGACCTTCGAGACTTCGACCCGAAGGAGTTTACCGAAGCCCTCTTCGCCTAATGGGAACCCGCGGCAAGGACCGACCAACGCTGTGCGTCTTTGTCTGATTGACCGACCTTCTTTCGAACTTTAAGGTCTGGGGGTGACGAACGAGTCGGCCAAGCAAGTGATGGATCTCGAGCTCTTCGGGCAGCGCTTCACCGTCGCGACCGATGCGCCCACCGAGCGAGTTCGCGACATCGTCGACTTCGTCAACCGCCGTCTGGAGACGGTCCGGGATGCCTCGAAACGCGTGCAAACGGACCAGATCGCCCTGCTGGCCGCCCTCAACATCGCCGAGGAGCTGTTCGCGGAGCGAGACCGCCGACGCAAGATCGAGCGAAGCGTTCGCGATCGTTCGGTCAAGCTTCTGAACGCGATCGACGGCATCTCCAAAGAGATCGATCTTGCTCCCCACGGCTCCGGAGAAACCGGGAACCTGGCGAGCTCCCCCATTCCCCTGCCTGGTGCGTGATGAGTTGGTGCACATTGTCGCGAACCAGTGCGAAACGAAAAGGGAGGCGTCCCTGAGGGTACCGCGCGAACTGCCGTCAACCCGGGCAGTGGCAGGTTGCTCTCACCACGTCACCCACCTGCTTAGGCAGGTTCCGACCGCCCATCTCACACGGCCAAGGCGGGGGTATCTTTCAACGTGAGCTTGGTCGAGGCCAAGCGACGACTCCGCCGCGAAGCAACCCTCCTTCGCGACGGTCTCGACCGGCGGGAGCCGCGCTCCCGAGACGTCGCCCAGCGCTTCGAGGCAGACCCCCGACTCGCCAAGGCCGAGAGCGTCGCCCTGTTCGCCCCCATCCGGAGCGAAGTCGACCCCGGCCCGGTCGGTCTTCGACGTCGAACCGCCTACCCAAAGATCACGGGCCGCACCCTGGAGTTCCGCTGGTCGTCGGCTGAGCAACTCACGCCCCGACCGCCGTACGGCATCCCCGAGCCGGGGAGCGATCAACCGCACGTGGACCTCACGGAGCTCGACGTCCTGGTGGTCCCCGGGCTCGCGTTCGACGGCGCCGGACGACGGCTCGGGTATGGCGGCGGATACTACGACCGCTTGCTGAAACGGCTGCGCGACGCAGCAGTCCGGCCGCTCGTCGTCGGCGTCGCCTTCTCGGCGCAGGTCATCGAGTTCGTTCCTCATGACCACGATGACGAGCCGATCGATGTTCTGGTCACCGAGGACCGCGTGCGGTGGTTCGACGTTGAGGCAACCCCGGGACGGCGCTAGGACGGCCGCATGAGCGCGAGCCCGATTCGCATTCCCTCCGCGGCAGAGCAGATGACCATCCTGGAACGCGGGGCCGTCGACCTACACCCGCGCCAAGACCTCGTCGCCCGGCTGGAAGAGAGCCACGCTCGGCAGCGCCCCCTTCGCATAAAGACCGGTTTCGACCCAACGGCTCCCGACCTTCACCTGGGCCACGCCGTGCTCGCGGAGAAGATGGCCCAGTTTCAGCGACTCGGGCACGACGTCATCTTCCTCATCGGCGACTACACCGCAAGGATCGGCGACCCGACGGGACGCAACGCAATGCGGCCTCCCCTTTCCGATGAAGAGATCGACGCCAACGCGAAAACCTACACCGACCAGATCTTCAAGGTGCTCGACCCGGAGCGGACGCGGATCGAATGGAACTCGTCGTGGCTGCGAGACCTGACCTTCAAAGACGTCATCGTCCTCGCGTCCAAGTACAACGTGGGACGGATGCTCGAGCGTCGCGACTTCCGCCAAAGGTTCGATGCCAACAAGCAGATCGCGATCCATGAGTTCCTGTACCCGCTGATGCAGGGCTACGATTCGGTCGCCCTGGAAGCCGACGTCGAGCTGGGCGGGCACGACCAGGTCTTCAACCTCAACGCCGGGCGTCAGATCATGGAGCAGTATGGCTTGCGCCCGCAGTGCGTCCTGACGACCGGCCTGCTGGTCGGGCTGGATGGTCAGGAGAAGATGTCGAAGTCGAAAGGCAACCACATCGGAATCATGGAGCCCGCCGAGGAGATGTTCGGAAAGGTGATGAGCATCAGCGATGAACTGATGCTCGATTGGATTCCCATGCTTTTGGAGTCGACGCCGGACGAGGCACGGACCGACCCCTACGCCGCGAAGAAGATGCTCGCCCACACGATCGTGAAGCGCTTCCACGAAGCTCGAGCCGCCGACGACGCCCTGGGCTGGTGGGAAGCCGGGCGGCCCGCGGACGTCGACGACCAGCGAACCGTGACGGCGGCTCCGCTCTTTCGGGTCGTTCAGCAACTCGGTGCGGCCGGGAGCGGGAGCGACGCCCGCCGCAAGATCCAGCAAGGCGGCGTCAGCCTCGACGGCCAGCGTTGTGCCGACCCGAATCAGACCGTGGGCCCAGGCGATTACCTCATCAAGGTCGGAAAAAAGTTCTCCGCTCGGATCCGGGTGACCGGCGAGGGTTGAGCGCTAAGCTGCGGTCTCGGTCTGAGGGTCACCCATCTCGGGTCGCAGCGGAACGACGAGCGGTTCGACCTCTGGATCTTCGGATGGGTAGGGCTCGTCGCGTAGCGGCAGGCGTTCTTCGCTCGGAGCATCTCGCTCGATGCGGAGGCGCGGCCGATCGTCGTCCTGCCGCTGTTCTTCTTCGCGAATCGCGTCGATGATGTAGGCGTCCAGCATGCGTCTTCCCAGAGGGTTACCGCGAAGGTCTCGCCGCGCCCTCTTCTCCATCTAGTCGCTCAACGCCCCGCTCGGCGAATTCATTCGAAGTTTCAGTTCGCTCCGGGAACAAACCCTGCCATTCCAACCATGTGCGCTGGAGCGTCTGCTTCTGCTTGCTGGGCTTCGTGAGCTGCACGACACCGCGCTACGTCGGCCAGACGATCCGCGACGGCAGCTTCGTTCACCGCGGCTTCGGCCTCTACATCGATCTGTCGGACGGCGCATGGCGGGTCGTCCAGCGCGGTGACCAAGATCTGCCGGTTGCTATGTGGCCGAACCACATCGACGGTCGGCTCGATCTCGACGGAGATGGGAAGCTCGAAGACGGCGAGTTGTCCCCGCACCAAGATCCGACCGTCCGGCTGCTGAGCACGACGGCGACGGGCACGTTCGTCGACATACGCGTGCGGATCCTCGGACCCGACGACGAAGACGCGACCGTCGAGCAACTCCTGCGAGCCCGACAGTCAACGTCGTCGCGACCTCGAATCGAGCTCCGGACGGTGCGACCGCGGTACGAGGCGGCCATCGGGCAGTGCACGACCTGTGGCGAGGATGCCCGACTTCTCGCCGCCGTGGACCAGCCCGGCTTCGAAGGTGAGCGCGGACCACGGAGACAGGTGTTGATGCTTCGCTTCCGCGCGGAAGCGATCGGACCCTCGGACTTCGACCGGCTGGACGACCTCCTCAGCCGTATCGTCTTGGCCTCGAAGGCGGACAGTATCGCGAACAACGAGGTCTTCGCTCAGCCTTGATCCGGCGCCCCGGGCGCGTAGCGATGGAAGACCACGAAGGCCATGGCCGGGCGCCGACTGCTGTCCCGCATGGCGAAGTGGATCCCGTCCAAATGGTAGCCTTTGGCTACCCACTCGTTGAGCACGTCCTCCAGAGACTCGTCGGTTACGGTCGATAGCTCGACGACGCGGATCGGTCGCTCCTCCATCTCTTCGTTCGTGGCCGAAGTTCGACTGCCGGTAAAGGGGCCGTGGTCAGCGCTGCGACCAGAGCTCGATCAGCGCCTCGGCCCCTGGCTCTTCAGGGTAGGCGTCGACGCGAACGCCCAGGGCCTCGGCCCGCTCGGCCCCCGCAGGCCCGATCACACCGACCCACCCCCTCTCCAGAGCCTGCCGCGCCTCGTCCTCCGGTTGGCAGTGGAGGAAGGCCCGGACGGCTTCTCCCGAAAAAAAGAGGAACGACTCGACCGAAGCCAACCCCCTCTGGACGTCCTCGGGCAACCGAGCAGCGGGTGCGACGCGATAGGCGCACGGCGCATGAACCCGGGCGCCGCGCTCCCGCAGCGCTCGCTGAAGGTACTCCCGTCCTTCTTCGGCGTGAGGGAAAAGAAAGACCCGGCCGGAGAGCCCGTCCGGAAAGTACGACTCGACGGCGTCGAGCAGTCCCTCGGAACGGGCCACCTTCGCCTCGACCTTGGGTCCGACGAGGGCTCGGGCGAGGTCGGGGTCGTCTTCCACCCGCTGCCGCGTCGCCTCGCCGACGCAGAAGACCGGACCGTCGTATCGTTCGAGTCCGTGGCTGACCAGCGCTTGAGCTGACGCCACGCTCCCCAGAAGAATACCGTCGTACTCGTCGATATCTTCGACCGCCTCGCGGAGGGGCTGCGGGTCGCTGGGCGGTCGAATGACGAGCGCCGGTACCAGGAGCGGGTCGGCACCCCGCCGGGTCAGCTCGGCCATCACGGATTCGGCGCGTCCCGAAATGCGTACGACGGCGACCCGGGGTCGGCGTTCATGCACCGGCGAGCATCCTCAGAACCCGCCCTGCGCCCGCGCCCAGGAGCTCCTCCGCGAGGTCGGTTCCCAGGCGCTCAGCCGAGTCTTTGGGACCCGTGCGCTCGCCCTCGTAGCGCAGGACACCGTCGAGGCTGGTGACCAGTCCCACCAGGCGGACGCCATCGCTTTCGAAGAAGGTGTGAGCTGCGATGGGAACCTGACACCCACCCTCGAGGCGCCGCAGGAAGCCCCGCTCGGCCACGGCTGCGGTCCGCGCGTCGGCATCATCCAATCGCGCCACCAGCTCCTTGGTCCTTGCATCGTCAGCTCGGACCTCGACGGCGAGAATGCCTTGCCCCACCGCCGGGATCATGAAGTGCGGTTCCAAGACTTCCCGGGCCGTCGACTGCAAACCCAGGCGAACCAGCCCGGCATAGGCCAGCATCGTACCGTCGAGCTCCGCTTCGTCCATTCGACGGAGTCGCGTTTGGACATTGCCGCGAATGGATTCGATCTGGAGGTCGGGGCGGTGCGATAGGAGCTGCGCCGCTCGTCGAAGCGAAGACGTCCCCACTCGACCGCGCTGCGGAATGTCGGCGATCGAGTCGTGGCGAGTGGAGACGAAAGCATCCCGCGGATCTTCGCGCGGAGGAAAGGCGGCGATCTCGAGCCCCTCCGGTAATGCGGTGGGCACGTCCTTCAGCGAGTGCACGGCCAGGTCAGCGCGTCCTTCGAGGAGTTCGATTTCGATCTCCTTGACGAAGAGGTCTTTTCCACCGACTCGGCTCAAGGCTTGATCGAGGATCTTGTCGCCTTGGGTCACGATCTCCTTGAGCTCGACCTCCACGGTCGCGTCGAGCGCGCGCAATCGCTCGGCCACGTGCCGAGCCTGCCAAAGAGCGAGGGGACTGCGACGGGTCGCCAGACGAAGCAGAGTCATGAGCCCGGCAAACGGACCACGTTCGATTCGCCCGCGTGATCACCGTCGTGGTCCGCTTTGGCCACGGGGACGTCGACGTCGCGGTCCAGGTCCAGCTGGAACAACCGAACGACGGCTTCGCTCGTGAGGTCGCCGTGCCCGTGTTCTCCGTCGTCCTTGAGCTGGGCGAGCACGGGATGCAGCAGCTTGTTCATGATGGAGTTGGCCATCGCGCGAACCCGCTTCTCCGACTTGGCGTCGAGACCGGCCGCGGTCGATCCCAGGGTCTTTTGCAGCTCGGCCTGGACCAGCTGCGAAGCCTTGCCGCGGAGAGCCTTGATCACGGGCACGACCTGCTGCGAGTTCCGCCACGCCACGAAGCGGGCGACTTCGGCCTGGATCATCCTCTCCGCCGCCTCCGCTTCCGCTTGGCGGCGCAGGCGATTTTGCTCCAGCACCCCGTGCAGATCGTCGACGTCGTACAGGAACACGTTGTCCAGGGTGCCGACCTTCGGATCGACGTCGCGCGGGACGGCGATGTCGACGAACAGGAGCGCCCGGTAGCGACGGTGCCGCAGCACCCTGGAAACCATCTTCTTGTCGATGACGAAGCCCGGCGCCGCCGTCGAGCAGATGACGATGTCGGCCGAGGCGAGAAGCGCAGGTAGCTCCTCGAGACCAGCCGGCACGCCCCCGACTTCGGACGCCAGCGCTTCTGCGGCCTGTCGGCTCCGATTGGCGACGCGAATCCGCCCGACGCCATTGGCCCACAGATGCTTGGCCGCCAGACCCCCCATCTTTCCCGCGCCGACCAAGAGCACTTCCCGACCATCGAGGTCTTCGAAGATCTGGCGGCCCAGCTCGACGGCCGCGTAGCTCATGGAAACAGCATTCTCGGCGATGCCGGTCTCCGTACGGACCCGCTTCGCGACCGAAAAAGCGCGTTCGAATACCGGGTTGAGCTCGCGGCGGATCAGTCCCACGTCGCACGCCTGACGATAGCTGTCCTTCACCTGGCCCAGGATCTGTGGTTCGCCGAGGACCATCGAGTCGAGAGAGGCGGTCATGCGGAAAAGATGCGAGACGGCATCCGCCGCATCGCGCTCCACGAGATGCGGCTGAACCTGCTCGACGAGGCTGCCCGCGCTCTCGGCCACGAAGCGGCGCAGGTGTCGGCGGAGCTTCGGCGCCTCGAGTTCACCGGCCGCGTAGATCTCGACCCGGTTGCAGGTCGAAACCAGGCACGCCTCGTTCACGCCATCGAGTCGACGGATGCGCTCGAGCGCGGCCGGCCGATCCTCGATCGACCCCGCGATGCGCTCCCGGACCTCGATCGGGGCCGTACGATGGGACAATCCGACGAACGCGAGCTTCACAGCACGTAATCCCAGGCGTGGGTCAGACCCACCTGCGACACGAGTGTGGCCACGACGCCGAGTACGGTCAACAGGGCGAGACGTCGGCCGCGCCAACCGATGGTGAGACGCAGATTCAACAGGAGGGCGTACAGAACCCAGACGAAGAGGCTGGAGACGATCCGGGGGTCCCAGGCCAGAAACGACCGCCAGACGTCTTCTCCGTAGAGCGACCCGGTGATCAGCCCCAAAGTGAGCAGCGGGAAGCCAAACTCGATGAGGCGCAGGCTCAGCCGGTCCAGGGCTTCCAGCGAAGGAAGCCCGCTCTTGGGGCCCAGCCCCAGCTGAACCCGAGCCTTCTTGGCTTTGAGGCGCCGCTCTTGGACCAGGTAGACCACCGAAACCAGCCCCGCGACCATGAAGAGCGCGTAGCCCAGAAATGAGGTGGCGATGTGGATCGGGAGCCAGCGGGAACGCAGGCTTTCCGGAATCTGAGCGGCCGCGGGTTCGGTCGAGTTCGCGATCATCATCAGGATCGCGACCAGGATCGCGGCCATGGGGACCAGCTGGGGGACCGAGCCTCGCCACCCGATCCCGATGGCGATGACCGACGCCACGAAGGCGAAGAGCGAAAGACCATCGTGGAACGTTCCGACCGGGAACCCGCTCAAAATCATGCCGCGCTGCACGAGAGCGGAAAAATGAAAGCACGTGGCGACCGCCAAGCAGATCACCAGGGCTCGATGATGAATGAAGCCCGGACGGACCAGCTGGGCGATCCCGAGAAGGGCGACGACGGCGTAGAAGACCGTCGCAACCTTGAAAGCCAGGAGGATCATCCCCCGGACTCCCGGAGCTCGGCGATATAGCCGGTTTCAACGCTGAAACCCTGGTCGCCGAAGATCACGGAGTCCCCGAGGAGCTCGCCGCCGGCAGCCTCGAGCCGCGATTCGCTGAGCACACGGGAGAGCATCCGACTCGACTCACCCTCGGGGATGGTGTCGAGGAACCGCACGGCCGGCTCCATCGCGTAGCTCTGGCCGAGCGAGGCCAGATAAATGACCTCGGCATCCAAGCTGGCGGTCCCCGCGTCGAGCCAAGCCTCGAGCGTCTCTTGCGCGATGAAGATTCGGGCGGCGAGCGCGCTCATCGATGGCTCGTACAGTTGGCCTTGGCACCCCAAAAGTAAAGAACAGGGGCCATCTACGCTCCGTACGACGGTTCGCACGCCGTGCAGTCGACCACGCCGCAGGGTGCATCACCGGCGCTGGCCAATCCGCCGAAGCCGGCGGTCAGTCTCGGCTTGAACCGGTGTCTAGGAATCGGTAGGTAGCGCGGAGCGTTCTACTGCACGAGCGCGGAGGAAGACCCCAATATGGCCAATCCCAACGTCAAACACTTCGAAGACAGCACCTTTGAAACCGAGGTGCTCAAGTCCGATCAGCCCGTCCTGGTCGACTTCTGGGCCCCGTGGTGCGCCCCGTGTCAGATGATCGCTCCCTCGGTCGACCAGTTGGCTGGCGAGTACGCGGGCAAGGCGAAGGTGGGCAAAGTGAACATCGATGACCACCAGCGTGTGGCCCAGGAGTACGGCGTGATGAGCATCCCCACGCTCCTCGTGTTCAAAGGGGGTCAGGTCGTCGACCAGGTCGTCGGCGCCGTCGGCAAGGAACACATCAAGGGCATGCTCGACCGCGCCCTCGGCTGACGTGAGCTATCGCGGAGAGCAGATCGCCTTCGCGTTCTTCGAGTAGCGCAGGTTCGTGCCTGCGCTCAGGTACCGTTCACAGCCCTTCTGCAGTCGTGACGCGTCGCCCTCGCGACGCGCGGCGGCCGCCAGTCGGTACCAGCTTTCGAGCTTGCCGAGCTCGCCGGCTTTCTCATAACTGCCGAGCGCTACGCCCATCTCCCCTCGGTCCTCCATCATCCGGCCGTACGAGAGGAGGACGTCGGCTTGAATCGGTCGTGGCGCCGAGCCCATCGCCTGGATCGCGTCCTCCAGGATCTTCTGGGCCTCGTCGAAACGCTCCTGCTGGCGAAAGAGGCGCCCCAGTTCGAGCTTCACTTCGATGGCAGCGGTCGGGTGATCCTCGAGAATCTTGTCGAGATACGCCTCGGTGTCCGCTTGCCGCGTTCGTCGCATCAACCGCGCCTTGGCCAGCTTCGCCGGGACGAACCGCGGGTTCTTGGCCAGCGCATCCTCGATGTGCTTCGCCGCAGCCTCGAACTTCCGCCCGAACATCTCGGCCTCGGCGAGCTCGACCAGGATCCCGTACCGATCCGGCTCCAGGGTGGCTGCCTGCGAGAGATACTCTCTGGCTTCCGCCGGCCGCTGGGCCTCGAGCAGCCATCGTCCCAGACCAAAAGGGAAGTCTGCGTTCGTCGGATCGAGCTTCACGGCGAACTGGTAAGCCGCGTTGGCCTCCGCTTCCTCGCCGGCGGACCGCGCCAGCTCGCTTCGCGCGTAGTAGGCCAGGGCTTGGTCCTTGGTCGAAATATCTTTGGGCGCTTCCTTCTGAATGTCTTCGAAGCGAACGAGCTCCTGCGCCGCGCGGTCCAAACGTCCGCGTTCGAGCTGAACCTGCACCAGACCGAGCAGAGCTCCCGGGTGCTTGGGCTCGTCTTTGAGCGCGTCTTGAAAAGCGATCTGGGACTCGCTCAGGTGACCGGCCCGGTGCGCAGCACGGCCCAACCATATCTTCGCCCGAACGCTGGACGTGAGATAGGCCCGAGCCTCTTGCATGGTCTTGAAGGCCGCCTCGTATTCGCCGGCGTACAAGAGCGCGATCCCCAACGTTATGTCGGAGTCGTCGGGCGGGGCCGCGCGGTCCCGACGGCCGCTGGCGTGGACCTCGAGCGCCTCGAGCGCCGTTCGGGCGCCGGCTGCACGGTCGGGCGCGGCGTACAGGGTGTACAGACCCTGCGCCGCCACGGTGTGACCATCTTCGGGGGCTTCGGCCCGCGCCTTGTCCAGGGTCGCGCGAAGCTGCGTCTCCAGGTCGCGTTCGCCGTGCTCGCCCCACAGGATGGCGTAGGTGTGCGCCCACCGAGAGAGCGCCGGACCATGGTTCGCGTCGTAGTCGTCGATGACGTCTTCGTAGGCCTGCGCCGCCTTCTGATAGCTGCGATACTTGTCCTGGTCGAACCAGGTCGAAGCCGAACGCATCAGCTTGTCGATCGCTTCGATGCGGTTCTTCTCCAGGACCCTCCAGGCGACGAACGCACCTCCGAACACCACGAGTCCGACCAGGAGCAGCAAGGTCACGAGCGGTCGACCCCTCTTCGGGCGTTCGTTGGCCACCTCCAGAGCGAGCGCTTCGAGTTCGTCTTCGCCGGCGAGCCTTCGGCGCGGTGGCGTCGGCTGATACGGAGCGGTGGGTGCGTAGCCCTGTCCGAACGCGGCGGAGCTCGGCGTGGGCGCCGTCCCGGAGGACGGCGTGCCCGGAAACGCGGCAGGATGACCAACGCCGGGAGGCAGTCCCGGAGGGAACGCTGCGCCGCCGGTCGTCGACGGAGATGGAGCGGGCCCGACCGAGACCGACGCCGGCGAGGAAGGGGCTCCGGGCGGCGCCGACGGTCCGCCGAATCCCGACGTGGGCACGCTCGGTCGACTCAGCGGGGCCGAGCCGGAGGCGGGGGCGGCCATCCCCAACTGCTGCCAAAGGCGACCCGCCGCTTGGTGGCGGGGATTGCGATCGAGAGTGGCGCGGAGATCAGCGATGCCGGCCTCGTTTTCGCCCATGTCGAAGGCGAGCTGAGCCCGCACGAAATACGGGTCCGCCCGCGTCTCGTTGGCCGCGATGATGCGGTCGATCTCCGTTCGCGCTCGCGCGAACTTCTTTTGGGCAACCAGGATGCGGACCAACAGCAGCTGACCAGCCATCAGCTCGGGGTTCGCTTTGATCCCCTTCTTGCAGACCACCATGGCCTCCATGGCCCGCCCCTGCGCCAGGTAGGCCTCGCACAGCGCGAGAAAAGCTTCCGACCCCGGCTGCTCGGCAAACCGCAGCTCCAGCTCCGCAATGGAGGGCTCTCCCGGCGGATTCGAAGGACCGGAGGACCCCGACGACATCGGAGCTGGACTAGCACCATTCAAGGCGCAAGAGCAAATTTCCCGAGGAATCTCCTTGCCCTAACGGCATGGCCCGCGATAACTCCACGAGCCATTTTCCGGGGGAGTAGCTCAGCTGGGAGAGCGCTGCGTTCGCAATGCAGAGGTCGTGGGTTCAAGTCCCATCTTCTCCATCGGGCCGAAGTTCATGCCCGGCCGCGGTTCTGAATCAGCCGGACCGACCCTGCATCGGCGAGTGAATGTGAAAGTACGGTTGCAGGAGAGACCGGGTCCCGGGACCGCCGGCCGCCTCCACTTGGGCCCAGTCCCTGAACGGACCCGAGCGCGCCCGCTCACGGAGGAATCGTTCGGCCCAGGCGGGGTCGACTTCACGAAGACGGGCAAGGTCTCTGCCTTGGACGTGGTTCAGATCGGCTTTGCGTCCCCGATCCCACTGGCAGACGGCGTCGGATCTCGCGCACGGCCAGAGGCTCACCATCGCCGGCAGGAGACGTGGACCGAGGACAATGGCGCAGGCCAGGACGACCAGGACCCGGGCCCGGTCGAGGGGCGTCGACGAGGTCACCTCCACGCTCGGCCAGCCTGAGCGAGACCGGAGCGAGGGACAATCGTCTCGACCGCGCCTTTCGTTCGGCGGGGCTCAGGCGCGGACCAGCTCGCTGGACTCCTCGTCGCGAGCGTCTTCGACCCGCACGAGGCGCAGGTCGGGCTCCGGCTTCTTGAGCTCCTGCCTCTTCGCCTCGACCGCCGCCATGATGACCCGGTAACACCAGCTCGAAGGCGTCAGCCCCTCCCGGCGCGCGAGCTGGGCGATCCGCTCGCGGTCTTCGGCCGATACCTTCACTTGCTGTGAACAGGTGCGGGCTTTCCCAGGCTCTAGATTCCTTCGACGCGTGATTTTTGGCTTCTGGTCCATGGGGACACGTATCGGTATCGCGACGCGCCCCGACAATCCCCCTCCTGGTAAAGACGTTGAAACCGTTCGGCCTCTTGTCCAGAAGGCCAGTCACCGTCCGGGAGAGGAGCCCTTTGCGGCTCGAATCGCGGCAAAATGACCGCACTCAAATCGACCGATTTCTATCAGGAAGATCCCGGACCTTTCCGGTTTCTTCGGTCCTGGTTTTCGTCCAGACTCCACCCCGCGCCGTGACCGCCGCTGGGCCGCGCAAAGAGCAGCGCCGTAGTCGGCGCTTTCCGTGCGAACTGCCGGTGCACGTGGTGATGGGTCGTCGGGCCTGGGTGACCACCAGCTCCGACGTCAGCCGTCACGGCATGTTCCTTCTGACCGAGGAGCCGCCGAGGGAGCGGTTTCTCATCAAGCTCAAAGTCGAGCTGCCCGAGGGCGAGATGGAAGCAACCGCGTTCGTCTCGCGCCGCGACGAGTCGGGATCCCATCGCGGCGTCGGTATCCAGTTCTTCGCCCTGTCCGCTCAGGCCAAGAGCCGATGGGACCGGTTCGTGGGGCAGCTCGCCGGGGCCGCCGACGCCGAACCGCGCGACGTTTCGTCCAGTCTGCCGGAGAACAGCGCGACTTTCCTCATCAAGCTACGCGACGTGGACCGCATGGTGGACTTCTTCGAAAAGAACGTCCGGAGCGGACACGTCCAAATGAACACGCCGTTGCTCCGGTCCGTGGGCTCCAGCGTCGGCCTGATCATCATCCACCCCGAATCGGAGCGAGAGTTCCTGATCGAAGCCACGGTGCGCAGGGTCGCTGCGCAGCCGACCAAGTCGATGGAGCTCGACCTAGAGAAGGTGACTGAGAAGCTATCGTCGCGCTTCTACGACTTCGTGAAGACCGGCAGGCCCAGTGAGACCATGGACCTGAAGGTCGACCCAGGGCGAGCCACGATCCCGAACGAGATCCCGAACGTCCTACCCGACGACCTTCCCGACGAGGTCACGGCTTCCGAGGCCGACGAAACCGAGGACATCGAAGATGACGACATTCCCTTCGGCTTCGAGGTCGACTCCGAAACCGGCGACTTGTCCCTGGACATCGAAGTCGCCGACGGAAGCGGCGACGAGCACAGCTTCGACGAGCTCGAATCGGGGATGGACGACGAAGGCTATGAGACGATCGCCGACCTCCCTACGGCCGCATCCTCGCTCGACTCGCTTCTCGAGGCACTCAATCTGCGCTGCACGGCGTGTGGCACGTTCCTCGGAGCCGCGTCGGCCCGCGACCTTCCCGAACCCCTGGCGTTCGTCGCCACCCGCCGCGTCTTTTATGACCGGTATGACAACGAGCTCATCGAAACCGTTGGCCCGTTGGATGACGACCGGCTTGCTAGACGCCAAGCCGAACTCGAAGGCCGCCAGGTGCCCATCGCCGCGCTGTTCCAACTCGCCCGGCACTGGCGCGAGTCTCCGACCGCTCCGGCCGGCACGCGGGACCTCTATCCCGCGCTTCGCGAAGCCGCCTCGAAGGTCCTGATGACGAAGGCACCGGTACGGATCGATGCGGACTGCCCCGCCTGCGGGGAGGCCTCGCTGTTCGCTTCCAGCGACTGAGATCTCAAGCGACGCAGATACCGAAGCTGGGAAGGACATCGTCCACGACCGACCGGCGATGCGCCTTCGCTGCGTCGTGAAAGAGCTTCCAATCGGAGAAGAGAAAGTCATCGCTATAGGGAAACCGTCGATCCTTCGTATCAGGATTCGGATACTCGAGAGCCGTGGCGCGCCATGAGCCTGGGCCCTTCGCGATGTACTCGAGGTCGACGGGGCCGATCCCGAACTCGTCGCGGGCCAAGCCATCGAGCCACTTGCGGTGCCGCACTCTCTCGTCGGCCTCGTCGAAGGTCGAAAAACGCCGCAGGAGCTCACCCCTCATGTCCGCGGTGAGACCATCCACCCGAGCCCCGGGGTCCTTGGCCAAGTACCGGCGATAGCTCCGGCAAAGCGCGTCGGCCGCCTCCACGAAATCTGATGGATTGTCGCGGATGACCGTTTCGTCGAGACCGTTCACGTACGACCACTTCAGGTACGGCCGGTCCGGGTAGCTGAGCGCCGCGCCGTGTCCGATCGGCGGAACGCGCTGATGGACCCAGCCCTGAAAGAAGCGCATGACCTTCTTCTGAAAGCGCTCGTCGACGCGACCTTCCTTCTGCACGTCGCGAACCATGTTTACGCGGTGATTCACGCCGGCGAAGCCCTGGTGGGCCCAGGTGTCGACGTAGACGTGGGAGACGATTCCCAGCCGATGCAGGTGATAGGGACGGTCCTGGTCGAGGATCACTTCTCTGAACACGGCACGCGCCACCGGGCTGTCCGGCTTGGTCACCAGCTTGCGAATGAACTTGCCTTCCGGGTCCTGGTCGGCCTCGAGACCGGCGTTGCCGGGAAGGAAGTGGAACGGGATCCATACCAAGCGGTTAGCCAGGCTCGCGAAGTTCTTGTAGTCGAGCGCACGGTGAGCGGTCGCGAGCCGGCGGTACATCGCCCCGTTGTCGAACATGACGAGACCCTCGTCGGTCGCGTCATCCACGTACTGGGCGGAGTGACTGATGATGCGCGCCGACGGATCGTCGAAGCCCGCGATCCGGGCTACGAGGTAGGTGACGGCGTGATGAAAATCGATGTTCACGGGCGACTCGGCGCTGACCGACAGCCGGAGGTTGACCATGACCCGTGGCGTCAACGTGACCTTCGCGTGTCCGTCGCGGAACAGAGACGATGGGGCCTACGGCACGCGCAGACGCAAGGCGCGGGGAAGGACTTCGAAACGAGCGGGAAGCCGGCCGACACTCTCGCCGTCGACGTCGAGCAGTACCTCGGTGTCGTCCGTGGCTTCCGCTTCCACCACCCGGCCGTCGCCGACCGCAACGGTCTGCCAGTCGGCGATCTCCCCCGAGTACAGATCCGGGATCCGGAGAACTTCGGATAGGCCTGCTCGCTGCTGGACGACGATACGGAACAGACCATCGTCCGAGCGGGCGCCACGAGCGATGTGCATGCCCCCGCCGAAGTGGGTGCCGTTGGCCACGGCGACCGTCACCATCTTGCCCCGAAAGAATTGTTCGCCGTCCACGCGGACCACCACCGACGCTCGTCGATAGGTTAGGAGCGAGCGGCTCATGCCCAGGAAGAACGAAGCGCCCTTGAGCCGCTTCTTCGACGCGTTGACTTCGCGAACCACCACGCCGGACATCCCGAAGCTCGCGATGTTGATGAAGGCCCGCCTTCCTCTCGTTCCGTCGTCCTGCTCGAACTCGATCCGGCCGAGGTCGAACTCTCGGACCACCCTGTGTCGCAAATGAGCCACCGCTTCCGGGAGGCGTCCCGGAAGCTCCAGATGGCGGGCAAAGTCTCCGCCGGTGCCGAAACGCACCAGCGACAGCTCGGGAAGGTCGGTCGCGCCCTCCTCGATGAGTTCCAACATGCCGGTCGCCCCTTCGTTCGCCGTGCCGTCACCACCGACCAGGACGATGTGATCGTAGCCGTCTTCGACGGCTTGTCGCACCATCCGAGTGGCGTCCCGAGCCTGCAGCGTGAAACCGTGGTCCCAGTCGTCGAGTACGCTCTCCAACGACCGGCGAAGCTCGGGCCACCGCCGTCCCGTGGCGCCTCCTCCGGCGACCGGGTTGATGATCACGAGGGTCCTGGACCCCACCTACATCCTCACCACGAGGCGGGCTGGATCGCACACGTGGAAGCTGGGGTCGACCTGCCGAAGGTGACGACTGCAGCGGGGACTGAACGTGATCAGCGAGTTTGCTCCCGCCGTCCGTGCAGAGTCGATGACGGACCGCGCCATGGTTGCGGCGACGTCGGGCGCTACTTCGGGCAGAAGACCCGACGCTCCGCAGCAATCCGGAACGCCATCGAAGGCGGTCGGAAGTCGTACTTGCGACCCACCCGCGAGCTTCGACGTGATCTCTTCGGCGACGTCGCGGCGGGTCAGACCGCGGCTCAAGTGACAGGTTGGATGCATCGCGAGGCCGGACACCGGATGACGGATGCCGTGGTCGACGATCGCCTCGGCCAGCCACTCGGCCGCCGTCGCGACGCGACAACGGACTTGAACGCCGACTTCCGGATACCGGTGGAGCAGCGCATGCGCACAGGCCGGATCCTGAACGACCAGTGTTTCGACGTCCTGCAGGGCAGCGGTGATATGCCGCGCGTGGGCGCGAAAGCCCTCGAGTTCCCCGGCCCAGTACAGCGGTAGACCGCAGCACGCGCCGGATGCTCGGGTAATGGCCAGTGAGCCCGCCCCCATGAGCACCGAGGCTCGAAGGAAATCGACGGCGACGTCCGGTTCGTGGGCGAGGACCGTACAGCCCGGCTGGTACACCTCGGTTCCGCGGCGAACGATGACGCGGTCGGCCGCCTCGGCCATGCTCTGCAGCGGCGCGTCGAGACTTCGGCCCAAGGGATTGGCCGCCACCGCAAAGTGACCGGTGACTTCGCGAACGATGCTGGGCGCCGCCGAATGGGCGAGCACCTGCGCCCGCCCCTCGGTCAAGAGCCGAGGAACGTCCTGTCCATGCAGGCAAGCCTGCTGACAGGCACCGCAGTGCGTGCAGTGGTACGGAAGATCGCCGGCGCTCTCCGCCGGGATGCGGCCCGTTTCCAGCAGGTGAGTGAGGGTCACGAGGCGCTGCGGGGCGACCGTGTCGCGGGACTCCGCTTCGGCGACCGGACAAGCATGCCGACACAGACTCGGGCAGCGAACGCACGTCTCGGTTTGGCTGACCTCAGCTCGAGGAACGACCGGCAGTCGTAAGCTCCGATCCATCAAGATTTCGTTTCCGTGGTCCTTCCGGCATGATTATCGACCGCTCGTAGAACGCCGTTCGGGTCGAGGTCCTTGCCGAGTGACCGAAGGATGTCGTCGTAGGGACCGCTCCTTCCTTCCAGGTGATGGTTCCCGGGGGGCTCCCGCCAGCTGGCCCCGGTGGCCACGGCGTAGCTGTCGGTGTCTATCGGGGAAGCCGCCCTCAGCCCGGCGACGATGCGACCTCCGTGACCCAGCGCCGCATCGACAACCGCTCGACGAACGTCGTTGCTGGGCAGCCGCGCCACGATCCCCACCGCTTCCGGAGCCAGGAAGTCGAGCCAAACTTCGTGCGCACCGGCGGAGATGAGCGCATCCACGGTTCGTGTAGCGCGAGACCACCGCTGTGCGACCTCGACCACCAGGTCGAACACACCGCCCTCGGCCAGTGCGCCTTCGGTCGCTACGCGCTTTCCCGCGGCGCTCGCGGCGGCGCTGGCCACGATCGCGTCCTCGGCCTGCGCGAGCTCCTCGGAGACGGCGCGGTTCAGAATCGCGAAGCGCACCGTTCCTTCGTGGCGAAACACTCGAGCCGCAGCGGGCCGCACGCTTCTCTGTATGATCCGCTGCGCGCAGGCGACGGCCGACTCGAGGTTGGGAAAGTCGAAGTGGAGCTCGCGATCGAACTCGCTCCGAACAGCGACCCGCAGGGTAGCTTTCGTGATGACGCCCAGACGACCGTGCCCGCCGATGAAGGCCCGCTCGAGCCCGGGTCCTGTGGACGATCGAGGCACGGCCCGGGTCTCGATGGCCGAACCATCGGGGAGCAGGGCCCGTATGGCGAAGCAGAGGTCGCCCAGGTCTCCGAGCGCGATGCCGCGTCGTATCAAGAGGTGCCGTGAAACGCCGGCGCCCACCGAGCGCGTCCAGGCCCGAGGATGTACCGGCCCCAGCGTCAGACCGTGGGCACGGAGCAGGTGCTCGAGCCGTGAAACGACCACGCCGGCTTCGACCTCGACGAACAGGGAATGGTCGGAGAGCCGGCGCACGCCCTCGAACCGATTCAAGTCCAGACGGATGGCGCCGGCCGGAGGCCGGAAGCCGGTCTGGTCGGAGAAGACGCTCAAGCCGTGAGCGTTCACGACTCGGAGCACCGCGGCGAGCGCGCCCTCATCCGGCGGCCGGACCACGGTCCGCGTTTCCGAACGCAGAACGTTACGCTCGCCAACCGCGGATGCCACGCTCTCGGGAAGCGACGTCGCTCGACGCACGGCGCGCCGCCGGACCGGTTGGGCGGCGACCAGCCCGAGTGCGCCCGGATTGATGGCGTAGGCCGGGTCGAAGGCTCGCTTGAGCGCCCCGAGAAGACGATCCCCGCCGGGACCATGCTCGCGGGGCAGGCTATCCGCCTTGGCCTCCCCCACCCCCAGGTGGTGGCCGATCGTTCCCCCGGCCTCATGGATGGCGCCGAGTGCGTTGCGCCAAATCCGGTCGTAGCGCTCGCGAGCGGCTTCGACGTCGGCATCGGAGCGCCCCACGAAGGTGAACTCGACGCTGCATCCCTCGGAGTACGCGTGGGCGAAGTGGGCACCGACGATGGCGTCGCGGGCGACGGCTCGACGCACCGCCCGATAGAGCGGCAGCGCCCGGTCCCAGGTCACGGCCGCATCGATGGCATCCACGAACAGTCCGCCGTCGAAGAGGCGCGCCTCGTTGAAAGCGAACGTGTGTCGCGAAGAAAACCATGCCTCGGCGGGCCCCGGACCTTGGTCCTGCCCCCCCTCCTGCTGACAGATCTGCGACGACAGCATTCGCTCGGCGGTGGCCAGGGACGGCGGACCCTCGAACACCAGCACGAGCAAGCCATCGAAGGGCAGCGCTTGCGAAGCCTGGTTGAGGAGGAGCGGCGATCCCAGGGCCGTCCTCATGGCCGTTCGCCGGACGGTATGACCCAGCCGCTCGACGAAGCTCCCCTCGGCATCGCCCGACCAGCGCTTCCAAACCCCAGCCAGCAGCTCGAGGTTCAAGGCCGGAGCGCCTTGCCCCCGCGGCTGGATCCGCGCCTCCACGCCATCGTACAGCCGGACCGCCGCCGGACGGATGGAGGCTCGCAGGATTCGCCGCACCGCCTCGAGACCCGCGGACAGCTCGCGGAATCGAAAAGCGGCAAACTGCCGGGACGCGGGCCGTGGCCGGATGCGGAGCTCGGCGGCGGTGATGGCGCCGAACGCGCCCTCGGAGCCGACGACCAAAGCGTTGAAATCGGGGCCGTCGGGAGGTCGCGGGCCGAGCATCAAGCGCCGAACCCGTCCCGCCGTCACGACCTCCACGCCCAAGGTCATGTCTTCGATCTTGCCGTAGCGGGTCGCGCTGTGCCCCGCGGCGCGCGTGGCGAGCCACCCGCCGACTGTGGAGTTCCCCAACGACGACGGGAAGTGACCCAACGTGTAGCCCTGGCCAGCCAGCCACCCCTCGAGACGGCTGCCGATGATCCCCGCCTCGACTTCGATGCGCAGATCGTCAGGCTCGAACACCCGCACCGCCTTCATGCGCTTCAGGTCCATGACGATGCCGCCCCGGCGCGGTCGCGCACCGCCGAGGCGACCGGATCCCGCGCCCCACGGGACCACCGGTACGTCGGCCTGCACCGCGAGCTGCAGGATCCGGCTCACGTCCTCGGTCGACTCGGGCCAGACCAGCACACCGGGAGCTGCGCCGTAGGCGCCGGATAGCGCGCCCAACCGATCGCGAACCCAGGCGTCGCGGGCGTAGGCCAGCCGGTCGACGTCCAGGCTGGAAACGTTTTGCGCACCTACGATCCGCGCGAGGTCGACCACCAGTGAGGCCGGGGCCGGAGGACGCGCCAAAAGGGCCACAGCAGGTCCATAATCAATGCTCGGGGAAATGGCGACGGGTGCGTTCCTTTCACCCATCTCCGACCTCTGTAATGCTGGACCCGAGATGGGCGCTGTGTCCTCGCCGCGCTACACGGTCCGCTATGACGGCTACCGGGTCATGGACCGGGAGCACGCGGCCTACTGGACCCACGGGGGCTATGTGCTCCGCGTCGCCGCGGACCATACCCTCGCAGCCAACCTGCCCCTCGAGGTCGACGTGGTGGCTCCCGACGGAACGGCCTTCCGGTTCGCCTGCCGATCCGGCCAGGCCCCGCCCGACGGCGGCTTCATGGTCAGCTTCGAGGACTCGTCGGCGACCGAGAAGGAGCGATTCGACGCGTATGTGTCGAGCACCGAGTTCCGCCAGGCTCTCGAGCTCGAGTCCGAGACCGAGGCATCCGAGCCGCGGATCATCGTGGGCGACGCGGCCGACGTCGATCCGGACGATGATTCGGACGAATCTCCGCCCGAGCCTCCGCCCCCCGGGCAGACGTATCCCATCTACGCGGTCAGCTTCGACCGGCTTACCGACTTCCTCGAGCGCCAAGGGGAGACCGGGCTTTCGATCCCCTTTCGCGAGCCGACCTACGAACGGGGTGCGGTCGCCCTCCTTCGGCTGACCCTCCCGGGCCGCGGTCAGTTCGAGTGCTGGAGTCGGCTCGAGAGCGTCGGGCCCGACGCGTTGGCCTTGTCCCTGTCCCCCGATGATCCGGCGTGGACAAAAGCTCTCGCCTACACCGGCTCCGAAGCCGGACGAGCGCGTCGAGAGTCAGAATCGATGGAGGACTGCACCGAGCCTCGGGTCGTGCGGCTGGAGGGCAAGATGCCGGATTCGGAGGCGGACCGCATGCCGCTTCGAAGGAGACTTCAGCGGATGGGCATGGAGGACAAGATAAACCTCGCTCTGTCCGGCAACCGCGAAGAGCGCATGGCGCTAGCCACGGACGGCAACAAAGCGATCCATCACTACGTCCTGCGCAACGCCAAGATCACGATCGAGGAGATCGCGATCATGTCCCGCCTGCCCTCGCTCAATCCGGACGTCCTCAACCGCATCGCAGAAAACCCGCAGTACACCCAGAATCCGGCCATCGCGAAGGCGCTGGCCCTGAACCCTCGGACCCCGGTCCGAACCGCGGTCCGCATGCTCGACCGGGTTCCGCGGGCCGACGTGATGATGATCGCCCGACGGGGCACGCTGAATCGGCGACTGGTCGAGGCCGCAAAGAAGAAGGTGGGGATCGATTAGGGCTCCTTCGGGTCGGTGTCGGTCGCGATCGCGAGATCGGCCAGCTGGCTCGGGTCGACGGGGGTCGGTGCCCCCGTCATCAGGTCGAGACCGCTGTGGGTCTTGGGAAACGGGATCACGTCACGCAAAGACGTCGCCCCGCATAGGATCATCGCGACGCGATCGACTCCCGCGGCGATCCCCGCGTGCGGCGGCGCCCCGTACGACAGCGCCTCCAGCAGAAAGCCGAACTTGGCTACCCGCTCTGCCGGCGAGATCGACAGCGCCTCGAACACCTTCGCCTGAACGTCGCTTTGGTGAATACGGACCGACCCACCGGCGACCTCGAATCCGTTGAGCACGAGGTCATACGCGCGCGCTCGGCAGGCGCCGGGATCGGTCGTGAGTCGGTCGACGTCTTCGGGGCGTGGCGCGGTGAACGGGTGATGTGCGGCCACGAACTTCGAGCTCTTCTCGTCGTGCTCGAAGAGCGGAAACTCGGTGATCCAGAGGATCGCCCAGGCCGATTCGTCGATCAGCTCCAGCTGACGCCCCAAGAGCAGACGCAGCTGGCTGAGCACGGTGTGAACCTGCTTGGGCGCCCCGAACTGAAAGAGGAGGAGGTCGCCAGGCGCCGCGTCCATGGCTTGATTGATGGCGAGCCTCAAGCCCTCGGACGTGTTCTTGGCGAAAGGAGACTGGGTCCAAGCTCCGTCCTCGCCGACCTTCGCCCGACCGAGCCCCTGGGCGCCCATGCCCTTGGCTTCCTTCTCCAGCTTGTCCACGTCCGAGCGCGACAGCTTGTGCTTCGCCGGCACTCTCATGGCCTTGACCATCTGTCCGGCGTCGACCGTCTGCTTGAAGAGCGGCTGCCCTCCCCCATCGTGAGCCTTCACCACGTCGGTCAGAACCACGTGCTCCAGTCCGAAGCGCAAGTCGGGCTTGTCGCTGCCAAAGCGGCGCATCGCCTCGTCGTACGTCATGCTGGGAAACGACTCGGGAAGCTGGTGGTCCAGGACGTCGCGGATTACGTCCCGAAAGACCTTCTCCATTGTTTCGCGCACGTCCTGCTCGGCGCCGAAGGACAGCTCTACTTCGATCTGCGTGAACTCGGTCTGGCGGTCGAGACGAAAGTCCTCATCCCGAAAGCACTTCGTGATCTGGAAGTACCGATCGAGGCCCGCCACCATGAAGAGCTGCTTGTAGATCTGGGGACTCTCGGCGAGAGCGTAGAAGCGCCCGGGGTTCAATCGGGACGGCACCAAAAAGTTCCGAGCGCCGCCTGGGGTGTACTTGACCATGTAGGGTGTCTCGAGCTCGACGAAGCCTTGGTCGGTCAGACTCCGTCGCGCCGCCTGATTGAGGCGCGAACGCAGGAGAAGATTGCGCTGAATCTTGGGGCGCCGGAGGTCCAGATAGCGGTACTCGAGTCGCTTCTCCTCGTTGGTCTCGATGTCGTCCTCGATCTCGAAGGGCGTCGGCTTGGACGGGTTCAGGACCTCGATGCGGTGGCCCAAGACCTCGACCGCGCCGGTCGGAAGGTTCGGGTTCACGTTCGAACCGCGAGAACGGACGCGGCCCGCCACGGCAACCACCCATTCGTTCCGCACCCGACTCGCCACCTCGTGCTGCGCCGCATCGTCCGCTTCATCGAAGATCACCTGGACCAGACCTTCTCGGTCACGGAGATCGAGAAAGACCGCCCCGCCCAGGTTCCGGTAGCTCTGCACCCAGCCCATCAGGACCACGTCGTCGCCCACGTGATCCGCGCGTAGGTCACCGCAGCGGTGGGTTCGACGCATCGGGGCATTGGCTTCGGACATGGCGCAGGCCGGTAGCCCGGCGCGCCGGCTTGGTCAACGAGAGGGCCCGGCGGGCTAGCGACGGCGTCCCCGAGGGGGCCCACGTCGTGGACGCGATCCCCCCCGAGGGCGCGAGCCGCCGGAGCGCGGTCGACCGCGGGGGGACGAACGACCCCGCGGGCCTCCACGGCCGGTCGCGGATCGCGGCCGGTCCGACCGCGGCCGATCCGACCGCGGCTGAGACGACCGCGGCCGGCCCGAGCGCGGTGCTCCTGCCCGGGGTCCACGCGAGCGTGGCGCGGCGGACCGAGCCCCGTCGGGTCGCCCCTCCCGGGAACGCGACTCGGCGCTCCGAGTGCTGGAGCGCGGAGCCCCCGAGCGCGGGCCTCCTCTCGAACGAGGTGGGCCTGAACGCGTGGCGCTGGCTCCTGGCGAGCCCGAACGATCGGCGCCGGAGCGCGGCCCGCCGGAGCGCGGCCCGCCGGAGCGCGGCCCCCCGGAGCGCGGCCCCCCGGAGCGCGGCGCGCTCGACGCCGATGGGCGAGAGCCCTCGCCCTCGGTCCGGCGACCCCGGATCTCGGGGTCCCCGGCCTCGCTTCGCCCCCGCGGCGCGCGACCAGTCTCCGGCATCGGGGTTCGGCGAGAGCCGGTCCGGCTCCGCTCGGAGCGCCAGACCCGCGTATCCGGATAGCCCTCCTTGCGCGTCGACGGCACGCCATCGGGGAGCTCGGCGTATCTCGGGCGACGTTTCTTGCGAAGCTCGGGGAGATCTTGGTCGGGGAGCGCCGGGGGGAGCTGCGCTCTGCCCTTGGTCGCGATCCTTCGTCGCTTCCGCGTGGGCGGCGCGGCGGTCGAGGCCTCCGCCGCGGGCCGCCCCTCGTGCACGCCGGGAATCGCACCTCGACCGCGTCGCGAGCGACCGAGTCGGGCGGGCCCGAGATCCCGAGCTCGCGGCGGCGAACCCTTCGCCGGAAGGTCGGCGCTCCGGTAGAGCGCGTCGAGCTCGGTCGGCGAGAGGTAGCGGAACTGGCCCGGCTTCAGGTCGCCGACGAAGAGCGTACCCATCTCCGTGCGGACCACCCGCCGAGCTTCGTGACCGATCACTTCGCACATCCGACGGATGAGGCGGTTTCGACCTTCGGTGACGATGATCTCCAGCCACGAGTGGCGAACGCCGTCCTCGAGACGCTCGACGATCGCCGGACGCGTCGGACCATCACTCAGCTCGACTCCCTCCCGAAGCCGGTCGAGTGCCTCATCCTTCACTTTCCCCTTCACCTTCACTCGGTAGGTACGAGGCACGTGAAAGCGCGGATGGAGGAGTCGATGGGTCAGTTCCCCGTCGGTGCTCAAGAGGAGCAGGCCTTCGGTGTGGTAGTCGAGTCGACCAACGGGCACGAAGCGGAACGGCTCCTCGGCAACCAGATCGGCGACGGTTTCCCGACCCTCCGGATCTTCCACCGTCGACATGACGCTATCCGGCTTGAAGAGCATGACGGTCGCCGGGTGCTGCGGGCCTCCGACCACCTCGCCATCGAGCGCTACCTCGTCGTCGTCGGTTTCGATGGTGGTCCCCAATCGGGTCACGACCTTCCCGTTTACCGTGACTCGGCCATCGAGGATGGCTTCCTCGGCTCGGCGACGCGACATGGTTCCCGCTCGTGCGAGGTGTACGTGAAGACGGACCTGCCCCATCGCTCGTCTCAGGAAGGCTCGGTCGGAGGATCGTTCGGTGTCTCCGAAGTCTCGGCGGCCGGTGGAGCCAGCACCTCGTCGACGGTGTGACGAACACGGTCCGCGGTCTTCACTGCGGCGTCGAGGGCATCGAGATCCGACTCGTCTTGCCGGTCCACCAAGAAGCTCGCCGCGGCCGCGAGCTCTTGGATGGAGGGCTGGCCCGCTTCGAGCGCGTCGACTTGCTCTTGGCTCTCCGGCTCCAGCTCATGGTACTCGCGGAGGGTCGGCAGCTCGGCTAACGTCTTGAGGCCAAAGAACTCGAGGAAGGTCTCGGTGGTCCCGTAGATGATCGGCCGCCCGATTTCCTCTCGTTTGCCCAGGATGCGGATGAGGTCGCGGTCCAACAGGCTGCGAATGGCGGCCCCCGCATCGACCCCGCGCACGGACTCGACCTCGGGCTTCGTACAGGGCTGGCGATAGGCGATGATCGAAAGCGTTTCCAGGGAGGCCTTGGTGAGACGCTGGGGCTTTGCGGCCAAAAAGCGCCGGACGAACTGCGCGTTTTCCGGGGTCGTCCGAAACTGAAGACCCCCGGCGACCTCGTCGATGCGCACGCCGCGCGCGAGCGGTCGGTCCGGGTCGCCGTAGGTTTCGAGGATCGAGGCTACAGCCTGCTTCACGTCGTCGTCGGTCGTTTGCGGATCCTCGATCCGAATCACCTCGACGATCCGGGCCACGGGAATCGGGTCGGGGGAGATCAGGAGGAGGGACTCCACGATCGATCGCAGGCGGTCGACGGCCAGGGCCATGGAAGGAGAGCGAACTACGGGCGGCGTGAACGCGGGTCAAGGCCGCTCGGTCGGACGTTCCTGATTCCCGTACGCCGATCCCCGGGGGTATACCGGTTCGGTGACGGTCCTGGACGCATTCCAGCCCGCGGTTCGGAAGTGGTTCCAGGGCGCGTTCGACGGTCCAACCCCCGCCCAGACCCTGGGATGGCCGCCGATCGCTCGCGGGGACAACACCCTGCTGCTGGCGCCGACCGGCTCGGGCAAGACGCTCGCTGCGTTTTTGGCCGCGCTCGATCGTCTGATGTTCGCCCCACCCCCCGACGGAGCGGGCGTTCGGGTCCTCTACGTATCCCCGCTGAAAGCGCTCGGGGTCGACGTTGAGCGAAATCTGCGGTCGCCCATCGCGGGAATCCGGAGCATCGCCGACGCGGACGGCCTCGCGTATCGCGAGCCCGCGGTCGGGATTCGGTCGGGAGATACGCCCTCAGCCGAGCGGGCTCGAATGCTACGACGCCCCCCCGACATTCTGATCACGACCCCTGAGTCCCTCTATCTGCTCGCCACGTCGCGCGCGCGGGACACGCTGAAGCGCGTGGAGACGGTGATCGTCGACGAGATCCACTCCCTCGTGGGAACCAAGCGCGGCGCTCACTTGTTCGTTTCCCTCGAGCGTCTCCAAGCCGCCGCCGACCATCCCATCCAGCGCATCGGCCTCTCCGCGACCCAGCGGCCCCTGGACGAGGTGGCGCGGGCGCTCGGCGGAGGACAGGTCGAAGACTCTCGTTGGCGGGCGCGACCCGTCGAGATCGTCGACGCCGGCCGCAAGCGAGCCTTCGAGCTGACGATCGAGGTCCCGGTCGAGGACATGACCGACCTGTCGTCGGCGCCACCGTCGGGTCCCGCAGCGGCGCAGACCGACTCCGGCTCTCTGTCGAGGCCCCCCTCGATATGGCCGTCGATCCATCCGCGGCTGGTCGAGCTCATCCGCGCCCATCGCAGCACGATGGCGTTCGTCAACAGTCGGCGCCTTGCGGAGCGACTGGCTGCGGCCATCAACGAGGAGGCCGGTGAAGAGCTCGCCCTCGCTCATCACGGTAGCTTGGCCAAAGAGGCCCGCGCCGCGATCGAGGATCGACTGAAGCGGGGCCAGCTGCCTGCGATCGTCGCGACCTCTTCGCTGGAGCTGGGCGTCGACATGGGCGCGGTCGACCTGGTGATCCAGGTCGAAGCCCCGCCGTCCGTCGCTTCGGGCATGCAGCGGGTGGGGCGCGCTGGCCATCGCGCTGATGCGGTCTCGAAGGCGGTGGTCTTTCCCAAGTATCGCGGCGACCTGGTCGCGTGCGCCGCGGTGGCCGAGCAGATGCGCGAAGGCACCGTGGAAGCGACCTTCTATCCGCGCAATCCCCTCGACGTGCTCGCCCAGCAGATCACGGCCATCGTCGCCGAAGGTCCGCGACCGGTGGACGACGTCTACGATCTGGTGCGGCGGGCGGCCCCGTTTTCCGATCTGCCCCGCAGCTCCTTCGAAAGCGTCCTCGACATGCTCTGTGGACGCTATCCCTCCGAAGAGCTCTCGGACCTCCGTCCGCTCCTGACCTGGGACCGGATCGCCGACCAGCTCAGCCCCCGACACCGGGCTCAGCGCGTCGCCATCATCAACGGCGGGACGATCCCGGACCGTGGCCTGTACGGCGTCTTTCTCGCCGACGATTCCGGCGCCCGGAGCCGGCGCGTGGGCGAACTGGACGAGGAGATGGTGTTCGAGTCTCGCGCCGGAGACGTAGTGATCCTCGGGGCCTCGTCGTGGCGCATCGAGGACATCACGCCCGACCGCGTGATCGTGACGCCTGCTCCCGGCGAGCCGGGCAAGATGCCTTTCTGGCACGGCGACCGCCCCGGTCGGCCGGCCGAGCTCGGACGAGTGATCGGTGGGCTCACGCGTGAGCTCGCCGCCGCGCAACCCGCGGACGCCCGCCAGAGGCTGGCCGAGGCGGGCCTCGACGCGAAGGCCGCCACCAACCTGCTCGCTTATCTGGCGGAGCAGCAGGAGGCGACCGGCACCCTCCCCAGCGACCGCGCGATCGTCGTCGAGCGGTTCACCGACGAGATCGGGGACTGGCGGGTTTGCGTGCTCTCACCGTTCGGAGCCCGGGTCCACGCTCCCTGGGCAACCGCGGTCGCCGGGCGACTCCGTTCGGAGCTCGACGTCGAGGTGGACGTGATCTGGTCGGACGACGGGATCGTCTTTCGGCTGCCCGAGGCCGACGAACCGCCCGCCATCGTCACGTTCATCCCCGAGGCGGACGAGGTCGAGTCCCTGATCGTCAAGGAGGTCGGTCAGACTTCGCTCTTCGCCTCGCGCTTTCGCGAAAACGCCGCCCGCGCCCTGCTTCTGCCCAAGAAGACCCCCGGTCGGCGGACCCCGCTGTGGGCGCTGCGCCGTCGGTCCGCGTCGCTGCTCCAGGCCGCGGCCAAGTACGACAGCTTCCCGATCATCATGGAGACGTACCGCGAGTGCCTCAAAGACGTCTTCGATCTACCAGCCCTGCAGACCGTCCTCCGCGACGTAGCGAGTCGAAAGATTCGGACCTTGGCCGTCGACAGCCGAACGCCGTCCCCGTTCGCCTCCGCACTGTTGTTCGGCTTCGTGGCGAACTTCATCTACGACGGGGACGCGCCCCTGGCGGAACGCCGGGCTCAGGTCCTCAGCATCGACCACGCGCAGCTTCGCGAGCTGCTGGGAGAAGCAGAGCTACGCGAGCTCATCGACCCGGAGGCGATCGCGGACCTGGAGACCCAGCTCCAGCGCCGCGGGGAAGGATACGAGCTCCGGCACGCCGACCATCTCCACGACCGCCTCCTGGAGCTGGGCGACCTCTCGCTGGATGAGATCGCCTCGCGGACCGCGGACGGTGTCTCGGCGGGCGAGCTGACCGATGAGCTGGCGGCCGCCCGGCGCGCGGTGGCCATCGTGGTGGCGGGCGAGACGCGATGGGTCGCCGTGGAGCACGCCGCCGCATATCGCGACGCGCTCGGTGCCGTGCTCCCGGGCGGACTGCCCAGCGTCTTCGTGGAAGCCACCGAATCCCCGCTCGAAGTCCTCGTCGCTCGGTACGCCCGAACCCACGGACCCTTCGTCGGAACGCGCGTCGCCGAGCGCTTCGCGATCTCGACCAGTCGAGCCGAGGAAGCCCTCGGGGCACTGGAACAAAGTGATCGGGTCCTTCGCGGTGCCTTCCTGCCGGGGGGGACGGACACGGAGTGGTGCGCCCCCGACGTTCTGCGAAGTCTCAAGCGCATGTCCCTGGCCCGGCTGCGCAAACAGGTCGAACCGGTCCCCGAGGAGCGCCTCGGGGCGTTTCTGCCCGCTTGGCACCGAGTCGGCGACGGCGCCCGCGGTCTCGATGCTTTGCTCGACATCGTCGAACAGCTCCAGGGAGCATCGCTGCCCGCATCAGCATTGGAAGCAGAGATCCTCCCCGCCCGACTCGACGGCTATTCTCCCCGCGATCTCGACGAACTGTGTGCCGCGGGCGAGGTGGTCTGGCGGGGCCTCGAAGCGAGAGGAGGAGGCGACGGGCGCATCGCCCTGTTCCTAGCCGATCACTACCCGCGGCTCGGACCGCCACCGACGCCCACCGAGGGCGAACTCGCTGCGCGCATTCGAGAACTTCTCGAGGACAAAGGCGCCGTCTTCTTCGCCGACCTTCTCGCGGGGACGGGAGCGTTTCCGCGCGACCTGGTCGAAGCGCTGTGGGACCTGGTTTGGTCCGGAGAAGTTACCAACGACACGCTTGCGCCCCTCCGATCGCTCGTCGCCCCGGCCGCGGCCCGTCGAGGTTCACGGGTTCGCACGCGGTCCGGCTTTCGCAGCCGCCGTCTCGGCCCACCGGGGACCGAGGGGCGCTGGACTCTGCTCATGTCCCCGGTCGCCTCCGGTCGCTCGGACACCGAGTTTCGCGCGGCGCGCACTCGGCAGCTCCTTCAGCGCCACGGCGTCCTCACGCGGGAAGCCGTCCACGCCGAGGGCGTCGAAGGAGGATTCTCATCGGTTTATCCGGTCCTCAAAGCCATGGAGGCCGCCGGACAGGTGCGGCGCGGATACTTCGTCGCCGGTCTCGGAGCGGCGCAGTTCGCCCTTCCCGGGGCCGAAGACCGTCTCCGCGATGCTTCGACGGCCGAGGGAGCGGTGGTGTTGGCGGCGACCGATCCCGCAAACCCGTACGGCGCTGCGCTCCGCTGGCCGGACCACTCAACGAATCAGCCGCAGCGAGTCCCGGGCGCCTCGGTCATCCTGCTGGACGGGGAGCTCCGCGCCTTCGTCGGTCGCACCGACCGAACGGTGCTGACTTTTCTGCCGCCGGAGGAGCCCGAACGAGGGCGCATCAAGCGCCGGCTGGCCGAGACGCTCGCTCAGCTGGCGACACGCGGCGGGCGGCGGGCGATCCTGCTGTCGAAGATCGACGGACGGTCTCCCGCCGAGTCGGAGCTGGCCGGCGACCTCGAAGAAGCCGGGTTCGGCGTCTCCAGCCGGGGCTTCCTGAAGCGGCGCACGTCCTGAGTCGCCGGCCCGCCGCCGCCGGGGTGGCGACCTCGGGATCGCTGGTGGACGACTTCTTGTCCTGGCGAGGAGATGCGGCCCCGCTGGCCCAGTACGACCGCACTTTGGTCGAATCACTCGCCGCCGCGCTGGGAGTGGAACGGGTGGAAGTTCACGAATCTGCGGACCCTTGGCCGGGCCAGTGACAGACTAGGGCCGTGCCCGAGGGTGATACGATCCATCGAACGGCCCGCACTCTCCGACGAGCTCTCGCTTCGGAGCAAATCACAGCGGTTCGAACGGACCTCCCCGGCATCGACCCGGCGTTGATCGAAGGACGCACGGTGGAGGGCGTCGAGGCCCGCGGAAAGCATCTGCTGATCGGTTTCGATGACGGGCGCTACCTCCATTCCCACATGCGCATGTCCGGCTCCTGGCACGTCTATCGGTGTGGGGAGCGTTGGCGTCGGCCAACCCGACAGCTGCGGATCGCTCTCGAGACTACCCGGCACGCCGTCGCTTGCTTCAACGCACCGGTGGTCGAGTTGCTGACGGCGTTCCAGCTCCGAGCCCATCGCCAGCTGCAGCGCTTGGGGCCCGACCTGCTGGCTCCCGCCCCCGACTTCGACGAGATCGCCCGACGTGCAGCCCACCAAGGCCATCGGCCGGTCGGGGAGCTTCTGCTCGCCCAGGACGTCGCTTGCGGGATCGGCAACATCTACAAATCCGAGACCCTGTTCATCCAGCGTATCGACCCGTTCCTTCCCGCATCCCAGCTTTCGACGCCCGTCCTTCGCGATGCGTTCGTCCGAGCCCGAGACTTGATGCTCGCCAATCTCGAGACCACCACCCGCACGACTCGCGGTCACCGCGGAGGCCCGCCGCTATGGGTGTACGGGCGTCAAGGCGACCCCTGCCTGGTATGCGCGACGCAGATCCGAATGCGGCGCCAAGGCGAGGCCGCTCGGTCTACCTACTTTTGCCCCGAGTGCCAGGTGTCCACGGCCGGTCAAACGCCGTAGTCGTCGAGGACTTCGCCCTCGTAAGCGCGGCCCGTCAGGTGTACGTAGATCGTGGGTAGCGGAGACTCTTCCGGTGAAGGCCCTTCCGCCGAGCCTTGGTCGGCGCCGGACTCGATGTACAGCTTGACCAGTCCGAGTTTCGTCATCTCCAGGACCGCGATGAAGGTCACCACGAGTTCGGAACGGGTTGTGACGGTCGCGAGAAGCGACTGCATCGTGAAGCGCTCGTCGTGCTCGGTCCCGAAATCGAGCACTCGACGGATGCGCTCGCCGATCGAATACGTCTCGAACTCGATCTCGTGCGACTGGACGGGCGTTCGCTCCAGCATGCCCGCCATGAGCTCCACCAGCCGGAAAATGCTCACGCTCTTCAGGCCCGGATCGACGTCGACCTGGTCGGCCGGGGGCGGAACGCGAGGAAAGACGTCGCGCCCCAGGAGATCCCGGTCGTCGAGCTGGTGGGCCGCGTCTCGGTACTTCTGGTACTCCAAGAGCCGCCGGATCAGCTCCCCCCGCGGATCGCCCTCGTCTTCTTCGTCGTCCTCGTCGACGGCGACACCTTCCTGGGCCGGCAGCAGCATCTTGCTCTTGACGTGGGTGAGCTCGGCAGCGAGCACCAAGAACTCCGAGGCGACATCGACCTGAAGCGCCCGCAGCTGATCGAGGAACTCCACGTACCGCTGGGTAATGAAGTGAATGGGAATCTGCACGACATCCAGGTCGTGCCGGCGGATCAGATAGAGCAGCAGGTCCATCGGCCCCGCGAAGTCGGCGAGCTCGACCCGGAACATCGGCTCCCGCACCGATTCGGAAGGACGATACTCGCGCGGGATCCCGACCGGCGTGCGGACGTCGGGCCCCAGTAAGGCCTGAACCTCTTCGACCTCCGCAGCTTCCGCGGCGTTCGGATCGACGGCCTCCTTGGGCTCAGCCGCCGGCGACGAGCCGCCATTGTCCGAGGGGGTGCTCAACCGGAACGGAGGAACCACGGCCATGAGCACGAGGCAAGCCGATCCTCCCGACGCGCAACCGGTGACAGGATCCGAACCCGATGATACCGGGATTCCATGGATGGGCCTGCGGAGGGCACCCCCCGGTTCCGAGTCCCGGGACGACCGCTCAATCTGACGACGCGGTTTCTCGACGACCAGCTCGAAACCCACGCCGCCAAACCCGCCGTGATCGTCGACGCCGACGGCGATGCGACCGCCTACACCTATGCCGAGGTGGCCGCGCTGGCGAACCGGACCGGCCGCGCGCTCGCCGGCCGCGGACTCGGTCTCGAAGATCGCGTCCTCATCGTGCTCGAGGACGGAATCGACTGGGTCGCCGCATTCTTCGGCGCCCAGAAGATCGGCTGCACCACGGCCTTTTTGAATCCTCGAATCTCGAGCGAAGAGCTCGCTTTCTACCTGGAGGACAGCCGCGCCCGAGGGGTGATCACGAGCCGCGAGGTGGCCGCTCGTCTACCGGAAACCGCGCCTCACCTCCGCACCCGCTTCGTCATCGACGAACCAAAAACGCGGGCGGAGGTGGCGTCCGCTTCCTCGGATCTGACGGCGGCACCGACCCTCGAAGAAGACTTCGCGATTTGGCTGTACTCCAGCGGAAGCACCGGAGCCCCGAAGGCCGCCGTCCATCGAGCGTACGACTTCGTCTACAACACTGAGCGCTACGCCAAGAATGTGCTGCGGATGACGTCAGCCGACGTTACGGTGTCGGTGCCCAAGCTCTTCTTCGGCTACGCGACGGGCTCCAACCTGCTCTTCCCCCTTTTCTTCGGCGGAACCGCCGTCCTCTTTCCGGGAAAGCCGAGCCCGGAGCGTCTCTTCGACCTGGTCGCTCGTCACTCGGCCACGGTGCTGATCAATGTCCCCACCATGATCGCCCAGATGGCGGCATACTTCGAGGCGGCCAAGACCAAGCCCGACTTACGCTCTCTTCGACTCCTGACTTCCGCCGGCGAGGCCCTTCCGCCGGAGCTTCATCGGCGATGGATGGCGGGCCCGGGCACCGAGATCCTCGACGGTATCGGAAGCGCGGAGATGTTTCACGTCTTCATCAGTAACCGGCCGGGCGACGTGGTGCCGGGAAGCCTGGGAACGCTCGTCGATGGCTACGACGCGCGCATCGTGAGCCCCGACGGTAACGACTGCCCCGACGGTGAGGTGGGCACCCTTTGGGTGCACGGAGACAGCGCCGCGGCATTCTATTGGCAGCGTCACGAGAAGTCCCGGGACGTGCTCCGCGGCCGGTGGGTCGTCTCCGGCGACCAGTTCATCCGCGATGAACATGGCCGGTACTGGTATCAGGGGCGAGCCGACGACATGATGAAGGTGGCGGGGCGATGGGTTTCGCCACAGGAGATCGAAGACGCGCTCACCCGGCATCCCGCGGTCGCCGAAGCCGGGGTGGCAGCATTCGAGCAAGACGGCCTGACGAAGCCCATGGCATTCGTCGTCTTGAGAGCGGGCCGCGTCGGGGCGCCAGAGCTGGAAAGCGAGCTTTCGCAGCACGTCGCCGACGCGCTGGCACCCTACAAGGCCCCCCGATTCGTGGAGTTTCGAACGAGCCTGCCTCGCGGCGACCGGGACAAGCTCGACCGGAAGGAACTGGCCCAACTAGCCAAAACATGCGCCGAGCATCGAGGATGACGTGAAGCTGAAAGACCTCACTCATGTCCAAGTGCGAGCCGCGATACGCGATGGTGCCGTCGGCCTCCTTCCCATCGGAGCGACCGAAGCCCACGGGCCTCATCTGCCCTTGGACACCGACGTACGGATCGCGGAGGAGATCGCGCGCCGAGCCGAAGGAACGATCCGCGAGACGACCGGACTGCAGACGCTCGTTCTACCCTCGATTGCCTACACGCTGACCGAGTACGCCGCACCCTTTTCGGGAACGGTCTCCGTGCCCAAGTCGGTGGTTGTGGCCTATCTGTGCGCAGTCCTCACCTCGGCCGGACGAACCGGCTACCGTGCTCTTTGCCTAGTCAACGGGCACCTCGAGCCCCAGCATCGATACTCTTTGCGCGATGCAGCCGACGAAGCCCGCCGCGAGTGTCGATGCCCGATATTGATCGCCGACCCTTGCGACCGCCGCTGGGTTTCCCGACTCACGGAAGAGTTTCAGCGCGGTGCGGCGCACGCTGGGCAGTACGAAACGTCGTTACTTCTGGCGCTGGACGCGGTGGTGTCGGCGCACGAGGACCTCCCTCCGATCGGTATCGACCTGATGGCGCACATGAACGAGGGCGCCAAGACGTTCGTCGAGATGGGGGCGGAGGATGGGTATTTTGGAAGCCCCGCGGACGCCACGGCCGCCGAGGGACACGCCTCGTTCGACGCCTTGGCCGCGATCGTGGCCGAGGTGGTCGCCGAAGGTCTGGACTCGACCGCATGAGCCCCGTCGATGACCCGATCGGCGCGCAGCTGGGGCACGCGCTGGAGACGACGACCCTTCCCTGCGGTCCCGTGCGGCGCGGGAAGGTGCGAGACATCTACGAGGTCGACGGGCATCTGATCTTGGTCACGACCGACCGCGTGAGTGCGTTCGACCACGTCCTGGGAACCGTGCCTTTCAAAGGCGAAATCCTCACCCGCTTGGCCGTCGAGGGCTTCACGCAAACCGGCGACATCGTTCCCAATCACGTCGTCGAAACGCCAGATCCCAACGTCATCGTCGCCCGCAAGTGCCACGCCTATCCGGTGGAGTTCGTCGTCCGCGCTTACCTGACGGGCTCCCTATGGAGAGACTACGTAGCTGGTCGCGCCTCCGTCTACGAAGTGCCCCTCCCCGCCGACCTGGAGCGCGACCGTCCCTTGCCCGAGCTCATCCTCACGCCGACGACGAAGGCGGCGATCGGCACCCACGACGAGCCGATCTCCCGGCGGCGCATCTTGGAGTCGCGGCTGATGACGGCCTCCGCGTTCGATGCGGCCGCCCAGGCTGCCCTGGCGCTCTTCGAGCGCGGTCGGGAGCGAGCTGCGCAGCGGGGCCTCATGCTCGTCGACACCAAGTACGAGATGGGTGAAGACGCCGACGGTCGGTTGACGCTGATCGATGAGATTCACACCCTCGATTCCTCGCGGTACTGGGTCGCCGAGGACTACGATGCGCGGATGGCAGCCGGCGAAGCCCCCCGCATGCTGGACAAGGAAAACCTTCGCCAGTGGCTCCGAACCGAACGGGGATTCACGGGTGATGGCCCTCCCCCTGTCCTCGACGATTCGATCCGTCGAGAGCTTTGCGCGCGCTACATGGAAGGGTACGAGCGGATCCTCGGCACCCCCTTCGTACCTCGTCCTGGACCGGTCGAGCCCCGGATTCGGGAGAATCTGGAGCATGCAGGGTGGTGCCGGGCACCGGACGGCAGAAAACCGTGACGGCGAGCGGCACTCGACCGTAGAAAGAAGAGTCATGGGCGCCCACCGATCGACCTTCGTCATCGCGGCGGTCCTCGGGTGGGGGTGCGGCGAGGAGCGGTCGTTTCCCCTCCTCGGCTTCGACGACCCGAGCCGGCCGCCCGGTCGACTGTTCTCGGTTTCTCCGTCCGATCTGTCGATGCCGACCGTGCTTCTGGAGTGCGGAGCGAGCGAGGGCAGCTTCGTGATTCGAAACTTCGATAACCAACCCCTGCGCGTCTTCGACGTGGATGAGGTCGATGGCAATGATGCCTTCCGGATCGACTGGCCGGGTCCCCTTCCCTCACGAGCGCTGGAGATCGGCCCCCGCCGGAGCGCACGGGTAGTGGTTCGCTTTCTGCCTCCGGGCCTGGGAACGTTTCGTGGTCGCGTGTCCTTCCGGCTGTCCGCCGACGGCTCCGCACGCCAGACCGTGGAGTTCGTGGGCCGCAGCGTAGAAAGCGCCAGCGCCGCGGATTCGTTTCAGCAGATCAACTCGTTGAACGTCGACGTCGTCTTCGTCGTCGACAACTCGGCATCCATGCGACTCGAGCAGGTCGGACTTCGGGACAACTTCCAGTCCTTCGTTCGCGCCGCCGACGACGGCTTCACGGATTACCGGGTCGCGGTGACCACGACCGACATCGAGCGAGAAAGCGGGCGATTCGTCCCCGTCTCTCAAGGCTTCGACGTGAATGACGACGGAGTCCCGGACGATCTGGACCTCGATGGCGATGTCGACGACATCGACCTGATAATCGAGCGGCAGGAGACTCCGATGCGTCGCGTCGAGCGAACGACCGAGCCTACCCCCGAATTCCGCTTTCGGCGCCTGGTCGACGTCGGCGTGGGCGGTGCGGAGACCGAGCAAGGACTCGAGGCCGCGCTCCTGGCGCTCAGCCCTTCGCGTACGCTCGCCGCCAACGCGTTCTTCTTCCGCGAGGACGCACTTCTTTCGCTGATCTTCGTTTCCGACGAGCGCGACCAGTCTCCGCGCGAAGTCGAGGACTACGTCTCCGCATTCCGCACGCTGGCACCTTCGGGACGCGTTCGCGCGAGCGCCGTCGTCGGCCCCGAACTTGCGGGCTGCACCGGCCCCGGCGGTGATGCCACCGCGGGGCCACGCTACGCTGAAGTCGCTCGTCGCTTGGGCGGGACGGTGGCCTCGATCTGCACCGAGGACTGGGCGACGACCATGGAGCGCATCTCGGGGATTGCTTTCGGTCTACAGCGCTCCTTCGTGCTGTCCGGTTTCGCCCGAGGCCTTCCCACCGTGTTCATCGACGACCGAGAGCGACCGCCCGTGTTCGAGTCGGGTACGGTCAGTTGGACCTACGACGTAGGCACTCGAACCGTCGAGTTCTCGGTGGAGCAGACCCCGCCGCTAGGGAGCGAAGTCCGCATCGAGTACGAGCTCGGCTGCGCCCCTTGAGTTTCAGCCGGTGGCCAAGGCTCGGTCGATCAAGCGGTCCGCCTGAGCCAAATGTCGAGACAGGTCGAAGGCATCTTCGAGCTCCGAATCGCTCAAGTGACGCCGGACCTCCTCGTCGGTACGCAGAGCATCCAGCAGCTCGAGCCCTTCGTCCCAGACCCGCATCGCGCAGCGCTGCACGAGTTCGTAGGCCGGTTGGCGGTCGACCCCTTTCTTGATCAAGTCGAGTAGAACCGCCTGCGAGAACGGCAAGCCCCGCATGAGTGCCAAGTTCGACGCCATCCGGTCGGGATGGACCACCAGGCCGTCCACGATGCGCGTCATCCGCCGAAGCATGAATACCATGGTGATCGTGGCGTCAGGGGCAATGACCCGCTCGACCGATGAGTGCGAGATGTCGCGCTCATGCCAAAGAGCCACGTCTTCGTACGCTGCTTGCGACCAGGCTCGCATCAGCCGCGCCAAGCCAGTGAGATTTTCAGTGAGGATCGGGTTCCGCTTATGCGGCATCGCGCTCGAGCCCTTCTGGCCCGCCCCAAAGGGCTCCTCGGCTTCGCGCACCTCCGTGCGCTGTAAATGCCGGATCTCGACGGCAATACGCTCGAGCGACGCACCGAGCGTCGCCAGTGCACCGAAGTATTGGGCGTGCCGATCGCGAGCCACGACCTGGGTCGCCACCGTTTCCGGCACGAGGCCGAGCTCGGCCAGCGCTTCATCTTCGATCGCCGGCGGCAGGTGGGCATTTGTCCCGACGGCACCCGACAACTTACCGACTGCGACCTCGGCGCGCGCGGTCTGCAGCCTCCGCTCGTTCCGAACCAGCTCCGCATACCAGCTGGCGGCGACCAGTCCGAAGGTAATCGGCTCGGCGTGAACGCCGTGAGAACGACCGATCATCGGCGTGTGCCGGTGAGCCTGCGCCTGCTTCTTGACCGCATGCCGAAGTTGGATCAGCGCCTCGTGGATCTTATCGGTCGCCGCGATCAGGCGCAGAGCGAAGGCGGAGTCGAGAACGTCGTTCGACGTGAGTCCGAAGTGAACATGCCTCGCCGGAGGGCCAGCCAGCTCTTCGAAGGCCGAAAGAAAGGCGATCACATCGTGCTTCGTCGTCTGCTCGATGACCTCGGCACGCTGGGCCAGGGCATCCATGTCGGCCGCGCCGGCCGTCGCATCCAGGGCGTCGACGTCCGCCGCGGGAATCAGACCGTGGCGAGCCATTGCCCGGCATGCGGCGAGCTCGACCCGCAGCCAAGCTCGGATCCGCTCCGGTTCGGACCAGAGCTCGGCCATGTCATTGGGTGTGTACCGAGGAATCACCGCTCGCGTGTAGCGCAGGGCGGCCCCCGGGGGAAAGCTCGACCTCGACCTCGCCGCCGACTTCTCGAGACCAGACGGGTTTGGACTCCCGCACGGGCCGCCAAACCAGTACGGTCGTCGCCGAGGCGCGAATGCCGGCCTCAACGGTTGTCGCATGGACGGCTTCACGACGCAGAGACTCCCGCTCGTCGAACGACGTCGGCGGTTGACTTCCGCGTTGGCGGAGCGGGGCGCCCCGGGCGCCGACCGCGCGGCCAAGATCTTGGCGTCGATGCTGGACGTCGCCTCGTTCGCCCCCTTTCTCGAGTCGGTACTCGCCGCGGTAGCGCAGGCGGCGGACCCCGTCCGGGCTGCGTACGCCTTGGCCGACGCATCGGTTCGGTGTCGCGAGGCGGGGCTCGATCCCACCCAGCTCTGGATCCCGCAGTCGCTGAACGTCCTCGTTCCTTTGGCGGGAGCATCCGCCTGGGCGTCCAGGGTGATGGTGCAGGATCCCACCATGGCGGTGGAGCTGGGTCATCGACTCCAGCAAGGAGATGTCGACCGCCGACTGAGCTTCGTCGACGCGGTGGTGCGACTCACCACGAATCCGGGACCCGCCGCCGACTTCGATCGTCGTCTCCGTCGATTTCGCAACCGACAGCTCCTTCGCATTGCTCTTCGGGAGCTGCGCGGAGTTCCGGTTCGAGAAAGCGCACAAGAGTTGTCGGACCTGGCCGACGTCTGCATGGACGCGGCCTTGAGCTACCACCGAGCATCTCTCCACGACCGATTTGGTACGCCGGACCCCGCCAACCGATGCGTCGTCCTGGGCATGGGCAAGCTCGGGGGAGCCGAACTCAACTTCTCCTCCGACGTCGACGTGATCTACGCCTACGAGCATGATGACGGGCACGTTGGCGACCTACGACCCCACGAGTTCTTCGTCAGGCTGTTCGAGCGCGTCACGGCTTCACTTCGGGAAGTGACCGATTCGGGTTTCGTGTTTCGCGTAGACCTCGACCTGCGACCGGAAGGCCGCCAGGGCCCGCTGGCCAACAGTCTGCCCAGCATGGAGCGCTACTACGAGACGTGGGGGCGCACCTGGGAGCGCTCCGTATGGCTGCGAGCGCGACCGATCGCGGGCGACCTCGACCTCGGTATCGAGCTGAAGCGGATGCTGCGGCCCTTCGTGTTTCGGCGGAGTCTCGACCTCGGGCAGGTGGAGGCCCTCGTCGACATGAAGGCTCGCATCGACGCAGAGGCACATAGGCACCGCAAGAAGAGGCTCGATTTGAAACTGGGCACGGGAGGCATCCGCGAGCTGGAGTTCTTCGTGCAGGCTCACCAGCTGCTGCTGGGCGGGCGTGACCCCCGTCTTCAGGTGTCCAACACGCTCGAGGCCCTTCGCTCGCTGACCGCCGGTGGTCACGTGTCCTCGCGATCCCGAGCCGCCCTGGAGCAGGCCTACGACTGGTTGCGTGCCCTCGAGCATCGCGTGCAGCTCGTCGACGACCAGCAGACGCACATACTGCCGACGGATCCGGAAGCGCTGCTCTCTTTGGCCCGCTCGATGGGCCTCGATGGTCCCGAAGCCCTCATCACCGAAACCGAGCGGCACATGGGCGAAGTAGCGACGCACTTCGATGAACTCCTGGGACGAGTCGACGACACCGATCCCCTCGCGCCCGAGATCGATGTCATGCTCGACCCGGATCATCCTCCGACCGCGCGGCTCGAAGCCGCCCATCGAGCGGGGCTGACGCGACCAGAGCCGGCGATCGCTCATCTCGATACCTCCATGCGGATCCGCGGCAGTCCGCTGCACCGGCAAGCGCCACCGAGTCTCCGCCGCATCGGTCTCCGCTTGGTTCGAGACTGTCTCGAGAGCCCCAACGCCGGTCGGGCTCTCGCTCACCTGCCGGACCTCCTCCGCGGGCTCGCCACCCATACGTCGTACGTTCGAGAGCTGGAGCGGCCCTCCGTCCGGCGCGGTGTGGCCCAACTCATGGGGACCAGCGACCTCTTGGCCAACATCTTGGTGAGCCATCCTCCGCTGATTCCCGTGGTGCTGCGCCCGACCCATTCGCGTTCGCGGGCCGAGCTGATCCGGGACTTCGACGACACCCTTCAGGCTCATCCCGAAGACACCGAGGGGCAGCTCTCCGCCCTGCGAAAACTCAAGCGTGAGGCGATCCTCACCACGGCAGTCGCCGATCTGGGGGGTGAGATGTCTCTGGAGGCGGTGGACGATCGCTTGAGTGACCTCGCGGAAGTCATCCTGGAGGAGGTCGTTCGGGTGTCCGCTCGAGAGGTCGAGGCGCGCTATGGCGCGCTGGAAGACGGTCAGCTCGTTCTGGTTTCAGGTGGAGCACTGGGCGCACGAGAGATGAGCTACAAGAGCGATCTGGACCTCAGTGCCCTCTACGTGGGCAGCGGTTCGACGGCGGGTGGCCCTCGCCCCGCGATCTCGATCGCCGAGTTCTGCACCCGGGTCGTCCAGCGAGCGATCACGTATCTCGGCCTAACCATGGCTGACGGCGACCTGTACGAAGTCGACATGCGCCTCCGGCCCTCCGGCCACCAAGGAACCTTGGTCACCAGTCTCGAGGGATTCAACGCCTATCACGAACGGAAGGCGCAGCTCTGGGAAAGGCAGGCTCTGGTCCGGAGCCGCCCCGTCACCGGGGGCCCGGACGTTCGCCGGGAAGTCGCCGCTGCCCTGAGTCGGGCGGCCTACGACAAAGAACCGCCGGAGCCCGCCCAGATCCGCGACATGCGCGAGCGCCTGGCTAGGGACAACGACCCGTCTCGTTCCCCGGCCGCAGACCTTAAGTACGGAGCGGGCGGACTCGTCGAGCTGCAGTTCCTCGTGCAGTTTCTCGTACTACGGTACGGCCACGATGAACCGTCGATACGACTGCCGCGAACCCGTGATGCCCTACGAGCGCTGGCGACCGCGGACATCATCGATGCACGAACGAGCCAGACACTGAGCGAGGCCGGAGACCGGCTTCGGCAGGCCCAGAACTTCCTGCGGCTCGCCGGCGATGATTCCGCAGTCGCGCCGACCGACGAATCGGCCTCCGGAGAGCTGGGCCAAAGCCGCATGTCGCTCGGCGATGCCCGGCAGTACATCGGCGAGGCGTACCGACGAACGCTCGGTGCTGCTTGAACTCGGCACCCGCCCAGAGACTCAAGGGTCTTCGGTTTCCCAGGGCAAGACCGCAGACAGAGCCTCGGCTCCCCGAGGCAGTCGGAAAGGAGCACGCGTCTGCGCGTAGAAGGGCCCCCCCAGGCGACCGATGGTCCGCACCGCGTCCGGGTCTACGCGAAAAGCCTCATCGAAGAGGCCTTCGCGCAGGAAGACATGGACGACCTGACCGAGGACCAGGTTTCCGCTCATCGGTACGCCGGGGGCGAAACGAATGACCCGCTCCGTCCGGCACTCGAAAGCCACGGGCGTCGTCTTCACCCGGGGCGGACGTACCAGCGTCGATGGAGTCGACGCCAACCCACTGAAATCGAACTCGCTTTCACCCGGGGGAAGACCGGCGGCACTCGCCGCTACCTCCCGAATCAGGTCTTCGGTGGCGAGATTGACGACGAACTCGCCGACCCCGCCTTCCGACTCGGGGAGGACGTTACGGAGCGTATCCTTGTCCGTGCCGTCATCCTTGGTCATCGGCGCGAATGCGACGACCATCGGCTCGGCGCTGACTCCGTTGAAGAAAGAGAAGGGAGCCAGATTCGTAAGCCCCGCGGCCGACACCGTAGATACGAAAGCGATCGGCCGGGGAGTGATCGCGCCCGTCAGGAGGCGATAGCGTTCGGAGGGGGTGAGCTGGTCGACGGAAAGCTCGGGCATGGGTCGGCCATAGCACCGAGGCGCGCACGCCGAAGCCCCATCAACGTCCAGTGTGACCGAATCCACCCTCGCCGCGCTGACTCGACTCGATGGTGGTGACGAGCATGAGCTCTCCGCGGCATACGGGCGCCACGACCAATTGGGCGATCCGGTCCCCGACCCGCACGATGTAGCGCTCGGTCCCGTGGTTGACCAGGATGACACGCACCTCGCCGCGATAGTCGGCGTCGATGGTCCCCGGCGCATTGAGAACCGTGACGCCGTGCTTGAGGGCGAGGCCCGAGCGCGGTCGCACCTGGACTTCGAAGCCCTCGGGAATCTCCAGGGCGAGCCCCGTGGAAAACGCATGACGTTCACCGCGCCCCAGAACCCGCTCTTCGGCCGACGGCAGGTCCATCCCCGCCGAGTGCTCGGTCGCGTACGCGGGCAGAGCCAGCGGCGGACGACCGGCCAAGACTTGAACGCGGACGACGACCGGCTCGGGCATCACTCGTCGGACACCTGCTGGCCGATCGCGTCCTTCCGAGACAGCCGAATCTTTCCGGACCGGTCGATCTCCTTCACCTTCACCAGCACCTCGTCGCCCTCTCGAACGATGTCTTCCACCTTGTTCACGCGCTTTTCAGCCAACTCGGAGATGTGGACCAGTCCGTCGGTCCCGGGGAAGATCTCCACGAAGGCTCCGAAGTCCGTCACCTTCCGTA
>CAYYOT010000009.1:0-105533 GCA_964473255.1 uncultured Myxococcales bacterium | reverse complement strand
GCGGTGCTCGACTTCTGGCATGCCGACTCCCATGGCCGCTACGACAATTGCGGCTTCAACCTGCGCGGCCATCAGTTCGCCGACGCCGCCGGCGCGTTCCGCCTGCGCACCATCATGCCGGCCGCATACGGCTCCGGCCGCTTCCGCCGGCCGCCCCGGAGATGACGCCTCCGTCCGCTCCCCCGCCACTGGCCCCACCGACTCCAGCGCCCGCGCCTAGGCCCGTCGCCCCGACACCGGAGCCACCGGCAGCCCCTTCGGCCTCTAGGGAAACGGAGACGCCGCCGGCACCGCCTCCACCCGCGGAACGCGCCACGGGCGCCGACACCCAGCTTCTCGACGAAGCCCGCGTTCGAAACCCGTACGCTTTTCCTCAGGGGCGAGCCACCGATCGCGTCGCCGACAAAATCGAGACGGCACGCCAGCTGGTCGACGGGTACGGTCAGCGGGCCCTGGAGCACGTCGCGCGGATGGAGGGCGAGGAGCCGGACGTTTACGGAAGCACCCGGGTCGACTTCAAGGCCGAGCACGAGGCGTACCTCGGCCGCGCGCGCGAAATCTACGGAACGATCCGGTCGCTCATGGCCGAAGTGATGCGCTGTCCGGATGCCGACCTCAGTGCCGCCGCTCGCAATCGCTCGGCTCCGATAAACGAACTAGCCCGGGAGCTCGACCGCTACGCGGGTACGCGGCCGACGATGACCGCCGCCCGTGAGCACGCGGATCGCCTTCGCCCGATCATCGTTCGGTGGAAGAGCATCGACGTCGACCCGGCTCAGGCAGAGCGCTTCGGCGACCCCACTTTCGAGATTCCTCGGGCGATACGAAGCAACTGGTGCCCGAACTAGGCCCATGACCGCGAAATGCAGGTTGCCGTGGGGGGTCATCCCGCGCAACCTGGAGGTCATGCGCGCGGCTCGGGCGGCGATGGCGATGGCGATGCTCGCGAGCTGCGTCGACCGATCTCCCGGCACTCCCCGCCCCGCCCCCGACCCCACACCGGATGCGACGCCAGAGCCCGAGCGTTCCCCTCCGCCCGAGACGGTCGAGCCTTTCGCCTGCGCAGACGAAAAAGCGATGCCTTCGGAGCTCCGCCGATTGACGAGGGCCGAGGTCGGACGGGCCGTGGACGACCTCCTACGCGCGGTCGCCCCGAACTCCGAGGAGCGTTCGGCCATCGATGTCGCGATGATGCAGATCCCGGACGAGGTGCTGTCCGTCCGATCCGACTACCGACGGATGAAGCAGGCGCCCACCCAAGGCTTCGTCGATGGCCTGCGCGTGGTGGCGCAGGCCGCCGCCGGTAGCGCCTTCGCCGACGGACCACCGTGCCGAGAAGAGGCCTGCCGGGGCGACCTCATCCGCTCATGGGGACGCATCGCATTTCGCCGTCCGCTCACGGACGCAGAGCTCGAGTTCTACGAGACGGAGATTCACGGCGCCGGCCCGACCACGGTTCGCGGACTGCGCAGGGTCCTTGCCGCCATGATTCAGTCGCCCCCTTTCGTTTACCGCTTCGAGGGCCGGCTGGGTGGGTCTGGTTCAAACCATGAGCTCAGCTCTCACGAGCTCGCTTCCCGCCTGGCGCTACACTTTTGGGGGCGGCCGCCCGATGCCGAGCTGCGCCGACTGGCCGACGAGGACCGCCTCGCAGACCCCGAAGTCTATCGGCAGCAGCTCGACCGGGTCTTCGCCGATCGTCGGACCCGCGACATCCTCGACGAGTTCTTCGCCCAGTGGCTTCGACTGGAGTCGATCCCCTCTTGGGAAGGGCGTCGAGACGATCCCCGATTTCGCGCCCATGCCGGCAGCGATCCACCCTCCGCAGAACTCCGAGGCGAGCTCGTTCGTGAGATCCTCGATGCGGCCCGGCACTTCGTTTGGGACGAGCCGGGAACCTTGGCCGACCTGCTGACGAGCAACCTGTCTTTCGCTCGATCCTCCGAGCTCGCCCGCCTCTACGGTGGTGCCGTCCCGTGGAAGCCCGGCGAACCACCTCGGCTTCTTCCCGAACCGGAGCGCGCCGGACTGCTTACCCGGATCGGCTTGCTCGCTCACGAGGGATGGGGAACACGGCCGATCCTGCGGGGGACGTTCATCCGCCGTCGCCTCTTCTGTGACGACATTCAGCTCCCCGAGGACATGGACGATGTCCACTTCGAGAGCCCGTCGCAGGGCTCCACGACGCGGGAGTTGACCGCGGCCTTGACCGAACAACCGGGGACGACCTGCGCCGGATGTCACTACGCGATCAATCCTCTGGGATACGCCCTCGAGGGCTTCGACGCCTTGGGCCGCGTCCGCACGGAAGAGCTGATCTTCGATGACGCCGGACGACGCGTCGCCGAGCTTCCCATCGATACGGTGGCAGAAGTTCCGCTGCCCGGGGCCGAGGCTCGGGTTGCGCGAAACGCGGTCGAGCTCGTCGACATGGTAGCAAGTCATCCGCAGGTCGAGGCCTGCGTCGTCCGCCAGTACTTCCGCTTCACGTTCGGCCGGCGGGAGGATCTCGAGGCCGACGCCTGCACGCTGCACACCATGTGGCAGCATCTCCAGGACCAGGGCTTGCCGGGCCTGCTCGCCAACGTCGCCTTGACGCCCTCGTTTCGGAGCGGGCACGGAGGTGAGTCGCCGTGAGCCGGATTCATCGCGTGGGTCGTCGCCATTTTCTGCGGGGCGCCGGAGGATTCGTCCTCGCTTGCCCGTTTCTTTCGTCCCTCTCCCCGCGAAGAGCTCGAGCGACTCCGGTCAGGCAGAAGCGTTTGATTGCACTGTGCACCGACCATGGCGGCATCCACGCTCCCGACCTCTACCCGGCCGACGATCCCGGGGCCGCCTCATTGCCTCTTCATCCCGCCGAACTGAACGTTCCCGCGCACACCGGACGGTGGTCCAGCCTGACCCTGTCTCGTCGCGGCCTGCAGTCTCACTTGTCTGAAGTACTGGCTGCGCCGAGTCCCGAGCTTACGGCGAAGCTCGTCGGCAAGATGAACGTGCTCACGGGCTTCGACGTCCCCACCTATATGGGGCACAACCGCGGCGGCTTTCTCGGAAACTACGCCGCCAACGACCAAGGCGAAGATCTTCACGGCTCGTTCATGGCGACGATCGACCAGCTGGTGGCGCGGGCTCCGAGCTTCAACGCGGTCGAACCCAAGGAGCGCTCTCTTCATTTCGGCTTGAACTACGGGGTCGGGTCCGACCTCCTCACCGTTGCTTCGACGTCGCTGGCGTCGGGCATTCCCACTCCGGTGCGAGCCGATGCTCATCCTCGGATGCTCTGGGAGCGCGTCTTCGGCCAAGGCAGCTCCGCCGCCGACGACGACCTGGTCGTCGACAAGGTCTACGAGCACTATCGACGCGTGACCTCCGGTGCATTCGGGGATGCGCGTCGCCTCTCGTCCGCCGACTTCGAGAAACTCGAAGCGCACATGGACCTCCTGCTGGAACTGGAGCGGAAGCTCGAAGTCAGCATAGCCTGCGAGGCTCGTAGCGCTCCGGCAACGCCGGAAACGGCCCGCGAAGCCCTACGAGACGCGGTGGACGTCATCGGGGCCGCCATTCGGTGCCGGGCGAGTCACGTAGCCGTCTTGACGAGCGAGACCGAACTCTTCGCAACGGGGGGCAGCTACCAGTACTGGCACAACGAGGTAGCTCACAATGGGTGCGGCGACGTCTCCTCTCACAAGCCGGAATGGCAGGCCCTCGCCCAACAAGCCCAGCGGACCTTCTTCCGCGAGGCCTTCCTGCGCCTCGCCCGAGCGCTGGACGTCGAAGAAGACGAGGAGGGAACCTACCTAGACCGCAGTCTGCTCTTTTGGACGATGGAGTCGGGGGACAAGACCCACGATGGTTTTGCCCTGCCCGTCGTCACGGCGGGCAGCGCCGCCGGCGCGTTCCACACCGGTCGCTTCATCGACTATCGAAATCACGCGCATCGCCTTCTCCTCACCGATGACGAGCCGTTTCGACTCCCGGGTCTCTTGTACAATCGCTTCACGAGCAACGTTCTACAGGCGATGGGCGTTGCTACGGACAGCTTTCACGCCGAGGTCGAGCGGGTTGCGCCGGTGGCTTTCGCCGAGGGTGCTCGAGGCTACGGCCTTCCCTGGTACCACCCCGATGCGTTTTGGACCGGACGCGATCTGAGGCGAGACGTGTGGCCCTGGTCTCGATTCGAGACCGCCGACGCGCCACTTCCGGGCTGGGCGCGCGGCGCCTGACTCAGCTAGCGTCAGCCCAGCTATTCATCCGGGGAATGATCTCCTCCATCAGCAGGATCTTGAGGGTCGCGGCGACCGGAATCGCGAGGAAGACCCCCAAGAGTCCGCCGAAGCTTCCCCCCGCGATCACGGCGACCATCACGGCCACGGGATGAAGACGCGTGGACGAGCCCTGGACCAGGGGCGTCACGACCAGCGTCTCCAGGGCCTGCATCACGGCGTAGACGATGGTGGGTCCGAGCAGGATGCTGGTCCAGGACAGCGGTGCCCCCGACGACTGCGCCTCCGCAAACTTGAACGTCACGGCCAAGATCCAGCCAACGCCCTGCCCGTACGGGATGATGCTCATCGTCCCTCCGACGAGCGCGGCGACGAACCAGAACGGGACGCCACTGAGGGCGAATCCGATGCTGAAGATTGTGGTGGTGAAAGCAGCAACGAGAAGCTGGCCGCGGAGAAAGCCGGAGAAGACCGCCTCGATTTGGCCGAGCCGCTCCCACATCGCTTCTCGATGGGAAGCCGGCAGAAACCGCTTCAACGACGGGAGCCGATCGAAGCGCAGCGCGAAGACGGCAAAAACGATGACGGTGAGGATGACGGCCACGGCCAGCGACAGCGTGCTGCCCAGCACCCCAGCGATGGTCTGCACCATGTGTCCGGCTTCTCCAAACGCCTGGGCCACCGTCTTCGCCAGCTCGGCCGGATCGCCTTCCGACAGCCGCTTGAGCACCCGTGACTGCGCCGACGGCAGCTCGATCCCCAGCTGGTCCTGCAGAACCTGCACGTACTTCGGAGCCTTCTTGGCGAAGTCGGAAACCTGCTCCACGAGCAGCGGCGTGAGAAAACTGAGCAGTGCCGTCATGGCCGAGAGCAGGACCAGCATGAGTCCGGCGACCACGTAGGGACGCCGCCAACCCCAGTCCTTCTCGAGTTTACGAACGACGGGCTCGAGCACGTATGCGAATATGAAGGCGATCAGTACCGGGATCACCGCGCCTTGGATCAGAAAGAGAAACCGTATGACCACGACGATCGAGCTGAGGAGCGCCAGGTCTCGGACCCAGCGCACCTGCCACAGATGCGGACCCGTCAAGTGCGGTCGTTCGGAGGTTGGCGTCTCCGAGGCCATGAGTGCGCGGACCCTAGCCCCTGTCGAGGGCCCAGAACAGGGTCGAGATCGGTCTTCGCCGCGTGGATGCTCGTTTTCGTCGGTCTGTCGAGCTGCCGCGCATCTCGCGGGTCGAGCGAGGCTCCGACCTGCATGCTGGTCGAAGACGCTTCCGCGCACTGCCCCCCGCCTCGAGGCGCTCGCGGCAGCGGTGAGCTCGACCTCCGGCCCATGATCGATGCGTTCTCCGCGGCCGAAGAACGCCTCAACGAGTGCTACCGCGAGGCGGTGAACCGCGGATTCAGTCGGGAAGGCGTGTGGGACTTCCACGTGTGCTACGGGGAACGTGGTCGGGCCCGCGCGGTGACCATCGAAGCCCCGGCCAGCGGCAGCCTTTCCGAACTGGAGGACTGCTTTGCCCAGCGGATCTGTGAGACGCGAACCGTGTGGGTGGCCGAAGAGCCGGCGCTCCTTTCGATCGCGGTCCGCTTCTTCTCGAAGCGCTCCGCTGGACCTGACACTGCTCAGCCCGTGCGGCGTCTTCCTTCACCGACGAGCGGCTCGAGGTAACGAGCGGTGTGGCTCTCGCTCGAGCCCAGGATCGCTTCCGGCGGTCCTTCGGCGACCAAACGACCCCCGCCATCGCCTCCCTCCGGACCGAGGTCGACGACCCAGTCGGCGCACTTGAGGACGTCGAGGTTGTGCTCGATGACGACCACGGTATGGCCTTGGTCCGCGAGTCGGTCGAGGACGCCGATCAGCTTGCGGACGTCTTCGAAGTGCAGCCCGGTCGTCGGCTCATCGAGCACGTAGAGCGTCCGGATCCCGGGATCTCTCGCACCTTCGCCCTTGGCCAGCTCGGCGGCGAGCTTCACCCGCTGTGCCTCCCCTCCGGACAGCGTAGTCGACGGCTGCCCCAGCTTGATGTAGCCGAGGCCCACGTCGAACAGACACTTGGCCACTCGATGGATCCGGGGGTGGCGGTCGAAGAAGGACACGGCGTCTTCGACGGTCATGTCGAGGACATCGGAGATGCTCTGGTCTCGATACCGAATCTGTAGAGTCTCCGGATTGAATCGGCTCCCCTCGCAGACTTCGCACTCGACGAAGACGTCCGGCAGGAAGTGCATGGCGATCTTGCGCGTACCCTGGCCTTGGCAGGCTTCGCAGCGTCCGCCTTTCACGTTGAAGGAAAAGCGCCCTACCTTGTACCCGCGAACCTTCGCCTCGGGAACCTGCGCGAAAAGACGCCGGATCTCGTCGAACATGTTCGTGTAGGTAGCCGGATTCGATCGGGGCGTACGGCCGATCGGCGACTGGTCGACCTCGATGACGCGGTCGATGTTGCGCAGGCCATTGACGCGGTCGTGAGCTCCAGGTTTGGCCCGCTGACCGAGGTGGCGACGAACCGCAGCCAGCAGCACGTCGTTGACCAAGGTCGACTTGCCGGAGCCCGAGACACCGGAGACCACCACCAGCCCCCCCAGAGGAAAGGCGACATCGATCCGCTTGAGATTGTTGGCCCGCGCTCCCTTCACGACGAGCGCCTTCTTCTTGGTGACCGACCGGCGGTCATCGGGTGCAGGAGTCGGAATGTGGCGCCGGCCAGCCAGATAGTCGGCGGTGACCGAGTCCGGCGAAGCCATGACTTCTTCCAGAGAGCCGTGGGCGACGATCTGCCCCCCGTGAACGCCGGGTCCCGGCCCTACGTCGATCACGTGATCCGCCGACCGGATGACCTCTTCGTCATGTTCGACGATCAGCACCGTGTTGCCGATGTCGGCCAATCTGCGGAGGGTGCGGATCAGTCGCGTGTTGTCCCGAGCATGAAGGCCAATCGTGGGTTCATCCAGCACGTACGCCGCGCCCACGATGCCCGAACCCACCTGCGTGGCCAGCCGGATTCGCTGCGCTTCGCCGCCGGACAGCGTCGCCATCTTTCGGTTCAAGGATAGGTATTCCAGTCCCACGGAGGCCAGGAAGCCGAGGCGAGCCTCGATCTCGCGGACGATGGGCTCGGCGATCGAGGCGTCCTCGCGTCCCAGCTCCAGACCACGTACGATGCGCAAGGCGGTCTCGATATCGAGACGAGTGAAGTCGGCGATGTTGATGGCGTGGGGGTCGCGGCTGAGACCATGCGATGCCCGGCGGGTGACTACGCCATCGGGCAGAGCCTCGGTGGAGCGGACGAAGACCGAGAGCGACTTCACGTGCAGACGATCGCCGTGACACGTACCGCAGGGGTGCTCGGCCATGAACTCGGTGAGGAACTCCTTGACCCCTTGGGAGTCAGTTTTGTGGAACCAGCCGGTCAGCATCGGGATCACGCCGTCCCAGTGCGCCCCGTACTCCCCGGCTAGCTCGTCATCGGTTCCATGGAGCAGCACGTAGAGGAGTTCCTCGTCCAGCTCGCCGATCGGCTGCTCCTTGGAAACGCCGAAGTCGCGACAAAACTTACGGAGAAATCGACCCGCGAACATCCCCGCCGGGCCGTTGCGCTTCAAGGGAGCAACTCCACCTCGATAGACCGGCTTGTCCGGGTCGGGCACCATCAGCTCGTCGTCGAACTCCAAGACGACGCCCAGCCCCTGGCAGTCCGGACACGCTCCGTGGTGAGAGTTGAAGCTGAACAGACGCGGCTCCATCTCTTCCAAGGCCCGCGCCGGATGGAGCGGACACGCGAGGTTTTCCGAGTAGGTGGTGTCGGTCCAGCTCCCGTCCGTCGCTTGCACGGAAATGATGACCGTACCTTTGGAGAGGCGAAGGGCGGTCTCGACCGAGTCGGTGAGCCGACTGGTTTGAGAGCCGCGAACCGCGATCCGGTCGACGACGGCTTCGATGTCGTGAAGTTCGTACCGACCCAGCTGAAGAGGATTCTCCGGATCATCACCAAGGTCCTGCAGGTCGACGACCCGACCGTCGACGCGCGCGCGGACGAATCCCTCGCGGGCCAGAGTCTCCACCACGTCTTTGTGAAACCCCTTCTTGGACCGAACGAGCGGCGCCAAGACGAGGAGTCTCGTCTTCTCGGGAAGCTGGGCGATCGCGTGTCCGATCTGGCCCGGTTCGGTCCGGTCGATCGGTTGTCCGCAGCGCTGGAGGGGCGCCCCACCCTTGTCGAGCTTGGTCGGCTCCCAGCACTGCGGCTGACCGACCCGGGCGAACAAGAGACGAAGGTAGTCGTATACTTCGGTGGACGTCGCGACGGTCGAGCGCGGGTTGTGAGCGGCACTGCGCTGTTCGATGGCGATCGTGGGCGGCAGGCCCTCGATGCTCTCGACATCGGGCTTCTTCAGCTGATCCAGAAACTGCCGGGCATAGGCCGACAGCGATTCCATGTACTTGCGCTGACCTTCGGCGAAGATCGTATCGAAGGCGAGCGACGATTTGCCGGACCCACTCAGACCGGTGATGACGACGAGTCGGTCCCGAGGAATGTCGATGTCGACGGACCGGAGATTATGCTCGCGCGCCCCGCGGACCCGGATACTCCGGATGGCTTCGAAGCGATCGGATCCCACCTTGGGCGCGGGACCGAGCGAAGCATCGCGCACGATTGAACTCGAGGACTTGCGTTTGGGCGGCATGGTCAATCGACCGGAAGTTCGGCATCCGGGAGGCTCTTGTAGGACTGGTGGTCCTTCAGAGCGCGGGTGGCGGCGAAGACGTCGGCGGGCGTGGGCAGCGGCTGGTTAGCCACCGCTCGCACTCGGTCCGCAAGCGCAGGTACGTCCCATCGAAGGAAGGGGTTCGTCGCCCGCTCCAGCCCGATGGTGGACGGGACCGTGGCTTCCCCCCGACCTCTTCGGCTCCAGACGTCGCGGATACGGTCCGCCAGCGCCGGGTTGTCGGGTTCCACGGTCCAAGCAAACCGCAAGTTATCCTGCGTGTATTCGTGCGCGCAGACGACGAGGGTTTCGGCGGGAAGCGCTCTCAGTCGGGAGAGGCTGTCGAACATCTTGGCCGGCGGGCCATCGAACAGATAGCCACAGCCGCCGGCAAAGAGGGTGTCACCGCAGAAGGCTATATCGTCGAAAACGTACGTGACGTGGCCATCGATATGCCCCTCGGTCAGCAGGACATTACCGTCGACACCGGCGAAGCTCACGACGTCGCCTTCGTCGACCTTCCGCGTGATTCCGGGGACGTCGGAAGCTCTCCGCGCCGGTCCGACCACCGTCAGGTCACCGAGCAGCCCTCGTTCCGCCAGGTCTCGATTGATGCCTACGTGGTCCGCGTGCGTATGGGTGTTCAGGATCGTGGTCAGATGAAGGCCATGTTCACGTATCCACGAGAGCGCCGGCCCGGCCTCGGGGCCGTCGACGATCGCCGCCTCCCGCGAATCGGGGTCGACGAGCAGGTAGATGAAGTTGTCGATCCAGGCCGGGATCTGATGGACCTCGAGACGACCGCTGGACGAGCGGAAAGGGGCCGTCGGGCGGCTGACCACGTGCTCCACGGCCGGTACGCTCGACCCATTCGCCGACCCGAGGCAAGACATTGCGCTCGTCGGCTCAGGCGTCCAGGACCGAGGCGACGAGGGATACGACGGAGGCCGCGGTGGGTCGCCCGTGCTGCCAGTCCCCGCCTTCGCAGAAGCTCCCTCCGAGATCGATGTGGGTAAACGGCAGCGGAGGCCGGCCCTGAAGCCCGTGAGCCGAGAGTCCGGATGCGATGGAGAGAAAGGCCATCGGGAACTGATGGCCCCGGTCGGTTGCCGTGGAGGGAGCGGTGTTGGCCGAGACGACGTCCTCGGCCGAGGTCCGCGGGCGGACGAAGTCGAAGTCCTCGCGGCGCAGCCGGGAGAGCTCGAAGGGATCGCCCCAGACATCGCCGACCCGCACCAGCCGCTCCGCGGTTCCCCGGTCACGCGCCGGTCCGTTGTCCAAAGCGACGCTGTACTGCCCCATGGCTCGCATGGAGTGGCCGGTGAGAGTCGCGAGCGTATAGAGCTCCGGCCCCGGAGCTTCGACGGCCTCGCTGCGAAGGTGGGACAGAAGGTCGGCCAAGACGAGCCGTCCCTCGGCATCGGTATTACCGATGCGCACGCGAACGCCGGCATGACTGGTGACGATCTCGTCGCTGACGTAGGCCCGGGACCCGACGCTGTTGCGAACGGCTCCTATGTCGGCGACCACGCGCACGCCGCGGGGCCTTAAGCGACGAATGGCTTCAACGAAGCCGGCGACGCATCCACCGCCGCCTTTGTCGCGGCTCATCCCGGCCATGTGCCCGCCAGCCTTGATGTCGGCGCCTCCCGTGTCGTAGCAAACCGCCTTCCCGGCCAAAAAAATCGTGCGCTCGATCGGACCGTCGCCTTCCCACGTCAGCCGGATCACCCGAGGTCGGTGCTGCTCGACCGGAATCGAGGCCCGCGCCACCGCCATCAGTAGAGGATGGGTCTCGAGCAGCGAGGACGGATCGTCTTTGACCTGCACGTTCACGTCGGTGCCGTCAAAAGCCGCCCGGAGGTACTGCGCGAACCGGGGGGGCGCCATGCGCTCGGGCTCGGTCCCCCCGAGGTCGCGGGCCAGGCGACGCCCGTGCTCGAGGCTCTCGACCCTGCGAAGGCGGGCGTCGTCGACGCTGTCGCTGACGAGCCCCAGCATGCGTAGAGGCTCGGCCTCCGACTCTCCCAGGGCTTCCCGCGCTTCCAGCGGCTCCCATGTGCTTCCCAAGGCCTGCAGGACGCTCACGTCGTGAGCGCGAGCGTAGGCCGAGCCCGCCGGCTGTCCTTCGATCAGCAGCAGCGGCCGTTCGGCACCCGCCTGACGGGCGCGGACCAGGCCGGCTCGGGCGGCATCGCCAAAGCGGCGAACGTCATCGTGATCGCGGTCGACCGGCCCGGTCGGAGCGAGCACCAGCCGCTGCCCGGGCGCGGCGTCGGCGACGTGGAGGCTCACCGACCGCCGGGCTTCGGCGTCGACATCCGCGATCTGGGATACGAACGACTTGAGGGTCGGCCACGGACGCAGGTCGAAGCTCGGTGACACGACCACCAGGGCGTCCCACGGCCCCTCGGTCAGCGGCTGGGCCGCATCGACCCGCGTAACTTGAGGCATCGCCATGGAGGGGAGGCTAGCAGCCCGCGCGTCGGGTGTCGCCTTCGTCTTCGGCCGTCCAGCCGACCAAACGCGCGCTCTGCTCCCAAAGCTCGCGCTGCGCGCCCTCGTCCATTGCTCGCGGATTGGGGCTCCGCAAAGACACCCCGTGAAAATAGGACCCGCTCGGTTCGAGGATGTCGGAGGCAGTCGCGAGATGAAGGCTGCCTCGCGCACCTTCCTCGTTGCTGATCATTTGGCGCATCATCAGCCAGCGTACGGGTTGAGGGATACGCTTCCAGATGCTCGAGGCTACCGTACCCGGATGGACCGCATACGAAGCGACCGATGGATGACGACGAGCCAGGGCACGGGTGAAGAGGACGTTGGCCAACTTGGAACGCTCGTACTCGCGTAGGCCGGTGAAGGTCTCCGTCGGACGCTCCACCGCGCCCCAATCGATCCCCTTCGCCTGGTAGTGGGCCTGGGAAGCCACGTTGATGATGCGAGCCGGCGGGGAGTGGAGCAGCGACGGCAAGAGCAGCCGAGTCAGGAGATAGTGGCCCAAGTGATTGACGCCGAAGGCGAGCTCGTAGCCGTCGATGGTTCGGCCGCGAAAGCCGGCCACTCCGGCATTATTCACGAGGACCGCCAGTACCGGGACATCCCTGCGAATGCGCTCCGCCGCCTCTCGAACGGACGTCAAGGAGGCAAGGTCCAGAGCGACGAAGCGAGCCGGGTGCCGAGCCGTCGACGCCTCGATCTCCTGCAGCACCAAAATGGAGCGCTCCCGGGAGCGTCCGGCGATCACCACGCGCGCCCCCGCCCGAGCGAGTTCCAGGGCGGTCACCCGCCCGATGCCCGCGTTGGCCCCTGTGACCACGCACACTCGGTCGCGAACCGACCAGACCATGAGTCGAACTAGACCCGACCCCTTCCGGGAGCAACCACGAGATCCGAGGCAAGGGCCTGGCCCCGACCCGCGGATGGTGCCAAACCTGCTGGGGGATGACGGTCCCCGACCGCAGCTACCTCCTCGTGTCGCCGTGTCGCGACGAAGCCGAATACGTACGGCAGACGCTCGACAGCGTGGTCAGCCAGTCGGTGCTGCCCGCCAAGTGGATCATCGTCGACGACGGCTCGACGGATGAGACACCGAGCATCCTCGATGAGTACGCGCGGCGCTACGACTTCATCGAAGTCCTTCGCAAGCCCGACCGAGGTGCACGTCGGGTCGGTCCGGGAGTCATCGATGCGTTTTACTACGGCTACGAGCGTGCCCATCCCGAGCGCTACGCGTACGTCTGTAAGTTCGACGTCGACCTCCGTCTCCCGCCCCTCTACTTTCAAAGGATCATCGAGCGGATGGAACGCAATCCGCGCTTGGGTACGTTCAGTGGAAAGCCATACTATCCCGGGCCCGGAAACGTCGAGAAGTCGTTCTCCGGGCATCTCGTCAGCGAGGCCTGCGGCGACGAAATGTCGGTGGGGATGATCAAATTCTACCGACGGACGTGTTTCGAGGAGATCGGGGGATTCGTCCGAGAGGTCATGTGGGACGGCATCGACTGCCACCGGTGCCGAATGCTGGGCTGGATCGCCGAAAGCTCCGATGACCCGGAAATCCGATTCATCCACCTTCGTCCCATGGGTTCGAGCCAGCAAGGTATCTTCACCGGACGCATGCGCCACGGCTTCGGTCAATGGTTCATGGGCACGAGTCCACTGTACATGGCGGCTTCGGCCGTCTTTCGGATGTCCCGTCCTCCGTACGTTGTCGGCGGCGCCGCGATGTGGTGGGGGTTCGCGCGGAGCGCCTTCCGCGGCGAGCGTCGTTTCGACGACGCGGCCTTCCGCGCCTTCCTTCGGCGCTACCAGATGAACGCCCTCCTGAAGGGGAAAAGGCGAGCTACGCAAGAGCTGGACGCAGCCGGCGAACTCGTCTGGCGCCGCACCCACTCGACCTAGGTCTCGGCGTCTTGCTCGATCTCTCGTTTCATCTTCGGAATCGAGGCCAAGAGATTCAGATGCTGGCGAACGGTGCGGAAGGTCTTGAGCTTGGATGCCCCGAGCAGCCGCGTCTCCAGGGTTGCCGGACACTCCACGAGCTTGTGCCCCTGCAGGTCGAGCAAGATGAGCATTTCGGCCACGCCCAAAAAACCGCCATTGGACAGCTCGAGGTTTTCGACCACCGACCGCCGGTAGGCGCGAAAGCAGCTCGTATAGGTCTTGAACTTGTGGTGGAGCACCATGCCGTAGATTCGGGATAGATTCCGCGAGAGAAACAGCCGCCATTCCGGGACGCCGACCACGCGACCATCCGGATGGTACGGGCTAGCAGTCACCATCGCTACGTCGTCGCCCAGCATGGGGATGAGGCTTTCTAGCTGACGAGGATCATACGTACAGTCCGCGTCCATGGAGCAGACGATCTCCGTATCCGCGGCCTTGATACCGGTGAGGATCGCCCCCGCGACGCCTTTGTTGACCTCGTGATGAACGAGCCGAAATCCCGGGCGGTCGCCGAACGTCTCGTTCATGCGCGCCCAAGTGTCATCGGTGCTGCAGTCGTCGACCAAAACGAACTCGATTTCGTACTTCCGGCCCAGCGTATCGCGGACCTCCTTCAGAGCGTTGTCGAGGTAGGCGATGACTTTCGCCTCGTTGAAGCACGGCACCACGATTGTGATCGGGGTTCGGTCCGCGAGCTCGTCGGCGGTGAGCAGTTCGGCCGGTTCATCACGGGGCTCGGAATCCAGCGCTCCTTCGAGCGGCTCCTGCATGTAGCGGCAGAAGTCCGCAATGCTCGTGAAGCGGTAGCGCGCGAGGTAGTAGGAGAGGATCTCGGGCATCTTCTCCAGGTTTCGATACTGGCGGACCCGGGTCAGGGCACCCGCGGTTGCAATGCGCGGGAGATCCGGGTCGAGCTCCCAGACATGGAAGTACATGTTGAAAGGCGAGATGTACCGTCGGTTCCAGAGCTCGAAGAGCGCATGCATCAGCGGGTGCGGGAGCTGGCGCAGGTAGTTGCCGCCGGCGACCGGTAGATAGACGCCGGAGCCGATCGATGACATCGGGCACTCCAGAATCTCGAGGCCGCCTTCGTGGTGGACATACGGGAATCGCATCCACGGTCGACCGGCGATGGATCGCCATCGCGGATAGACACTCGAGTCGTAGATGAATCCCTCTTCGGCCAGGATCTTCAGGGCGCCGACATCGTCCACTCCGAAGTGACCCTGGGGAACGCGATATCCGAGGATCTTTCGCCCGAGCGCCTTCTCCAAAATGTTGCGGCTGTGCCGGACGTCTTCGCGAAACGACTCATCGGTGTGTTCCGAGGGCATCCGGCGCTCGTAGCCCTTACTCGCCACCTCATGACCCGCGTCGTAGATCTGGCGAATGATCTCGGGTGCGCGCTCCGCGACCCAGCCCATGACGAAGAACGTGGCTTTGCAGTCGTGGGCCGCGAGAAACTCGAGCGTCCGGTCGGTGTTCTCCCTTACCCTCGACTCCATTCGCTCCCAGTGTCGGCGGGAGACCAACGGGTTCAGAGCCGTCGCGTGAAAGTAGTCTTCGACGGCTACCGTCAAGAAGTGCGTTCGCCCTTCGGGCGGCTCGAGCGGGGCCTCGGAGACATCGGCCGTCGGTTCAGCCATCGTTCGAGAGGCTACCATCTCAGGAATCGAAGTTGGGAGACCGCACGGGTAGCGTGCCTCGAGCCTCGAGACGACGGGCATGCTCCCCGATCGGCACCACGTCGAATTGACTGCGGAGCTGGTCGAGGTATCCCGCCACCCGCTCTCGTTTGAGGTCACCGGGGATGTTCATGGCGGGGAAGAAATCGAGACCCTGGACCTCTTCGGGACCGAGGAAGTCGAGGGGGTGGAGGAGCAGTGATGGCTCCACTCCGGCGGTCCGGCAAGCCGTGACCGCGGTCTGGAAATACGCCGTCGCCACCGAGGGGGAAAACGTACTCAAGTAAAGGACATAGCTCAGATGAAAGGGCGCTCGAATCAGCGGCATGGTCGTCACCGGGATCTCGAGCAAAGGTCCCTGGGGGAGGTCCCACTGGTAGGGGGTCAGCGGCCGCAGACCATCGGTGACCGAGCCGAACAGTTCATCGCGCTTTTCGCGGTCCTCTTTCGTCATCTTCGCTGTCATGAAATAGTACGCTCGGGCGACGGGACCGATGAACGTCGGAAAGGTCGAACAGTCGAAGGCGTAGCCCAGGTCTTTGAGCGTCTCCAGCACTACGGAAGTCAGGCTGAATCCGGGTCCCCGAAATCCGGTCGGCCGGGTGCCGGTCACCCGTTCGATCACATCCTGGGCCTGCTGGATCTCGTCGCGCACCTCCGCTTCCGAATACCGGTGCAGCCAAGGCTCGTGTCGGTAGCTGTGATTGCCGACCTCGTGCCCGGACGCCGTGAGCATGGCGAGCGCTTCGTGGTTCTTCTCGAGCGACGCGTCTTTGCCCACGATGAAGAAGGTCAGCCGAAGGTCGCGGGTGTGAAGGAAGTCCATCAGCCGCGGGATGAGGACGTCGAGATACGAGGGGTACGTGTCCCACCCACGGTCTCCGTGGGTCTTCATGTATGACCACTTGTTGTCGAGGTCCAACGATACGCTTGCGCTAGGCTTCATCATCTCACTCCAGGTAGAGCCGCAGGCCGTCGTTGAAGAGGACGGACCGCGCGGCTCGCTCCGCCACGTTCAGCGTATCATTCACGTTGAGCGTTCCGTTGAGAATGTTTGCCGAGCTGACGGCCAAAACGCCGGGGATCGACGTGATCGTCGGAGGGAGCTTCCTCGAGTACGACAGCCGAGGGAGCGGAAACACCTCACGGACTCGCGAAATCCGGAACGCGTGAAGCTGGTTGTCGCCGAAGTCACTCCAGATTCGCTGCATGGCGCCGAGGAATCGCTCCCGGATCGAGTCGTCGGATTCGGTAAAGATGGGATCGTCGCCCCTTGCGTAACGGGGTAGATAGACGAGCGTCTTGCCGCCGAACTCCCCCCGATCCACGAAGGCGGACATCTCGACGATCGCCGTGAAGGGCACCCAATCGTCCGTCAGGTAGGTGAGGTAGTACCCGGCCAAGGGACGCTCCAAGAGGAGGGACGCACAGACGACGCCCTGGTAGGGGACGCTCTGGAACGCCTCGACCTCCTCGGGTCGGAGCTCGGGGCAGAGTCGCGCGACCGTTCGAGGGGTGGTCGTGAAGAGAACCCGGTCGAAGGTCCGGGTCTCGGACGAGCCTTCGACCACCAGCGGCCCATCGGTCCCATTCGCGCCGGGCCGCCGGCCGACTCGGCGCACGGGCTCGGCCATCCGGACTTCCACGCCATCCCGCCGGAGTGCCGTGCCGAAGGTCTCCACGATGCGGGCGTACCCGCCGGGGACGTAGCCGAACATCTCCTTCTTCAGTCCGGTCTTTCTCGCTGCGTAGAGCCGCTGGATGGTGGCCCAGATGAAGGCCGCCGAAGACTCGCGCCAACCATCCCCGAGCTTGGCCTCCAGAAGCGGGCGCCACAGCCGCTCGAACGCCGAACGCCCGCTCAGGGACACGAGCCAGTCTTCCACCGGCGTCTGCTCCAGCTTTCGCCAGTCCGTGACCCGCGAACCGTAGACGATGGTGGCCGCGACTCGACTCTTGTCGAGCAACGACATGCCGGGGAGCGCCAGATACTCCAGGGCGTTGGACATCGAGACCAGCTTGCCGCCGGCCATGAAGCCAGTCTTCGTCTCGACCCACTGCATGCCGGACTCGAGGTCGAGATCGGAGAGCACCCGGCGCGTGTGTGCGTCGGAAAGGAGGGTCACGTGGTAGTGCCGGTCCCACGTGATGTCGCCAAGGCTCCACGGGCTGGCCAGGCCCCCCAGGACATCGGACGCTTCATACAGCGTGATGCGGTGGCCGGCGCGGGCCAGCCGCCAGGCGATGGTCATGCCCATCATGCCGCCGCCGATGACGGCCCAGGTTCTCGAAGGACGATGGTTCATCGGGGAAGCCGCGGCTCAAGCCGAGCCCGCCTCCAGCTGGTCGACGATGCGGTCGGACACTCCGAGAGCACCGTAGAAGTCGGGATGGTCGGCCGGCGGCGCCGAACGGGCGGCGGCGAGGGCTGCCGCGAAGCTTTCCGGATCGGGCTCGGCCAGCCGATTCCAGCCGCTGTCGACGGTCTCCACCCACTCGGTCGTATCGCGCAAGGTGATGCACGGGCGACGCAGCATGTACGCTTCCTTTTGCAGCCCGCCGCTATCGGTCAAGACGAGAGTACAGGCGTTCAATAGGGCGACGAGCTCCAAGAAGCCGAGGGGCTGGAGCGGACGGACGTTGTCGGAAAAGGAAAGGCCGAACTCGGCCATCATCTTCTGCAATCGGGGGTGTACCGGTATCACCACCGGCATCGAGGCCTGGCCCAGCGCCGCCAAAACCCGACGGAGACGCGCCCGGTCATCGGTGTTGGAGGCGCGATGGATGGTGGCGAGGGCGAAGGCCTCGCCGTCCCTGAGGCTCGTGTCGGCCAACAGCTGCACAAGCTTACCTCGGGCCTTGGGAACGAAGTCGTCCAAGACATCCACGCGGACGTCCCCGACCCGATGCACGCCTCGTACGATCCCCTCGCGCTCGAGGTTCGAGACGGCCACCGGTGTGGGAGCCAGCAAGCACTGAGATAGGTGGTCGGTGACGACTCGGTTGATCTCTTCGGGCATGCGGCGGTCGTAGCTACGAAGCCCGGCCTCGATGTGCGCCAGCGGGATGCCGAGCTTGGACGCGGCCAAGGCTCCCGCAACCGTCGAGTTCGTATCACCGAAGACCAGCACCCAGTCCGGCCGCTCCTCGAGCATCGCCGTCTCGAGCTTCATCAGCATCTGCCCGGTCTGGCTTCCGTGGCTGCCCCCTCCGACTCCCAGGTGAAGCTCGGGCGGGACGATGTCGAGTTCCTCGAAGAAGACCGAGGACATGTTGTCGTCGTAGTGCTGCCCGGTGTGAACCAGCACTTCCGTATGGCGCCGCCGGATGGCCCGGGTCACCGGCGATACCTGGATGAACTCGGGACGAGCCCCGACGATGGTCATGACCTTCACGTGTCCTGCTCCTAGGCCTCCGTCTTGGCCACTTCGCCGGCGTCGACGAATTCCAGGGCGACCCGCAGGGTCTCCATGCCGTCCTCGCCCGTCACCACCGGCTCGCGACCCTCGGCGACCGCGCTGGTGAAGTCCGCCAGCTCGGCCATGAGCGGTTCGTACCGCTGAATCCGGATGCCCAAGATGTTCCCTTCGGAGACTCCGCGCAGAATGCTGAGCTGGTCCCACTGGCTGGGGGCGGTCTCGTTCTCGTAGAAGAACAGCTCCTGCGAAAGGAGGTCGCACCGGAACATTCCCCGGGCCCCGGTGACGGTCAGAACCCGCACCTTCGTGGGCGTGATCCAGTTGACGTCGAGGACCCCGACAGCCCCATTTCGAAAGCGGATCATGCCGTTGAGCAGGTCCTCTCGGTCGGAGTTGATCGACTGCAGGGTCTCTCCGTGGATCCGCACGATCTCGTCGTGGATCAGATATCGAAGCAGGTCGATGTCGTGGGACGCCAGGTCGATGACGACACCCGAGTCCCGAATTCGACCGGGGTAAGGGCTGAGACGACGGGCCTGGGCCTGGTAGATGCGTCCCGCCATCCCCTCATTCAGTCGTCGCCGAAGCTCGGACACCGCAGGATTGAAGCGTTCGATGTGCCCCACCGCCAAGGTCATGTTCTTCTCCTTGGCCGCGGCAACCAGCTTCTTCGCCTCTTCGACGGTCTTCGTAATGGGCTTTTCGAGCAGGACGTGGGTTCCGGCGTCGATGAAGGCCATGGCGCACTCGAAGTGGTGCATCGTTGGCAGCGCCAGCGAGACCACGTCCGGCTTCGCTTCGTCGATCAGCTTGCGGTAGTCGGTGAACGCTCGCGCCGAGTATGTGCGGCCGATCTTCTCCGCAACGCTCTCATTTTGATCGGCGACCCCCACCAGGTCGATGCCATCGAGTTCCCGATACACTCGAGCGTGGTTGCGGCCCATGCTTCCGAGTCCGACTACGGCTGCTTTCAACATGCGTTGTTCACCTCACTGATTACATACTCCACCTCCGAGGGACTCAGTAGGGGGTGGGCGGGGAGGCTGAAGACCTCCCTGGTCGCACGAGCCGTCTCCGGCAGCTCGAGCCCGGCGTACTGGGCGCGCTCCTGGAAGATCGGCTGCTCGTGAATCGGGGTCGGGTAGTACACCCGTGCTCCCACGCCCCGCTCCTGCAGGCGCCCCAGGACCGTGTCGCGGTCCGCGCCGGGAGGCGTCCGGACCGTGTACTGGTGGAAGACGTGCGTGAAGCCGTCCCGAGTGATCGGCGTCGCCACGCTGGTCAGCTCCGTGTTGTACCGGCGAGCGTTGTCGATGCGGGTCTCCGTCCAGTCGGCAAGCCGGTCGAGCTGTTTGAGTCCGATGGCGGCGGCGATGTTGGTCATCCGCAAGTTGTAGCCGATCACCTCGTGCCGATACTGCGTATTCATTCCCTGGTTGCGAATCATGCGCAGGCGGCGCGCGATCTCGTCGTCATTGGTCAGGACCATCCCGCCTTCGGACGTGGTCATGTTCTTGGACGGATAGAAGCTGAAGGAGGCGGTGCCCCACGTGCCGACGAAGCGCTCACCGACCCGTGCCAGATGCGCCTGCGCCGCGTCCTCCAAGAGAAGCAGGCCTCGTCGCTGGCACAAGGCATCGAACGCCGGCATGTCCGCCGGATGTCCGTAGAGGTGGACCGGCATCACCGCCTTCGTCCGTTCGGTGATCGCGGCCTCGGCGGCCTCGACGGACAGCGTGAACGTCGCCGGATCGATATCGGCGAACACCGGCGTGGCCCCGACGCTGAGAACACACGAAGCGGTCGCGAAGAAAGAGAACGACGGGATGATGACCTCGTCTCCGGGCCCGACCTCGTGCGCCATGAGCGACGCCATCAACGCGGTCGTCCCGTTCGAGGCCGCGACGGCGTGGCGCGCTCCGTGCATCGCCGCGAACCGTTCCTCGAACTGAGCTACCCACGCGCCTTGCACGAGCTGCCCGCTCTCGAGCACCTCCATGACGGCCTGCTTCTCTTCCGGCCCGATATAGGGCTTGGCGATTCCGATCTGCATCTTTACGACCTCGATTCCTCGGTTGTGCATCCGATGCACTCGCGAGCTTGCTCTTGGGTGGCTTTGCGCCGTCCGCAGGCGCAGACCCAGCCGACCGTCTTCGCCGGCACGCCGACCACGAGGGCGTGCGCCTCGACATCTTTGACGACGACGCTGCCCGCGCCGACCATCGACCACTCGCCGACCGTCGTTCCGGCAACGATCGTCGAATTGGCACCGAGCGCCGCCCCCCGTCGAACCACGGTCTCGCTCAACTCCCAGTCGTCGGCGGCCTTCGGGCTGCCGTCTCGGTTGATCGCGCGGGGCCAAAGATCGTTCGTGAAGCACACGTGAGGACCGACGAAGACGCCGTCTTCGAGGGTGACCCCCTGGTAGACCGAAACGTAGTTCTGGACCTTGACCGCATCGCCAACCGACACGTCGACGTCGATGAAGACGCCGCGCGCAAGTACGCAGTTGCGGCCGATCCGCGCGCCGCGTCGGACCTGACACAGGTGCCAAATCCGCGTGCCTTCGCCGACGCTGGCTCCATCTTCGACTTCCGCGGAGGGGTGCACGAACATTGCTGGCCCCGCGCTTATCACGCCCCGTTTGCAATGGCCACGCGGGCTAGACTGGACGTGGTACGGCCACATGCACGCCACGTGGGCGTGCCCGACCTACAGCCGATGGCGCAGCTCAGGCCGCTTCGCTCGCCGGCTCGGGTGGACGGTCCTCCGCCCGCAGTCGGTCGATGAAGGCATCGACCGCCATTTCGCCCAGCTCACCCTCGTCCCGAGAGCGAACGTTGATGGTCCGAGCCTCGGATTCCCTCTCTCCGACCACGATCACGAACGGGATCTTCTGGAGGCTGGCCTGTCGAATCTTGTAGCCCACACGGTCGTCCTTGAGATTGACGTCCGCCCGAAAACCGGCGGCCTCGAGCTGTCCGTGGACCTCGGCCGCGTAGGCGGCGAACCGGTCGCTGACCGGAATCACGAGGAGCTGGACGGGCGACAGCCACAGGGGGAACCGCCCCGCATAGTTCTCGATGATGATGCCGAGAAACCGCTCCAGGCTGCCGTAGGCTGCTCGATGGATCATGACCGGCGTATGGCGCTGCCCGTCCGCTCCGATGTAGGTCAGTCCAAAGCGCTCCGGCATGGAAAAATCGAGCTGGATGGTCCCGCACTGCCAAGACCGCCGCAGGACGTCTCGGATGTGGAAGTCGATCTTCGGTCCGTAGAACGCCCCATCCCCCTCGTTGACGGCGTACTCGATGTTCATGGCGTCGAGCGCGCGGCGTAGGGCGTTTTCGGCTTTTTCCCACATTTCGTCGCTGCCGATACTCTTGTCCGGCCGGGTCGAAAGCTCGATGCGCACGTCGGTGAGGTCGAAGGCCGCGTAGACCTCCTTGAAGAAGCGGACGAGCATCTCGATCTCGGATTCGATCTGCTCCGGAGTACAAAAGTGATGCGCATCATCCTGAGTGAAGGCCTGGACCCGGAACAGCCCGTGACGGGTGCCCGATAGCTCGCGCCGATGAACCAGTCCCATCTCCGCATAGCGGAGCGGAAACTCGTTATGGGAGTGGGGGCGGTGTCCGTAGAGCAGACAGTGCCCGGGGCAGTTCATGGGCTTGACCGCCAAAGGCCGCTCTTCCTCGACGTTGTCGACGATGACTTCCGCGTCCTTTTCGTCGCGCAACTTCATCTTCGTGAAGAACATGTTCTCCAGATAATTGTCGTAGTGGCCCGAGGTGTGCCACATCTGCTCGGACAGAATCAGGGGCGTCTTGATGAGCTGGTATCCGCGCCTTCGCAGCAGATCCTGCATGTAGTCCTGGATATTGGACCAAAGCTGAGCCCCCCGCGGCAGGAAGAACGGAAAACCGGGCGCTTCCTCGCGGAACACGAAAAGCTCGAGCTGCTCGCCCAAGACGCGGTGGTCGCGCTTCTTGGCTTCTTCGAGCAACCGGATGTGCTCGGCCAAGTCCTCTTTCGTGAAGAACGCCGTGCCATACACCCGTACGAGCTGGTCGTTGGCGGCGTCGCCTCGCCAGTAGGCGCCAGCGACGCTGGTGAGCTTGACGTTCTTCAGCCACCCCGTGCTCTGCACGTGAGGTCCGCGGCACAAGTCGATGAAGTCTCCGTGCTTGAAGAAACTCAGCTCTTCACCGCGTTCACGGATCCCTTCGACCAGCTCCTGCTTGAACTTGTTACCGCCTCCGTCGATGGCTTTGTAACGGGCGTAGTGCTCATCCGCTTCGTCGTACGAGGATACGTGGCGCTCGAAAGGCAGGTTCTCCTTCGCGATGCGCTTCATTTCCTTCTCCACCGCCGGGAAGTCGTCGGGCGTGATCTTCTCTCCCTCCGGAAGGTGGATGTCGTAGTAGAAGCCGTCGGCGACCACGGGTCCGATGGTGAGCTGAGCTCGGGGGAAGATGCGAAGGATGGCGTCGGCCATCAGGTGCGCTGCGGAGTGACGCAGGACTTCGAGGGCATCCGGATCCTGCTTGGTCACGATGGCGATCTCGTCGCCGTCGCTCAGCCGGGTGCGAAGGTCGATGATGTCGCCGTCCCGACGTCCGGCGACGGCGTTTCTTGCGAGGCCGGGTCCGATGTTGGTTGCGAGGTCGAGCACGGTAGCCCCTTCGGGCAGTTCGCGGTGACTTCCATCCGGAAGGAAGAGCTTCATCGTTTTCTCCTTGAGGACGGACACCCCCGCCCTCGGCCAGCGGATTCGAGACCCGCTCGGTTTCCGTTCGGCGGCTACCCCCGCCGGACGATTTCGAGGATACGTAGAGGCCGATGCCACGTCGACTACTTTTGCGGTCGACACGGTTCGAGTCCCCGGTTTAGGGCCGCCGGATGAGCCTGCTGGTCGGCCCCGACGGGGCTCCGATCCGGAGTTCCGAGCCTTTGGAGCAGCCGGATGTTCGCCTCCCGCCAGCCTCGGAAGCTCCGGAGACCACCTACGCGATGTCGGACGACGAGGTGGGGTCGCTGCTCGAGCACGACCACGTTCTGGTTCGGCAGTACGCGGTCGAGCAGGTGGCGCATCGTCGTCTGGCCGCCGTGGATCTCGAGCCTCGTCTCGAAGACGACTCGATGGTGGCCGCGCAGGCCGCACGAGCTCTCGAGACCCTGGAGGTGAGCTCGGCCGTGCCCGCCGTCGAGCGCGCGCTCGCGCGAGCGAAAGGCGGCCTGGCCGCCGTGCTCGCCGGAACGCTCGGCGCGCTGGCTCCGGAGCGGCTCTTGCCCGCCCTTAAAGCGAAGGGTCGTCTCGACGACGAGACCTTCATCGGCGGCGTCGGCGCCCTCGCGGTGGCGGGGACGGAGCCGGCCCACGCCTATCTCGGTCGGAGCTTGAACCGCGCGGCTCTGCAGTCACCGGAGCGGCGGACGGCTCTGTACGCCGCCGCCTTGCTCTCCGGGGCCCCCGAGTTGGTCCGGCGGGTCTTGGACCAAGCGATCGACGAGTCGCTCCGCGAGGCACCGCCCGACGGTACGAGCCATCCAGCCCGGGCCGCGCTGGCTTCGGTCACCGGCGGGCCTCGGGCCTACGCCTTGCCGGCCGCCCACCAGGAGCTTTGGACGGCCACGACCGACACCCTGGAGCTCGAAGCGCGGCCGCTCATGGAGGAGGCTCGAGCCTCCGTCCTCGAATCAGCCCTGCGCGAGCGACGCGCGAAGGATGTCTTGGCTGCCCTCGAACCTTTCGCGTCGTTCGAGATCGTCGTCCCCACCGACAGCGAGGCAGACGACCTCGGCAGCATGCCCACCCGCCGTCGAGGCCTGCTGGGCGCGCTGGTCGCTCACCGAGAGGCCGTGGGCCGTCTGAACCCGGAATCCGCGGCGCTCTTCGTGGCGGCCGCTGCACGATCGGTTGCGATCACGGCGTTCGGTCGGGGCAGCGATCGCGACAGCCCGGGGGGGCGAGCGATCGCCAAAGCGCTGGAGGGCAAGCTGTCCGACGAGGCCGCGGACGAAGTCGACCCCGCCGCCCGAGTCGCCGCGCTCCAGAGCGTTTCTGAACGTGAACTGCGGCCGTTCTTCGTCGCTTTGACCCGAGAACGCTTCCGGCGGGCGGGGACCATCCGGCGATGGGCGCGCGCGAGTCTGGAGGCCGGTCACGGCCGGGCACTCTTCTCCGCTGCGGCCGAGTCCCCCGATGTGCGGGTCCACGAGGCGGTCGTCCGGGCGGCTCGCGACGAGCCGCGAGCGGCCGAGGCCGCCGCCCTCGAGCTGCTCGAGGCCCGTCCCCTCGACCCGCCCGCCGCGCGATTCGCGACTTTGGTGGCCGAGCAGCTTCGCTTCGAGCGCCTCACGCTCGCCGTCGGCCAACGCTTCTTCGAACTTCGGGCGCTCGACCCCTCGCTCGTCGCCCAGGCGGTCCTCCGGGGGGGTGACCTGCGCCTCCTACCGCTGGTCGAGAGCCGAGCCTACCGGGATGAGCCGGAGGAAGTCGCCTGGGCCGTCCTCTCGCTGATCGCCGGTCGTCCCATCGAGGGTCCGCTTCGGCAGGCCGTGGATCGGACGATGGCAGACACGCCAGGTTTGCCCCTTCAGGTGCCGCTCACCTGCCGGAACTGCAAAGAGACGCTCCAGTACGGCTTCGAGCGGGCGTACGTGGACGTGGAAGCCAAGGAAGGCCTCGGCGACCCGGCCTTCGTCGGGGACGTCGTTTGCAAGGCATGCGGGACGCCCGACCAGCTCGAGGCCACCGAGGAAACCGCCCAGATCCTGACCGCCCACATGATGCAGTTCCTCACCGAAGCTCAGCTCGGCCCGCCGGGTCCCGCCCTGGTGGCGCCGGCCCAGACCACGGTGGCCGGCAAGAAGATGGGCTTGGCCGAAGCCTATCGGGAGCTGTCCGCCGACGTGGAGCGGTCGCCCGAATCGGTCCGGCCGCGCCTACACCGCGCACGGCTGGGGCTGCTCCTGCGACGCGCCACTCTGGAAGAGGACCTGACGCACATCCTGGCCGCCGACCCGACGAGTGTCGAGGGTCGCGTGCTCGACGCTCATCGAAGGATCCAGCGGGGGCAGATCGACGAGGCGATGGAGATGGCGGTCACCCTCGTGCGCGAGCTCGAAAACGGGCCCGAACCTCGACTGTACGAAACGGCGGATGTCCCCACCCTGAAGGCGAGCCTGGAAGACTTGATCCTCGAACTCTCCGACGACGGAGCCCCCCTGCCCGACGACGTCGACCTGACCGCCGCCGAGCAGCGACGCATCCGAAGGGAAGAAGAGCGTCAGGAGGCCGAGCAGGCCGCGATCAGCGGGCCACCTCGATGAGGTCCTCGATGGGTGCCACGAAGAGTCCGGCCAGGTAGTCAGCCAGACCCACCAGGGACGCGATCCTCGTCGAGGCGGCCGCCGCTTCCGCCCGGACCCGACGCCGCTCGATCTCGGCCAATGCGAAGGACAGCGAGTCGACTCGGTCGAAGAGGCGACGGACCTCACGGATGTCCTCATCCGTCGTGTCGTCCCGAGGACGGTCCAAGATGGCGAGAAGCGACCGTCGTCTGTCGGGGTCCAGCTGCTCGGCGGCATGCACGGCCAACACGCTCCGCTTGCCTTCGGCAATGTCCTCTCCCGTGCGCTGGCGACCCTTGTCGCCGTACACGTCGAGGACGTCGTCCTGGATCTGGAAGAGCACACCCAAATGCCGGCCGACGCTTCGAAGGGCGTCGACGGTCGATGCATCGGCCCCCGCCACCAGCGCCCCGCCCGACAGCGACAGTGACATGAGAGCCGAGGTCTTGCCTTCGACCATGCGGACATAGTCGGCGAGGGTCGGCGTGGGATTCGACTTCAGCGCAAATTCTCGCTCCTGCCCATCCACGACCTGAATCGTATCGCTCACGGTCAGCCCGATCAGGTCCTGGACGACGGAGGCCGGGACCGGCAGCTCCTGGATGAGGAGAATGGTGTAGTAGAACATCGCGTCGCCGAGGTTGATGGCCTGGGCCGCGCCGAACTTCGCCCACACCGTCGCCCGACCGCGACGGTGCGTGTCGCCATCCTGCAGGTCATCATGGACCAGCGTTGCGTTGTGGAGCATCTCGCACGCGGCGCCGAACGGAACCGCTGCCCGAGGGTCGGTCTCGAGCAGGTCCGCGACCAAGAGCGGCAGTAGACCGCGAAGGCGCTTGCCGCCCGTCTCGAAGTGGTAGTCGGACATCCGCACCAAGCTCGAGCCCGGCGGACTGGACCGACGCGCCACGTCGGCGATCGAGGCGAGGACCTCCGGCAAGCACCGGCTGCGGATCTCCTCCAAGCGTCGGTGGATCTCGGCTGGCTTCATGCTTGGGGCGCAGTCCGCGGGTTGACGACGACGGCCCGAACGAGGGGGCTGACCTGAACCTGGTTCCGCCCGGCGTTCTTTGCGCGATAGAGGGCATCGTCCGCGCGGCGACCCGCATCCTCGACGGCCCGGGGAGCTTCGAGGTCGAGCTGGGCAACGCCGACCGAGACCGTCACCGAAAACGACCCCGATGAGCCTTCGATCCGCAGCTGCTGGATAGACTCCCGGATCTTGTGCGCCGCCTGATTGGCCTGCGCCGCATCGGCTCCGACCAGGAGCACGGCGAACTCCTCCCCCCCGACCCGCCCCATGACGTCGCTCGACCGAATCCGTCCTACACAGCATCGAGCGAAACTCGACAGCGCGAGATCGCCTTCGGCATGGCCGCGTTCGTCGTTGATGGCCTTGAAGTGGTCGATGTCCAGCATCAGCAGGCTCACGGGCTGACCCGTTTCCCGAGCTCGGTCCACCTCTTCCGCGGCTCGCCGCCAGAAGTACGCGCGATTGAACACTCCGGTCAGCTCGTCGAAGCGAGCTTGCCGCTGCAGCTCGCGCTCGGTCTTGGCCCGTTGAGTCACGTCTCGAACGAGGAGAACCTGGCTGTTGCCGCCGGCGCCCCGGAGGCTCGTCGTCGTGATCTCGAGGGTTCGCACCCGTCCTCGGGGGTCGGCGCACTCCACCCGACGGACGTTGGCCGAATCCGAAGCGGGCAGCAGGTCGAGGGTGGCGGAGACGTGCTCGGGCTCGGAAAAGCGGACGATCTCGTTCAGCTTGCAGCCTACGGCGCGGTCGAACGACACGCCGAACAGCTCCGAGGCGGCCGGATTCCAGAAACGAACCACGTTGGACGGATCGAGCATCACGACCCCTTCACTGACGCCGTCCGTGATCACGCGGAGGCGTTCCGCCTGATGGGCCAAGGCGTGGGTCTGCTCCCGCTCGTCGGTGACGTCTTTGACCACCCCGAAGACGGAGCCCACCTTCCCGTCGAACGACTGCTCACCGACACCGTGATGCACGACGGTACGAACGCCGCCATCGCGGCGCACGATCCGCAGCTCCATCTGAAATGGTTTACCGGTCTTGATGGTGGTCAGAACCGCCTGCCAGATCGCGTCGCGGTCATCAGGGTGATACAGCTCGAGCACGCGCTCCCGCGAGGGGACGAAGTCGCCCGGCGAATAGCCCAACAAGCGGAAAATCGAATCCGACCACTCGAACATCGGCTGGTCGTCTTGCAGTATCACCCGCCAATGTCCGACCTGGGTGAGCTGCTCGGCTCGCTCAAGCAGCGAGCGCGCGCTTTCGAGGTCGCGGTGAGCCCGAGCCCGAGAATTGACCTCACGGACGAGCGCCATGAGGACCCACGGCAAGAGCCCACACAACACGAGCAGCGAAGGGACGAGGATACCACCGGCAAAGAGGAGCAGGCGACCGGGCGCAACGGCATCCGATGCCGCTCGGACCTCGCCGAACAGAACGGAAGCTTCGAGCAAGGTGACGGTCGACGCACCGGCAACGATCAAGAGCAGCCCGACGACCAGGAGCGCGAGCCGATCCCAGCGGCGTTCGAGGGAAGGGTCGGTCTTGGCCGCAGCCACGGTCGCTCCCGGTCCGTCAATCGGCCTCAACCATCGTGGTAGAGGTTGAATTCGTACGGATGCGGGCGCTTCCGCAAGACGTCGATCTCGTTGGAGCGCTTGTAATCCAGCCACGTCTCGATGACATCGGTCGTGAAGACGTCGCCCTTCAGCAGGAAGTCGTGGTCGGCCTCGAGGGCGTTGAGCGCCTCGTCCAGGCTGGCCGGGCACGTAGGAACGTCGGCCAGCTCCTCCGGAGACAGGCCGTAAATGTCCTTGTCGAGCGGCTCGCCGGGGTCGATTCGATTGAGGACGCCGTCCAACCCCGCCATCGTCATGGCCGCAAACGCCAGGTACGGATTCGCCAGGGCGTCCGGGAACCGAGCTTCGATGCGCTTGGCCTTCGGTGACGGGCTGTACATGGGAATTCGGATCGACGCCGAACGATTGCGAGACGAGTACGCCAGCCGAACCGGCGCCTCGAAGCCGGGTACCAGCCGCTTGTAGCTGTTGGTGGCCGGATTGCTGAATGCGCAGATGGAACGGGCGTGCTTCAAGATGCCACCGATGTAGTGCATCCCGAGCTCCGACATGCCGGCATAGCCGTCCCCCGCAAACAGCGGCTCACCGTTCTTCCACAGCGACTGGTGGACGTGCATCCCCGACCCATTGTCGTTGAAGACCGGCTTGGGCATGAAGGTCGCGGTCTTACCGTGTCGCGCGGCCACGTTCTTGACGACGTGTTTCAGCCACATGGTGCGGTCGGCGCACTCCACGAGCGGGGCGTACCGGAAGTCGATCTCGCACTGACCGCCGGTGGCGACCTCGTGGTGCTCACGCTCTACTTGGATCCCGAGCCGCCCCAGCTCGAGAGCCATCTCCACCCGCAGGGGGTGCACCTGGTCCGTGGGGCTGACCGGGAAATAGCCGCCCTTGTGCTGAGGACGATAGCCGAGGTTGCGTCGTCCTTGGTCCTTCGCGCCGGCGTTCCAAACGCCCTCGCTGGAGTCGATCTCGTAAAATGCCCCGTTCGGCTGAGAGTCGAAGCGTATCTCATCGAAGATGAAGAACTCGGGCTCGGGACCGAAGAAGGCGGTGTCGGCCACGCCGGTCGAGCGCATGTAGGCTTCGGCTTTGAGGGCTACGTGTCGAGGGTCTTTGGCGTACGGCTCGCGGGTGATCGGGTCGACGATGTTAGCGATCAGCGACAGCGTGGGCACGTAGGTGATGAAGGGATCCATGACCGCGGTCGCGGGGTCGGGGATCACCAGCATGTCCGAAGCATTGATCGCCTGCCATCCGCGGATCGACGAGCCGTCGAATCCGAGCCCATCTTCGAAGACTTCCTCCGACAGCTCCGCGATCGGAAAGCTGAAGTGCTGCCAGATGCCGAAGAGATCGATGAACTTGAGGTCGACGAGCTGGATGCGCTTTTCCCTGGCGAACGCCAGGACCTCGCTCGGTGTCATGACGGTCGGGGCTAGCATAGCCGCACGCCGTGGACGAGGTGCGTTACCGAGAAATCTGGCGCCGCTACAGGGCGGATGGTCCACGATCTCCGGTACGGATGCGGACGACCTCGTCGATCGAACTCACGAAGATCTTCCCATCGCCGATTCGGCCGGTTCTCGCCGCATTCTCGATGGCCTCGACCACGGCGTGAAGGAGGTCGTCCTCGCAGACGACCTCGACCTTCACCTTCGGGAGGAAGTCGACCACGTACTCGGCGCCTCGGTAGAGTTCCGAGTGGCCTTTTTGACGACCGAAACCTTTGACCTCGGTGATCGTCATGCCGAGCGCCCCGGCCTCTTGGAGGGCTTCCCTTACGTCATCGAGCTTGAATGGTTTGATGATGGCCTCGACCTTCTTCATGCATCTCCCTGGTTGGCGCGCAGCCGCTCCCGAACCCGGAGGGCCATGTGCTGGGCCGTGTCTCGAGCCCGTAGGCTCGAGCCGGCGGCCCATGGTTGTCGCACTTCGATATACACTTTGAGCTTGGGCTCTGTCCCGCTGGGCCGCACCCCCAACCAACTTCCGTCGGCATAGGTATCGACGACGAGGTCGAGGGGAGGCGAAGAGTGTCGATGATCGACCCGTTCCACCGGCCCCAAGGCCTCGAAAGCGAGCGGGGGTCGCGCGGTGAAGCGCGCGAACGCCTCCCGGGCTCGGCCCTCTTCGCCGGGCTCCCAGCGCTCGGTCACCGACTGCGTCCAGTGGATCCCTACTTCCGCGGACAGCGTGTTCCACCGGTCGACCAACGTCTGGCCCTCCTCGCGCGCGGCCGCGAAGGCTTCACACAACCCGAGGGCCGCACCGAGTCCGTCCTTGTCGCGGACGACGTCGGCGACCGAGTACCCGAGCGCCTGCTCGTAGGCCAAGCGCATGCTGTGGCCGGGCGCGAGCTCCGCTGCGGCTCGTGCCATCCAGCGAAAGCCGGTGGGCGTCCGGATGGAATGCGCCCCGCGGGCCGTCGCGACTCGTTCGATCATCCGAGAGGACACGAAGGTGCTCGCCACAACCGGCTGGTCGGGCCCCGGCGCACGAAGCAGGTGGTCGCCCAACAGACATCCGATCTGGTCCCCGGTCAGGACCCGGAGGTCGCCCTCGTGACGGACGGCCGCGGCCAAACGGTCGGCATCGGGGTCGTGCACCAAGACCAGCGGAGCGCCCCGCTCTTCGGCCAGCTTCAGAGCCCACCGAAGACTGGCGGGATCTTCGGGGTTCGGACTGGGCGCAGTCGGAAACGCGGGGTCGGGTCGGGACTGCTCGACCACGGAGACGAGCTCGATGCCGTTTCGGTCGGCCACGCGCCGAAAAAGACGCTGCCCGACGCCGTGAAGCGCCGAGTACACCGCCGTCACCCCGAGCGGGCCGGACCGGGTCCGACAGCCGTCGAGCGCTGCCACGTAGACGGTCTCGAGCCGCGGATCGACCGGGGTCTGCGCGGGCTCCCAGACTCGCGCGTCGTCCGGCAAAGCCTCGATCTCGGCTTCGACGTGGGCGTCCCTGGGCGGTAGGAGCTGTCCCCCGCCGCGCGTGAACACCTTGAGACCGCTGTACTCGGGCGGGTTGTGCGAAGCGGTCACCATGACTCCGAGGGCCGCACCGAGTTCGCGCGTTGCGAAACTGACCAGAGGTGTCGGACAGGGGCCGGGAACCCGGTGGACGCACACGCCCGCCGCCTGGGCGACAGCGACCACCACGTCGGCGAACCGGTCTGAATCCACGCGACCATCGTATCCGACCACGACCCCGTCCGAGCCGAGCCGCGGTTCGACCGAGCTCGTCGCTCGCAACAGGCCGGCCGCACATCGAGCGACCGTGGCAGGGTTCATGCGGTCCCGTCCCGGGCCCATGAGCGCCCGAATGCCTGCCGTCCCGAACCGCAACATCCGCGATTGCCTAGCCGCCCGAGACGTAGGCCTGCTCGAGAAACGCGACGATGTCGATCAGCTCGCGTACCGTGAGACTCGAGAAGTCGGGCATACCTGGCGCGGCGTGCCCCTGTGCGTCTTCCGACAGATAGCGAAGGGACGTGTGCCGACTCGGGTTGATGATGCACTCGAACAAGCGCTCTCGGGTGGGTATCGACGGCCCGGGCTGCCCCAGGATCACGACGGTATCGGCGACGTCGTCCAGATCATCGACCCCCGCGACCGCGTGGCACTCGGGACAGCCGGCCGAGAGGAAGGCCTCACGGCCAGCGACCGGGTCACCCTCGGGCCAGTCGATCGCAGGCACCGGCTGGCCCTGATGACCCGCGCATCCGCATCCCCACAGGCCGGCAGCAAGGAGTCCTGCGCCAACGACCCGACCGACCGACATACTGGACCTTGACGCCAGGCCTCGGGGCCTCGTCAAGCGGTCACGTCCTTGACGAGGCGAAAGCCGAGTCCGGTGTGGACGAAGTCGACCTGGGTCGGATGGCGAAAAGCCAGTCGACAGAACAACCCCGAGTCGGACCAGCAGCCGCCGCGCACCACGGGAATCGAGCCGCGCTCGGACAAGCACATCTCGCGCATCCCTCCCGCCATGTCCCGAACACCGTAGACCGAGCAGTCGAGCTCGAAGCTCCCCACCGGTTCGGGCTCGGGCGGCCCCGCGGCGCGCGAATCCTTCATCTTGCAAAACGACGGGTCGAAGTCGTCGCCCCACGGGAAAAACCGTCCATCGACCCCTCGGGCCGCCTTCTCCCACTCGGTCTCGAGCGGCAGTCGAACCGGCTCTCCGGTGCGGGTTCGGACCCAGTGCACGTAGGCGGCCGCATCTCGAGCGCTCACCCCGTTGACCGGCAGGTTTGTCGTCCAGCGGTTCCCGCCGGGCGACACTTCCGGCAGCACGAAGCGTCGCTCCCGATCGTCGAACCCCCAGTAGTGGCCGTCATGAGGGCTCGCTCGAGGTACGTGGCGCAAAGCCTCATCGAGCGAACGCTGGGCGACGTCGTCCAAGAAGGCGAGATACTCACCGCAGGTCACGGGGTAGCGGGCGATGAGGAACTCATCGACCTCCACCACGCGACGGTCCCAACTCCCGTGCGCCAGCGCGTCGCCCCCCAAGATGGCCGGCCCCGAGGGGATGAGCACGTACTCTTCACCGATCGCGTTTCGCGGGCGATGTCGCAGGTCGACGGTCACGTCCTCACTGCGGCCGATGCGGACGGGGTGGCGCAGCTCATGCCCGTCGCCGAATCCATAGGTGATGACGTAGCTCCCCATCGGAAGCTCGAGCGCTGGAAAGGGAGGCCGACCCAGATCCCGGATCTCGATGGGACGCAGCACTCGGTCGCGGGCTTCGAATCGAGCCAATCGGGCACGGAGGCCGGTGTGGTGCGTCTGTACGGACAGCTGACCTCGACCGTCGAGCGTCGAGACCCAGGAACCATCATCGTACCGGAGAACCAGGCTTCGGTAGTACCGCTGTGCTTCGGGGTCGCGCTGGTGCTCGGCCTCCAAGAATCGCGCGAAGTACAGCGACGCGAGGGCGCTCCGAGCCTGCCGGTCGTCCGGGACCTCACCCAGGGCCCGCAGGAACGCTGCCTCCGCCTCCTCGAATGCGGACACCGCCTCGATCCTCAGCTCACTCACCCGATCCTCCAGCGCCCACAGCTCGCGCTTCTCGGAGGCGCTCGCCCAGACCGGAACCCGTAGCTGCAGACGCTTCGCCTCCGACTCCGCCTGTCGAAGCTCGAGGCGCAGAAGCTTGTGTCGGTCCGCGGCCGACCGTCCTTCGTTCACCCGCGCTCGAGCCTCACGCTGTCGACGGTCCCGCTCGCGCGCGCCCTCGAGCACCCGGCCGACGTCATCAGCGAGCTCCTTCGCCGAGGGTCGATCCGAGGGCTGCTTCGCCATGGCCCGCAGACAGAGCTCTTCGAGATCCTTCGGGATCTGAGCCCGCGGGGCGCGAAGTCGAGGCGACACCACCCGCCCCTGGCGCACGCTCATCACGGTGGGGACGAACCCCAGGTCCTCGTACGGAGGCTCGAGCGTGAGGATCTCGTAGAGAACGGCGCCCAGGCCGTACACATCGGAGCGCGAGTCGATGCGACCTGGGTCGCCCTCCGTCGCCTCCGGCGAGAGGTACTGCGGCGTCCCGGTGATCGTGCCGCTCGCCGTGTCCGACCCGGCTTCCACCACGACCCGACTCGGTTCGGCAGTGACCGCCGGATCGTCGCGATCCACGATCTTCGCCAAGCCCCAGTCGATCAGGAGCGCCTCACCGAATTCACCCACCATGATGTTCCCGGGCTTGATGTCTCGGTGGATGACCCCGTGACTGTGGGCGAAAGCGACCGCGTACGCGATCTGCTGGAAAACGGTCAGCAGGCGGGCCCGGGTGAAATCGCGCTCGAAAGCAGGATCCTTGCGCCGGAGCCCGCGCAGGACGTGCCCCAGATTGGTTCCGCTGAGGCGCTTCATCACGTAGTAGGGCTCGCCGGTCGGGAGGCGCCCAACGTCGTGCACGGGAATGATCGAAGGGTGCTCCAGCTGTCCCGTCGCCTGAACTTCGGTCCAGAACCGGCGCTCGGCGGCATCGGGGCCATCCGCTCCCGGCAAGAGCACCTTGATGGCCACTTCCCGGCCGATGTCGCGGTCGCGGGCCGCCACGATGCGGCCCATTCCTCCCCGGCCGAGCTCACCGAGCATTTCGTAGCGGGAGCGGTGGTCTTCGCTGGGTGGTCCGGGGTTCGACGGGCGACGGGCGCGAGTCACGCCGAGACCCGGAGGTGGGGTGGTGGAGATGGTCTGGGGCAGCGAACCGTCGAGCTCTCGGAGCAGCTCATCAAGGGTCTCCCGGGCCAGTCGACCGGTCTGCACGAGGGCAGGCCCCAAGGGGACCTCGCGGTCGAGAAGGGCGGCGATTTCGTGCAGAGGAACGAGGTCACGAGCGACCAGCTGGGCGGCCAGAGCGCGGTCTGAGTCGGTCAGGGACGTACTTTTGGACGGCATCGATGCGCTTGCCGGCGGTCGGCCGGGCGCCGACGTTCTTGTCGGCCCGAGTCAGAGTAGGTTAATGCCCGGCCTCCGCCGTCGGTTCAAGACCGGAGGCCCATCGCGATGAACGAGTTTCAATCCATCCTCATCCTCGTATTGCTGGCCCTGGGCGCCGCGTGCGCCTATCTGGTGCGCAGAACGGGCCAACTCAGCGAAGAAGTTCGCCAGAGCGAGCGCGCCCTCGAGGCCCGGCTGAAGGAGGTCGAGGCCGCGCAGCGCTCGGCTGGTCACAAAGCCGAGGAACTGGAGCAGCTGAAAAAGCAGCTTCAGGACACCCGCAACAAGCTCGACCGTCTCAAGAAGGACCGCCACGAAGCCAAGACGCAGACCAAGGCTGCGCCGAAGGACCCGAGCGATGCCGCGGCGGATTCCGCCGCCGCGACGGTTCGAATCTCGAGTCAGCAGGTCGAGGCCGAGCATCGCAAGCAAATCCAGGCGCTCAATCGACAGCTCGAGGCCGCCCGAGCCGAAGCGAAGCGACTCGCGGAGGCGGCGGAGCGCCGGCGGCGCGAGACCGAAGCGGCCGCGCGAAAGCTCGCCGACGGCCAGGCGGACAACCTGGATCCCGAGGCCCTGGTGAAGGCCACGAGCGAGAAACTCAAGGCGCTCGAGGCCGCGGCGACCGACAAAGAGCGCGAGCTGAGGAAGGCCCTGCGGAAAGCCGAATCGGAGGCCAAAGCCGGACACCGGCGAGCGGCCAATCATCACCAGCTCTACCTGGTCATCAAGGGTCAGCTCGAAGTTGCCGAAGACCGGCTGGCGCTGCTCCGCCGAAAGTACGAGGGGGCGAAGCGCCCCGACGAGCTCAGCCGGCGCGTTCCGGAGGTCGGCGATGATTCCGAGACCGCTCCGGAAGCGATCGCTCCGGAACCCGAGACGGCCACCGCACCCGCCGCGACCGTCGAGGAGGCGAACACGTCCGAACCCGAGGCCGTGGCCGACGCCCCGGAGCCCGAGACGGCCACCTCGAGCGTCGAAGAGGCGGCCGCTTCTGAACCCGAGGCCGAGGCCGACGCCGAGACAACCCCGGAGCCCGAGCCCGCGGACCGGACGTCCGCCGAGGCCCACCGGTCATGATCATCTCCGCCCTCGTGCTGCTCGGAGCATTCCCGGCGGCCGAGGGCACCTCCTCCCCCGTCTTCGTCTTCGGCGGCGGCTGGGGACCGGAGGGCACCCAGGCTTCGATCGAGAGCCACGTTCTGGAGGTCGCCGGGGCTCTCGAGCCCTTCCGTCCCGCGATCGCCTTCGCCGCCGGCACGGGCGAAGGGCGCGTCGTGCAGGTCACAAACGATGCCGGCGAGCCCACGGAGCTCCTCGCGCTGGTCTTCGATCGCACCGACAACCTGAACGTCGCCTATCGACCGACGACACTGGACGCCGGTGCCGCCGACCGTTCCGGCATTCTGGCCGGCATCGAGCGCGCGGCGCGAGCCAGTGCGCCGGGACGTCCCGCACTGGTGGTCGGCGTGGGGCATGGCTCCCCTCAAACCGACGAAGGCTCGGCCGCCATCGAGGGCTGGGGTGCAGAGCAGCGCGTGACGGTCGACGACGTCCACGTCGTCCTCGAGGCCAGCGAGCATCGGGGCGCGGTCGGCATCGTGCTCGGTCACTGCCATTCCGGGGCCTTTGCCCGCCTGGCCTTCGAAGCAGACAAGACGGTGCCCAAGCCGCCGCGTTGCGTATTCGCGGCCGTGCCCGCCGACCGCGAGGCGGCCGGCTGTACGCCCGACGTCGACGACCCCAGCAGCCGATCGTACGTCCACTGGTTCATTCGGGGACTCGGAGACACCAAGGCCGACCTCGACAAGGACGGCGACATCGACTGGTCCGAGGCTCACGCCTACGCCGTCGTGCGCGACGAGACCATCGACCGTCCCATCCGGTCATCGGACGTCTGGCTGCGTACGATGATGCCTGCCGTTCGGGCGGCTGACCGAACGTCGACCAGAGCGCTGCTGAACCGCGCCCCGCCTCCGGAACGGTGGGTCTTGAGTCGAGTCGTCCGCCCCTTGCCCAAGACCGTCCGAGCGGTTCGCGTCGAACTGGAGCAGGCCGACCTCGCGCGTCGCTCGATCGAAGAGGAGGCAGAGCGGCGCTTCAACGAGAGGGATGCGACCCGACGTCGCATCCTCGACCGGCTGCTTCGCGCCATGCCCGAGCTGGTCAATCCCTACCACCCGGTCGCACGGAAACTGCTCGCCACCGACCGACCCTCGGCCGCCCTGAACGCCGACCCGGAGATCGAAGACCTGAAGCGGTGGAATGGGCTCTGGGAGACCACGCAGCAGCAGCTACTGGAGCTGGAGCAGTCGACGGTTCGACTGGAGCGATGGCTCGATGCAGCCGACCGGATCGAACGGTTGCAGCGAGCTCGCCGGCTTCCCGCTCCCCAACGCGCGCATTTCCGCCGTCTCCGGACGTGCGAGTCGCTCCGCCTCGTGCGCTGAAGTCATTCCTCGAAGAAGCTCGCCCATCGCGTATCGCGAAAGTCGGCGGCCAAGGCTTCGTAGTTCGCGATCAACGCCGAGAGCGGTTCGGGATTCTGACGAACCAGGGGCGATCGGACGGACTGGACATCCAATCCCAAGAAGCGCTGCACGTCGGAGGCGCGGCCGGCGGGGTCGGCGATGAGATCCTCGTAGCTAAGCTCGAACCATGGTTTGCGCCCGAAGCGCGCCCGGGCCATGGCCTCGTGCCGGCGCGTGACTTCGAAGCGCCGCTCGAGGTCGGGCGCGGTCAAGTGCACGGGCTCTTTGAATCGTGTCGATGCCGGACGGCGCTGAGACCAGGTTCCCGTCGACGCGGCGAGTCGACGGGACACTTCGATGCGCAGCAGGTTCCGGCGCGTCAGATGAATGAAGCGTAGACCTTCGCGACGCTCCAATGCGCGCCACGCCTGCTCGGGGTCGCCGTCGACGGGGTGGTAATAGAAGTACTTGAAGCCGACCGCCGTCACGAACGACGGATACGAGCGGAAGAGGCGGTCGAGTATGCCGTCGACCGATCCGCCCCAGACCCGTCCGAGAAGCTCTCCTTCCACGTGAGTCTGCGGATGACCATCGAGCATGGAGACCAACAGGTTCGAGCCGCTGCGCGAGCGCGTGACGATCACGAAGGGCTGGTAGTCGCCGCTCCCCCCGAAGCGGGATACGGCGAATCGAGCAGCCCGAAACCAGCGTCGAGGATCGCGGCCATGGCGCCGCCAGCGCCACCACTGCCGCAAGAGCAGCTGACTAGCTCGCGTTCTCATCATCCGCGGCCCGGTGCTCCTCGGACCGACCGAGCATCCGACGGATGTTGCCCGAGTGACGGACGACGATGATCGTGGCGGCCACCCACGCCAAACCGCGCAAGCCGGCGTCCTCCTGGCGCAGCTCGGCGGCCAGTACCAAACCCACGGCCGCCGCGAGCGAACCAGCCCCCACGGTCCGGGTGACGGCGGTCGCGAGGGCGAAGGCCACCAAAGACCAGCCCAAGCAGGCCGGGCCGAGCACCGCGAACACTCCGGCCGCGGTCGCGACCCCTTTGCCTCCGCGAAAGCCCAAGAACACCGACGCCACGTGCCCGACGATGGCCGCGAACCCGGTCAAAACCGGCCAGGGAGAAGGGAACGCGAGCGCCGCGACCACCGTGGGGACGGCCCCTTTGGCGAAGTCCAAGACGAATGTCGCGATCCCCCACTTCCTGCCCGCGGTCCGGGCCACGTTGGTCGCGCCGATGTTTCCGCTCCCGGCCTGACGAGGGTCGACCCGTGCGCCGTAGCGCGCGAAGAGCACACCGAAGGGGATCGAGCCGATGAAGTATGCGCTCACGGCGACGAGCAGCGGCAACACGTCACAAGAGGAGCGCGATCGTCACGACCACCGCAAGCGCCGCGGCGGCTAGGCCCCACGTCGGAAGCAAAGCCAAGGCCCACGCCTTGCGCGCCGAAAGTCGATGGCGCAAGCGCAGCGCAACCACGTACGCCCGAAGGCTGAGCCCCGCGCCGAGCACCGTGCCGAGCACGGGCACGACGCCCCAGAACAGCGGGACGGCCGCGAAGGCGGCGGATCGACGCAGCGTTTTCAGGCTCGAGCCGCGACTCGACAAGAGCACGGCCGACGCTGCAACCTGAATGACGGCAAACAGGACGATGAACGCGACGTTCAAAGCGGTCAGCTCCAACAGGATCAGGGTCGGGCTCAGACTGGAGCCCGCCCGGACGAAAGCCGACCCCATGAACCAGGCGAGGCCGAGAGCGAATCCGGTGATCGAGACCAGAGCCAACGGAGTCGCCCCGGCATCCCGGTCGGCCGCCATGCGGCGGAAGAAGCCCACCGGGTCGAGACTCAGGTGCACGAGCGTCCCGGCGGCACGCGCGGCCAGCGGGCGCTCCGGATCATCCCAGGGCACGGGGTCCATGCGGTCTACGAGTTCGGCGAGAAAAGTCGACTGCGGAGGCTGGCTCGCGGGTGCCTCATCGGTCGTCACCGCCGTCGGCGCGCGCTCTTCTTGAGCCTGCTGGGCCTCATCGCGACCCGACCCACCGTCGCGGGCATCCGGAGTCACCGACGCGGAGCACGCCGGGCACCGGACGGGACGGTTACCCGGGACGACCACCGCACGGCCGCAGGAAGGACAGGCACGGAACACAGTCGACCCTCTCGCTCCAACCAACCCAGACTGAGAAGCCCTCTCTGCAAAATCGCGAAAAGCCAGCGTGAACCACCCGGTTTGATCTTGGACTGGTCCCCGGAAGCTCATCTGGATACGCTGAATTCCCGCACTGGGAGTTCCTTCATGCAAACCGGCCAATCGCAGTCCATCACCCTCACCCAGCACATCCTCCGAAAGCAAAGCCACCATCCGGATGCTCGTGGGCAGCTGTCGGCGCTGCTGACCCAGATCGGCGTCGCCGGCAAACTGATTCAGGCTCAGGTACGGCGCGCGGGCCTCATCGAAATCTGGGGCACGACCGGCGACGTGAACGTGCAGGGGGAGACCGTGCAAGTTCTCGATCGGATCGCCCAAGACGAACTGGTGAACGTGCTCGGTCGTTCCGGCTGCGTGGCCGGGATGGCGTCGGAGGAGGAGCACGAGACCATCGAGGTCCCGACGCCGGACGCCGGCGACTACATCGTCATGTTCGACCCGCTCGACGGTTCATCGAACATCGATGCCAACGTATCCATCGGGACGATCTTCGCCATCTACAAGCGCAAGGATCCGAGCGAGCTCTTCCGGTCCGACTTCCTGCGCCCGGGCCGGGAACAGGTCATCGCCGGCTACATCATCTACGGTTCCTCGACCGTCTTGGTCTACACCGACGGGAATTCGGTCGACTGCTTCACGCTCGACCCCGCCGCGGGGGAGTACTTCTTGACGCGACCCAATCTCCGAATGCCGGAACGCACGCGTCTGCTTTCCGTTAACGAGTGCAACGGCCCCTACTGGCCGAAGTGGGTCAGGCCGTTCGTCAACGGCATCATCGAGCGGAACGACGAAAACAAGCGACGGGTTTCGAGCCGACACATCGGGTCGCTGGTCGCCGACTTCCATCGGAATCTGATCTACGGGGGGCTGTTCTTGTACCCGGCCGACAATCGCTCCCCGCGAGGCAAGCTGCGCCTCCTGTACGAGTGCAACCCTCTCGCCTTCATCGCCGAAGCCGCGGGCGGGGCAGCGACCGACGGGGTGAAGCCGGTGCTCGACATCATGCCCGACGGTCTCCATGCCCGCACTGGCTTGGTGATCGGACCCAGGGCCGACGTCGAAGAGGCTCGCGGCTACGTGGAGCGCTACGGCACGGATGCTTGAAGGCTACCCTCCGCGCACCGAAGCCGAACTCGTCGAACGCGCCCGCAAGCTCGCGCACTACACGGTCGGCGAGCTCGCTGACTCCCTGGGTCTCCGCGCCCCGATCGACCTCGAACGCGACAAAGGGTGGGTGGGACAGCTATTGGAATGGGCGCTGGCGGCGACTGCCTCCAACCGAGCGGTTCCCGACTTCCTCGGGCTGGACGTGGAGATGAAAACCGTCCCCGTCGAGCCTTCAGGGGCGCCCCGCGAATCGACGTTCATCACCTCGGTCTCCTTCGCCGACCTTCTCGAGGGCGATTGGGAGTCGTCCACCTTGCGCCACAAGACGCGACGGGTGCTCTGGATACCCATCGAAGCCGACGAGGAGCTTCCGCTTTCGGCGCGGCGGATCGGGCAAGCGGTCCTGTGGAGCCCGTCACCCGCTCAGGAAGCCGGACTCCGCAAGGACTGGGAGCTCCTGCAGACCACCGCGCGGCGTGGGCTCGAGAACCTACATGCGAAGCTCGGCGTCCACCTCCAGGTTCGCCCGAAGGCGAGGAACGCCCGGGTTCGAACCGAGGTCATCCTGTCCGATGGGCGTCGGGTGGACTACCCTCCCCAAGGATTCTATTTCCGGCGCACGTTCACCCGGGAGGTCTTCCGGCAGCACTACACCCTCGACGGATGACGCCGGAGCGAGGTCATGCTTTCATGCCTCCATGTCCACGCGGCGCATCGTACTGAAGGTGCGGGCGGAGTCCGGATGTCCGTTGTTTCAGGCCGGGGATCACATGGTCCTCGATCTACCGGGGATCGACACCGGAGCCTCCGTCAACGTTTGCGTCCTCGCGGCGGCCAAGTTCCTGAAGCAAGTCGACGCCTCCAAGTGTGAGGAAGCGGTATCTCCGGTCGACAAGGGTGAGTTTCGCTGCCCGCGGGCCCGCCTGCCCGTGATCTTCGACGTCGAGTCGGTTCCCGAAGTGCACGAGCCGACCGTCGAGATCGGCAATCTTCGCGACGACATCGCCGGGGCTGTGGCGCATCTGCGGAGCATTCCGATCTTTCGGGCCTTGCCCGCCCAGTTCTTGGCCCAGCTCGCCCATCGCATCCGAGTGGAGTCGTTCGAGCCGGGCGAAACCGTCCTGATGAAGGGTCATCTCGCGCGCGCTTTCTCCGTCGTGGTCGCCGGCGAAGCCGAGGTGGTCGCCTTCGCCGACCAGGACATGTCGGCCGTGGTCCGCAGCCTCAAAGAGAAAGACTGCTTCGGTGAGATGTCGCTTCTGACCGGGGCTCCCGCGGCAGCGAGCGTGGTGGCCGCCGTCCCCCTCACCGTGTATTCGATCTCCAAAGACGACTTCGACCAAATGCTCCGCGAAAACCCCTTCATGGCCAGCCGGTTCACTCGGCTGATGGCGTCGCGTCTGCTGGCGGCGAACTTCCTGTTGGTCAAGGAGGGCTCGAAGTCGTTCTCCGGGAAGCTCTCGGTGATGGGATTGCCAACCGTGATCCAGGTCCTCTCCGAATCGGGTCGCTCCGGAACCCTGATCCTCGAGAACTACGAGGGTCAAAAAGGCCAGGTTGGTTTCAGCGACGGCCACATCTTCGAGGCACAGGTGGGGGATAGAACGGGAGAGGAAGCGTTCTTCGAGCTGCTCGCCTGGACCAACGGTGACTTCTGGCTCGACCCGAACCGCATCCCCGCCGACGACAAGATTCAGACGGGCGTCATGGGGCTCATGCTCGAAGGGATGCGGCGCTTGGACGAGGCGAGCCGCGGTGGCGAAGCCTCCCGCGACGAGATCAGTGCCTGAGATCGACTGGCCGGCGCGCGTTCACCTCGCCCGGCTCCCCACGCCGCTCGAGCCCCTCGAGACCTGGAGTCGCGATGTCGGCTACGCCCTGTGGATCAAGCGCGACGACCTCACCGGCGTCGCGCTCTCCGGGAACAAGGTTCGCAAGCTCGAGTATCTGATCGCCGATGCGGAGCGCAGCGGGGCGGACACGCTCATCACTTGCGGGGGCGTGAACTCGAACCACGCGCGCGCCACCGCCGTGGCCGGCGCACGCCGCGGCCTCGGCGTGCATTTGGTACTACGCGGGAACCCGCCGGCCGTCCCGAACGGCAATCTCTTGCTCGACGGGTGGGTCGGAGCCCACGTCGACTTCATCACCGCCGCGGCGTGGCCGGAGGTACAAGCTTGGATGGAAAGGTGGGCCGACGATCTTCGTGGTCGCGGACAGAAGCCATACGTGATCCCCGAGGGTGGCTCCAACGCCGTCGGCGTCATGGGCTACGTGCGAGCGGCGATTGAGCTGGTCGGACAGGCCCAAGGGGCCGGGATCCCGCTCTCTCGCGTCGTGCATGCGACGGGGAGCGGCGGGACGACGGCGGGCCTCGCTTTGGGACTCGCCGCCGCCGGACGCGAGGATGTCGAATGCATCGGTATCTGCGTGGCTCCCGACGCAGCGACCTTCGACCGCAAGATCACGGGTCTCCTCGACGACGTGGTCGACCGCGGCTTCGCTTCGGCCGGCGCACGCAGCCGCGCGCGCTGGCGGTGCATCGACGGCTACGTGGGCGCAGGCTATGCGGAAACCACTCCGGAGTCGCTGCGAGCCCTGCGCACCTTCGCGCGGGCCGAAGGCGTCATCGTGGATCCGGTCTATACCGGGAAAGCGCTCCTCGCACTCTCCGACCTCGAGGCCCGCGACGGCATCACGGTGTTTCTCCATACCGGCGGGCTGTTCGAGCTCTTCGCTCATGCCGATTCGATCTCTCGGCTCGACGAACCGCGGGACCATCGCTGAAGGGGACGCTCGAGCGACGCCACGAGTCTTGGCACCTCGACCCGCCCCCACGCGAAGCCTCGCTGACCGCGCAAGCCCGGAATGACCCGGAGGTCCAAACCGTAGGGGCCGGAATCGTGAAACGTCGCCGCCGTCACATGACCGTTTTCATTGATGACGGCGACGGCGGCCCGCTCCTCCATCTCCCGCAGCAGGAACTTCTTGTCCGAACGGTCGATGCTCTTGGGAACGTCGAGCAGCAGCACCTCGGGATGCGGTCGAGTGAGATCCGAGAGGTATGCGTCGCGAAGTCGAAGCTGCCGACTCCGCAGCCCCTCCACGAGCCCATCGATCCGGTCGGTCAGCTCCCGCGACTCAGCCCCGTCGCGGAGTGACCGCGCGATGTCGAAGAGCAGGTCGAGATAGCCTTGGGTCCGGAGCGACGACCCTGCCTCGTCCATGGCCAGAGCCAAGCGCTTGCCCCGCTCCGAGCACGTGAAGCCCTGACCCGGTGCATCGGCCCATCGAGCATCTTCGTCGGCCTCGGGATACGGCGCCCGGCCGCCATTGAGAAACTTGGCCGCGGCAACGCACCCATCGAAGTCGGCGTGGGCCCAAAGCGTATCCACCGGGCCCACGGTCTTCACGAGCTCGGTATCGATGAGCTCGGGGCAGGCCCGCGCCTCCGTCTTGGGTCGCAGCCGAAACCGCGGGTCGTCGGAATACCGTGGCCAGGCCTCGTGATCGTGATGGTCGACCCAGACGGCCAGCCGGTCGGCCGCCGATTCGATGAAGGGTGCGGTCACGCGGTCGAAGTCGCTCCCGTGGGCAAACGCGAGGTCCACGAGGGCGACCCTGCCCTCTCGCGGCAAGGGCGGGAGTTCTTTCGGCCGCATGACGAAGCGGAGTCGGGTCACTTCATGAGCTTGTAATCGTTCGTCGCTAGTCCCGGCAACGGACGTCGCGGTTTTGCTCGCCCCAGACTCCGGTCCGCTATTCGATGCGGCACGGTTGCCAAGCGTCGGATGTTGCCGTCAAGAATCGCCTCGTCATGAAATTTGTCCGGCGGGCCGGATGGGTCGTGCTCATCCTCTTCGTGCTTTTCCTCGCGACGCTGCTCGGGTCGTACCTGCCGTTTACGGCCAAGGTGAGGATCACGGGCACCGAGGTAAAGCGCGTCGAGGTCGATCCGAACGACAGCAGCAACGAGACGCGCGACGTACGATTCGTCGTTACGAAGGATACCGTCTCGGGCAAGACCCGCGTCTTTCGCAACGAAGACACGGGATGGGGCTGGCCGCCCTATTTCAAGTTCAACAGCGGCGACGTCATGGGCGAAGCGGTCAACATCCGCGAGACCGAACCCGATTCGATCGTCCTCCTCACCTACTACGGATGGCGCATGCCCTTCTTCGATGCCTATCCGAACATCTTGAGCCTGAGGGTCGTCGACGCGAACTACCGGCACATACCGGTCTTCAACATCGTCTTCGTCAGCCTGCTGATCGCGGCGTTCGTTTTCCTAGGGTTCCGGATCCGACGGTTGGCGAAGTCCGTCTCGAATCGCTTTGGCGGGGGTCCGGCGGGGAAGGGACCGGCCTAGGTCTCGGCGGGCGCTTTGGCCTCGGAGACCGAAGGCACCGCCGAATCGGAGCGGCGGATGCCCACCGTGCTCGTGTGATACACCAGGGAGCCCGGCGGCACGCTGCTGGTCAGCCATACGTTGCCGCCTACCACGCTCCGCTCACCGACCACGGTGTCGCCGCCCAGGACGGTGGCGTTGGCGTAGATGACCACGTCATCCCCGAGGGTCGGGTGCCGCCGGGTCCACTTGCGATCCTTTCGAACACTGAGGGCGCCGAGGGTTACGCCCTGATAGAGCTTCACCCGATCGCCCAGCTGAGCCGTCTCGCCGATTACGATGCCGGTCCCGTGGTCGATGAAAAATGGGCATCCGATCAGAGCGCCCGGGTGGATGTCGACTCCCGTTCGCTCGTGGGCGTGCTCGGTGATGAGCCGGGGGACCAGCGGAACGTCGAGCCGATGAAGGATGTGGCCCAGCCGGTAAGCGCAGATCGCGTAGAAGCCGGGGTAGGCCAGAACGACTTCTTCGACGGACCGGCAGGCGGGGTCGTTGTCGTGAATGAAGTGGGCATCCATCGAGAGGCAGTTGGACGTGCCCGCGACCGCCTGAAAGAATTCGTCGGCGACATCGTTGGCCCGGGTCGCATCCAAGCCCACCCCGGTGAGCATCTGCACGAGGTCGGCCTCCACGCGGAGCATCTCCGCGCTGAAATCCGAAGCCGACTGACAGCGGCGAGACTGGGACCCGAACAGCACGGAGTAGATGCGCTCGAAGAACAGGCCCACCTGAGAACGACGGATCTGGGCCTTGTTCAGGCGCGGGCGCGACTCGAACAAGGCCGACAGGGTTTCAGGCCTCATGACCATTTCGTCACCTACCGGAACCCAGCCCGCCAAGACAAACCAGGCCCCCGGTCTCCATCGCTCGGCGGATGCCGGAAAAAGTCACCCTGTGCGCACGGCTCCGTTGCCGACCCCCGCGGCTCCCTGCAGCTCGCACCAGCGTGGCCGCGGTTCTAGCAAAGACGACCGGATGAACACGCGAGCCACTGTTGACCAGGTCGCATCATCGAATGGCGGGATGGAGCCTATGCGGTCCCTCATCTTCTGGAGCATCGTGGCGGGCTCAGGCTGCGCCTCGTCGCGGGGACAGGAGCCCGTGGATCTCGCGGAAGGCGTTCGCCTGGAGGATGCTTCCTGGAGCGTTTGGATACCGGCCGGATTCCAACCGGCCGAGGATGCGCTCGACGCCCTCCGAGCACAGTCGGGCGAGACCACGGAACTCGAAGAGGCTCTCGAAATCGCGATCGCCGAGTCTTCTCTCTTCCTGAACATGACGGGCGGATCCCCGACGCTGGTGGCGTTCACCGCCTACCACGTGGCTGGCGTATGCGAGCGGATGGCGAGGCGTCAGCAGGTGGGCTCCGCCGCCGGCCTGCTCCGATTAGCCGGGCGCTGCACCGTCGGGCCCCACGCGTGGACGGTGAGCTACGATCTACCGGAGGACACGGAGACCACGGTCGTCTTCGAGCTCTGCGACGACGACTACCTGTGGTCGGTCACCGCACAGGGCCCTACGAGCTGGCGCCGCGAGGCGGAGGCCTACGTGGCCGGTCTCCTGGAGAGGGCGAAACTCGAGCGGGGTCTCCCGCGGACCGAGCCCGCGGACCGAGCCCGCGAAGACCCCGTGACCCCGGGCTCGCGGTCCACGCTCAGGACTCGGGGCGAGGGCCCCTGGTCGCGGGGTCGGCGGTCGTGAGCTCTTCGAGCTCGGTTTCGTCGAAGACGCGCGAGCGGGTCAAAAAGCGCAGGCCCTCCGGCGCCTCGAGCGAAAATCCCGCACCTCGGCCCGGCACAGCGTCGATGATCAGCTGGGTGTGCTTCCAAAGGTCGAACTGACGCCCGCCGATGTAGACCGGCGTTCCTTCGACGTCCCCCAGATACATGTCGCTCTGCCCCACGCGGAACTCGCCCGCGGGATAGCACATCGGGGAGCTGCCATCGCAGCAGCCGCCCGACTGGTGAAAGAGGAGCGGCCCGTGGGCCGCCCGGAGCTTCTTTATGAGCTCCGCGGCGGCCTCGGTGACCTTGACGCGTTCGATCGGCAACCCGAGCTCCTCAGAAAAAGCCCATGGGCTTGGGGTCGTAGCTGACCAGGAGATTCTTGGTCTGCTGGTAGTGATTCAGCATCATTTGATGGTTCTCACGCCCGATGCCCGACTGCTTGTAGCCGCCGAACGCCGCGTGCGCCGGGTACAGATGATAGCAGTTGGTCCACACTCGGCCCGCCTTGATGTCTCGGCCTGCGCGGTACGCGGTGTTGGTATCGCGGGTCCATACGCCGGCGCCCAAGCCGTAGAGCGTGTCGTTGGCGATATCGATGGCGTTCTCGTAGCCCTCGAACGATGTCACGGAAACGACCGGGCCAAAGATCTCTTCTTGGAAGATTCGCATCTGGTTGGTGCCAGTGAAGATGGTTGGCTCGACGTAGTAGCCGTTGGCCAGCTCACCCGTGTGCTCGGCCCGCTTTCCGCCGGTCAGGATCCCGGCGCCTTCCTGCTTTCCGATGTCGATGTAGGCCAAGATCTTCTCCATCTGGTCGCTCGAAGCCTGGGCGCCCATCATGGTGTCGGTGTCGAGCGGATGGCCGAGCTTGATCTTCTTCGTGCGCTCGACGGCCGCTTCGAGGAACGTGCCGTAGATCTCCTTGGCGATGAGCCCGCGCGACGGGCAGGTGCAGACCTCGCCCTGATTGAGAGCGTACATCGTGAAGCCTTCCATCACCTTGTCGCGGAAGTCGTCGTCCTTGTCGAACACGTCGGCGAAGAAGAGGTTCGGGGACTTTCCGCCGAGCTCGAGGGTCACCGGGACCAGGTTCTCCGAAGCGTACTGCATGATGAGCCGGCCGGTCGTCGTCTCCCCGGTGAAGGCCACTTTGGCCACGCGATTGTTCGACGCGAGGGGCTTGCCCGCCTCGACGCCAAAGCCATTGACGACGTTGAGCACACCCGCGGGCAGCAGGTCACCGCAGAGCTTCATGAGTTCGAGGATGCCCACCGGTGTTTGCTCGGCGGGCTTCAGCACGATGGCGTTACCCGCGGCCAGCGCCGGCGCGACCTTCCAAGCAGCCATCAGGATGGGGAAGTTCCAAGGAATGATCTGCCCCACGACGCCGAGAGGCTCACGGAAGTGATAGGCGACGGTTCCGTCGTCGAGCTCACCGACGGTGCCCTCTTGGGCACGGATACATCCAGCGAAGTAGCGGAAGTGGTCGATGGCGAGGGGGAGGTCGGCCGCCAGCGTCTCGCGAACGGCCTTACCGTTGTCCCACGTTTCGATGACCGCGAGCGTCTCGAGGTTCTTCTCCATGCGGTCCGCGATCGCATTAAGAATGTTGGCGCGCTCGGTTACGCTGGTCTTGCCCCAAGCTGGCGCCGCCTTGTGCGCAGCGTCCAGCGCGAACTCGATGTCGTCCGCTCCCGAACGCGGGATCTCACATGCCGTCTCGCCGGTTACGGGGCTCGGGTTCTCGAAATAGTTGCCTGTCTTCGGCTCGGTCCATTCACCGCCGATGAAGTTCTGATATCGGCTGTCCAGTTTCGGTGCGTCGTACTTCATGGTTTCCTCCCTTGGTTTTGGAAAGTGCCGTCGTAGCACGTCGCGACTCGCTCGATAAAGCCGGAGCTCGGTGGCGATCGTCCGGAAGGAGAAGTCCCCGACGGGAACCGCCAACTTCGTTACAAGCGAACGCCGCGTTCCGCCCAAGCAGTTTGACGCCGATCGTCATCCCTCACCCAACGTCCGCTTGCGTCAACGGTCTGGTCGGTTGGCTTGCGGCGGATCGATTCGCTATCGAGGCGCTGAGAAAGCGAGGTCGTGTGGCTTCACCCTCCAGCATTCGCGCGTGTGCTTTCGATGTGTTCGGAACGTAGCTCGACCTCACCTCTCTTGAAACGACGGCCCACGCTCTGCTCGGCCCGCGGACTCCCGGCGTCCTCGGTCTTTGGCGACGCAAGCAGCTCGAATACTCCTGGATCTCGAGCCTGGTAGGCGACCGCCCGTCGTTTTCCGACGTGACCCGTTGGGCGCTCGAGCATGCGTTGTCCGCGAATGGCGAGACCGACCAAGAGGTCGGACGACAGCTGCTCGCCGCACATGACCGTCTCGAGACATATGAGGAGGTCCCGGCAATTTTGGAGCATCTCCGTTCACGAGGCGTCCCTCGTTTCGTGCTTTCCAACGGAGACCCGGACCAGCTGACGAGAAACCTCGGCGCGGCCGGACTGCACGCGTCGTTCGACGCCGTTCTTTCCGCCTGGTCGGTTGGGTCCTTCAAGCCTGCGCCGAACGTCTACCGTTCGGTGGTCGAGGCGGCGGGCGTCCCTGCCGAGGCCATCGCATTCTTTTCTTCGAACGGTTGGGATGTGGTCGGAGCCCAGGCGTTCGGGCTGAGGTCGTGCTGGATCAACCGCACCGACGCCACCCCCGAGTCCCTCCCCTACGCGCCCACCATCGTGGCGCCGAGCCTGAGCGAAGCGCTCGGGGCGCTGGGCCTTCGAGCGGCGAAGACTCAGTAGCGGACGCCGACGGTCGCGGCGCGCTCCTTGACGTCTTCGACGATGCGGTCGTCCACGGCGCCCTTTCCTTCGCCGGCGCGAGACTCGAGCCACTGGCGACGCTCGCGGGCGACTTTCTTCATCTTCTTGGCAACTTCGGCTCGTCGCGCGGCCCGCTGCTCGACCAAGCGCTTACGCTCATCCGCATCGAGGTCGCGTAGCTCGTCCGGCAGCTCGTCCGCTTCCAGCTCTTCGAGCGCCCCGGGTCTCGCAGCCAAGTCCACGCTGCCGGGAGCGGCGAGACTCTCAGCCCCTCGGCCAGAAAGGGAGAAATACGACCAGCGGTCGGCAGCGACCGCCGGGGCGAGGCTCGACGCCCGCTCAGCCCGGCGCCGGGCGGCCTTTTTCGCGGGAGTGCGACCGCCGTGCAGGGACGTCCGCGCCGCCTCATCGGCGAGACGCTTGAGCTCCGCGTCGTAGGGAGTCGTCGTCGCCACCATGCCCCCATCCTGAGCGACCTCGAAGTACGCGCCGCCGCCGAGCTGAGCGAGCCGCTGGAAACTCCGCCGCGTGACCGAACTCTTCCCGCAGCGCACCGTGCTGACGGTGATTCCTCGCTGCAAGGCTTGTCGCGACCAGTCCTCGGCCGAAGGCACATCGCCGTAGCGCTTCGGTTCGGCGTCCCCGACGACGTAGAGCAGCTTCAGCGACGGCGTACCTTCGGACCACGGCATGTCCTCGACCGCGTGCTGGAGCGCAGCGGCCACATCCTCGGGCGTGTCCCCACCGCCACCCGCCTGAAACTGCTGAAGCCGCGCGTAGACCTCATCCAAGTCCGAGGTCAGCGGCAAGACGGTCGTTACGTAGGCATCGCCCCGATCGCGATAGCCGATGAGCCCCACACGCAGCTCGGGCGTCGGATGTCCTTGCGCGATCCTGCTGGCGATCGACCAGATCTTGGTCTTGGCGCCCTCGAGAAGCCCTCCCATGGAGCCAGTCGTGTCGAGCGCGAACACCACGTCGATGACCGGTTTCGGGGGCTGGGGCGGAGGCACGGACGTATCGGGGAGCGGCGGTGGGAGTACGAGCTTCGTCGTCACCGAGCCGGCGGAGCCCGGCATCGCCGTCGGACGATTGTGGGTTGCAAGCACGACGGCCCCGGTGGCGGTGGCGAACATGGGGAGGAACCAAGCGATTTTGGGAAGCATCATGCTTCCTTCAACGAGCGGCGATCGGTTTCGATCTAGCGGCCGGTCATCTTCTTCGAGGCGAGTACATCGAGCAGTCTGGGTCCTTGGGCCTCCCACGTGAAGGGCTCGGCCGCGCGGCGAATGACCGCCGGGTCGAAGCGCTCGGCGGCGATCGCATCCACGAAGCCGTCGAGCGCCCGGCTCCACACCCACGGGTCGTGCCCCGTGACCAAGACGCCGGCCTCGGGTGTGACGACATCGATCACACCGCCCACCGCGGCCGCCAGGACCGGCCGACCGGTCAGCATGGACTCGACGAGGACGTTCCCGAGGCCTTCCGCCCGGCTGGGCAGGACGAGACCGTGACTCCCTTCATAGATCGCCGGGAGCGCATCCTGAGCCACCTCCCCGACGACGCGGCCCAAGTCCGGCGGCACGTCGACGTCGCCAGGGGCGCCGACGATGGTCAGCTCGAATCGCATGGCGTGGTTCCTCGCCGAAAGGAGCACGTCGAGCCCCTTGGCCCGTGTCCGACGCCCCACGAAGAGGAGCCGGGTCGGCGATGACGGGAGCCGGGGCAGAAAAGGGAAGTCGGCGGCGAAGACGGTGAAAGGGAGGACCACGGCGTCCCGCCGGAGTGTCGAGACAGTCTCCTGGAGCTGGGACGAGACGGCGATCACGCGGCCGGCGTGCTCGAGCGTCCAGCGACTCCGCTCGGCAGCCGGCGCCCTCGACGCTCCGGCCGCGGCGCGGGCATCGGTCCCGTGCGCGACGGCGACGGATCGAGCGCCACAGGTGCGAGCCGCGCGGACGGCCACGTACCCCGCTTCGTCCAGGATCGAGCCGATCCAGACGTCGGCCCATGCACCGATGTCTCGGGCCGCCGCGTCGGCCGCCGCATCGAGCGACGCTCCGACCAGCGGCACGTAGGACAGGACCTCCGGCCGAGGCCGAAGCGCCTTCACGGCCGATTCGAGGGTACGGGGCCAGGGTGCGGCGCCCTTGAAGCGCCGAGCCACGTTCTGGAGGCCGCGAGCGGTCGAGGCCGGAAGCGGGACCACAGTCCGCACTTCGACGTCCGCTTGGTGAAGATACCGCGTCGCGGCCCACGCGTATTCGAGGACCGGGCGGCGCTCGTCCGGACGCGGCATCACGACGTGGGCCACCCGCAGCACGCCCCGTAGATACCAGGAGCGCTCGGGTCCGCCCACGCCGGTTCCCGCCACACCCTCGCCTCCCGTTGCGAGAGACGGGATTTCGCGGCAGGGACCGATCATGAAGTCCGTGTGGTTTGTGGCGGCGACCGCCGTCAGCGCCTGTGCCTCCGCGGGATCGGCTCCGACCGAGGCGCCGGCCAACGAAGCGGAGCGAATGGCCCGTGCCGTGAAAGAGGCCGCGGGCAACCCGTATTCCGTGGCCGCCATTCGCTTTCGATTCGTGGTGGAGTCGGAGGGCATCGTGAAGCTCGACCGCGCCCACGTGTGGTGTCCGCAGGCCGGGGTGGCATCGGTGACGGTCGAAGGCGTGACCACCACCATCGATCTGTTCGGCGAGCACGAAGCTCCGATCGAACAGGACGCCTACGCGGCCTGGGTGAACGATACGTACTGGCTCTTCGCACCGGCCAAGCTGCTGGACCCCGGCGTACAGCGCGAGATCACGCGAGACGGCGAGCTCCACGTTTGGTTCGAAACCGTCGGGCTCACCCCGGGGGATCAATACTGGTTCACCATCGACCCGGACACGAAACTGGTCTCTGAGTGGCGGTACAGCCTGCAGGGAGGTCGGGATGGGGGCGCCACCTGGGAGCGCTACGAGTCGGTCGGTCCGCTTCAGATCCCGACGGTGCACCAGGCACCGAACGGCCTGGCCATTCGCCACCCGGATTCCGAGGTCTTGAGCTCGTGCCCCCTATGAGGCGGTCATGATGGAACGCGAGCCACTGGGCACGACGGGCCTCGAGGTTTCTCGGCTGGGGCTGGGGGGCGGGATGCTCGGCGACCCGAAGCTCACCGACGGGGAGGTCGAGCGACTCCTCCGGGGCGCGCTCGACCTGGGGATCAACCTCGTCGACACCGCTCCCAGCTACGGTACGTCCGAGGCGAGGATCGGTCGCGCTGGCCTCGGCCGCGAGATGCTCGTCTCCACGAAGGTCGGATACGGGGTGGAAGGTGTCGCCGATTGGACGGGGACCGCGATCACCTGCGGCATCGACCAGGCCCGGCGGCGTTTGCGCCGGGACCAGCTCGACCTCGTCCACCTGCATTCGTGTCCGGCCTCCACTTTGACTGGTGGCGAGGTCATCGAGGCTCTCGCCGCCGCGGCCGAAGGCGAGTCGCTCCGGGTACCGGCCTATTCCGGGGACGGGGTCGACCTGGATGTCGCGCTGGACCACTCCGTTTTTCGGTCCATCCAAGCGACGGTCTCCTTGGTGGACCGCAACAACCGTCCCCGGCTCGAACGGGCCCGGGTTCAAGGCTGGGGACGGCTAGGCAAACGCGTCCTGGCCAACGCTCCTTGGTCGTCGGCAGCCGAGCCAACCACCGACGACCGTCGGGAGAACTGGCGGCGCTGGAAGGCTCTCGGCCTGGATCTGGGCGACGATCCCGCCGACGTCTTCATCCGCTGGGCGACGTTTCACGCCGGGATCGATTGCGCGCTCGTGGGTACGCGCCGACTCGAACGGCTGAAGGCCGCGGTCCGGTCGGTCGAGCGCGGTCCCCTCGAAGCCGACGTCGTCGGGGCACTGGAGGCCCGCTGGGGGGCCGTCGGCGCCGCATGGGTACCGCTGATCTGATCGCTGGACGGACGGCGTGGGCTGTCGGTACGAGGGCGCGTCGTGAAACTCATTCATCTCTGCACCAACCCCGACGTGGGCCAGTCGGGCATCGAGCCCGGGCCAGAGGGCTTCATTCACCTCTGTACCGAGGACCAGGTCGAAGCCGTGATCGCTCGCTTCTTCGCGACCACCGAGGTCGTCGAGGCGTGGGTCGACCGATCATCCCTCGAAGCCGAAAAGCTCCGCTTCGAAGACACGTACGGCCACGGCGCATTTCCTCACTACTACGACGTCATCCCCGGCTCGGCGGTGGCCGAGATTCGTATCCGCAAACCGTCGAAAGCCGACTAGGACCGGTGATCACCATGCGAAGGGTCCCATCGACTCTGGCCGCCCTGAGCGTCTTGGCCGCCCCCCTGGGGACGAGCAGCGCCGCGAATGCTCCCGACGCCGTCCTCGGCGACTACTGGACGCAGAAGAAGGACGCCATCACGCGCTTTTACAAGAAGGACGATCGGTACTTCGGAAAGCTCATCTGGGTGGAAGACTTCGGAGCCACGGACGACGAGAATCCCGACCCCAAGCTCCGTGAGCGCCCCCTGCTGGGCCTCGAGTACGTCTTTCGGTTTCGCTTCAACGGGAAAGACAAGTACGTCGACGGTGAAGTGTACGCCCCCGACGACGGCAAGACCTACGCCGGCTGGATGAAGATGGATGGGCCCGACGTGCTCAAGCTGAGAGGTTACGTGGGCATCAGTCTCTTCGGACGGACGGAGACGATGGCCCGCGTCAAAGCGGGCGAATATCCGAGGACGGGGATGCTGAAGGAGTGAGGCTTCGGGTCGACGAGCGACCCGAAGCCCCGAGCGCGAGAAACTAGCCGTTATCGTCTTCGTCGCCGGGGCGGACCATGCCCTGGCCATCGCCCGCGAGGTCGACGGTGCTGTCGTAGAGCAGCTGCCCGATGTAGTCGAAGTTGTGCGCCCACGCGCCGCCTTCCACCTGCGACAGCTGATAGTTGAACGAGCCGCGGAGGACCTCGGGCGTGAAGTCCGAGTATCGCGAGGTCTCGTCGTCCTCGCATGTCCCATTGTCGTTCGTGTCCTGGAAGAAATACGGGAACCGGTCGGCGTAGCAGATCGGTCCACTGGCCGAAGCCGACGCCGAAGCCTGCAGGGCGGCGAACATCGTCGCCGCCATACCCGCGAGCTCGTCGGGCAGACTCTCGACCGTCTGGTCACCGTCATAGTCCACACCATTGCGCCGAGCGGCCTTGATGACGGTGATGTCGGCGCCCGAACCTGGGTGGCAGCCGTTGCAGCTGGCCATGGCGATATCCGAGACGTGGAACGAATGGTTGTTGCCCTGCGGCTGGTGACAGTATGCACACTCGTTTCCGGGTGCCACGGAGGAGTGGTTGAACACGCCCGCGTACGTCTGTCCGGCGTACTCCACCCCGAGCTTGCCATCACCACCGACCCGCGTGGCGTAAGCCGGCTTGTAGTGCACGTTGATGAAGCGTTGGCCGACGATCGGAGTCCCCGTCGAGGTATCGGCGATCGCATCTTCGACATCGACCCCCGACGTCCGGCCTTGATGACACGTACCGCACATGTTGGAGCTGCTGGTTCCGTCGCCGTCGTCGTCGAACACGTCGGTGAAAGACTCGCCGCTGGGCAGCGTCACCGAGTCGACCACGATCAAGGTCGGCGGATCTTGCGTCAGATCCTCGTGGCAGACCTCGCAGTCGAGTCCGTTCGCCTGCTCGACGTCGGCCGTGGCCCCGAACTCCAGGAAGAACCGGAACCCGTCGGAGCCGCCATGGCACTGCGAGCAGCGGCTGCTCACTTCGGAATCGTCGTCCCAGTGTCGGGCAGCTTCGCCGGCGCCGTTGAAGTGGCCCTGGTCGTTGCGAACCAGATCGTTGGTATTGATGCCACCCTCACCGAGTACCGAGTTCACGTCGAGGATCGAGTCGTACAGTAGCTGGATGACGTACTTGCCGTTGTGGGCGTAGGACCCCGGGTCCCGGTTCGCATTCTGGTAGTTGTAGGCGGCCCGCAACAAGCGCGGCGTCCACTGGTCATACTGATTCGGGAAGCTGATCTCGTCCGGGTCACACACCCCGTTGCTGTTGTTGTCTTTGAAGAAATACGGATAGCCGTCGCCGTAGCAGATGTCGCCCAGCGCCGGGTTCTGCTCGCCCGGATAGCGCTGGATGACGTCGAGCAGGATGGGCAGGAGACCGTCGGTGCCCGTCGCGTTCGGCGTGGTGCCATAGATCTCGAAGAACAAGCCTTCGTCGAGATTGCCGTCGCCGTCGTAGTCTTGGTTGCGCGAAGCCACCTGACGGATGTCGCGCATCGCTTCGGCGGTGGTGGCACCATCGTGGCAGGTTTCGCAAGCGTCGAACTTCAGCTCCAGGCTGTGCGGATTGTGGCAGCCCTGGCAGCGGTCGGCGCCCGAGACGTGGCGGAAACGCCAGTCGTACACCTGGCCCTCGTACTGGTATCCACCGCGGACTTGTCCGGCGAACAGGGTCGCGCCCGCCGCGTAGTAGTGGACATTCTTGAAGCCGAGATCGGCGGAGACTTCGTCGTCACCCACGCCGGCTCCTCCGTTGGCATCGTTGATCGACATGTCGACCGAATCCGTCGACTCACGTCCCTGATGGCAGGTCATGCAGCGAGCCTCGGCCCCCGCGTTATTGATGCGGACGCCGGAGGGGAACAGCACCGTGTCCAGCGTCGGCGTCACCGAGTTGTGGCATGCCGTGCACTCGACGACCGTGCCCAGCGCGGCCGGCTGATTCACGACCTCGAACTCGGAGCCGTCCGCTCCCAGGTAGTCCTGGTAGCCGAACGTGCTGTGACAGCGCGCGCAGTTCTCCGGAATCTCACCGTCTTCGTCCCAGTGGCGAAACGCCTCGGCTTCACGGTCGGCGTGACCGGACCCGATCCACATGTCGTAGGCGGGGACCTCGATGTTGACGACCATCCCGATGGTACCGACCGCCCCGCTATCGTTGCCGGTCGCGGTGATGCTGGCCGAGCCGGGACCGACACCCGTCACCAGGCCAGTGTCGTCGACTTGAGCCACGTTTTCATCGTCGGAGGCCCAAGTGTAACCAGCGTCGGTTCCGTTGTTCGTCGTTGCCGTCAGCTGGCTCGGCTCGAGGATCTGAATGGAAAAGTTGCCGGTGACCGTGATGAACGGCGTGGCGCCGGCACTCGGATCGATGACGACGACCGCGTGCGTTCCGACGGCACCGGTATCGGCACCGGTCGCCGTGATCTGCGTTTCACCGACGGCTACCGGGGTCACGTTGCCCGAGCTGTCGACCGTCGCAACGGCATCGTCGTTGCTCGCCCAGCTGTAGCTCGTATCCGTGCCGTCCTGGGTCGATGCGGTCAGAGCGAGCGTGCTTCCGAGCTCGACCGAGTTGGCGCCAGCAATGCTGACCGACGGCGAGGGTCCGGTACCCGGAGCCGTCACCACGATGACGTATTGACCCTGCGCACCGGTATCGCTGCCCTGAGCAACGATGATCGTCTCGCCGACGCCCCCGGCGGTCACCAGACCGCTGTCGTCGACGGTCGCAACGCTCTCACTCTCGGATGACCACGCGTAGGAGCTGTCGCTGCCGTTGGCGGTGCTGGCGCTCAGCTGCTGGGTGTCGCCGACCTCCATGCCGTTCGTGGAGCCCGAGACCGAGACGGCGGGCTCCGGCGTCCCGCCGTTGCCACCGTTGTCGTCGCTGTCGTCACAGCCGGCGAGCAGAAGGCCGGGGACGACGAGAAAGATCCCCCACCTCGAACCGCCCGATCCGCGTCGATCCCTCTTGGATATGATGCGCATTATTTCCCCTTTCGAGCATCGACCCCGATGCGGTCCGCACCCTACTCCAGTCAGAACGCCAAAAAAACCGCGGCATTGGGGTTCCTGGTAGATTTTTCCAACTAAGCGCATCATTATCGTTGCATATTGAGATCCGTTCTCAACTCGGCCGATTCTGGTGCCGATCTGTTCGCGCATGTAGGGTTAAGACCTCCCTGAGACCTTACCCGCGCACTCGGAAGGCCGCGTACGGTGCGCGCGTCGTGTTCACGAAACGAGGCGTCCCGCTGGCGGTGTGGGCTCTGGCGCTCGCACTCTCGCCGAGAGCGATGGCCACGAGCAGCCTTTCGGCCATCGACGTCGAAATCGAGCGTCACGGCTCGGCGCGCATCGTGGTGCTCTTCGATGCGGGCCCGTCCGAGCCAACCCGCTCAAGGGAAGGACGTGAACGGCGCGCCGTCCTGATCCGCGCCGCCGCCGATGAAGTCCTCCTGGCGCTCGCCGAAACCCGGTTCGAGCTAAACCGCCGGTTCGGCCTGGTGCCGGCGCTTGCGCTGACCGTCTCGGCGGAGGGTGTGAGCCGACTCGAACAGCATCCGCTCGTACGACGCCTCGACCTCGACGAGGGCGGACGCGTCCATCTGAATCAGTCGACCATCGTCACTCACGTCGACGATGTTCACACCAGCGGCTACGACGGAACCGGCACCACGGTGGCGGTGATCGATACCGGCGTGGATGCGAACCACCCGGACCTTTCATCGAGCCTCGTCGCCGAAGAGTGCTTCTGCTCGACCGGAAGCGGCTGCTGTCCCGACGGCACGACCACCCAGTCGGGGAAAGGCTCGGCCGCGGACGCGAACGGCCACGGCACGCACGTCGCCGGCATCGTCACCGGCGACGGAACGGTCGCGCCCGAGGGCTTCGCGCCCGAAGCCGACCTCGTGGCCATTCGCGTGATCGGAAGCAGCGGAAGTTTTTGCTGCACTTCGGACATCGTGGCCGGTCTCGACTGGATCGCCACCACCACGACCGTCGACGTCGACGTCGTGAATCTCAGCCTGGGCACGTTCACCCGCTTTGCCAACACCTGCGACAACTTCAACGCCGCCACCCAGGCGCTGGCGACCGCCGTTCAAAACCTGCGAGCCCTGGACACGATCGTCGTCGCGTCCTCCGGCAACGACGCCGACGCTACCGGGATCGGTGCACCGGCCTGCATCGATGACGTGGTTGCGGTCGGATCGACCTACGACGGCAACCTCGGACAGGTCTCCTTCAGCAGCTGCTCGGACTCGACGACTGCCGCCGACCGGATCGCCTGCTACAGCAACGACAGCCCGGCTCTCGATCTGCTGGCTCCCGGCTCGGCCATCACCGCAGCCAAGCGCGGAGGAGGCTCGGTCACGTTTCACGGAACCTCCATGGCGAGTCCCTCGGTGGCCGGCTGCGCCGCCCTCCTCAAGGAGGCCAACCCGTCGATCTCGGCCGGCGATCTCGAGCACTCGCTCGCCTCGACTCGCACGACGGTGACCGACGGGCGCAGCCAGCGCACGCATCCCCGCCTCGACTGTGAGGAAGCGCTCGGCGTCGCCGCTCCCGACACCGATGGCGATGGCGTCATCGACGCCGAAGACAACTGCCCCGCCGACGCCAATCCAGGGCAGGCCGACGGAGATGATGATCAGGTGGGCGATGCCTGCGATGCGTGTCCCCTCGATCCCGACAATGACGTCGATGCAGACGGTGCCTGCGGCGACGTCGACAACTGCCCCGCGGATGCCAACCCGGACCAGGCCGACGGCGATGCAGATACGCTCGGCGACGTCTGCGACATCTGTCCCGCCGACCCGGACAACGACGTCGACGAGGACACGGTCTGCGGCGATGTCGACAACTGCCGGACGACGGCCAATCCAGGCCAAGCCGACGCAGACAAAGATGGAGCCGGCGACCGCTGCGATCCCTGCCCCCTGGATGCCCGAGACGACGAGGATGCCGACACCGTCTGCGGCGACGTCGACAACTGTCCGTTCGCCGCCAACCTCGACCAGGCTGACGGGGACGGCGACGGCGCGGGCGACGCGTGCGACGCCTGTCCAGCCGACCCCGAAGACGACATCGATGACGACGGGGTCTGCGGGGACGTCGACAACTGCCCCGTCTTGGCGAACCCGAGCCAGCAGGATGCCGATGGCGACGGCGTCGGTGACGCGTGCGACATCTGCCCGCTCGACGCCGCGGATGATGCCGATGCGGATGGGATCTGCGGGGACGTCGACCGTTGCCCGAGCGTCGCCGATCGTGCGCAACTGGATGCGGACGACGATGGCATGGGGGACGCCTGCGATGCGTGTGCCCTGGATGCCGAAAACGACGGCGATGGTGACGGACGCTGTGCGAACCTCGACAACTGTCCTCTCATCAGCAACGCCGACCAAGCCGATACCGACGGCGACGGGACGGGCGACGTCTGCGATGCCTGTCCGCTCGACCCCGACAACGACGCCGATGACGACGACGTCTGCGACGACGTGGACAACTGTCTCGCCCTGGCCAACGTCGACCAGGTCGATGCCGACGGCGACCGGCTCGGCGATGCGTGCGACGTCTGCCCTGCTCACGCGGGGAACGACCAAGACGCCGACACGGTCTGCGAGCCCACCGACAACTGCCCGCAGCACCCGAATCCCGACCAAGACGACGGAGACGGCGACGGCGTGGGCGACGCGTGCGATGTGTGCCCCGCCGACCCGCTCGACGACGCGGATCAGGACGGAGCGTGTTCGGACGTGGACAACTGCCCCCGCCTTTCCAACCCCGACCAGGCGGACGAGGACGGCGACGGCGTGGGCGACGCGTGTGAGGTCTCGGAGAGCTCGAGCGGAGGTTGCGTGTGCGTGGCACCCGACGGCCGGCGACCGGCGGTCGCCTGGGCGCTGGGTCTCGGGGGACTGCTCGCCGCTCGCCGGCGGCGTCGCCGCGACGTCGGTCCATCAGCGGGCGGGCGCTGAGGCCGGGGTCTCAGTCGCCAGGCGACCCGACAGGAAGCTCTCCAGCGCATCCACGAAGAGTCGAGACCGCGGGTGCACGTAGCGCTGGGCGGCGAAGACGGCCTGGATGGGCGCGGGCGGGGTCTCGTAGGCTGAAAGTATGACCTGGAGCGTTCCCCGGCCCACGTCGTCGGCGACCAGCCAGTCCGCGAGGAGCGCGATCCCCAGTCCTTCCCGTGCCATCGTCAGCAGCGCCTCGCTGTTGTTGGCTCGCGCGCGCCCTCGCACCGGAACCCGGATGCCCTCCCCGTCGCGACTGAACACCCACGGCTCACCCGGACGCAGCCCGGTGTGGAGCAAGCAGTCGTGCGCAACCAGGTCGCCGGGCCTTTCGGGAGGACCAACTCGGGTGAGGTACGACGGCGCAGCGACCACCCGGCGCGCCGAACGACCGAGGGTCCGCGCGCGAAACGACGAATCGACCGGAGTGCCCACCCGAATGGCGACATCTACCTCGTCGTCGACCAGGCGCGAATATCGGTCGTCGAAGAGCAGCTCGAGCTCGAGGCGGGGGTGAGCCTGGGCGAAGCCAGGCAAGAATGGCAGGACGAAGCGCCGGCCGAAGACCACCGGCAGACTCACGCGGAGTCGTCCGATCGGCTCCTGCGCCTCGCTCCGCACCGACTCGACCGCGGCATCGTACGCCGACAAGACGTCGAGGGCCCGCGTACGAAAGTCGCGGCCCGCTTCCGTGAGCCGCTGGCTGCGGGTCGTACGCTCCACGAGCTGAACTCCGAGCTCTTCTTCGAGGCTGGCCACCCATTTGCTCACGGTGGACTGCTTGACCCGAAGGTCATCGGCGACCGCGGAAAAGGTTCCCAAATCGCTCAGGCGCACGAACGCATGGAGGGCCTGAAGTCGGTCCATCGGCGCCGAGGCTAGCACGGTCGACCGGCGGGCCGGCCACGAAGCTCAGAGGGTCACCGCACCGTAATCGTCGACGTCGACGACCGAAGACGAGGGGAACTTCACGGTACTCGGGTCGGTCCGCGTGACGCTCGCCAGCCGACCCACGAGTCCCCGCGTCGGCTTCGGTTCGTCGTGACAGTTGATCACGAACTCTGGCTCCATAAGGTCGGCCAGAGCCCGAACGTTGTCCACGCCGGGACTGACCCGCCCCCCCAGCCACCACGGCAGGACGAACTCCATGAATGTCGTGACCAGGACTCGAACCCGCAGCGCGGCGAGTCTTTGCCGCTGGCGATCGTTGGGAACGAAGCCGTGCGGCGTGTACACGACGGCTTCGCCATCGCGCTCGACGAGCGCAGCATAGTAGACGGGATCCAGCCGGCGGTCCGGAGCGAGGGTCGAAATCTCCAGCTCCCCCAACCGAACGGGGCTCGCATCCAACGCTCGGACTTCGCGTTGCGCGTAGCGAGCTCTCAACGGTGCCAAAGCCTTGGCGACCGCCAGGATCGGTCGGTCCTCGGCCAAGCGGTCCAGCGTCGGAAAGTGGCAGTGGTCGGCATACGACTGACTGACGACGACCGCGTCGAAGGCCCCAACCTCTTCGACGGGCACAGGAGGCGTCGCGTGCCATTGCTCATTCAGCCAGCGCGCCCCATCCACTTCGCTGCCGACGAGCCAGGGGTCGACCACGAGCGACGTGCCTCCCCACGTCAGCTTCCAGCTCGTGTCCATGTTGAGGCGCTGAAGCCGGAGCACGCAGTCCGCTTTCGTCGCTTCGGATCCGATTGGCAAGATCGTCGCCAAGGCCTACGTCGAAACCCATCGGCGAAGGACCCGCGAAAGCTCGGACAACTGGATCGGCTTGGCCACGAAGTCGTCCATGCCCGCGGCCAGACAGGCCTTGCGCTCGTTCTCCAGCGCGCTGGCGCTCAACGCCACGATCGGCGTGCGTTCGGAGCCGGCGTCGCTCTCCCGTCGTCGCAGCCGACGCGTAGCCTCGAGCCCGTCCATGCCGTCCATGTGGCAGTCCATGAAGATCAGGTCGAAGTGACGGGCATCGGTCTTGGTCAGCGCTTCTGTGCCGCTCGCCGCAACTTCGACCGTCGAACCGAGCCGCTCGAGCATGGCCGAGGCAAGACGCTGATTGACTTCATTGTCTTCCACCACCAGCACGCTGGCGGTCCGCGCGGACGGCTCTCCCCCCACTTCCGGCACGGCCCCCTCTGGAGAAAGCGGTTCCGACCGTTCGTCCGTGGTGGGCAGGCGAAACCAAAATCGAGAGCCCCCGCCCGACGCCGGTTCGTACCCGATCTCGCCGTCCATCAACGCGACCAAACGCTTACTGATGGCCAGGCCCAATCCGACCCCACCATGACGACGGGAAGGCGAGCCGTCGCCCTGCACGAACGCATCGAACAAACGTTCGACGTCGTCATGGGCGATCCCTTGTCCGGTGTCGCTGACCGACACTTCGACCCAGCCCCCAGACTGGGCACGGACCGTGACGCGGACCCGGCCCTCATCGGTGAATTTGACCGCGTTGCCGAGCAGATTGGTCAATACTTGTCGAAAGCGCCCGGGGTCGCCCACGGCCGTCGGCGGCGGGTCGGAGACGTTCAGATCGAGCGCAAGATCCTTGTCCTTCGCCTGCGCCACGAAGAGCTGAACGACATCACGAGCCCCGCCCGCGACGTCGAACGGCACGCGCAGCACGTCGAAGCGACCCGCCTCGATCTTGGACAAGTCCAGGATGTCATCGATGATCTCGAGAAGGTTGGCCCCCGACAACCGTATGGTCTCGACGTACTCGCGCTGGCGGGTTTCCAGTGGCGTATCTGCGAGTAGCTCGGCGAAACCCAAGACCGCATTCATCGGAGTGCGGATTTCGTGGCTCATGGCGGCCAAGAAATCCGTCTTGGCCCGGTCGGCGGATTCGGCCGCCTCCTTGGCCATCACGAGTTCGCGCTCGACCCGCCGTCGCTCGAGCTCGGCCGCGGCGCGGGAAGCAAATATCTGGAGCATGGACTCCGTCACCCGCGGGGTGGTGAGCGGCCGATCGAACAAAACGGCCATGATCCCCATCGGACGTCCTCGCGAGTCGAACAAGGCCGCCCCCGAAAACGCCTCGAAGCCATCGGCGTCCCGATCCTGGGGATACACGGCCTCGAGACCAGAATCGATGGTCACGGCATCGCAATCCACGGCGAGTCGCTGGCCGGGCGTATCGGCCAAGCAATATTCACGACCCTCCACATCGGAACCGGAGGCCGCCACCATTCGCGCCCATCCGGGCCGCTGGGGATGTAGCTCGCTGACGTAGGCAGCCGGCGCATCGAGAGCCGAGGAGAGGTGCCTGACGAGCTGGCGGAAAAACTCGTCGCCGGTTCGCGACGAGACGCCTCGAGCGATCGTCAGGAGGGACTGCTCGGCCAGGTCACTCCACGGTTGAGCGCTCGCTTCCTGCAGCGCGCGCAGTCGTTTGACGTTCACCCGGCGCTCCATCTCGTGCACGACGCGACGGGAGAGTGCGCGCAGCGCCTCGAGCTGGCCGGCGGTCGGCGAACGAGGCTTCTGGTCGATGACGCAGAGCGTCCCGAGCGCTAGGCCGTCGGAGCTGACGAGCGGTGCCCCGGCGTAAAAGCGAATGAACGGCTCGCCCGTCACCAGATCGTTGTCGACGAAGCGGACGTCCTCCAGTGTGTTCTCGACGACGAGCAACTCATCGGGTTCCAAGATCGCGTGAGCGCAAAAAGCGAGGTCGCGGTGCGTCTCCGTGGCTTCGACCCCAACCTTCGCTTTGAACCACTGCCGATCGGCGTCGACCAGACTCACCAACGAGATGGGCGTGCCGAAGAGCTCCGATGCGACCAGGGCCAGGTCGTCGAGCGCCTCGGAGGGCGGCGTATCGAGAATCTCCAGAGCCTCCAGTGCAGCGAGGCGGGCGGCTTCGTTGGAGGGAAGACGCGCTCTCATCGTCGCGCCCTCTTCGACCTCCCGGCGTTCACCACGCCATCGAAGCAGATATCGACGGCGATCTCCAAGCGGAGCTAGGCTGGAATTCCCACGTCTGCTAACCGCGCCTCGCGAGGCGGTCGGTCGTGATGCTGGACGTATTTGCAATCCACCCCCTGTACGCCTGGACCGTCGTCTCCGTGGTGCTGTTCGGTTTGGCGAGCTTCGTCGCGCTCGTTTTCATCTCGGCCCCTTACGGCCGTCACATGCGCCGGGGCTGGGGTCCCACCATCGATACGCGGTGGGCGTGGCTAATAATGGAAGCCCCTTCTCCGCTCACGTTCGGCCTCGTCTTCGCCTGGCACGGGGCCGACGGTTCGGGCGCCCGGTGGGCATTGCTCATCATGTTCATGACCCACTACCTGTACCGGTCGTTCATCTTCCCTTTTCGGATGCGGGTCGGGCAGCGACGCATGCCCGTGCTCACGATGGGCTTGGCCATCGCTTTCAACATCGCGAATGGGAGCACCAACGCCTTCGCGATCACCGTCTTGTCTCCCCACCTGACCACGGCCTGGCTCGCCTCGCTGCCGTTCGTCGCCGGGCTGGGCCTGTTCTGCGTGGGCTACGCAGTCAACCACCAGTCGGACGCCATCTTGCGGAACCTCCGTCGCCCGAACGAGACGGGCTACCGCATCCCGTACGGCGGTTTATTTCGGTGGGTGACGAGTCCGAACTACCTGGGCGAGATGATCGAGTGGACCGGATTTGCGCTGGCGGCCATGACGACGCCCGCCTGGGTATTCGCCTTCTTCACGGCGGCGAATCTCGGCCCGCGCGCTGTGAGCCATCACCGCTGGTACCATGAGCGTTTTGCGGACTACCCGCGGGACCGCAAAGCCTTGATTCCGTTCGTGCTGTAGCCGAACCGGTGGCGGCGTGCGCGCAAGGCACGACGCGTTTCCTTCCGTATACGCCGACGAGCGTCCGCGGGCGGGTCGAGCGCGATCACACCCGCCGCTAACCCTGCGGAACCAGCCGCGAACCGCCGAAACTCCGAGCGTTCGGCGCAATTGGTACGGACCGAGCATTCCGAGGGCCCGTGCGGTGCTTGAGTCGTGTCATGCTCATCGCCGGCGGCGTGGTTGGGATTTCGAGCCCCACCTGGGCGGCCGGCACATACTTCGTTGCCGAGGGACGGGGCGGTGCGGTGACGGACACCGGGGGCAGCGACCCATCGCTGGCCTGGGGCGCAAGCATCGGTCCGACGCTGCGGCTCGGGTCGTCGCCTCTGAGGGTGTACTTCTTGGCCAACGTCGAGGGGCGACGTTTCGATCGGAGCCTCGACACCGTGGGCGGTCAAGCCGACACGCGCCAGCTAGACCTCGGTGGCTCACTTCGACTGGTGCTTCCGCTGGCGGGGCCGGTGCGCATCTTCGGCGAGCTCGGTGCCGGTGCGCGTCGGCAGCGACAGACGCTCGTGCATCGCTCGGTCGACCTCGCGCAGGAAGACTGGACGCCGGCGGGCCTCGTTGGCGTGGGACTTCAGGTTCGGCCCTGGCGGGCGGTCTCGCTGATGACGCGCCTCGGCTACACGTGGCACGGCGGCGCGGATGATCTCGCCCATCGGCTGATGGCCGCGCCCACGGATGCCATCACCTGGTCGGTGGGGCTGGGATTCCACTTCTGATGCGCTCCGCGGTGGGGATCATCATATTTGCGGCCGTCGCCTGCGACGATGCTCGCTCGGCGGACATCGAGGTGGTGCTCGATTCCGACCCCGGATCGAGTTTTTCGCGACCTCGGCATCTTCAGGGAGTCGGCTTCACGTACCGCGGAGCCCGGCCTCACGCCGAGACGATCCACGCCGAGCGGGGACCGCGCCTCTTCTTCGGAGAGCTGTACCTTAGCGATCGAACGTCCGTGATCATCGAGCTGCAGCTCCCCGAAGATGGGTACCCCGCTCGCATCCGCTACCGGGAGATCTCGGGGGGCTTCACGGAAGCCGTCGGCGAAGCACACGGCCAGCTGCAGCGTACCGATGCGGGATACCGCTTCGAGTTCGACGTGACGACGAACGACGGGCTCCGGGAGGTTCGGGACGGCTGGATCTGGATCTTCGATGAAGCGTCCCGTACGGGCGGCAACTCCGGGAGCGAGGACGTGGGCTGTGGCGGCGAAGAGCCGATCCAGCGAAGCCGTCCGCCGCGCGTCGCGACGACCATCCACGTGGTGGACCCGACCGACTCCTTGGACCCCGACGCCATCGAGCCGACCGACTGGACGAGCCGCGCCGGGCCGAGACGCTCGGGCGCCGGGTGCGCCGAGGTCGACGGAGACGACGACGGCGAAGAATCGGTCGGCTGCAGTGGCGATGGCGAGGGTGCCGACGGCTGTTCGGGCGACGAAGCCTCCGGCTCGGATGGCTACGACGGATGCTCCGGCGACGCGGCCTCGAGCGCGGACGGCGACGACGGATGCTCGGGGGACGAGACGGACCACGGAGGGTGCTCGGACGACGACGGCTGCAGCGGCGACACCGTCGCGGTGCGTCACACCGACCGCCCTCGGCGGGCCCTGGCCGGCGTCTGGACCCGCTTCGGGCCGGTGGCGTTCGCGGGCCTCGTCAACCGGCGGCAGCGCCGGCGATCCCGGAGCAAGCCGCCTACGGCCGCGGGATCCGTGTAGGCTCGGGTGGCAGGCCGGCACTTCTCATGACCCGTTCTCTCGTTCGCGGTAGGATTGCGATTCATGTCGCGGGATACGCTGAATCTCGGCCAGGTCTCTATCCGCAAGAGCCCAGACGTCGTGATCGAGGTCCTGCGAGGCCCGAACCGCGGGCGTCGAATCGGTCCGGTCAGCGCCCCGGTTCGCGTTGGCGCGGCCGACTCCAACGATCTGGTGCTGAGCGATCGCGCCGTCTCGAGCTTTCACCTGTCGGTGGAAATGCGGCCTCTGGGCGTCGCCGTCGTCGACCAGGCGTCCAGCAACGGGACCTGGTTGGCAAATCACCAGCTGCGCGAGGCGTACGTCGGCGAGGGCATCATCGTACAGGCGGGGACGAGCCAGCTGCGCATCGGGCCCGCCGAGCGGCCGCGCCTGCTTCCCGTATCCGAGTCGGAGGCTTTCGGTGACCTGATCGGCGAAAGCGCAGAAATGCGGTCCCTGTTCGCCACGCTCGAGCAGGCCGCCCAGTCCGACGGCGCGGTGCTCCTCGAAGGTGAGCCCGGCACCGGCAAGGAGCTGGCAGCGCGAGGGCTTCACGCGTTGGGGCCCGACCGCAGCGCGCCTTTCGTGGTCGTCGACTGCGGAGCGGCTTCACCGAGCATGCTCGAAGACGAACTGTTCGGGCACGAGCGCGACGCGTCCGGTGGCTCCAAGGAGGTGAGCCCCGGAGCCCTGGAGGGCGCGGACGGCGGGACCTTCTTTCTCGACGAGGTCGGCGAGCTCCCCCTGGGCCTGCAGTCGAAGGTTCTGCGGAGCCTGGAAACCGGTCATGTGAAGCGAATCGGGGCGGAAGACCACCGAACGGTCCAGTTTCGCATGATCTCGGCTACCCACCGAGACCTGCGGCAGATGGTGAATGAGGGCACCTTCCGCGAGGATCTCTACCATCGGCTGGCCGTCCTCACGGTCCGCATTCCTCCGCTGCGTGAACGCCCGGAAGACATTCGGCTGCTGACGCGAAGGTTTTTGGCTCGCGCCCTGGAGCTCGACGAGCGTTCGGTCGAAGTACCCGAGCCCCACATCGAAACGCTCGGGTATCTGTGTCGCTCGCGCTGGCCGGGCAATGTGCGCGAGCTGCGGAACCTCGTCGACCGTGCCGTGGCGGTCTCCGATACCCAGGACCTCGAGCGGGGCGACCTTCTGCCCGCGTTTCGCCAGCTTCAAGAGAACGAGCGCGTGGGAGAGTTCGAGGTCGCGGGGCTCGAAGCCGCGCGCAAGGCCTTCGAGATCGCATACATCGACGAGCTTCTGCGACGTCACCGCGGCGACATCACCAGCGCGGCCCGGGAGGCTCAGATTCATCCCAAATCGCTGCAGCGTCTCCTACGGCGTCATCGGATGCAGCGACCCAAGTCCTGAGATGCCCCATCGTCGAGCACATGGAAGCCCTCCGTCGGTCCGCAGCACCGACGCAATTCAGGTCGTCAATCCATGATCGCGCACGGTCTCGCTCTCGCCCTGGTCGGGGTCCTCCCCCTCGGCGACCTCTCGGCGGAGGACGAGCGGATCGGCATCGTGGTGAGCAGTGCGGTCAACATGGACCCCGATGATCTCATCGCGCTGGAGCGAGGCGTGCGTCGCGCCTTTTCGCAGATCGATGGCCCCGAGGTCATCATACGCCTCGATCCCGACTTCGCCCCCGCCGACTGCGGTACCCGGGTTACGTGCGTCGAGGGGGTACGGCTCCGACTCGCGGCCGACGAAGTCTGGTTCCTGCTGCTGGCTCGCGTGGGTGAAACCGTGCTGTTCGACGGGTTCCTCTCGAACGGAAAGCCGCTGGCCCGTTTCGAAGTGCAGCGCGCGGACCTCGAAGATCCCGTGTCGTACGGCGCCCCGCCGACCGCCCCGAGAACGCTGGCCCCCGGCAGCGAGGGACCGGCCGAGGCGGTCTCCGCCAAGCCGGGAAGAAAGCCCGTCCCACTAGCCACCTGGATCCTGGGAGGCACGAGTATCGCCGCGCTCGGCGTCGGCATCGGATTCGGCATCGCCGCGCTCGAGGCCGAGGCCAGCCTCGATGACGACGGTTGCGCGCAGACGCCGTGCGACCCTGACCGCATCGACGACGCCGACGCCAAGGCCGTCACCGCTGACGTCGCCTTCGGCATTGCCGCGGGGACCGCGATCGCGGCTGGCCTGTGCTACTGGCTGTGGCCAAAGAAGTCGCCGGAGGTTTCGCTGGGTTTCGATCCGGTTCGACGTCACGTCGCCATCGGAGGACGCTTTTGAATCTCGGACCGTCCGGGCTCGGGTGTCCGTCGTGCGGGGTCGTTTTTCGACAGGGCTATCTGCGCTGTCCCAACGATGGCGTGGAGCTCATCGACATCGCCGATGACCCCCTCCTGGGTCGCACGCTCAAGAATCAGTACGTGATCGAAGCGTTCGTCGGGGAAGGCGGGCACGGTCGGGTCTATCGCGCCCGCCACGTCCGGCTCGAGCGTCGATTCGCGATCAAGGTGCTGTACGGCGACCTCGCCGCCAACGGGAACGCTCGGGCACGCTTCACTCGGGAAGCCGAGACCGCCGCCCTCCTGAACCACCCGAACCTCGTTCCCGTCCTCGATGCGGAGCTGGAAGGCGCTCTCTGCTACCTGGTCATGGAGTACGTCGGGGGCCCAACGCTCGAGGATCGTCTGGAGCGGGAGGGTCGTTGGCCGGAGGTGAAGACGATCCAGCTGATCGAGCAGCTCGCCGCGGGCCTCGAACATGCGCACGCACTGGGGCTCGTCCACCGGGACCTGAAGCCCGAGAATCTCCTCTACCCCTCTCCCGACTCGGACCTCGTCCGCATCACCGACTTCGGGATCGCCTTCATCGAAAGCTCGGTCCCGCGCCAAGGCCTGACGAGCCCCGGAACGCTCCTCGGAACGCCGGGCTACATGGCGCCCGAGCAGGTGACCGGGACCGCCGTCGACGGCCGGGCCGACCTCTACGCGCTGGGCATGCTGGGGTATCGGACGCTGATGGGCCGCCATCCCGGAGGCGCGACCGACACTCAGCGGCTGACCTCGACGATGGGCTCGAACATCCCCGACCTGGCCGAGTCGGGCATCGAGGCCCCGATCCTCGGTCCCGTGCTCGCTCGAATGGTGGCCTGGAGTCCCGAAGAGCGCCCCAGCTCTGCGCAGGAGGTGTTGACGATGCTCGCCGGCCCCACCGCCGATGCATGGCCCGACGAGATCGCCGAGCTGGTCCTGGAAGAGCGACCGCAACGCGGGCGCTGGTGGGTCGGGGCGGCGTCGCTCGTCGGGATCACGCTCCTCGCCGGGACGGTATGGCTCGCGTCTTCCGGGGCGCTCGAGCCCTCGCGCGAGGTTCCTCCGACGGCGCCTCGAGCCGAGTCGGCCTCGAGCGATACCGTGGAAGTGGCTTCGCCGAAGGCGGAGCTGCCAAAAGCCCTACCGAAGACGCCTGCTCCGCCCGAACAGGAAGCCGCGGAACCGGCCTCCGTAAAGCCTTTGCCTTCGCCGGCCCCGGCCCCGGCGAAGACTCGCCGTCGACGATCCCGACCGACGCCCCCGGTCGCCCCGGCTGATACCGCGGCTTCCCGCGCACGCCGGACCCCCGCCGTCCCGACCATCGCGGAGCTTCAAGCGGTCTACGCGGCCACCGCCCAGGACCTAGAGCGGGTGGAGGCGCTGGGCTTGGAAGAAGCGGCACCCCTGAGGGAGCGGTATTTCGCGCTGTCACTACCGCAAGCGATGGCCGACGAAGACGTCCGCCAAGCAACGGTGGCCTCCCTGAAACGCATCTCGAGCGCTGCCCGGCGGGCCGCCGCCCGCGCTCGCCCGCGTTGAGGGACGACGTAGAAAACTAGAGCGGAACCGTGACGCCGTCGCCGTCGCCGAACGGGCCGCCGTCGTATCCCATGTTTCGCAGGAAGTTGAGGTGGATATCCGCGAGCTTGACGGGCTGGCCGAGGTCCACGCGTCGACCGGGGGTCCAGGCCCCGCTGGCCCGACCGGCGAGGAGCAGGGGGAGACTGGCATTGCCGCGATGGGAATTGTGGCTGTTTCCATCCATCATGCCGCAGCCCATCATGATCATGCTGTTGTGCAGCAACGACTGTCCGTCGACATCGGTCCGCGACTTCATGTCCTCGACGAACGTTGCGAACTTCTCCACCCAGAACGTCGAGATCGACTCGAGTCCTTCGCGGGCCTCCTGGTCGTCTCCGTGATGGGAGTAGAAGTTGTGAGCACTCTTCGTGAGCTGCCGCCCGCGCGCGTCCTGGCGGAACCCGAAGCCGCCGTACGGCATACCGTAGGTCACGATTCGCGTGATGTCGCACTCGAACGCCTTCACCAAGAGCGACAGCGTCAAGTCGATGTGGGTGGGGAAGTCGATGTTGTTGCTCGGAAAGTCTGCCGCTTCGCCGAGCGCGCAGGCCCGCACGGGCAGCTCGTCGATAGCTTCTTCCGCCTGCTGGATGCGCGCCTCGAGGTCGCGGACCTCGGTGAGGTAGCGGTCGAGTCGCTGCTGATCTTCACGCCCCAGTCGCTGATTCAACCGAGATACCGCCGGCCCCACCGTGGAGAGGATGCTCCGTTCGATGCTCGGGGTGGGATCTTCCTCCGACGGTGTGCGCTGGTTGGCAAAGAGCCGATCAAAGACTTGTCGAGGAGACTCGTAGCGCGGCGCCGGCTGCGAGGCATCGATCCATGACAAGTGTCTCATGACGTCGTTGTGATAGGAGTCTCCACCACCGCCACGCTTGATCTGCAGCGACTTGAGCAAATACGGCGCGTTGAAGGGCAGCCGCGCCGCCACCTGATCGACCGAGCCTTCGATGCCACGCGTGAACACTTCCGCGTCATAGCCATTGTGGCTCTCTCCATTTCCGATGCGCCGAGGCGTACCGGATGGAGGCTCGGGCAAGGCGACGCGAGGTCGGTCGTTACTCGTCCCGTAACGCTGATGCGCACAGGTCAAGAACGTGCCGACCGAGCGGGCGTGATCGCCCGGACCTTCGCCGTGGCTGTCTCCGTAGTAGTTGGCCACGCGGACGGGCATGATCAGATCCTGACGGAGGGCACCGAGCGGACCTTCGAGAAGAGTCGGCAGCTCGAGCTGCGACCCGTTGCTGCCGGGGAGCCACGTGTCCCGATAGACGCCGAGGTCGAACCATAGATACACCATCCGCGGTGGCACGAAGCGAGGAGCCGCCCTAACCCGGCGAGCGGCGAAGGCCTCCAGGAAAGGAAGAGTGATCATGCTCCCGCCCAAGCCTCGGAGAAAGGCTCGACGGTGAAGGGCGAGTCCCGACCGATCTGTCATCGCGCGTCCTCCGACACCTGCTGTTGAGAGAAGGGAGCGCTCAGCACCACCTGGAGTACCCACTCGGAGATCGGGCTGGTTTCGGTGAGAGCGGCATCGATCCGGTCGAGCGTGCACTCGTCGGCGGCCCCGACCCGGCGACCGACGGCATACTCGAGCAAGTGACGGGTCAAGCAGCGCTCGAAATCCCCGGACCGAGCGATCATGTCGACGAGCTCGGTCGCGCCGGAGAACGCACGCCCATCGGGCAGCTCCCCACGGGCGTCCACCGGAAATCCGTCATCGTCCGCGTCGCGATGGCGGCCGATGGCATCGAAATTCTCGAGACCGAAGCCGAGCGGGTCCATCGTTGAATGGCAGACGGCGCAGCTGGGGTCGGACCGATGGGCTTCCAGTCGTTCGCGAATCGAAGCACCTTCGATCTCCGGTGTTTCCGTCGGCGCATCCGGCGGAGCATCCGAGGGAGTCGGTAAGCACATGAGGTTGTCCATGACCCACAGGCCGCGATTCACGATCGACGTGCGGTCCGGATTCGACGTCATGGTGAGGATCGTCCCTTGAGTGAGAATCCCTCGTCGCTCGTCCGGTAGCTCGACCCGCTGGAGCGCGTCGTCCAAGCCGCTTCCGTCGATGCCGTAGATCGTTTCCGCGAGGGCCCGGTTGATGAAGGAGTAATCGGCGGTCAGCAGGTCAAGGGGACTGGTGTCCGATTCGATGACTTGGGCGATGAACGTCCGCGTCTCGGCGATCATCGCGGCCTCCAGTTCGGGCTCCCACACGGGAAACTGGTTGGGGTCCGGTCGTCGGTAGGACGCCGTCATCATGTCGAGGTGAAAGAAGGTCGAAAAGAAGACGTCGACCAGAGCGGAGGAGCGCTCGTCCTGCAGCATCCGCTCGACGACCTGGCGGATGCGGCTCTGCGTCTCGGGCGTGTCGCGGTCGTCGAACCATCCGGAGCGCGCTTCATCGAGCAGCTGCGCGTCCGGGACGGAGCCCCAAATAAAGCCTGCAAGTCGCGTGGCGTACTCCACTCCCGTCAGGTTGACGACCGTTCCCAGCTCGGCGTCGACGTCGGCGAGGTCCCCATCGGCACCGAGCGTACGAAACAAGAAGTCCGGTGAGACCAAGACGGCGCGGAGGCTGGCCGCGACCGCTTCATCGAAGCCGAGACCGTAGCGCAGCGTTTCGCGATAGGGCTCGAGTAGCTCTTCGGTTTCGGTCGGCTGCACGTCGCGCCGGAAGGCCAGAGTCGCCGCGGATTCGAGGACGGCAGCGGCGCACGTGTCGTCAGCCGGGCCCGGGCAGGAATCGGCGAAACTGCGCGCGGCGAGGACGTCGGCCATGACGTCTTCCGAGGCCGCAAGGTAGCCTTCAATATGAGCGCCACTGATCTGCTGGACGATCGAATTGTTGTCGTAGCGCGTCGCTTTGTTGTCGGACGGAAGGCGGGAACCGTAGTCTCCCGAAACGCCGAACAGCTCCCGGATCGCGGCGTTGTATTCGCGCTTGTTGAGCCGGTGCAAGGGCACGAAACCCGGCTCGGCCAGGCACGCTTCGCTGGTGAAGTCGCCTTCCCTCTCGCCCCCGGTCGGGCCCCCGCGATCACCGCTACCGACCGGACCATCGATGGTCGCCGGCGTCTCGATCTGACCGGTGCAGGCCGCGCCGAAGACGGCGGCCGCGATCGCGGCCCCGGCCGAAACTCCGATCGTCCGCATCATCGCATCCTGCACAGCAATGCTCGTGCCGCGCTAGGGTCACATCGGCTCCCCGTCCGATTCGGGGCGTGCCGCCCCCAAAACGGGTGCGCCAGGCCCCACGGAGCAATGACGGCGAGGTACGACGATGTAGGTCGCTACTTCGACGCCGCGTCGATGCCCAGGCTCTTCAAGAAACTCTCGTAGTTGGTATCGAAGAACGCACGGGTGGCTTCGTCGCCCGAAGCGGCCAGCACCGACGTGTCTCGAACGGCGATGCTGAAAGACTCATCGTCGCAGTCGAAGTTCCACAGAGCACGGGGCGTGACCAGACGCCCCAAGATGCGCTTGCCGTTGCCGACCGGCGCTTCCTTTCGGTCGAAGGACAGCTCCTTTCGGCCCTCGCGGGCTCGATCCACCCATTTCGTAAATAGTTCGGGATCGCATCCATCCTGCGGAGACTCGAAATACGCTCCCCAGACGACGCCGGTCGTGTCGTAGTGCAGTCCCGCTTTCGCCGCCTCTTCGGAGTTTTCGACGACGGCGACGCCGGCGGTCCCAAAATCTGGGGTTGGCGCCGTGATCGGCTGGTAGACGATCAGGTCGGATTGCCCGATCGGCGGCGTGTTCGGCCCTGCCGCCTTGAGCGTCTCGGGCACCGGAGCGCCAAAACGCACGTTGAGAAAATCGCCTACCCCGACCTGGCCATTGCCCGTCGATGCTCGAGGACCCGAGGGCCTGGAGGACGGAGTTGGCGTTTCGCTCGTGGCCGCCGTCTCGGTGGATGGGGCCGCCTCGCTCGCGGCCGGCGTCTCGGTGGATGGGGTCGGCTCCGTCGGGTCGGTGCGAGACGTGCAGGCAACGGCCGTCATCAGCGCGAGAGCACAGGCCATATTTTGGACGTCCATCGCGCGGAAGCTGCAGCCTGAACTCGAACCCGAGTCAACCATCATCGTGGTCCGCGAATGCGCGATTGAAACCGAAAGGCTCGAGGGCCGCGACCGGCCCGCGAAAGGACTGAGCGGCCGTTCATCCGGCCCCGCTCGACCGGTGAATCGGCCATTCTTGCCGAGTGGTTAACCAAACTAGGTCGTTCCACTGAATGGCTTGCACTCCATCCGCTGCATCCGACGCTTTTTCCTGCCGACGTCGAACCCCGATGTGTAGGCAAGAGTACGGTGCGTTGCCACGCGGTCATCTGCTCCTTGTCCATCGCGGGCGTCGTGGTGAGCGCGCCGGTCCGCGCCACCGAAGCCGATTCGGGGTCGCCGCCGAAAGAGCAGCAAGGACCGGCCGAAAGTGGCGAGCCCGAAGACCGCAACCTGCTCCAACCCCGCAGCGGCTTCATCCTTCGCCTGTACGGGCAAGGGCTTGCGGGGTACTACGGCGGAGCCTTCTACACCGGGGTCGAACAGCCCGCGATTCCTGAGGCGGCGTTCGGATTCGGTGGGCTGATCGGCGGCGAGATCGCGAGTTGGTTCAGCGTTGGTTTGTTCGGTGAGCTGCTCCTCGGCGGGGTCGATACGGACGCGCTGGAGCGCCTGGAGGGCTTCAGCGAACCCTGGTCCATGCGCGCGACCGTCGGGCTGTCCACCCGCTTCACGCTCGTCCAACGGCGCGGTCTGCGGCCGTACATCGGCATCGACGGCCAGCGGATGTTTCAGTTCGTCGGCTTTCGCAGCTCATCGGGCCAGGTGGTTGCCCTTCGCAGCAGTCGCACCGGACGCACGGTGGGTTTTCGCCGCGTCCCCGACGTCGAGTTCGAGAGCAAGCATGAAGGATGGGCCGTCGGCCCGGTGCTCGGCCTTCGCGTCAAGCTCACACCCCCCAACGCCAATCACGTGGACCTCTTCGTCGAGGCGGCCGTGGTCCGCGAATGGTGGTCGGCCGCCGGCGTCAGCGGCTACGCCCGGCGCAACATCGAACAGGGGGAGGCGGCCGCCCGGCTGATTCAATCGCTACAACTCGAACCGGAGGGATGGTCGACGACCATCCGCGCCGGCTTTCAATTCGGGCCTTGAGGCTCGACGATGTTCATGGAGACACGACGATGAGCGCGCGTTTGGTTCTGGTCACGATGGCCGGGCTCGCCCTGTCCGGCTGCTACGAATTCTCGAGCCGGTACGGCGGGCGACCGGTCTGCACTCCGGCGGACGCCGAGAGCTCCAATGCGTGCTTGGCCGACTGCCCCCGGGGGACCGACATCATCCTCTTCTCGGCGGACACCCTGGCCTGCGCGGCCATCCCGTTCGACTGTCCCGTCGGCTTCGACTCCTTCGTGGGAAGCTGCGGCTGCGGTTGTGCACCCGCCGCCATGGACGGCACGGACACATCGACGACCTCCTGCCCGGACGCGGACGCTCCCGAGGTGACCTACCTGGGCGACGATCAGACGGTCTGCGAAGTCATCGAGTTCACCTGTCCCGAGGGTCAGGCGCGGTTCGACAGCACGTGCGGGTGCGGATGCGAGGCCGCGTGCCCCGACCCCACGAGTGGCGAGGTTCACTACCTGAGTGATGACCCCGACACCTGTGACCTGATCACGTTCAGCTGCCCGGCTGGATGTGCACCCTTCGACGATGGCTGTGGTTGCGGCTGTATCGAGCCTCCGCCTGGCTCTGGCTGTCCCGACCCCAACGACCCGGGCGTTCTGTACGTGAGCACCTCGACGGCCGTGTGCGACGAGATTTCGCTGGCCTGCGGCATCTCGGATATTCCCTTCGACGACGATTGCGGGTGCGGGTGCCTTCGATAGAGCCGTAGAATCCACGGGTATGGTGCAGCCCCGTCGACCAGGCGTCTGGTCCGCAGCCGACGTGGCGGAGCTCGGCGTCGCATCCGCTGAAACCTCGCCGATCGTCCTCGAAGCTCTGACCCAGCGGGCCCTGCGGTTGTCCCGGCCGACCGTCTCTGGGTTCGCGGTCGGGGCTGCGGTTCGGGCGTCTTCGGGGACGGTTCTTCTCGGCTTCAACCTCGAGTTTGCAGGTCTTCCGCTCGGATGGTCGGTCCACGCCGAGCAGGCCGCCGCGGCGTCGGCCTTCATGCGGGGCGAGGCCGGTCTCATCGAACTCGCCGCTTCCGCGGCTCCTTGCGGCCACTGCCGGCAGTTCCTCTTCGAGATGGCGCCGGAACTCAGCATCCTCGTCGACGGCCGTTCCCGTCCCCTTCGCGAGTATCTGCCCGACCCTTTCGCACCATCGGCGTTGGGCGTCGAAACGACGCCCATTAAAGAGAGCCCAGAGCGGCCCTCTTCTTCGAACGTCGGATCCACCGATCTGAAATCCCTCGCCGAGGCTGCGGCGCAGCGTGCCTGGAGTCCGTACACGAACAGTCATTCCGGGGTCGCGCTGTCCTTCTCGAGTGGCGCGACCGTGGCCGGCTCCTACTTGGAGAGCGCGGCGTTCAACCCCAGTCTGTCGCCGCTCTTGGTCGCGCTCATCGTGGCCGTGGGAGATGGACTCGCCCTCGAGTCTCTCGAGCGGGCCGTCCTCGTGGAGCGCCGCGCGGCCGTGGTCCAGCAAGCAGAAGCGACGCGCGACGTGCTGAGCTCACTGGGCACGGCCCGCCTCGACATCGTTCCGCTCGTCGACTGACCCGCCCATACCGCCGTCGACCGACGACGCAGCGCTTCATCGAGCGCGGTCCGCGGATGGCAGCGTGATCCACGCCGCTCGCCAGAATCGAATCGGTCCCTTCTGAGGTCGGGGACGGCTTTGTTGCCCCAGAGCGTCCGGTTACCTTGTAGAGTTCGCGCCGTGGAATGGATCGTGGGAGGTTGGCGGTATACCGCATTTGCGCTCTTCGCGGGCCTGGGAGTGGCCTGCGGCGTGGAGACCATCGATGAGATCGATGAGCCCATCCCGGTGAACTGCGGAAACGGCGAAATCGACGAGCAGGAGGCATGCGACGGGACGAACCTCAACGGCATGAACTGCGCCAAGCTCGACGTCACGAAGCCCTTGGGTGAGCTCGCGTGCACCCGAAGCTGTCGATGGGACACCTCGAGCTGCTTCGCCTTCGCCGATACCGACAACGACACGGTGCAGGACCACGTCGACCTGGATCCCACCGACCCGTACGTGTGTCGGGACGGAGACGAGGACGGCTGCGATGACTGCTCGCTGCTGGGCCGGGCAGACACCGCCCAGGATGGCTTCGACCCGGATGGCGACGGCATCTGCAGTGTGACGTTGGACCCCGACTGCGCCAATGGAGCCAACGCGGATCGCGACCCGCTGCGGGAGGTGGCCTGCCTCATGTTCGACCTGATCAATCAGGACCGTCGAAGATACGCGCGCGAGTCGAGCAACGCCCTGCCTCTCCAGTGGAACGAAGACATCTGGGAGGTCGCGGTGGCTCACAGCCAAGACATGTGCGATCGGCGTTTCTTCGACCACGTGAACCCCGACCGCCAAGATCCGAGCGCCCGAGCCCGCGAGGCCGGCCTCAACTATGGACTGGGTGAGAACATCGTCCGGGGCTATCCGACCGCCTACCAGGGCCAATACGCGTTCATGAACGAGCCCACCTGTCGAGGTCACCGCGCGAACATCCTGAACCCCCGATACACGCAGGCGGCCGTCGGCTACGTCCGCTGCTCGCAAAACGGCCAGCTCTACGCCACCCAGAACTTTCGCAGCGGAAGATCGTCGTCATGGTGGTGCGACGATGGTCGGAACCACTGCAGCGTGCCCCCGAACCCGCCGTCGGTGGCCGGCGAGCATGAGTCCTGTGTCGGCTGCAGCGTGATCGACCTGAATCATCCCCAATTCATCCGCTACTGCCCCTGACTTCATCGCGCATTCGAACGGGCCGCGAAGTCGCCGACCCCATCCAAGAGATCGCGAGGTCGGCCAGCCCGTCCGGGTCGACTCGCTTCATGCCGTGGTCAGCGCCGGCCAAGACCTCGAGGGTCGCTCGGTCCCTCAATCGGGTCAGGACGCTCTTCAGCAGACCGAGCTCGGCCAGCTTGTCGCGGTCGCCCTGCAGAAACAGCATGGGACAGCGAACCGCCGACAGATGGGCATCGCGTAGCTTTGTCGGTTGTCCTGGCGGGTGCAGCGGATAGGCGAAAAAAACCAGGGCATCGATACGAGCTCCTTCAGCCGCCAGATGAGACGTCACGCGGCCGCCCATGGAGCGTCCGCCCAGAATGAGCCGAGGCTCGCTCACTCCGGATCGCTCGACGACGTCGTCCACGGTCCGCCGTGCCGACGCTATCAGCTTCGGCATGCGGTCGGGCGCCTTCCGTCCTTCGATGCGATACGGGAAGCGAGCACGCGCGACGAACGCACCCTTCTCCGCGGCGCGAACCGCGGTACGGACGAGCGTCGGATGGTCGACGTCTCCGCCAGCACCGTGCCAGAGCACGAGCACGGTGTCGTCGAGGGGGCCCGACGTGCGGGGCGGGTGAAGCAGGAGCCGACGCTTCGCCATCACTGACGGTTGTACCGGCGGTTCACGCCCGCTGACTACGCACCGGTGCAGGGCCGGGTCGGTAGTCCCAGATCGGCGATCGCGGAACGCGCCCCTTCGGCCAGGATGTCGACCGTCAATGCCCCAGCATCACCAAAAAAGCGCTCGGCCAGTTCGCGGTCGAGGAGAACGGTTCCGAGGAGCGAGTAGAAGGGGTTTTCGCGGTTGTATTCGGCGAACACCACTCGAGGCCCCTCGCCCGGCAGGCCGAGGCCGTCGCCGCAGCCGAATCGCGACGCGAGGTACTGCGTAGCCGCGTGGAAGCGACGCGCCTGGTGCACGCCGTGAACCACCCCGCGCACCTGGTGCAGACCTTCGGTCAGGTAGCGCGACTCCCAGCTGGAGACCGCTCGGTGCAGATCGCCGATGAAGCGTCGGGCGGCGGCGCGGGCCGTACTCCGCATGCTCGGCGCAACGGAGCGCGCGAACTCGTCGATCTCCGCCGCGGACAGCCTCCGCAACGCCGCCTGCGTGAGAAAGGCCGAGGTCCGTCGCGCGAGCTCGCGACAGAGGTCAGTCTCTTCGACCGTCAGCTGCTCCAATTCTTCGAGCGCCGCGGTCGCATCATCGATGCGTCGCCGATAGTCGGCCATGCTGGCCCCCGTTTCGTCGGCCGCGAGCACAGCGCCCAGCGGCAAGTGGGCGAAGACCTTCAAGGTGTGAAAGGCCGTCCCCGCAATCGGTCGGGAGTCGATGACGGTTCCGCCCTCGATCAAGGAGATCGAGCCGAAATCGACAGCGATGATCACGCCCTCGCTGGACTTCATCGCCTTCCTCGACGCGTAGCGGCGACGAAACTCCCGATTCAGTTCATCGAGCTCCGAACTGGCCAGGGACGACGGTCGAGCCGGACCGGTCGACGAGTCGGACGCGGAGCTTGCACATCCGAACAAGAGCACCGTCAAGATGACCGGGCTACGCATGAGGCATCCGTGCATCGCACGAGATTCCATCGCAAGCTCCAACCGTCTCGACCGCTCGGCCCCGCCATGCCATAGGGCCGGCGATGACCGAATCGGCGCGCGGGTACTGGAGAGGACGCCGCCTGCCGAACGTCTTGTTTCAGGCAATGCGCGGCCACGCGCGTGGACCGGGCCCCGTGTTCGTCGTAGGGACCGGACGGTCCGGCACCCACTGGCTGGGCCATATCCTCGCGTCTCATGAAGACGTCCGCGCCCTCATCGAGGCGCGACCGATGTTTCGGTGGGTGACGGACATGGCGGTCTATCCCGAGCGCCGCCCGATGCTGCTTCCGCAGCTGATTCGACGCTATCGACTCGAGATGCTCTCGGTCGCGCCTCGACTTCTCGCGGACAAGAGTCATCCGGCTCTCTGGCTGATGGATGAGCTCAGCCGAGCGTTCCCCGCCGCCCGCTTCCTGGGCATCGAGCGCGGGCCGCTAGCCACCGTCTCGAGCATGCTGCGGCATCGCCACGTTCGGGCGTGGACCGAAGAATGGAGCTCCTATCCTCAACCGAGTCCGTTCTTCGGCACGACGAGCGAAAACCTCGAAGACTATGCCCACGCCTCGTTGGCGTCACGTTGCGCCTATCGATGGGTCTCCCACACCGCGGAGCTTCGCCGACGGCAGCGCGAAATGCCAAAACGGGTGCTCGTGCTCGACTATGCCGACTTGCAGCGCCGCCCTCGCGAGGAGCTGTGGAAGCTCCGCGCCTTTCTCGATCTGCACACCACGTTCCCCTCGACCGAAACCCGAACGGCGTCGCTGGACCGATGGCGGAGTGAGATGACCGACGATGCCGTGCGCGACGTCTTGGCGGTAGTCGCAGAATCCGGATTGACCGATCGGACAGCGACGACCGGACAGTGAGGCTCGAGGGGGACACCAGAGTTCCGCAGGTGTTGGACGTCGAGGCATGAAGGACGGGAAGACACGGCCACGCGGACTATGGCGACCGCGGGTTCTCGGTGGTGTCGGTGAGTCAAGAGCCGGACGCGCCGTTTACGACGGTCCGGTCGCCGGACGATGAGTTCAGCGGGTTCGGGGGCGACGGCGGCGGCTGGGATGGCCGTCGCCAGACCGACTCGGGTGGGGCCGGGGACCACGGGACCGCGCGCTGGGCTTGGCTGGGGACTCGGGGGGCGCGTGCTCCGCCGAAGCGAACGGGTGGTCGCGCCGCACGGGGATGGACCGCTTCGTAAGCTTCTCGATGTCCTTCAAGAAGCCGCGTTCCGATGGGTCGCAAAACGACACGGCGACACCGGCTGCTCCCGCTCGACCCGTTCGGCCGATACGATGCACGTAGCTCTCGGGCTCATTGGGGAGGTCGAAGTTCACGACGTGACTCACTTGATCGACGTCGATGCCGCGAGCGGCGACGTCGGTCGCGATCAGCACTCGCATTCGTCCGTTGCGAAACAGGTCGAGCGCCCGCTTTCGGGCATTCTGCGACTTGTTCCCGTGAATCACGGCCGCTTCGATCGAAGAGCGCCCCAGCTTCGTGGCGAGTCGGTCGGCCCCGCGTTTGGTGCGGGTGAATACGATGACTCGCTGCGCATCGGGCCCGGCGAGGACCTCCTGCAGCAAGTCCGGCTTGGACGCTCGAGCCACATGATAGAGCGCCTGTTCGATCTTGGGCGCCGTCTTCACCTTGGGCTCAACCGCGACTTCGACCGGATCGACGAGCAGATCCTCGGCCAAAGACCGGATGGACTTTGGCATCGTCGCGGAAAACAGCAGGCTTTGGCGGTCGCGAGGAAGATGAGAGACGATCTTCTGAATGGGCTTGATGAAGCCCATGTCGAGCATGCGGTCGGCTTCGTCGAGAACGACGAGGCCGACCGACCCGAGGCGCACGTGCCCCTGCCCCAAGAGGTCGATCAGACGTCCAGGAGTGGCCAAGATGACATCCACCCCGCGCTGGAGTGCCTTGACTTGGGGTGCCTGGCTGACACCCCCGTAGATCACGGTCGTGCGAACGCCCAGCCCCCGACCGTAGGTGTCGAACGCTTCCGCAACCTGACTGACGAGCTCACGGGTGGGCGCGAGCACGAGCACGCGCGGGTTTCGGCCGCGGGAACCGCCCTTCGACTGGGCGAAGGCGTTCAAGACCGGCAGCGCGAAGGCCGCGGTCTTTCCGGTGCCGGTCTGGGCGAGACCAAGGAGGTCTCGACCCTCGAGGACGGGCGGTATGGCGCGCGCCTGAATGGGAGTAGGGGCGGTGTAGCCCTGCCGATCGATGTTGGTTAGCAGGACGGGGTCCAGCCCGAGGTCTTCAAATCGCAAATTTCTGTCTTTCGGCCCGCCGATGCGGGCTGCTGGGGAGCGACGGGGGTTGATGAAGGTCGATGCGGGCCGAATCGGAGGTCGCTCGGTCGAGTCCGCAGACCGCGACTTCCTAGGCCAGCCGATCGGCCCTGTCAACTTCAACGACGGTTCACCGTCGGACCCACATCTCCTACCGGATGAATAGAGCCCGGCCCGGGTCCGAAGAGGCGCGTCGTCTACATGCGTCCCTGCAGCATGCCGTGCCAGTACATCTGCGGCAGGCCGTACGCCTTGAGCGCGTACATGCTGTATCGCTCCTGAGCCTGGTCGAAGGGAAACGTTTCCATGATGGCGCCATCGTATCCAAACTCGGCGAGGATGACCTTGCCGTAGCCGGTGACGAGCGGACACGACGCGTAGCCATCATAGCGCCCGGTCAGCGGCTGGCCGCTGCGCAGAGCCATGAGGTTCTCGACGAGGACGGGAGCTTGTTTGCGAATGGCTGCGCCCGTCTTGGAGCACGGCAGGCTACTGCAGTCTCCCAGCGAGAAAACGTTTCGGTAGCGCGTGTGCTGCAGGCTGTACTTGTCGACGTCGACCCAACCGGCCTCGTTCGAAAGCGGACTCTCCTTGATGAAGTCCGGCGCACTCTGGGGTGGGGTCACGTGGATCATGTCGTACTCGAGAACGAGTTCCGGTCCCGCGCCCATCGAGCGGAAGACCGCCTCTTTCGAATCCGGTCGAATGGCGATGAGGTCGCGCAGGAACTCGGTCTTGATGTGACGGGCGGCCACGATCTTCTCCAACGCCCGCTTGTACTTCGGCACGCCGAAGATGCCGGGCGTAGCCGCGACATACGTGATGTCGGTCCGGCCGCGGCAGCCCTTGCGTCGAAACGCCTCTTCGGCGAGGTACATGATCTTCTGCGGCGCTCCCGCGCACTTGATGGGTGTCGACGGGAAAGTGAAGACCGCCTTGCCTCCATCGAACGCCTGGATCGTCTCCCACGTGTACGGGACGAGCTCGTAGGAGTAGTTACTGCAGACGCCGCCCTTGCCCAGCGCGTCGCGAAGACCATCGACCTTGTCCCAGTCGAGCTGGATTCCGGCGGCTACGACCAGAATCTCGTATTCGAGCGTCTTGCCGGACTTCGTCTCGACGCGGTTGTTCTCGGGGTCGAAGGTGGCGATCGAATCGCGGATCCAAGTGGCCTGGTCGGGCATGACGTCGATCATCTCACGACGCGAATCTTCGCGAGGGAACACGCCGCCTCCCACCAAGGTCCAGAGCGGTTGGTAGTAGTGCTCGATGGCCGGGTCGACGATCGCGATCTCCGGCGGTGATTCCTCGTTGAATAGCTGCGAGGCCGCGGTAATGCCGCCAGTGCCAGCGCCGATGATCAGCACTTCGTGTTTTTCATTCATGGTTCATCTCCAGTTGGTTCAGGCGTTTAGGCGCCGCGGGGCCTACCGCCCGACGCGTCCGCTCGAAGCTCGTGACCGAAGGCGCTCGCGACCGTCAGTGTGAATCCTAGAGCCCGTCCGACTTCGGGGTCGTTCAGAGCACGCAACAGACCGAAGATGCCCACGGGCTTGGGCGTCTGCTTGCGCGCTTCGGCGAGGGCCGACGCAGCGCGTGAGAGTGTTTGTACGGCACCCTGATCCAGCATTCCCGAGGTCAGCAAATGCTGCACTTCGGGCGACGTCGACAGCGTGAAGAGCCCCCGAATGAGCTCCTTCGAATTCTCGAGGATCGCTTCCGTCTCGACGCCCGACTCGGCCGCTCGTCGCATGACTTCGTCCATGATGTCGGTGCCCGTCGAGACGAGCTGGGGTGCTTGCTCGAGCACGTCGAGAAGCTTCTCGAGCGTCCGAATTGTGTTGGGGCGAGTCAGGCGCTCCAACATGCTGGTCACCGTCTCCAGTCGGTGGTCGAGGTCGGGCATTTTGGCCGCCCAGCTATCCGCGATTTCCGTGACCGTGGCCAAGAGTAGCGGAATCTGCACGGCGAGCTGATCGACGCGCGCAAGGGAGGCCTCAATACGGGCGAGTCGTTGCTCGATGGCGGGCAGCGACTCGGGCGCAGCGGGTGCTCCGGGAGGTGATGCGACAACCATGGAAACGGGCCACCCTTCAATCGGCGGGCCACGAGCGTGGTCAAAGAAATCGGCTCCCTGTTTCCGAAAGCTCTCTTGCGGGTCACCGCGAGGTTACGGTTTCATCGGCGGAACGGTCTCGTTTCCTGCGACGGAGCAAGGCGAATTCGGCGCTTCCCCCCCGCCGCGTTTCATCACTGAGATCGACGCTTTGCGCCATGGCCGAGCGTTGCCCGCTCCACCGGTAACGCTCGCTCTTCAGCGCAGGGCATCTGCCATGGCACTTTGCTTGCTTGAATCGATGCCCATGCACATCAAGACGTTCTACCATCCGCCCACCTTCACCCTTACGTACGTGGTTTCCGACGAGACGACGAATGACGCTGTGGTGATCGACCCAGTGCTGGACTACAACCCGCAAGGTTCGCAGACACACACAACATCGGCCCAAGACGTCGCGGACTACGTCCGCGCTCGAGGGCTCAACCTCAGATACATCCTCGAAACCCACGCTCATGCGGACCACCTTTCCGCCAGTCAGTTTTTCAAGCGGGAATTCAATACCGACATCGCCATCGGCGAGAACATCCGGCTCGTTCAAGAGACTTTCAAGCAGGTCTTCAATCTACCGCCGACCTTCGCGACCGACGGCAGCCAGTTCGATCGCCTTCTCGAGGACGGCGAGACACTCAAGGCCGGGTCCTTGAACATCGAGGTCATCGCCACGCCTGGCCATACGCCGGCGTGCGTGACCTACAAGGTCGACGACGCCATCTTCACCGGTGATGCGCTCTTCATGCCCGACTTCGGCACCGGTCGGTGCGATTTCCCTCGAGGGTCGGCCGAAGACCTCTACACGTCGATCACGACCAAGCTCTACACGCTGCCGGACACGACCCGCGTCTTCGTCGGTCACGACTACCAGCCAAACGGGCGCGCGCTGGCCTTCGAGACCACCATCGGTGCTTCCAAGGCGACCAACGTCCAGCTCAAAGGAGAGACCACGCGCGAGGACTTCGTGAAGTTCCGAACCGAGCGCGACGAAACGCTGGCCGCGCCCGTGCTGCTGTTTCAGAGCGTCCAGATCAACGTCGATGCCGGCCGCCTTCCTCCTCCGGCGGCCAACGAGCATCGGTATCTGACGCTCCCGCTCAACCTCTTCGGACCCACCGACGACGTCGGACGGAAACGCTGACTGGCTGCTCGGGCGCTGGGCGGGAAGACAGTCCAGCCCCTCGTGTTTGGGGCAGGGAAAGCTACTTGACTGGAGTCTCCGACGGCTGGACGGGGTGATGGCGGGTAGCCGATGCAGTGCCGGTCGATTGTGCTCCTCGTCTCGGTCGCCGGGGCGAGCTGGCCGACGCTCGGCCGAGCGAACGAGGACGCCACCCCGCGAACCAGCACGACGACGGCTTCGGCCGGCGAGACGGGCCTTCGCTTCGAGTCGAAGGACGGAAGACTCGAGTACGAGCTGAACGCCTTCGTCGAGGTCTATTACACCTGGAACTTCAATGAGCCGTCCAACGGCGTGAACGCTTTTCGAATCTTCAACCCGAGGCACAATACCTTTGGTCTTTCGACGGCGGCCATCGAGAACTACTTTCGCTACGACCGTGTCTTCTTGAACTTGGCTCTGTGGTTCGGCGATACGCCGAACGTCATTTACGACAGTGAGCCGACCGTACCCGGGGGCGACGGCGTCCCCGAATCCAACTCCGAGCTATGGCGAATCATTCAGCAGGCCAACGTCGGCTGGGTCGCGCCGCTGGGACGAGGGCTGGAGCTAGCCGGCGGGCTCTTCGTGTCGCCGATCAGCATCGAATCCATCCGGGTGCACGAGAACTACAACTGGTCGAGCGCGTATTTGCTGTACTTCGTGCCCTTTTACTTCGTCGGGGCCCAAGCCAAGTATCCCATCGCGCCCGACGCGTCACTGACCGTCGGCGTCTATAACGGCTACGCCAACGCCGTGAACGACAACGGGCGCTTCTCGGTTGTGGCCGCGTTCGAGGGCGGCACCGAGGGACCCCTGGAGTGGAAGGGCGTCTACTATGGCGGCTTCAACTCGGCCGAGCAGTTCGCCGAACCAGCCTGGCTGAGCATGTTCGAACTCGCCGGAACCTTGGACCTTCACCCCGCCGTGCTCGCGGTCGACCTGAACGGCGGTTTCGAACCGAGTAGCCTCGGAACCACCTGGTGGGTCGGCTCGAGCCTCTACACGGCCTACAAGCCCTTTCGTTGGCTTTGGCTCGCCGCTCGCGGCGAGCTCTTTCGCGAGGAGGTCGCCGAGGAAGACGGAACGGTCGCCCCGGCCGTCCTCACCGCCTCGCCCTGGCTCGGTTCGGTGACTGGAACGGTCGACTTCAAGCCGGCCCCCAATTTCTCCTTCCGGCTCGAGTACCGCTGGGAGCAGGCAACGAACGACGTGTTCTTCACGGCCGACGGGGTGGGCAGCACGCAGAACACCATCACCGCGGGCACGACCGCTTGGTTTTGAGGATCTCAGCGATGGATTCGGGTTGGCGACTCGGAGGCAAGATCATCGAGACCGAACCCGGAGAAGACGACATCACGAAGCTGCCGAAGGCTCTCGAGAAGGCCTCCCGATGAAGAGCCCTTCCCGCCTCCACCACAGCAGGCTGGCGATGACGGCGGCGATGAGCAGCGCCCTCCATCCCGCCGCCGCCGATAGCCAGTCTACCCCTCGAGTCTCGGCCGATCGAAAGAGCACGTCGCCGAGTCCGCCCACCCACCACAGGGGAAAAAGCACCAGCCAGTGACGGACGGTCCGCTGAAGGCTCAAGAAGAACACTCCTACCAAGAAGAGTTTCTCGTATTCCGGCTGAAAGCCGGCGTGGTGAAGACTGTACGCAGCGGAGGCGGCCAGGATTGCGAAGACGATGCCGAAGGCCCGTTCGAAGCGTTCACGGAGGAAGCACGCGAAAAACAGGACCTCGAACACGTTGGTCACCATTACGTAGGCCGCGCCGCTCAGGAGATTCGCATCGATGGGTCGGGTGACGGTGTTTGCCTCGGTCGCGAACTGCACGACGAGGAGGCCACCGAGCAGCGTGCTGACGGCAAGATATCGCGTCGGTCGATCGAACCGCAGTCCCGCCTCCCGCCACTCGGCGGCACTCGCAACGACGAACGGAGCGACCAAGCCGATGATGATGACCTGGACCAGATCGCGAAGGACGAAGAAGCCGATCGTGCCCGCAGCGCCGGCGAGATAGCTCGCCCCGACCGAAAGCGTGGCCAGAACGACGGCGACCGCGGTGCTGCGCCTGGGCTGTAAGTGGAACCACGCGTTCATCGGACGCCGTGACCATCCCTCGGGTGCGCAAGAAAGACGCGTCTTCTCATCTGAAGCCAGGAGCGTATTGTCCCCCAGCCGGCGATGGGCCGGCCGGAAGGAAGAACATGACGGCAATCGAATCGATGATGAACCCCAACGTAGTGACCGTGGCTGCGGAGCAAACGGTGCAGGAAGCCGCCGAGCTGATGCGGGCGCGGAATCTCGGCGCCCTCGTAGTGACGAAGGAGGGCGCGATCTGCGGCATTTTCTCCGAGCGCGATCTCCTCAATCGTGTGGTAGCCGAGCGCAAAGATCCGGCGTCCACGAAGGTCGAGTCCGTTTCGACGCCAACTCCGGTCACGGTGACCGAAGACGAGACCGTGGAAAACTGCTATCGACTCATCCGCGACAAGGGATTCCGCCATCTTCCCGTTCGCAACGCCGCCAATCAACCGGTGGGCATCGTCTCCTCCCGTGACTTCCTGCGCTGCCTCATGGTGCAGGTCGAGCGAGACGTGAGCCTCGAAGACACGTGCGCCAAGCTGGGCCAGCTTACTCAGCTGTTCAACTCCATGGAAGAGCTGCGCTGACCACGGGCCCCGCCCCGGGGCCCAGGCGCTACGGCCCCCCATCAAGGAACCTGAAGACGATCCCTGGCCACGTCATCTCGGCCAGCCAGGCTCCGATGATCAGGGTGCATGCGATCGCCATGAGAGCCGCGATGCTCACGAAGCCATCTCGAGCGCTTCCGAGGTCCATCCCCGCGCGCACGCCGGCGAGGGCGGCGGACCCATACCCGAGAGCTTCCAGGGCGAGCTGCGGAGCGACCGCAGCAGCCGCCACGACGACCGGAACGCCGGGGTTGCCGTCGACGATCGTGTCGGCGTGAAGGATGCAATAGAGCGCGACCGCCCAGGCGGCTGCGTTCCACATCAGCGCCAGCAACGCACCGAAGCCTCGATAGACGAATGCCAGCAGAAAGACGGACAGGAGCGCCATCAGCTTGCGACCAAGGAGCGATACGCCGCCCGTTTCGACGAGATGGAATCCATGCTCGTCGACTCCGGCCACGGTCATGGCGAAACCGAATCGTTGTTCGACGCCTCCCGGACCGACCAACAGGCAGACTCCCAGATATGCCAGGAAGACGCCCAACCCCAGCGAGGCGATGTCCACGGCAATCCAGCGCCCGGCCTTTAGGAAGGCCATCGTTTCACGGGTCCGCCGGAGCAGATGCCCGGCTCGTCGAAAGAGCAGCTGGAAGCGCTTCGAAAGGCCGGCGCTCCCCAAGAAAACCGAGACGACACCGGAATTCTCGACTCCAACGGCATGGCCGAACGCGAAAGCGATAGCGGTCAGGGTGACGGCTTCCGCGACGTAGCGAAAGGCGGGGACGCCCGTACGTGCGGTCAGGGGATGACTTTTGGTAGGTGTCTCGCACCGAGTGGTGCGAGACACTAGCTTGGTCGACTCGGACCCGCTCACCAAACGCGTCAGCGGGTGATATCGAGGTGGCCCAGGAGAGCACCGTCGACCTCGTGAATGACGCCATTCTCCGCGAGCAGTCGTTGGAGCACCGTGCACGATTCGCCGAACGAAAAGTGCAAGAGCTCCGAATCAACTTCCGCGACGACCGTGTGGCCGGAAAGGGTCTCGGCCGGCGAGGCCACATCGCGGAAGGTGGGGTAGGCTCCCTCGACGATGTGGTTCCGAAGCATGGCGTATATCACGGCCTGGTTCTTCCCGAGCCGGATCGCGTCCAGATCCAACCCGCCCTTCCGCATGTTCGCGTCGGAGACGGCCAAGAGCGACATCGGACGCTCCGGATCCACGACCTCATCGATCACGCCGACTTCCTGCATGGCGGCATAAAAGAGGTTGTAACCGGCACGCAGGGTCATGATCTGCAGAGTCATCTGCGGCTGAAGAACACCGTCGATGGCGTGCACCATCCCTCGGTCGGTCTCGCGGTCCGGACGGACGATCAGGCCCTTGTGCTGGCCACTCATGGTCATCACGACGTTGGATCCGAAGTCGATCATCAGTGGCTGCTTCGGCACCTCGGTCATCGGATTATCGCCGAGCTCGGCGAGATCCATCTTCCCCGGAATCATGTGCTGCTGAATCGTCGCCATGAGGAACGGCCGGTTTTCGGGCCGCTCGAAGTCGACCAAGCGAGGCCAGGCTTCGATCGCTTCGTTGGTCGGTGCGAAAACGGTGAACTCCGCTTCCAGGTCGCTGAAGACGTGGGTCATTCGTGCGGCTGCGATCAGGTCGATGAATCGCGTATGTCCGTCGAGCTCGAGCCGGGCCAAGAGGGTACCCGGGCGCTCCACGACGATGGGATCTTCTTGGAGGGGCTGGTACCCCGTCTGAAGATTACCATCGACGATGATCTTGCCGGATTCGATGATGGTCGGCATTCTCGTCGGGTCGAGCCCAGGAATCGTCCCCGTTGTATTCAGCGGCTGCGCCCCTTCCTCGATCTGGCCGTGGATGAGCTCCGGGCCGGCCTCCCCGACCATCGGCATGGGCATCTCGTCAACCTCGTAGACCTTCCCCTTGGGCGCCAGCGGCTGGACACCCTCCAGGAGGTTGCCATCTACGATGACGTTGCCGCCCTCGGCGACCATTGGCCCGGGCATCTCGCCCACCTCGTAGCTGGTACCTTGCGGGATGAGCACGATGTAGGCTTCGAGACGAGCCCCGTCATTCGTCGAGTCGTCGGCAACGGCCAATGCCTTCGACGCGCCATCGACTCGGGGCGGAGCACCTCCGCCGCAGCCGACCGGGCCACCGGTCGCTCGACCGGTTAGGCCTCCCTGGTTGAAGGTAAAAGCGAGCATGGCCGCTCCAAAGATCGCAGCTCCGTTGAGGATGCTGCGCGTGAGTTGGGTCTTCTCTCGTTCATCCATCTCTGCGCCTCCTTCCTGGCGATAAGGGACCCTGAACTCGAAAATGAGCGACTCTCTTTTGTTCTGATTATATTGAAAATTTCATGCTCAGACAAGAAGGGGCGACTCTGAAGGGACATCAGCATTGCGCTGCGACGACATGGTAGTATCGAAGATTCTTCGCGCATCTGGTGCCGGCTAAGTTTGCAGACGGAGTCCGGAACGCGCCAGCGATTCAAGCAGCGGCAAGAGAGCCGAATTCGAGTCGATACGCTCGTTCGACGAAGTCTATGGTAGCGAAGCGGCCGTCAACCTCGATGCCGAGCTGGAGGACGTCCTCGGCCGAAGTCGATAGCACCACCCCCATGGGGACTCGAGTCTAGTAGAGCAGCTCGACCCAACGGTGCCCGGCTTCCAGCTCGGCTTTCCGGCGCTTCCACTTCTCGGGTGAGCCCGCGACCCACGTGAAGACATTGTCGAGCTGGTCGCGCATGATCTCCCGTCCGGCGAGATAGACATAGGTCTTGTGGTCGAGGAGCATCTGCCACAGCTCGGCGCTACGCTCCTTGATGGCAAAGTCCCAAGCGATGGGATCCTCCCAATGCGGGCGCGGACTCAATGCCTTGAAGGCCTCGAACGTTTCTCGGTCGTAGTACTGGGCGAAGTCGTCACGCTCGTCGTTCATGTAGATCAGGTCGAGGCCGCTCTTGGCCCCGTAGAACAAGCGAATCTGACCCTCGAAATCTGGGCGCTTCTTGTACAAGAGCTTCACGAAGGCACGGAAGGGCGCGATACCGGTTCCCATGCCAATCAAGATCAAGTTCGCGTCGTTCTCTTCGGGCAAAGGGAACGGCGACCCGAACGGGCCCGCCACACGGATGCTGTCACCCGATTTCAGATCGCACAGATAATTCGAGGCCACACCATCGTAGCGCTCACCGCTGTACTCGTCGATGTAGCTGACCCGCTTCACGGCGATCTTGATCTCGTGTCGGCTACCCGTCGTCTGGGGCACATCCGCGATCGTGTACAGCCGAAGATGTTCTTTCTTTCCAAACGCCTCATCACCAGGAGCCAGAACTCCAATGCTCTGCCCCACTTCGAAGGAAGGAGAGTCCACGACGTTGAAGGTTATCTCGCGAACCTCGGCGTCCGAAGCCGGCGAGGTGATGAGCTCGGAAGACCGAACCGTTGCCGTGAAAGTATGGGTGGTATCGTAGTCCTGCAAGCGCATGGCGTCTCCTCCATTACGGGCTTTCGTCTCGTATCGAGACTTGCCCCTTCTGAGTATCTCGGGAGCATGGTGTGGCACAACCGCACTGACCGCAGCTGCGCCGAAGTTCGAGCACGTCGGTCTCCGGGGGCGAGAGGCGAAATACGCGGCCCCAAGCCTGTTGAATGAGGGCCCAGCCAATCATGAGCCCGGATATCGTGACGACGGCGATCACGTATTGGAGCATCATGCTCAGCCTCCCAACCCGGCAAAGCCCATGAAGGCAACCGACAGCAGACCGGCTATCGTCAACGTCAGCGCCGTCCCCCGAATGACGTCCGGTAAAGAGGCAAGCTCCAGACGCTCTCGAACACCCGCCAAGAGGAGCAGGGCGAGACTGAAGCCCACGCCGGCTCCCAGCGCGTAGACGATCGATTGGAGGAAGCCGTATCCCTTGTTGGTTTGGAAGAGCGCCAGACCCAAGATGGCGCAGTTCGTGGTGATCAGCGGCAAGAAGATGCCCAGTGCCTTGAAGAGTCCGGGGCTGGTCTTCTTGATGAACATCTCGACGAGCTGAACCGTCGAGGCGATCACGGCAATAAAGGAAATCAACCGCAGGTACGGGGCATCGATCCAAACGAGGAACTGGTTGATACCGAACGCACACACCGAGCTGACGAGCATCACGAACATGACGGCTCCGCCCATGCGCACGGCCGTTTCGACCTTTCCCGAGACCCCGAGAAAAGGGCAAATGCCCAAGAAGTACGCGAGCACGAAGTTGTTGACCAGGCTCGCATTGATGAAGATGGCCCACAGCGGTTCCTCGGTCATGACGTACCTCCCGCGACCGAGGCGGCTTCAGCCTTGGGCCGGGCCTTCATCGCATTGAAGAGCAACAACCATCCGGCCAAAGTGAAGAATCCTCCACTCGGCAGAATCATGATGATCCAGGGCTGGAACTGCTCGGGCAAGATGGCGAACCCGAACAGAGAGCCGTTGCCGAGTATCTCGCGAACGGCACCCAGACAGAAGAGCGCGAAAGTAAAGCCGAGGCCCATACCCGCTCCATCGAGAATCGAGCGGAACACCGTGTTCTTGGAGGCGAAGGCCTCCGCTCGCCCCAGGATGAGGCAGTTCACGACGATGAGCGAGATGAAAGCTCCAAGCGCCTTGTGCAGATCCAAACTGATCGCCTGAATCAGGTAGTCGACCAGCGTCACGAAGGTGGCGATGACGAGGATGTAGGTCGCGATGCGCACCTGCTTCGGAATGAAAGCACGGAGCGTGGAAATGACGGTGTTCGACATGACCAGGACGAACAAAGTGGCTAGTCCCATCGAGAGTGCATTCATGGCCGAGTTGGAAACGGCCAGCACCGGGCACATTCCCAAGACCTGGACGAATACGGGATTGTCTCGCCACAGCCCCTTGATGAAGTCATCCGTCATGTTGGCGGTCCCATCGCTCACGGTGCGCCATCTCCAGCGAAGTCGGCCCTTCGCGCGGCGACCATGGGTACCCAGCGCTCGGCGCTGTCCCGCAGCATGTTGGCGATCGCGACCGAGGAGATCGTGGCGCCGGTGATGCCATCGATCTGCCACGCGTGTTCCTTCTCGCCGCTCTTGACCGCTTCGATGGGATTCGCCAGCGCATCTCCTCCGGCGGCCAGAGACACGTCCAAAGACTCGAAGTTGGCGAGGAAGGCGTCGTCTTTCTCTATCTTGTCGCCGAGACCCGGCGTCTCTTTGCTCTCCAAGACCCGCATACCGACGATGGCCTCGGTCTCGAAAGAGTAGCCATAAAGCACCGTGATGACGTCTTGGTAGCCCATCGCCTGCGCCTGAAGAGCCACGCCGACCAGGTGTCCTTCGGCGTCGTACCCCGCCACCACGAGGTCGCCGCCAGCTCCTTCCTCTTCGGTCGGTCGAAAGACGCCATCGGAGACTCGATATGTCTGCGAGGATCGTGCGTCGGGAATGACTTCGAACACGGCTCGCTGGAGCGCTTCCGCCCGATTGGCGGCGATGATGGGCTTCGTCAGCTCGAATACGGTCACGATCAAGAGGCCGCACATAGCACCGACGCCCACCAGCGCGCGGTACATCTCGAACACCGTCGCTTGCCGCGGCGCCGTGACCTGCGGAGGTGCGGTCACGAAGTCCTCCGAGCCGTGCCGTAGACTCGAGGCTGGATGAGGCCGTCGATCTGGGGAACAAAGGCATTCGCGATCAGAATCGCGTACATCACGCCTTCGGGCATGCCGCCCCACAAGCGGATCACCACCGTCAGTACGCCGATCAGCGCACCATGCAGGACGACTCCGGCATTCGTCATGGGAGAGCCAACCATGTCGGTCGCCATGAAAAGAGCTCCCAACATCAGACCGCCAGAAAAGAGCATGAAAAGAGGCGGCGGATAGGCTTCGGGGCTCGCTGCATAGAGCAGTCCGCTGAAGACGAAGACTGTGGTCAAGATGGCGACCGGGATCCGCCAGTTCATCATGTTGCGGGCGATGAGATACAACCCACCCAGCAGGATGAGCACCGCGCTGGTTTCACCGGTCGACCCGCTGGTCAGCCCCAGGACCAGATCGCTGGTCTCGGCGAGCTGATGGTCGAACTTCCACGCCGATAAGGGCGTAGCCCCCGCCATGCCGTCGTACTCGGGGCGGGCGAAGGGAAGAGCTAGCAGCGACGAAGGGAGGCTCGTGAAGCGATCGGGACTCATCCCCGCATGCCAGGTGGTCATGGCCACCGGAAACGCTGCCTGTAGCACCGCGCGACCGACCAGTGCGGGATTGAAAGGATTGGATCCCAATCCACCGAAGAGGAACTTGCCCACGACGACCGCGATGACGCCGCCCGCGGCTGTCATCCACAGCGGTAGTGTCGGAGGAAGCGTAAGGCCGTACAGCAGTCCGGTGATGGCGATCGACCAGTCACCCACCGTCGACGGTCGGTCGGTCCACCGACACAACGCATGTTCGGTGGCGAGGCAGGACGCGGTCGCCACCATCAGGGTCAGAAGACCCGCCCACCCGAATGCGTAGACGGCGAAAGCGCTGGCGGGAAGCAACGCGTAGACGACGTTGCGCATGATGGACTCGACGCTCGAACCTTGAGTGATGTGCGGCGAGGTCCGGATCTGGAGCGTCTTGGCCTCGGTCGTCATGCGCTCGCTGCCTTGCGGACGGCGGCCTTGGCCACGCGGAAGTGCTGAACCAGCGGGATGTGAGATGGGCACACAAAGGAGCAGGAACCGCACTCGAAGCAGTCCATGAGATGAAAGCCATCGGCCATTCGGCTGAACTCCTGGTTCTTGGCCAGCACCCCGAGCTCCGAGGGGTTGAGAAACATCGGACACGCCTCGACGCACCGGCCGCACCGGATGCATGGATACTCTGGCTCCCGTCGGACGGGCCCGGTTTCGGCCTCGGTGAAGGCCACGACCCCCGAGGTCCCCTTGACCACCGGAATATCGAGTGTGGACGCCGCCGGCCCCATCATGGGTCCCCCCATGAATATTCGGGACACCGTCGGATCGGCGCCGACCTCGTCCATGATGAATCGGAGCGGCGTCCCGATGGGGATTCGATAGTTGCCCTTCTTTTGGATGCCCGGTCCCGTAATGGTGATGACTCGCTCCTGAATACCGCGTCCGTGAGGAAGCAGACGACCGATCTCGGCAGTCGTCGCCACGTTTATGCAGAGCGCCCCAACGTCGAGCGGAAGTCCTCGCGAGGGGACGTGTCGTCCGAGAAGCGCCGTCACCAGCATCTTCTCCGCGCCCTGCGGGTACTTCACCGGCAGCACCTGAACGTCGACCGGAAGGTCGGCCGGGATTCGATTCCGAAGAAGCTCGGCCGCGTCGAGCTTGTTGGCCTCGATGGCGATGATCGCCCGCTCGGCCCCACTGACCTTCAAGACGTAGCGAATGCCTTGAAACACATCATCGGACTGTTCCAGCATCACGCGATGGTCCGTCGTCAGAAATGGCTCGCACTCGACGCCATTGATGATCGCGGTGTCGACCGGCTTGTCGTCCGGGACCTTCAGCTTGACGTGGGTCGGAAACGCCGCGCCTCCGAGACCTACGATGCCCGCTGCTTGGATGGCGTCGATGATGGCGGGTGGCTCGGCGGTTACCGGCACTGGCGAGCCTTCGATGACCTCCTGCGACGAGCTCGGGAAAGGCTCGAGGTAGATCCCGGGCACCATCTTGCCGGTAATGCTCGGCATCAGGCCCACCCGCCGCACGACGCCGGAAGCCGGAGCGTGCATCGCCACCGACATGAACCCGTCGGGGCGGCCGATCAGCTGCCCACGGACGACCTCTTCGTCTTCGCGCACCGCGGCGATCGAAGGCTTACCGAGGTGCTGGACCAGCGGAATCTGCAGAAGCGGAGCGAAAGGGAACTGGCGAATGGCCAGCTTCCTCGTCGCCTCCTTCGACTCCGGCGGGTGCACCCCGTGACCGAAGCTCTTGCGTCTGAAGAGAGTCAGCATGGTTCGTTTCTGGTCAGTTGTACTTCTCGCCGCGCGCGATCCACTTATCGATGTCTTTCTCGGTTCGGTCTTTCGGCAGTCCCGGGTGGATGACCTGCGCCGTACATTTCTCCGCGGCCTTCACGATGTCCTTGTAGGGACCCCCCAGCGCATTGTGGATGATCGCCTTCTTCTTGTCGTTATACTTGAAGATGCTGGAGTTGATGTTGATGCACTCGTCACAGGACGTGCACTCGTTGGTGTCGATCCACGGCGCGAGGTAGCCATCGCCGCCGGGTGCGGGCACCGAGCCCGCCTCTTCGACGCCATTTCCATCGGACACCGGTGCGGCGATACCGACCAGGTCACCCAGATCCGCCTCGACCGTTTCTGCGCCCGTCACCATTCGCATGAGGCCCGTAGCGATCTTGGAGACGACCTCGTTCCGCACTTTGGACTCGATGTCCTCCGGCGGCAGCTCGGTCTTGTCCGCTCCAGCGATTGCCCGGAGCATGATCCAGAAGTCTCGACGCTCTTCGCAAGACTCGACCATCACCGAACTGGCGATCAGTCGGGTCAGCTGCATCTTTCGATCGACGGACCAAACGTAGGGAAACTTACCTTCTCGATCGTCCGGATCGAGGTCCAGGAACTCGGCCATGGGAACCATGCTCTCGTTCCAGGTGTCCGGCGGTGCCTTACGGAAGTGCTTTCGGAAACGAGCCTCGGTCACGGCGAAGTCCGCGAACGTGAGAGGAAGCTCCATCGACTTCTCCCGCGTCCCATCTTTATAGTTCAAGCTGTAGGTGGGCCAATCGGCCTGCAGCTGAGGATTGCCGTCGAGGTCGAAGCACTCCTCGGGCCGTTTTCCTTGATCGGGGTCGTAACGGAAGAGTGGGTAGGCTCGCGACTCGACCGCCAGCTTGGCCTGGGCTCGACTCATGTCGTCACCGATGCCGTGTTCGGGTTGGCACGAGGAGTAGATGTTGAAGAGCGCCGGCCTTCGGGCTTTGAGCCCGTGAATGAAGCCCTCGATCATGTGGTTCGCGTGGGCGATGGTGCTCTGCATGACGTACGTCGTCCGGTGAGCCATGCCGATGAGCCCGATCTCTTTCCGCGGCTCCTGCTTGCCTTGAGTGACCTTGCCGAACTGAGCCATGTCCGAAACCTGTCCGATGAAGCCCGAAGTGCAGGCCTGGCCGCCGGTGTTGGAGTACACTTGGGTATCGACGACCACGACCTTGATAGGCTTACCGGAAGCCAAAGCCCGCGACAGGTTCTGGAATCCGATGTCGTACATGGCCCCGTCACCGCCGATCGCCACCACCGGCGGACAGAGCTCCCACTCCTCATCCGTAAACCCATGCCAGTTGAAGTAAGCAAACTCCTCGTCGTGGACTCTCGGGTTGTACTTGCCCTCGAGCTCGAGCTCGGTCTGACGGATGGCGCGGAAGCCTTCCGCCATTTTGGCCATGTGACCTTCGAAGATCCCCATCGCCATCGACGGAGAGTCTTGGAATAGGTGATTCGTCCACGGGAAAGGATACGGGTTGAAAGGATAAGTGCTCCCCCAGACCGAGGTGCAGCCGGTAGCGTTGATGATACCGAGGCTCTTGCGTCCCTTGCCGGTCGTCCCCTTGGTGTAGCGCCAGTGCAGCTTCTTGAGCTTGGCCAGCAGCTGGGAGACCCGCCGGAGCCATTCTTGATCGATCGGGTCGCCGCCTCGCTGACCTTCGAGGTGCTGGGCCAAGGAAGAGAGGGTGACGTCGGTGTTCGCCAGGTCGCCGACGACCTTGCTCATCGCGTCGACATCGGCCACGTCGATGCCTCTCATTAGCTTGCTCTGGATGTGCTGCTCGAGGCGCTTGATGAGATCCTCGAGATGCGCCACGTGCCTTTCGACCCGGGGCCGCATGAGCGCTTCCACCGTCGCGATGAAGAGGTGGACGGCGGTCTTTTCGGAGCAGCCCAGGCACGCGCCGTCGCCGCTAGCGAAGGCCTGGTAGATGTCCTTATCCAGGAGTATCGTTTCGAGGGCACCGATGCCTTCCTCCAGGTCGTCGACGCGGAAGTACTTGGGATTGGTGGTGGGTAGGTCCATCCAAAAGTCCCAGTTGTCTCGAAGCTTTGCGATCGAGTCCTTGGTCTGCATGACCGGTCGCAATGCATCGTCGCCGCAGACCTCGACACACTCCATGCACCCCTTGCAGGTATAGGGATTGACGGTAATGCTGACCAGCCCACCCGACCCCTTGTCTTTCTTTTCGTGATTCGTGAAGTAGGGACGCGTGAGCGCGAACTGAAACCCATTGAGCTCGTCACGGAAATAGCCGAACTCGGCCTCCAGCGCCTTCTTCTCGGTGGCGTCGAGCTCGCTGGTCTTGACCGTCTTGTCGATGGCCTCCTCGAGCATGTCGGATACAGGGTCGGTCTCGGTGCTCTCGGCAAAGGCCGCCTGCAGGTTCTTCTCCATCTGCCGTACGGCCTTCGGGAGATGATTGACGACCCGACCGTGCTGCTGAACCCGCTGAACCACCGTGTCCAAAACCTGCGAGACTTCGCTCACCAAACCCGGGATCGCGGTGTCGGGGCATACGGTATAGCAGTCGCCGCACGCGGTGCAGTTCTCGGCGATCCACTCAGGGTGCTGAAAGCGGATTCCGGTCATGTCGCGGAAGACCGAGCTGACCGCCGGCATGGTGCCCAGGCCGATGAAGGGGTCGGTCAGGTTATCGTTGCCCATCCCTCGGGCATAGAAGGTGCCGGTTTGCTCCCAGAATCGATGAATGTCGGTGGCAGGGGCATCGCTTTGAGGAATGCGTCTGAGCATGAAGGGAAGCTCCGGCGCGCCGTTCGTCCTGTCGCCCTTCTTGGGCTGCGTGATCGCCGCGTGCGGAACTTCGAACACGTTATCGAAGCCGCGCTTGACGACGCGCATGTTGTCCTCGACGACGCGCGCACCCTTCGAACCAAACTTGTACTCGATCTGTTCGCGGATCGCCTTCAGAAGCTGCGGCTCGGTGAGCTTGGCGTCCTTCATGACGGGTGACACCTTGAAGAACGAGCCTTGGAAAGCGATACCCTGCATGCGCAGCTGAAGATCGGAGTCGGTAGCTTCTTCACGCGCGATCTTGAAGGCGTCGATAGCGAAGAGACGAACCTTCTTGTCGATGATTTGCTGCTGGTACTTGGGCGAGATTGAAGCCCAGACTTTCTCGGGGTCGGTCTCGTCGCTCTGAATGATGAAGGTACCGCCTTCCTTCAGGCCGGCGAGCGCGTTGGTGTGGGAAAGCACGTTGGGGTCCGGTGAGAGGACTACGTCCACGTAAAAGTATTCGCAGTTGATCTTGATCGGCTCGGGTGCCGCCGAGAGGTAATAAGTCGTGGGCTGCCCTTTCTTCTCCGAGCCGTACTTTGGATTGGCCTTGATGTGGTAGCCCAAGAGATCGAAGAGCGTCATCGCCAGGTTCTTGCCGGTCGTAATTGCGCCCCACCCGCCGACGGAGTGGAATCGCACCGTGATCGCCCCTTTGGGCATGAGGTTCGGATTCTCGGATCCGTGAACCGCAAGCTCCTTCACGTGCGGGTAGCCATCTTCGATGGTCTGCTGGTGAATGGCCTGCTTCGGGGTGATCGGCTGATTATGAATGAAGTCGACCGAGAGATAGAAGAGCTTCTTCTGAGCGCCTTTGGGCAGCATGTTCTCCACGGCGCCGATGAGCCCCTCGGGCTGGAGATCGCGGCTCCCCATGCCGAAGGAGCCGGAGTACAGCGTCGGGGCTTCGCCGGCGCTGCCGTAAGTAGAAAGCTTCGGATACGGGACCACGCCTCGGTCGCGTCCGTTTTCGAGGCTCTTGCTGACCGTTGCCCGCACCTCGCGCATCAGTGGGAGATCTGCGGCCAGCGGCTGGTCGAGCCGCTCCAGGATGGCCACACCCTTCTTTCCCTTGAGCACTTGACTGAGCAGGTCCGCGGGGAAGGGGCGGAACATGGCGACGTCGACCACGCCGACCTTCAGCTTACGCGTGGCCCGCAGGTAGTCGGCCACGGCCTCGGCGCTGGGGATGACGCTGCCCTGCCCCACGATGAGGTACTCGGCGTCTTCGGCCTTGTAGGTCATCACGCGGTCGTACCCCCGCCCCGTCAGATCTTTGAACTCCTGAAAGGCACGTTGGGCGAGCTCCTCGATGTGATCGAAGAAATATGGCCGCTGGGCAGCAACGCTCTGCATGTAGCTGTCTTGGTTTTGGACCAGGCCGGCCATGACCGGATTGTCGACATCCCAGAGCTCGGGGATTCGGCGGCGCGTATCTCCGTAGATCATGCGTTGGGCCGCGGTCGGCGTGGGAATGATGTCGTCGGGCCGACCGAGATATTCGGCGATCAGCTCACGCTCGGGAACCATCAGCGACTCGATCAGGTGCGTGGTCAAGAAGCCGTCCTGGGCGACGATGCCCGGATTTAGAGCCAACTCCGCGATCCGATGGGCGATGATGTTGAAGTCCGCGGCATGCTGAGCGTTCTTCGCGAAGAGCTGGAAAAAGCCCGTGTCGTCGACGCAATGATAGTCGTCATGGCCGGCGTGCACGTTGAGCGTGGCCTTCGTCATGGCCCGCGCCCCGATGTTGAGGACATAGGTCAACCGCTTGCCGACGGCCGCGTACAGTGATTCGTGCATGTACGCGATGCCCTGGCCCGACGAGAAGTTGGCTGCTCGAAGACCGGTCATCGACAAACCGGCGGTCACTCCCGCCGCGGCGTGCTCGCCTTCGGGCTCGATGAAGATCAGCGGCCGCCCCGAGATGTTGAGGTGACCGCGCGCCGCTTCCTCGGCCCAGTACTCGCCCATCTGCGTCGAAGGCGTGATCGGATAGGCGCCGGCGCCATCGCTCGACTCACGCTCACACATGATGACGGCGGAGTTCCCGTCCAGTGCGGCTCGCGTTCCGGGGTATTTGACTGTCTTCTGCTCTGACATGGTCGCTTCCTTCAGGTCGGCGCGGCAGGGCGCACACCTTGTCGAATGATCTTCTTGGCCGCGAGTCCCTTGACGGGCCCGCTGACCGGGTCGAGCCACACGATCGCGCCGGTGGGGCATCGCTCGATGGCGGCCCTCGGCTGCGGTCGTCCGTAGTCGACGACGGGGAGATTGGCGCGCATGGTAACGCTAGCCGGGGCGTCCATCGCACACCGTCCGCACGCCGTGCACGCCACTTCGCAGTCTTCGAGGAGCTCGTCGCCTTTCTCCAAAGACGAACACTGCACCCACAGCTGATTGCGCTGCGGCTGGAGGCTGAAGAGATCCTTGGGACAGGCCTCGACGCAGTCGCCGCAGGCCGTGCATCGCTCGACGTCGACCACCGGGAGCGCGTGCGCGTCCATGGTGATGGCGTCGAAGTCACAGGCGACGTCGCAGTCCCCGATACCGAGGCAGCCCCAAAAACACCCCTTGCCTCCGCCCGCGACCTGCGCGGCCGCGCTGCAGGAAGGCAGCCCCGTGTAGTGAGCGTGGTTTCGGGCGACGTTCACGCCTCCCGCGCAGGCGAGACGGGCGACGAGCTTGTCCTGCTGACCGACGTCGACGCCCAAAAAGGCGGCGATGCGGGCTCGCTCCTCTTCGTTGCTCACGGTGCAGGCGCTGGGCCGAGCCTCCAGGGACACCAGCGCCTCGGCGAAGGGCCGACAGCCGGGATACCCACAAGCGCCGCAGTTCGCGTGCGGGAGCATCTCTTCCACGAGGTCGATCCGGGGGTCTTCCTCGACGTGAAGCTTCCGGTTGGCCAGCACCAGGAGGGACGCCAAGACGAAGGTCAAGGCTCCGATCGCGCCTACGGCTGTCAGCACCACCATCCCCGGACCACCTTGCCCGCGGGGTGAGCAATCGACGTGCCAGCAGCCTACCGGGCCGAGCCGATAGCCCGTCGCCCGATCCCGGTGCACAGAAGCACCCGGCAAGGATGGCACGAAGGCTGCAAAATCTTCTCGGGTGTTACCGCGTCCGAGATCCGTAACCTCGGCGCCTCGTTCCGGGCGGGGCGCCCTCAGACTTCGAAGACGCCGACGGCCGCCTCGCAGCCCTCCCAGTTGATTCGGATGTTCTCGGGATCGAACAGGAGCGGCTCGGGGTCGAGCTTCTCCGGAAAGCCGGTCCACTGCTGCGGACCGTAGAAGTCGCCCGACTCCGCCGCGGGGTCGGCGCAGCAGCGGATGATGCCCAAAGCGCCGTCCTCCGCGGACTGGGCGTTCGCCATGATCGGGGCATCGGTAGCCATGCCACCAACGTTGGCCGTGGTCACTTGAAGACTCGTCGCGGCAAGACCCGGGTGAGCGATCATCGGCTTCACGTTCGCGATGCCCTTCGCGTCGAGCTTCGCCTTGAGTCCGTAGGTAAACGAACAATTCGCGAGTTTGGTCTGGTGATAGCGCTGCCAGCGGGGACCGCCGAAGCTCATGTTCTCTTCTTCGGTGCCGTCACCGCCCAGATCGCCGCCCCGCTTTTCGAAGTACTCGAGTGCCAGCGGGTCACCCAGGCGAGCCATGGAGCTATGATTGACGATGCGTCCGTCACTGCTGGCTCGGATCAGGGAGAAGAGCTCTTTGGTCAGGAGGAAATGGGAAATGCAGTTGGTCTGCATTTGGACGTCATAGCCATCCTTCGTCGCCTGGTCGGGCAGCGCCATCACGCCAGCGTTGTTGCAGAGGACATCCACGACGTCGTACTTCGACCGGATGGCGGCGGCCGCTGCCCGGACGCTGTCGAAGTCCTGGAGGTCGCAGGCGATCGCCTCGAACTTGCCCGTCGGGACCTCCTGCTCGAGTCTCTGGAGCGCGGTCTGCGACCGCTCACTCTCGCGGTTGAGCAGCAAGACCTGAGCGCCGAGCTTCGCCATTTCCCGCGCGCAGAAGTAGCCCGTACCGCTGGTCGTGCCGGTGATGGCGACGACCTTCCCGCTCATGTCCTGGGTGTGATTCTCGATGACGGCATTCAGGTATTTGGTTTCGATGGTCATGGTATTCCTCTCGTCGGGATGAAGTCTGCCCCGTCCGAAGGCCCCCCGGCTTGTCACATCCTATCGAGATCTTGCCTATTCCTCGCGAACCGACGCACCGCGTTGTCGCCCGAGCCGGTACCCGGCAGCAGATCGCTCAGGGGTCTGGTAGCGTTGCCGCATGTCGGTGGCGCACGGCGTGGTCGGCTCCTTCATCGTGGCCGGCGGGATGGTCTGGGGCGCAAGCCTGCTGGCCAACGGCTTCGTGGCGTCGCGGACGAGCGACGACTTCGTCACCGTGAAGGGGCTTTCCGAGCGCGAGGTGGAGGCGGACCTGGCGGTCTGGCCTCTGCGCTTCGTGGCCACGAGCGACGACCTCGAAGCCGCCCAGGCAAAGCTCGCGGAGGACGAAGCGGCGATCCGCGCTTTCCTCGACGAGTCGGGCATTGATGCGTCGGCGGTGGAGGTGGTCGGGCTGGCGGTCACCGACCGTCTAGCCAACCCCTATCAGAGCGGCCCGATCCGGAGCCGCTTCATCGTGGCCAAGGAGCTGAAAGTCCGGACGGCGGACGTTGAAGCGATCGCGAACGCTGCCCAGCGCATCGGCGACGTCGTCGCCCAAGGCGTGATCATCACGGAGCAGCACGGAAACCGCTCCCAGCCAACCTACGTGTTCACCAAGCTCGTCGAGCTCAAGCCCGGCATGGTCGCCGAAGCCACGAAGAACGCCCGCGCCGCGGCCGATTCATTCGCTGAGGACTCGGGAGCCCGACTCGGCGGGATCCGTCGCGCCCGCCAGGGCCTCTTCCAAATCCTCCCCCGCGACCACCTCCCCGGCGAGCAGGAGCACCAGCAGCGCTACAAACGCATCCGCGTGGTCTCGACCATCGAATTCCGTCTCGAAACCGGCAAGTGACCGCGTTGCGCTCATTTTTGGCTCGAGTCTCCCCAGGCCGTATGCTGAAGACCTTGCGTGGCTGGGCCCTCCATAGCGTGCTCGCGCTCGTAACGGCGTGCAGCGCCATCGTCGATACCGACCGCTTCCGCATCGATGGCGTCCAGGTCGACGCGGTGAGCGATGGCGACGTCTTCGGCGACGGCTCCACGGGCGCGGACGGTCGCACGGATGGTGGGCCGGCCTTCGTGGACCTTGGATTGGACGGCGCCGACGTTGGTAGCCCGGATGCGGTCCTGCCCGAGGCCGACGTTGGTAGCCCGGATGCGGTCCTGCCCGAGGCCGACGCTGGTGGCCTGGATGCGGCGCGGCCCGACGCCGGCCCCGCGACCTGCCAGCCGGGGCGAGATTGCGAACTCGCCTGCGGGAACGACTGCGTGGCCACCTGCGATCGGTTCGATTCCGAGTGTCAGATCTCGTGCGGAGATCGGTGCATCGCCCGCTGTACGGACGGATCGAACTGCAACCTGGAGTGCGGCGATGACTGCAGTCTGACCTGTCGCGACATCAGCAACTGCAATAGCCGCTGCGGAGCGAACTGCGAGTATGAGTGCCGGGGCGCCAGCAACTGTGAGCCCGTCCTCGGCGACAACTCCTTCGCGAGGTGTCAAGACGTGAGCAACTGCAAGCCCGAATGTGAGGGCGAGTGCATCGTACGCTGCCAAGACACGAGTAGCTGCGATGTAACGTGCCTCGATTCGAACTTCGAGCGCCGGAACTGCAGCGGCCCCGTCGTCGCTTGCGGCGAGTGCCCGTGAAGAGCAGGACAAGTTCCTCTCTGGAGCGAACAACGCGCTCCGTTCTCGGCCGCGAAACGAGGAGCAGCTGAAGGACGAGGAGATCAAGAAGCTGAAGCAGAAGGTGGGCG
>CAYYOT010000008.1:0-108858 GCA_964473255.1 uncultured Myxococcales bacterium | reverse complement strand
CGACGAGGACGTCGAAGACCACCGTGGGTAGCCCCGACTCGAAACGCTGAGCCAGCTCGGCTACCGTGATCCGATGACCTCCCGCCGCCGGAAGCGCCTTTTCGATGAGCTCCATGAGCGCCGGCTTGGGGAGCGCGCCCTGAACCGCCTGCTTCACATCGCCGTTGTCGAAGATCATGAGCGTCGGGATCGAGCGGATGCCGAAGCGCTGCGCAGTCACCGGAGCTCGGTCGACGTCGAGCTTCGCGACCACCAGCTCCTGTGCATACTCCTCGCTCAGCTCTTCGAGGACCGGCGCCACCATGCGGCAGGGCGCGCACCACGTGGCCCAGAAGTCCACCAGCACCGGGCGGTCCGCCTGAAGCACCGTGCTTTCGAACGTCGTGTCGTTGACTTCGACCGTCGCCATCGGCTCGGACCTTCCTAGAACTGCAGGAACTTGTCGACGACGAGCAGACCGAGGAGCGCGGGTAGATAGGTGATCGACCCGAGAAAGACTCCGCGAGCGTTCTTCGTGTCCAGCGAGCGCATGGCCCGAAGAGCGACCGCCAAGAAGGCACCGCCCACACTGACGGCGCCGACGACGTAGAACCACCCCGCCAGGCCCAACCAGGCCGGAGCCAGCGAAGCCAGGACGACCCCCAGGGTTCCGAGCGCGATCACGACCCCCACCCCGCGCGGGGAACCGGGCACGAAGTCGAATCCGCCGCGGGCGTAGTCTTCCCGGTACATGTAGGCCAGGGCGAGGAAGTGAGGGAACTGCCAGGCGAAGACGATCGAGAAGAGGGCCAGGCCCTCGAGTCCGACCGTCCCCCGGGCCGCCGCCCAGCCCATCACGGGAGGGATGGCCCCCGGCACCGCACCGACGACCACGGCCAGCGGGCCATGGGCGGACTTGAGCGGTGTATAGACGAAGGCATAGATCGCGGTCGTCGCCAGGCTGAGGCCGGCGGGGATCGGGCCGCAGAGCTCGTAGAGGATGCCGACGCCGACGACCACGTTGACGACGGCAAACGCCCAGGCCTGCCAGGGCTGGACGCGCCCCGACGGGAGCGGACGGCGGGCCGTGCGGCGCATCCGGCCGTCCACCTCTCGCTCGATGACCATGTTGAGGGCGCAGGCTCCGCCCGCGCTCATCGCCGTGCCGACGACGAAGCCCGCGAACCGCAGCCAGTCGAGGTGAAGGAACCCTTCGCTGCCCAAGTAGAACCCGAAGACCCCGGTGAGGATCACGAGGAAGGTGAGGTTGGGCTTGGCCAGCTCGTGCAGTGCCCGGAGGCGGGTTCCCCACGGCAGGCTCGCCTCGACGGCGGTGATCGGGTCGGTGGCGAGCACCGCCGCGCATTTAGTGAAGCGCAGGAAAGTGAGTCAAGCTCAGAGGTCATCTGATTGACACCGAACGACCGTGCGGTGGGTGGTTCTTGCGCCCGCATCCGAGCCAGTACCTACAGTCGGGACGCATCCTCCACCAAACGGTCGAGGCTCGGCCCGTCGGTCGAATACAAACCCCGAATCGTCCGTTTCCGGTCCACGAGGACGAAGCGGACGCCATGGGCGATCTGGAGAAGCGCCTGATCGTCCGCCTCTTGCTCGACCTCCATCGGCTGCTTGAATTGACCGACGACCACATCGGTGACCGTCGGCAGGTCCCCGGTCAGGAAACGCCAGCGCTCGGGATCAGCGCCGTGGCGCCGCCCGTACTCGCTGAGGACCTCCGGGGTATCGGTCTCGGGGTCGACGGTGAAGGAGACCAGCCGAACGTCGAGCGCCCGCTCGTCGAGACGCTCCTGCACCGAGCGGAATCGGCGGGTGAGGGTCTCGCAGATGGTCGGACAGGACGTGAAGAAGAAGTCGGCGATCCAGACCTCGCCATCCAGCTGCGCCGACCCGAAGATTCGACCGCGCTCGTCGATGAGCTCGAATGGCGGCAGCTCGAAGAGCTCCGGCAGCGGCGCTTTGCAGCCGCTCGCGGCCAGGCACGCCGCGATGGCGACGACTCGACAGCTCACCGCTCGGTCATCGTCCCTCGGGCGGGCAGACTCAACCGCAATCTGCGTTCGCTCGATGAAGGTTTGATCGACAGGTCGAGTTTTGGCTTGGTCACTCCGTGGCCCCGACCCAACACCGCGAGCGAGACGCGGGAGACCTCTCGCCCTGGGAACAGTTCTCCACGAGCTGGGTGCGCCGCACTCACGAGACCGAAAGCTGGAATCGATTCTTCACCGTTCTTCAAGAACGCGTCGGTGCCTTGTGGATCGATCGCTGCACCGTGCACCTTCGACACGTGTACGGTCTGGAGCGCATCGAGCCTTACCGCGACACCGCGATCATCTTGGTGGCTAATCACCGCAGCTTCTTCGACATGTTCGTGGTCAACGCCGTTCTCTACCGCGAGGCCGGCTTCAAGCAGCGCTTCCTGTTTCCGGTTCGCGCGAACTTCTTCTACGACCGCCCCCTCGGACTGTTCGTCAATGCCGTCATGTCGTTCTTCTCGATGTACCCGCCGATCTATCGCGACCGGAGCCGCGCCCCGCTCAACCACGCGAGCTTCGAAGAGCTCGCGCGGCTGCTGGCGCACGGCCATCGAAGTGCGGGCATCCACCCCGAAGGTACGCGCAATCGCGGCGACGACCCGTACACGTTTCTTCCGCCCCAGAGCGGAGTCGGTCGCTTGATCCACCTCTGTCGAGTTCCGGTACTCCCGGTCTTCATCAACGGACTCCAGAACAATCTCTGGTCGCAGGTCCGATCCAACTTTCGGCGCGACGGCGAGCCGGTCATCTGCGTGTACGGAGACCCGGTCGAATTCGATGGCCTATTGGATGGTCCTCCTAGGGGTCGAACCTACAAGGCGCTCGCCGCGCGCTGCATGGAGGCGATCGAAGAGCTCGCTCGGGAAGAATGCCGCTATCGCTCCGAGCTGCTCGGCTCTACCGCGGGCTGAACCGCCTCGATCCGGGTCTCGACGCTCCCCGACTGCATGAGCACCCACAGGAGCGCGGCGACCGAGGCGAACGCGACCATGGCCAGGGCTCCGATGAGCATGGCCGCCCAGGTAGGCAGGCCGGTCGACCGCGGTACGATCCTGGACTGGGACCTTTGAATCCAGGGTGCCGTGCCCTCGGGGTGCGCCTCCAGAGGAGCCGGCGGATGCGGTCCGGTGAACGCCGGAGGCACGAGCGCGGCTTCCCGGGGCGCCTCTTCGACGGGGGCTGCGGTCACCCGGACCTCGGAAGGTCGGGCCGGCGGCGGCCTCCCGACCGAGGAGACGGTCGGCGTTGGAGCTGGCTCGGGCGTGGGCTCGACGGCGGGGTCGGTCAAGTCGAAGGACCGATACCGCTCCAGGCGTTCGCGCTCGGCCTCCATCTCGGAACCGAAGTGCTGCTGCATGTAGCGAACGAGATCGGTCCGACCGAACGGCCGATCCATGCCGTACTGGTAGCGCGCCAGGTCCTCGGCCATCTCGCTCGCGTGCTGGTAGCGCTCGTTCGGATCCTTCGCCAGCGCCTTCATCACGATGCGCTCGAGCTCGGGGTCCAGGTGCTGATTCAGCTCGCGGGGAGGTCGGAAATCGACTTTCCGCACCTTTTCCAGCACCGAAAACTCCGAGCTTCCACGGAACAGCCGTCGCCCCACCAGGAGCTCGTGAAGGACGGTTCCACAGGCGAAGATGTCGGAACGACCATCGAGCTCGATGCCTCGAACCTGCTCCGGCGACATGTAGCCGAACTTTCCTTTGAGGGCGCCGGCATGCGTCTTCGAAATCTTGTTGGCCACCTTCGCGATCCCGAAGTCGATGACCTTCACTTCGCCTTCGAAGGAGCACAGCACGTTGTGCGGAGAAATGTCGCGATGGACGAGGCCGATCGGACGGCCGGCGTCGTCGGTCTTGCGGTGGGCCGCATCCAGGCCTTCGCAGACCTTCTGGACGACGTAGGCGCTCATCACCAGCGGAAGTAGGCGCTTTCGCTGGCGGGCCCGGTCCCACATGGTTCGAAGGTCGACCCCCGAGACGTACTCCATGGCGATGAAGTACTGCTCGTCGACCTTCCCCAGATCATAGGTTTGGGCGATGTTCGCGTGCTGCAGCTGCACGGCGATCTTCGCCTCGTCGACGAACATCTCGATGAAGTCTGGGTCACTCGAAACCGACGGCAGGATGCGCTTCAGCGCCACGAGACGCTCGAATCCTTCGACCCCGAGCTTCTTTCCTCGAAACACCTCGGCCATACCGCCGACGTTGATGCGGTCGAGTAGAACGTACGGACCGAAGCGCTCGGGTGCTTGAGCGGTCACCCGGCAAGCTTGCCCTCGATCGTTCGACTCCGAAAGGGACCGCGTCCGCGAGATCCCGCGAGGCGACCCGACACCGTCGCCGCAGTAGGTTTGGCTACCCCCGCAGACCGACGACCGGGTCCACGCGCGCCGCCCGCCACGCGGGACCGACCGCGCCCAGGAGGGCGGACAGCCCGCCGATGACGAAGCCAGCACCGAACAAACCGTACGACCACGTGATCCAGCCTTCGACCGGAACCGAAGTGTCCGCCAGAAGCGAGCGAAGGACGCTCTGACCGAGCAGCCCGACGGCGGCACCGGCACCGAGCCCCAACGCCGAACCCACCGTACCCGCCACGAGAGCCTCCTGAAGGATCAACCGGACGATGTCGGACGGCGTCGCCCCCAGCGCGCGAAAGATGGCGAGGTCGCCAGCTCGCTGAGTCACCATCAATCGGAACGCCAGCGCGATGGCGAGGACGGTGAGACCGATGATCAGGCTCGCCACGATCACGCCGATGCCGGCCGCCGCGCCCAATGCCCAGCCGATCAGCTTCGGCGTCTCGTCGACGCGAAGGCCGGCGTTCTCGATGCGTGACGCGACGGCCCCGACGCGGCCGGGATCGAGAACCTCGACCCAAGCTCCAACCAGCGGAGTATCGACGCCAAACTCCCGCGACCACCGCTCGACCGTCGCCTCGGGAACGGTGATTCCTGCCAGATTGGCGCGGTCCGAGAGTCCCACGAGCTTTGCTGGTCGCCGAATGATCCGACCTTTCGGCGTCGTTCCGCGGGTGATCGACGTGCCGAGAATGAGCTCGAACTGAAAGCCCATCACGGCCTCCGCAGTGACGCGGGGCTTGTTCAGAGCCGGAGCGACCGTCGAGTTGTACAGCTCGAGGAGTCGGCGCGACGCCATGACCGAGAGTGGACCTTCGGTCGAGTCCTCGAACACCATGCCCTCGGCGACGTCGTTCACCACCAGCTCGGGCGGCACGCCGGTGGCGAAGACGTCAGTGCGCACGTTCTTGCCCAAGAAGGCCTGTCCGCCTCCGGCGCGGATGGGGACACCCGCCGACCGCTCGGGGTAGACGGCGGCGACATCGGGCAGGGCTCGAAGCTGATCGAGCGCCGCATCGTCGAGTCCACGGCCGAGCGCCGAGAGCGCGAACAATCCGACCTCGGCGCTCCGTCCTTCGACTTTGATGAGACCGAGCGGCAGACGGGGCAGAAGGGGCTGAACCGCCTTGTCGTAGACGCCGAGGAGGAGGCTCGTCACACCCATCAGCGTGGCCACGCATACCGCGACCGCGAGCGCGACCAGCGCGAGTCGAGCCCGCTCCCGCCGGAGCTCCAGGCGCAGGAGTCTCACGACGGCGAACTCCGCTCCCGCAGCAGTCCCGAATCGAGCTCGAGGCACCGGTCCGCCCGGGCGGCGACCCGCTCGTCGTGCGTGGCAATGATGATCGACAGCTCGGGGGCGTCGTCGCGTGCGCGCTGAAAGAGGTCCAAAATCCTCGATGCCGTCGCTCGGTCGAGGTTGCCGGTGGGCTCGTCGGCCAGGAGCAGCCCCGGGCCCTGGACCAGAGCCCGCGCGATCGCCACCCGCTGTCGCTCGCCCCCAGAGAGGCCGCGAACCAGCGCCGCTTCCCGGCTGGCGAGACCGACCGCTGTCAAGACGCGCTCCACCCGACGGGGGTCGGGCTCCGGCTCCGCCCCCAAACGCAGGGGAAGCTCGACGTTCTCTTGCACCGACCACCCATCGATCAAATGAAAGGACTGAAACACGAACCCGACGCTCCGGTTCCGCAGGCGAGCTCGCTCTCGTTCCACGAGACGACGAGGATCGCGCCCGAGAACATGCAGCTCACCCTCGAACTCGACGTCGAGTGCGCCGATCAACGACAAGAGGGTGGTCTTGCCCCCGCCGCTGGGGCCGAAGATCGCAAGCCATTCGCCCGGCCCGACCTCCAGGTCGATGCCGTCCAGAATGGTCGGCCCGCCGGCGGGATGGCGCCGAACCAACCCCTGGGCGCGGACCACCGCGGTCACGGCGTTTCGGCCACGTCCCGAAACTGCAGGCGCCCAGAGCCCCGAAGGCCGCGGTCGGACCACTCGGCCTCCGCCCGGGCGAACTCGAGAAGCCCCAGCGCATCGAGGCCCTGCGCCCAGATCGCGCGGACGAACAGCGGCAGGCTCGCCGCCCGGAAGGTCCCGAGCACCCGTCGCAGCTCGACGAAGTCGACCTCGATTCCCAGGGGCGGAAGCGGCTCGGCGGTCGCGTCGAGGCGAGCCAGCACTCGATTCATGACGGCCGGCTCATTGGAGACGAACCACGCTCGGTCGGTCGTCACCGCCTCGGCCACCAGCACCCCGCCCGAGCGCACCGACCGAACGGTCAGACCCTTGACCAGCCGGCTTTCGACCGTCGCCGAGTCGGCGCCCTGCGCCTGTTGGAGAACCTCCTCGAAGGGGTCGAGTTCCACCGACTTCCTGCCCAAGCCCATCGCCGACCAAAGACTGCCCTGCGGATTACCGACGAGGGCGCCGAACGACAGCTGCGACAGATCACCGGCGCCCACGACCAGCGAAAATGCTCCCGAAAGAGCAGGGACGATACTGGCCTCCAGGTCGAAGAGCAGCCGGCCTTGACTGCGAGCCGCCTCGAGCTCCCGCCGGATCGGCCCCCCCGGAGGCGCGAGAAGGTCGAAGGCACCTCGAGGGTCGACCTGCCCGTGTGCGATGACGATCGCGTCAGGGACCTCGACCGACCGAACCGAAGCGTCCGTGCCGTCCGCCTTCAGCCTCTTGGCTTTGGCGAGACCCGCGGGCGTGAGCGCGGCTTCGGAATGAACGTCGAGACCCCGAGGGTCGATGTCCAGCTCCACGTCCACGGACTCCAAGGTCTCGCGGACGAGCTTCGCGTCGGCAGGCGACAGCCGACGGCCGACCAGGACGTCGAGCGCCTGCGGCCGTATCCGCGCCCGGACGAGGCTTTCGCCCCGACCTTCATCGAGAGCGACCGCCGACACGGCCTGTGGGACGAGCGCTCCGATCTGCTTGGCGGCCCCAGGACCGATGACCCAAAGGACCGTCGAGCCCCGGACGAGCACGGCCCCCTGCTCGACGCGGTCGGGTCCGAACGTCGTGAAGAGACTTCGGCCTTCGGCGAGGTCGGTGACTTCGGCTCCCGTCCGAGCCACGACATGGTCGACGACGGTTTGCGCGAGTCGCTCGGGGTCCGACGCCGGCAGGGCAACGACGGCGGTGCCTCGCTCGGCGCTGAAGCCGGCGGCCCAGCGTCCCGGAACCCTAAAGCCCGCTCCCCGCAGCTTGTCCGCGTCCAGGGGGTCGAACCCGAAGACCAGCGCGAGGTCGAGGCGTAGCTGCTTCATCTGAGGTTCAGTGATCACCGACGAGAGTACGGTGTTCCAGCGCTTCAGGACCTCGGCCAAGACTTCGACCTGACCGGTCACGACGACGTCGTCCCGACCGTCGATGTAGGTCAGCGTTCCACCCGAGGCGGGCGGGGGCCGGCAGCCGTCGCAGGAAACCGTCAGAAGAGCCAAGCTGACCAATGCGACCGGAGGAAGAGATTGAAGCACGGCCCGGCGCAGTAGCAGTCCAGCGAAAGCATGGTCAAACGAACCGGTTCAGCTCAGCAACACGCCCGAAGTGAAGCGCCAAACCGGCACGAAGATGTAGGGAAAGGCTTTCCAGGCGATCAGGAGACCGAGAAGGCTCATCCACGGGTCCCGGGTCAAGCGGGTCCAGGCCCGACCCCGCTCATCGTCGAGAAACAGCGGGACCACGGCGTGCCCGTCGAGCGGCGGCACGGGAAGCAAGTTGAAGATTCCGAGGATGAGGTTGAGCGTGAAGAGGATGCTCGCGAAGACGGTGAATGCATTCGCCTGACCGGAAGCCGTGACGACGAGGGATGAGAGCCCACCGCCCGAGGGGAGGAGCAGCCCCGTCATCAGCCCGATCTTGAGCCCGAGGCCGACCAAGAGCACGAGCACGAAGTTGGCTGCCGGACCGGAGGCGGCCATCCAGGCGGCCCTCCGCGGGTGTCGAGCGGCCCACGCCGGGTCGAAAGGTGCGCTCGCCCATCCGATCATCCAGCCTCCGCCCTGAAGAAAGTAGACGGCCAGGGGCACGATGATCGTTCCCACGGGCTCACGACGCATGTGCGGCCAGGGATGCAAGCTCACCTGACCAGCTTCCTCAGCGGTGCGATCTCCCCCCAGCTTTGCCGCCAGGGCGTGAGCCGCCTCGTGGCACGTGAGCGACAGGATGAAGGCGCCGTACCACATGGGGAGAAGGGCCCAGAAGCTCGATTCGAATCCCACGGGCGATGGAGATATCATGGGGACGTGGCTCGGGTGGAGGACAGAGCGGCGCTCGTGCTGCCCGGGACCCCTCCGGCCGTGGCCGACCTGACGCTGGGACTCGCTCGGGCCCTCGACGAACCGACGTTCGTCGACCGAATTTCCGCTTTCATGACCGATTTCGTCACCGAGGACTGGGGGCTATGGCAGCGCCAAGGCGAGCACTGGAGCCGGCGCGCCGGCACGGGTACCGATGACGGGGCGCCCAGACCCTCGCTTCAGGCAACGATGTCCGTGAACGGCGTGGAGTGTCGGGACGGCGCGCTTTGCCTTTCGCTCGGCGATGGTGATCGGCCGAAGTGGCTCCTGGAAGTGGAGCGAAACTTGGATCCCGGTGACCCCGAGCTGGAAGTGTGGACGACGATCGGACGACACGTCGATGCGTTCCTGCAGCGCTCGGATCGGATGTCGGAGCTCCAGCTCTTGAGCACGGTCGATAGTGTGACGGGTCTGTACAACGCTCGACATCTCGAGGCCGTGCTACGCCGGGAGGTCTCTCGCTGTCAGCGATTCGGAGGAAGTCTCTGTCTGCTCTTCATCGACCTCGACCGATTCAAGGAGGTCAACGATCAGCTCGGGCACACGGTCGGTACTTCGCTCATCGCTCAGATCGGCCGCCTCCTACCGGAAGCAACCCGCCAAACGGACTACGCGTTTCGCTACGGTGGCGACGAGTTCGCAGTTCTGCTGGTGGAGGCGTCCAAGGAGGCCGGTACGCACGTCGGCCACCGCGTCCGCGGGTTCGTCCGCGAACACTGCTCTCGTTTTCGAGACGCCCGCAAGGACGTGACGGCGAGCGTCGGGGTGGCCAGTTTCCCGGGAGACGCGAGCAGCGTCGAGACTCTCCTTGCCCGAGCCGATGCAGCCATGTACGCCGCCAAAGAAGCGGGTCGAGACGAGGTCTACACGCTCGACCTGCGGCTGGACGCCCTCACGACGCCGAAGGTAGCAGGACCTACCGTGACGAGTGAAACGACGACGATCGACGTAGAGGAAAACGTCATCCTCTGGGACGTCATGGGGACGCTCGTGGACGAGCCCTTCGTGGAAGCGATGCCTCGCTTCTTCGGCATGTCGCTCGAGCAGCTGATCGCCGAAAAAGACCCGCACTCCTGGATTCGCTTCGAGCGGGGTGAGATCGATGAAGACGAGTACTGTCGCCTCTTCTTCAACGATCGCCGCCCCGTGGACAAGGCGGGTCTCAAGCAGGCGATGCGTGATGCCTATCATTGGCTGCCGGGAACCGAAGAGCTGCTCACCGAGCTCAACGATCTTCCCGTTCGCATGTACGCCCTGTCGAACTACTCACGCTGGTATGAACTCATCGAGGACAAGCTCAGGTTGTCTCGATACATCAGCTGGGACTTCGTCAGCTGCCACACCGGGCATCGAAAGCCGGATCCCGAGGCCTACGCCATCGTGCTGGAAAGACTCGCGGTGAGCGGCGATCGCTGTGTCTTTGTCGACGACCGCGCCAAGAACGTGGAGGGTGCACGGCGTATGGGCATCAAGGGAATCCTACGACCACCGGAACCCGGGCAGCTCCGGAAGCAGCTGTTCGACCTCGGCGTGCCTGTCCGTCGCGCTTGAGGCCCAGACGTGGTCGAAATCGACTTCTTCTACTTCGACGTCGGCGGGACCCTGATCGACCCCCACCCTTCGGTGGGCGCGGTCTATCAGCGGGTCGGCGAACGATTCGGGATCCGGGCCCCACCGGGTCGCCTGGACGCCGTCTTCGCCGAGGTCTGGAGCGAACACGTCGGGAGGTCGGGCGACGCTCCGCTAGCGATGGGCACGGACGTTCCGAGTACCCACGCCTGGTGGCGGGCGCTGGTCTTCCAGGTGCTGGACCGTCTCGACTTCGAGGGCGACGCCGAAGCCTGCTATCGAGCCTTCTTCGAAGCCTTCGAGGATCCGCAGTCTTGGAAGGTCTACGACGACGTCCGCCCGACGCTGGAGGCTCTCGCCGAAGCCAGCATTCCCACCGGGATCATCTCGAACTGGGACTACCGACTGGTGCCGCTCCTGGAGCGTCTGGGGCTCGCTGAAGCGTTCAGCCACACCGTCGTATCGTGTTTCGAAGGCATCGCCAAACCCGACCTCGAGCTGTTTCGTCGCGCGATCGATCGCACCGGCCTCGAGCCGGGTCGGATTCGGTACGTGGGTGATCATCGCCGGCTGGACCTCGATCCGGCCCTGGCGGTGGGAATGGATGCGTACGTGATCGACCGCGAGGGAAAAAGAGGTGCAGCTCCACGGATCGTCCGACGCCTGGACGCGCTGATTCCCTCTTGAACCTCTCATTCGTCCGCTTTCAGGCCTTCTTCCAGGATGGTGGCCAGTCGCTCGTGGCTCTCTTTGAGCCGGTCGAGTTCCACCTGTGACGTATCGAGTTCGGCGCTCTTTCGGTGGGAGGCGAGCTCCCTTCGAGCGGCGAGCACTTCGGCCTGCATGTCGTCGACGAGCTGGTCCGACGCACGGACTTGATCGTGGAGCGCTGCGATCTTGATTTCGTTTTCCTCTCGCTCTCGAGCCGCGTGAGCCTGGAGCTCGGAGAGTCGGGTATCGAGCTCCTCGAGCTCTCCTTCCATGATCTCCAGGCGCTTTTGGTCATCGGCGCGCGAACGCTGTTCAGACTCGAGCCGGCCCTGGGCCTGCCCGAGCTGCTCGCGTAGGTGTCGTCCCTGCTGCTCCAAGGTCGCGATCTGGCCATGCGCCTTGCCCTCATAGCCCTCGAACTCGCGACGTAGGCGCTCCAGCTCTGCGGCCTGGCGCTGATTCTGGCGGTCGGCCTCGGCGCGCAAGCCGTCCCGTTCGGAGACGACCGAAGCCAAGCGACTCTCGAGCCCCGCGCCTGCGGTGAGCATGTCCTCGACCAGTTCCAGCAAGCCGCGACGCTGCTCTTCCAGGTCGCGCACGTGCTGCCGGAGCCAGTTGAGCTTTTCCGCCGGGCTTCCTCGAGAGGGTGACGCGGCTTCGCGCGAGGTCGAAAGCTCCCGGGCGCGCCGCTGAAACTCACTCGCGGCCCAACCCGTGCCCCCGATGGAGGGGGCCGCGATATCCCCTGACTCGGGAACCAGCGCCAAATCGAGGCTTTCATTCGGGTCGGGGAGGTCGGGAAGAATGCGCAACATGTGCTGCGCGTCGACCGGCTTGGGCAGATAGGCATCGGCCGGATGGCGGCTGCTCTCGGAGTGGGCGCGGAGGACCTCGGTTTCCGCCGCCATCAAAATGACGAACGTCTCCGCCAACTCGGCGTCTCGCTTGATCCGCGAACACACGCCGCTCCCCGTGCCGCGCGACAACGTCCAGCCTAGGCTGACCCACTCGGGCTTGAGACGCCGGATCTCGTCGAAGGAACCCTCGGGAACGACGACCAGTTCGATACCGCGCGCTCGTAGGAGCGCATCGAGACCCGGAGGGAGGTCTGGATCCGGATCGATCACGAGGAGCCGACGGGTCATTGGGGCTCCATCATTGTGGCGCACTCCCCGGTCCCGAGCCAAGAATCACCGCGAGTGGTCAATCCGCCGGGAGCCTCACGACGACAGGCCGGACCTCCGGGGTCGACCTGTCGAGCTACTCTCCTCGGCGCCATCCGCCGTGGCCGTACAGAATCGCGACGGTCTTCGACAAGGGGGCCAACGCGCTGCGTTGCCGGTTTTGCTCCGGATGTACGCAGCCCAGCAAAGTCGACTTGCATTCTTCGTGGCGCACCGAACGGTTCCTGACCGTTTTCGTGTGACAGCTGTGAAACTTGCCTTTCAATTCGGTTGCCAGAGCACTTGCGGCAGCCCTCGGTTGGATCTAATTAGCGCCGGACCTCACGGAAGGACCGAGCGTGGCCACGCGGAAAAAAACGACGAAGCGGACCCCAGCAACCAAGAAGCGAACAGCAGGGAAGAGCTCCAAGCGTGCTCCAACCCGCAAGAGCGCTTCGATTCCCGGGAATCGTTCTCTGCCGCCGAGGGCCAACAGCGCGGTCAAGAAGGCGGCAGACGCGCTCTGGGACGTTGGTGTGCCGCCCCACACGCTCATGCGTGAGCTGCACGAGGTCCTTTTGCTCCGCTGCCTCCGCGAAGCGGACGGGAACTATGCTGCTGCGGCCACGCTGTTCGGCCCCAGCCGGCAATCGGTTCAGCAATACGCGAACAGTAGTCTTCGCGACGAACGCTGGCGCGCGTATCAGCAGAATCGACGCAAGACCCGCTCCTCGTGATGGTCCATGAATTGACTTGATCACCGCCCAGGTTTAGCGAGGGGCCCATGGCGACGCGGAAGAAGGTTCGGGCGAAGAAGGCGACAAAGCGCTCCACGTCCAAGAAGACGAAGAGCGTCGGGGCCAAGAAGCAGGTGGCCAGAGCCACCAAGAAAAAGGCAGCCTCGAAAAAGACCGCGTCCAAGAAAAAGAGCCCAACCAACAAGAAGGCCCCGGCGAAGAAGCGGACCGCCTCCAAGACCCCCTCCAAGACGACCGCGACCAAGAAGAAGAGCCCCACGAAGAAGACGGTGGCGAAAAAGAAGGCCACCGCCAAGAAGCGGTCCAGCGCCAAGAGGAAGGTGGCCTCGAAGAAGGCCGCCTGCAAGAATAAGAGCGCCAGCTAGAAGATGGCCGCCAGCTAGAAGATGACGGCCAGCAAGAAGAAGTGCGCCAGCAAGAAGAAGATCGCCAGCAAGAAGAAGGGGCCGGCAAGAAAGAAGACCGCGGGCAAAAAGCGTACCGCCGTCAAGAAGAAGGCAACAGCCAAGAAGACCGCGGCCAAGAAGAAGACGACCAGCAAGCGACCGACGGCAAGGAAGACCGCGGCCAAAGCGGTCCAGAAGAAGGTCGCTGCCGCGAAGGCGGCGGTAGAGAAGAACGTCGCTGCCACCAGGGAGGCCCTCGAGGCCGCAGCCGCGCCCCTGGCCGCGGCCGTCGAAGCAAAGGCTACAGAGGTCGTGGCCGCGCTCGAAGAGACGGCCACCGAAGCCAAGGCAGCACTGGACGAGCAGGTCGCCGAGGCGAAGGCCGCGCTCGAGGACCGGTTCTCCGAGCCGGCGGCCGACAACGGGGGGCGCAAGCAGGCCACCGGCGAAGACCCAATGGCGTCCTTCGACGAGAGCATGTCGAATGCCGCCGAACCCGAGCCCGCCGACGGCCCCGAATCACTCGCTCAATCCGACGAGGAGCCCGAGGAAGCGTCGTCGACGATGGAACTCGAGGCTGCCGTGCGAACGATCGCCGCCTCGCTGGGCGCTGACGATGACGGGGAGGGCGACTCGGAAGAAACCACCGAGGTCACGGTCGCCGAAGCCGAGAAACTCCGCGCGGCCCTAAGAGCGCTGACTGCCAACGCCCTGGCCGCCGACGAGGACGACGACGAAGAGGACGCAGACGAGACCGACGACGAGGAGCTCGAGGCGGGCTTCATCGCGGCCGACCTACAGCGATTCACCGACGAAGAGGACGACGAGGACGACGACGGGGAGGCCCCGGGCGAAGCCAAGGAAGCCAAACCCGCGCCCGGCTCGACGCCGGCATCCCGTCCGTACGACGAAGACTATCCGACGCCCACCCTCGACGATCTCGAAGAGGACCCGCCGTTCGAAGACGACGACGAAGAAGAAGCGAGCGACGACAACGAAGACAGCGACGAAGGTGAGGTCAAGTCCAAGGTCTCCCCGGCTCCGACATCTCCCGATGCCGAAGAGGATGACGAAGAGGACGAGGGGCCCACGCCCGGGATCGACGAGGAGCTGGCCCGTCGCCACCTCGATTTCGAAGATGAGGAAGACGACGACGAAGAGGAGGAATCCACGATCATCGTCGGCGGCTCCGACGACGAGTGGAACTAGGTCAGTTTCTCGGCTGCTCGTCCCACCAAGTCTGCCACCGTAGCCGGGCTTCGTCGCGACGGCGCTTGGTAGCATCCGGTTCGAATTCGAAGTCACGGCCAGTGACCGCCCGAAGTTCTTCGGCCGAGCTTCGGCGCAGGGCCTCGTCTTTTGCGGCCAGGCCGTCGATCAACCACTGAATCCGGGAAACATCCTTGTGCCGGTCCCACCACTGCCGCCACCGCCGGGCGTTCGGCCCCAGGCGCTGCTTCGTGATCTCGGCGAGGGCATCCTCGGCCACGTCGACCAGATTCCGGTCCTTGCGGTCGAGCACGTCGATCAAGAGAGGAATCGCGGTCACGTCGCGAAAGAGGCCGAGCAAGTAGGTGGCATGCCGGCGGGCCGCAACCGAAGTTGCTCGAAGACGGCCGTGGAGATGGCTGATGACCAAACTGAAGTCGGAGTGTCCCCGGTAACCGAACAGGGTTCGGGCCGCCATCATGCAGATTCGCGGCTCCTCGTCGTGAAGTCGCTGGATCAGGCGGGGAATGATCTCCGGGACGACGACTGACGAGTAGAAATAGGCGGCATAGAATCGCACCAGGGCTTCGGGTGATTCGAGACGTCGGGCAACGAATGGGTGGGCGTCGCCCCCGAAAAAGCGAACCACCTCGAGCAGCGGCCCACAGGCCTCGAAAGGCGGCACCGTCTTCTGGTTGAAGGGGTCGAGGATGCCCGGCCCTGGAAAACGGTCGATCAGCTGGGGGAGAATGGATGGCCCCATACCCGTCAATCGGTCGATGGCGGCCCTTCGCTGGTCGGCGTCGAACGACCCCAACCGGCCGATGAGGACTTCGAGTTCGTTCGGTGGAGGTGCACTCGTGGGGCCGAGGTCGGGTACCGGGGCTTCGGTGGAGTCGGCGACGACCGACCGGTCCACGCGTTCGACCAGCAGGACCGGCTGACTGACCTGGGAGGGCGGCTCCGAATCCGCCGTCCCGGGACTCGATGCCCAGGGACTGGACTCCGCGGCGTCCCAGGGGGCGTCACTGATGGCTGGGCTTGCCGCGGGCTCGGCGTCGTCCTCGAGAAGCGACTCGGCGAGCCCGCGATTCGCATCCGACCAGAAGGCGGCCTCCATCGTCACATCGGTTCGTGAAGCTTCTTCCACTTCCGGCTCTTCGAACTCGATCGTCTCCGACGGCTTGTCGGAGGCCGACGACACCTGCGCTGCCGCCGGCGTCCCGTCGGACCAAACCGGTTCCGCCATCTCCATGTCCGGGAGCAGGTCTTCCGAGAGCGGACGTCCGCCGGTGCCCGATGCCGTCGTTCCCTCGAGCTCCTCTCGGGTCAGCGCCGGTGACTCGAACGTCGGGTCCGGTTCGATCTCCGGCTCGGGCGGGCTCAGTCCTGGGGTCTGCGCGGCCGGTTGCGTCGATGCCGCCGCGATCGCTCGTTCCCGTTCATCGTCCGAATCGACGAGGTCTCCCGAGTCGTCGTGCCCTTCGGCGATGGCCCGCGGCGCCATTTCCGGTGGCACCAGACGGTCCAGATTGTCGGACCCGAGATCCGCGCTTTCGATGGTCGGCAGGTTGACCGAGCTCTCGGGAGCCGTCACCACGTGGTGCGGCGGGGCGCTCCGCTCGGGTCGATCCTCGTCGACCAACACTCGGGGTTCGATCAGCTCGTACCCCTTGACGTAGTCGCCGGAATCAACGGCGACCGATTCCCAGTCGTCGTCCTGACCGGGAGGCGGTTCCACCGGCTCGTCGGGAAGGCCCGTAACGCTGGGCGCTCTCGGGGGCTGCGCGGGCGGGCTCGCAGGTTCGGACTCGACCTCCGGTTCGCGCAATGGCTCGGCGACGGCGGGCCGGGCCTTCGTGGGCAAACCGCTTTCCGCCTTTTGGCGAAGGACGAGCTGCTCGAAGGCCGACTGAACCCGCGTCACCAAGAGCATGATGTCGCCGGCCAAGCGACCGGCGATCGGTTCGGGTCCGTTCTCGCCATAAAAAAGGGCCACGACGCGATCGCGAACGCGGACAGGGACCATGAGCGCAGCGCGGGGTGGCTGCCGGCCGAGGGCCTCTAGCAAGCTACGTTGCGTATCGTCGTCGGGGCTCGGGCCCAAGTAGTGGGCCTTGGACTCCAAGACCACAGATACGGCCGACGCGTCGTCGACGGCGATCGCGGCCGCGCCGAGCCGCTCCGCTCCTGCGCCGAAGCCGAGCCAACCCTTCAGCTCACCATCGTGAACGACCCATAGAGCTCCGAACGCCATCTCGCGCACAGCAAACCCCAGTAGCGCCCGACCGACCGCATCGCGGTTCGGTGGTTCGCGCAGACGCTCCGTGGCCTCGGAGAAGCCCAGAGGGCTGACCGGCTCCGACCCTTCGACCGCGCCCGAGGCGTGGACGAGCAGCGGGAGGTATCGATCCGGCGGTTTGGTGCCATAAAGGCGCCGCAGAGCGTCGACGACCCGAACCTCGAGAGCGATGCGCGGTGTCAGCGTCAGGTCGAGGAGCTCGCTTATGCGAGCCAACAGGTCGAGATCGGCGGGCGCAGGCGAGAGCACGATCAGCCGACGAGCTCCGTCTTCGAGCGCGATGGGCACCAGCCGGTGGCGCTGCGCCCATTGCTCGGGAATCGCGCGAAGCGACCGGGGGTGGGGCTCGGCCGCGAGCTCCGCGGGAGTCGCGAGGGGCTGGTCGTAGACCTCGGTCATCGCGTGGAGGATCGCTCGGTCCGAAACGCCGACCTCGAGCAGCGCCGTATCGAGGGCGCCTCCGTTGAGAACCTGCCGATCCAGCGCGGCCCGGGCGGCTTCGAGGGTCAGCGCGCCGCCGCGCAATAGCGCCGCGAGCAGCGGTTCCGGCGTTCTGTCGCTTGGGGCCACGGACATGCGGCGAATCCTTCGCAGGGACCTACCATGGCTGTACCGGATGTCCTGGATCGGCGCCAGGTTACGACCTTGATCACCGGCGTGATCCCGCGTTCTGTAGGACGATGAGCGGAGCGCTCCTGCTTTTCGCGCTGGCCGCCCCTCCACACGTCGAGGCCCTGCGCACGGCACTCGAGTCCGCGGAGGATCCCCGGGTGCTCCTCGAGCTATCGGCCGGACTGTCCATCGACGCCGCGCAGCTGGGACCGTTCGCGTCCGAAGTCGAGCGGCTTCGGGCCGAAGGCGTGCGGCCGGCGGCGATTCGCGTCCGCCTGGATCATCGCGAGCTCGAGGCCACGATCGACGATCCGAGCGGCGCCCTCGACCGCATCTCCGCCGTGTACGTCGTCAACGGAGCGGCCCGGCCGATGGCGGTCCTCGCCGGACCGCCGGAGTCGCGGTGGCGATTCGAAGTCCCCAAAGAGTGGCCCGCCGTCGGCACGATCGAACTCGTCGCCCGTTCGACCCTCGTCGGGCGCGAGCCCTTGGTGCGATACGTCGTCAGTCCGGCGCTGACCATGCCCCGACCACCGGAGGGTGCCCCGCCCGCCGGAGCGAAGATCGTGGAACCCGCCGCTTCGCCTCCGTGGTGGGTGTTTGCGGCCGGGGCCGCTGCCGCCGTCGCGATCGGCCTCGGCGTGGCCCAAGAGTTCCGCTGAACGTCAGCTACCGATCGATACCGCCAATCGATATTCCCTTGCGCCGTCGGGCGTGACGTCGACGTCGAGGTACCGCGGCGATCTCGGGCCGGCGGCCAGCCAGTCGAGCCAGAGGCTGACCTGACGCACGATGGGATCGTCGGACGCGGCATGCGCGTCGAGTACGGCGCGCACCGCATCGAGATCGAGCCGGAGATGAGCGACAGAAGGCGACGATGGCGGCACGGGGCGGGCCGCGCCCCATCGGCGCAGTGCGGCCGCGCGGGCGACCGGATCGGAGCCGACGATCAAAGCCGGCGGCTCCGAGTTCGGTGCACGATCCCGCCCCGGGGCGTCGTCTCGAACCGAGAACGCAGCCGCCGCAGGCAGCGCTTGAGACCATGTCCCGGTCGACGACGGACAGCCCGAAGTGCACCGCGGTCGGACTCCGAACCACAAGAGGCCAAAGTCACCGTCGAGGTCGTCCGCCGGCTGGCCCGTCCAAGCCGCCGCCAACCGCTGAGCGGCGGCTGGTTCCAGGCGCGCCCAGAGCTGCAGCAGCGCTGGAGTCTGCGCCCATCCTACGACGCGAGCGTCCGGCTGCCGCGTTCCGAGCCAGGCACTCACCTTGCGCCCGGTGGCCTCGTCGAACCGCACGCGTCCCCGGAAGCTGCCGGGAGCGCGGTCGGTCGACAGCTCGACGCTGCGAATGCCCACCAGCCACGTCGTCCACCGAGCCAGGCGCGCGTCGGCGCGCTCGCGAGCTCTACGTCGAGCATCGTCCGAGACCCAGCCCGCCTCCCGTGCTTCGTATCGACGCACCGTCCGGCGAACGAACGGAACGAAGCGGCGCGGCCAGGCTCGAAACGACCATGGTCCAGACGCCGCGGGCAATGGGGGTGCGTCGCGCGCGAGACGCTCCGCCCGCGCGAAGCTTGCGCGGTCGCGGACCGGGGTCTGGCAGACCAGGCGCTCGTTCGAAAGTCGGCACGCGCCGGCGTCGAGGGTCGGTCCGAAGACCCAGAGGTTCGAGTCGATACGCCGAGCACCTCGATCGTCCAGGGCGCGTCCGACCTTCTCCGGGTCGCGAACACCGACGACCGCAACGAGACTGCCGTCGGGAGTCCACACCACCCACGCACCGCGGTCTCGGTCCAATCCTTCAGCCGAGTCGATACGGCCCGCGTTGAGCAGCGCATCCCCGACCGACGGAAGACACCGTCCCAACCCCTGGAGACGGCGAAAAGAGACATCGACGTTGGGGGCGGCCAGCACGGCCGAGGCCCCCGACCAAGGCTCCGGTTCGGCTCGGGCCGGCGTGGCGACGACCCACACAGCCGACAGTACACAGATCCGAGGGCCTCTCTGCATGTGACTCACTGCGCCGACCTGCGCCGCGGCGCAGCTACGACCCGGGCCCTCTAACCCCGCAGACGTGGCGAGCATTCCAGAGATTTTCCGGCCGCGACTTCAGGGTCGGCTGGGGTCCGTACGGACCAACACGGTGCTGGAGAGAATGTCGTGAAGAGCCCGCTGTTTCGGGTCGAACAGAATCCATGCGGGGCCGATCGCGGCGGGAAGAAGGCCGACGACCGCCAGTCCGGCTCGAACGCACCGCTGCAATCGCGGAACCGACCCCGCATCGACGAGCCGCATCAAACGCAGCCCGGTGACCCGCATGCCCAGGGTGGCGGGGAGGAGGGAGAGCGACGCGAGGACCGAGACGACGACGAGGAAGAGCGCAAGATAGAGGCCCCCCCGCTCGGCCCACACAAGCCAGTCGTCGGGTTCGAGCCAGTCGAAGCCCCGGGGCATCGCGCCGGCCACGACGGTTGCTCCGATGGCAACGACCATGACGACGATCCCGTCCACCGCCGCGGAAACCGAGCGTCGCGCCAGACTGGGCAAACGAAACACGCGGTCGACCTCGGTGTCGTGGCTCGGCCCGGCTTCCTCGGCGACGGTATCGTCGTCGAAGCTCCATATCTCGGTGTCATCTCCGTTCATCAAAATCTCGGGGGGAGGCGTGATCGTCGGATAGCTCCCCGATGCCAATATCCACCACCGATAGCCATGTCCACCAGCGGTCGGGAAGGGGCGCCACGGCACATCGCCCGAGCCACTCGACGCGCCGGGCGTGAAGCAGAGTGTGCTTGGGGTTTGTGGCTCCGGCCGCGCGCACCCGCTGGCGAAACTCCTTGTTGAAGCCGAAGTCCCCATGGCGACTGTCCATGACCAACGGGTGGCCGAGACCGCTCAGGTGCCGACGGATCTGGTGCGTACGGCCCGTCGTGAGGCGCACGCCGACGACGGTCACCGACCGGTCGGGAGTGCGGGCTACGGGCCACACCTCGGTCTGCGCCGATAGCAGTCGGCCTCGTCCATCGGACAAGGGATCGTCGATCCGGACCGGCCCGGCCAGATCGCCGACCGCGATCGCCCAGTAGATTTTGGTCGCCTGCGGCCAGGCGGCCGCAGCTCTCCGCACCGCATCCGCATTCTTACCCAACACCAGCGCTCCACTGGTGTCGGCGTCGAGTCGGTGCACGAGCGAGAGTCTGGTATCCATGCGTTCGAGCACCGTCTTCAGCTTCGTTTGCGATCCGCCATGCACCGGAATCCCCGCCGGCTTGTCGACCACCACGTATGCGTCGTCTTCGAAGAGGACCTCCAGAGGACGGGACATCTCCGACATCTGAAGAGAACGCGGCGCAAATGTGAAGCCGACGTGGACGTCCACCTTCCGGCATGCGATCGAGCGCCGGTGGAGCACCTGCCTCTGTGGAACCAGCGGCTCGTGCTGGTGACGGGTAAGGGGGGCGTAGGGAAGACGGCTGTCAGCGCCGCCCTCGCCCGCCAGGCTCAGGCCGCCGGACGCCGCGTTCTGGTCGCCGAAGTCTCGAACGACGTAGGCACGACATCGGCGTTGATGTCGCGTTTGGGTCACGCGGGCTTTCATGACACCGTCCCTCGCGAGCTCGAGTCCGGCTTGGCCGGCGTGCGCCTCACGCCGTCGGCGGGGCATCGCCTCTTTTTGCAAGCAGCATTGCGGGTCCGCGTTGTGGTCGATGCCGCCATGCGAAGCGCCGCGCTTCGCCGCTTTCTCATGGCGGCACCGGCATTTCCGGAGGTGGGGACGCTCTTCCAGCTCGTCACCCTGCTGCGGGACGACGACCACGACCACATCATCGTGGATCTCCCCGCCACCGGTCATGCGCTGGCCCTCGTCGCCCTGCCGCGGACGGTCTTGAAGGTGATCCCGGGAGGGCTCGTAGGTAAGGCCCTGCGGGAGGGCGTCCGAACCATGACCGACCCGAAACAGTCCCATGCAGTGCTGGTCACGCTGCCGGAGGCCATGCCCGTATCGGAGACCATCGAGCTTCACGACGGCCTTGCTCGACTGGACATCCCCGTCGCCGCCCTGATCATGAACCGCATACCCGCCGACCCGTTTACCGACGACGAGCGGGAGGCTCTGCGGCAGCACCTGGGGCGCGAGGGGCATACCCACATCCTCGGGAGTCGAGAGTTCCGTCGTCTCGAACGGACGCGGACGGCGCGCGACCGCTTCGAGCGCGAATCTCGCCCCGACACACTCCGCCTGCGCATCCCCGAGTTTTCCGAAGACAGCGAGGGCGGGGTGATCGAACGGCTCCGAAACCACCTGTTTCCGGCGGAGGCCATCGCTTGAAGCTCGCCTCTTTGGTCCATGAGAAGTCTGTGATCGTCGTCTGCGGGGCCGGCGGCGTGGGGAAGACGACGACCTCGGCCGCTCTGGCCCTCGCTGGCGCCCGTGCGGGGCGGCGCGCACTGGTCTTGACCATCGATCCGGCGCGAAGACTGGCGGAGGCGCTCGGCATCCCCTTGACCGGCTCCGCACCCGTGACCATCGACCCGGAGCGTCTTCGGTCGGCGGGCGTGTACCTCGCCGACGGCGGAGAGCTATCGGCCTGGATGCTCGACCCGCACGTCATCCTGGAGTCGGTGATCGACCGTTTCGCGCCGTCGGAGGAAGACTCGAAGCGCATCCGCGGGACGCGTCTCTATCAGGCCTTGGCCGAAGTGATGACCGGCCTCCAAGAATACACCGCGGCCGAGGCCCTCTTTACCCACCACGAATCCAAGAACTACGACCTGATCGTCCTCGATACTCCGCCCTCCCGTAACGCACTGGACTTTCTGGACGCGCCGCGGCGCCTTGCGCGGTTCCTCGACGATCGAACGCTGGCGATCTTTGCTCCGGAGGCCGTGGCCCGAACCGGCGCCATGGTCCGCGCGGCTTCGAAGATCGTGACCACGGCGATCAGCCGCACGTTCGGCGAGGACTTCTCGACCGACCTTCAGACCTTCCTCGGAGCCTTCGGTCGTCTCTTTCAGAAGATGCGCATCCATGCTTCGGGCGTCCGCGAACTGCTCCGGTCCTCGAAATCGGCCTTCCTCGTCGTCACCACACCAGACGTCGCGGCCCGCGAGGAGGCGAGGTACTTCGATGGCCGCATCCAGGAGCTGGGGCTGAAGACCGACGGTTTCATTCTCAACCGAAGCTACGCCTCCGTGACAACGACGGCTCCATCGACCGAGGCGACCGATGACGGACAGCCGGAGGCGCTGGCCTCAGCCCTGGAGAAGCTGATCCCGTTCGCTTTGGAAGAAGCCAAGAAGGTCGAAGCCCACGAGGCGATCCTCGCGGACCTGGACCGCACGAGTCGTGAGGCTGGCGGCCAGGGGGCGGCAGCCCTCCCGTACCTGGACGCCGTCGTCGAGGACGTTCCTGCCCTCAGCGCCCTGTCGGCTCGCATCTTGTCCTGACGTGACGGAAACGGGAAACGGGGCCCGACGCGCAGATCAGACCGTCGTGGGCGCTCGAGGCTCCACGGTCAGCGAGTCGTCGGGAATGAAGTCATCTTCCGCCCCGAGCGAGGCCGTCCGGGGCGTCTCGCCACGGCCGGGTACCCACGACTCATCGGTCAGCTTCGGCGGCAGTTCGAGCGGCGCCCCGTCGTAGCGGAGTCGCTTCCCCGGCCACACGAAGCTGCGGACGCAGTAGGCGATCAGCGAGGGCTGGTCGAGATTGGGGTGAACGTGCGGCGCGAGCTCCTTGGCGTGGGCCTCGGGCAGAAGGCTCCAGTGCAGGCTCGGCTTGAGATGGTGCATTCCGTGGTACCCGTTGTTGAACGTCCACCAGTTGGTGAGTCGACCCACGAAGTTCCGACTGTGATTGTAGGGGTGGTCCTCATCGCAGCCGTCATGCTGGATGAAATTGATACCGATGATGCCCCAGGCCGCGAACTGATGAGGGATGAACACGAACAGCAGGAACTTCTGCCAATCGAGGAGGAGAAGCGTGGCATAGAACGCGACGAAGATGACGGTCTCGAGCATCAGCTGCCGAAACCACTTGGGTCGCTGCTTGCGCATGGCCAGCGTGTACTCGACCTCACCGCGCATGATCGCCGGCCCGACGGTCGCCGGGTGCAAGAGCTGATTGAGGAGGTTCCAACGGTAGCGAAGCTTGGTGGTTCGCATGACGTCTCGGGCGGTCTGCGGCGCGTGGTGATGGGCGAGATTGTGACCGGGAACGAACGAGCTCGTCGGGTGGCCGTAGCAAAGCGACAGCACCACCTGGAACAGTCGGTTGAGCCACTTGGCGTGGAAGATGGGGACGTGGATGGTGTTGTGGGTGATCACCGCCGTGACGAACGAAACCTGACCGATGGCGATCATCCAGGGGAGGACCCACCAATCGTGCGGATTCAGGTTCCAAGCCAGGGCCAACAGCACGAAGTAGCTCGACACGACGAAGAGCGTCCGCCGGTCGGCTTTGTACTTGAGGAGCATCCGGAGCCGGCGCTACCACGGGTAAACCGTCCTGTCACGACCGGGACGCCCCCCGTGTCCATCCCACCACGAAAGCGCTGCACAGCGCCCGAATCCGCCGCGGATGGTCAGTCGCTGGGGGGGCGCTCACATTGAGGCGCTCCCGACCTCCCGAGGGTTATCGACCGCTCCACGTCGACGAGCGCATCGTGGTCGTGGACAAGCGCGCCGGCTGGCTCGTTCAGCGCACGGCCAGCAAAAAGCACCAGGATGTCCTGATCGACGCGCTGCACCAGCGGTACGGGTTCGTCCATCCCGTCCATCGGTTGGACCGATTCGTCTCCGGCGTCCTGGTCTACGGCCGCGACGAGGACGCCCGCGACGCGCTTCGGGCACAGTTTCGCGACCACTCCGCGGACCGCCGGTACCTGGCCGCCGTGCGGGGGCTCGTCGAGGAAGACGAAGGCACGGTCCGGTCACGGCTGGCGATGGACCCCCATACGTTTTCGATGAAGTCGGTCGAAGGAGCCGACGCCCGAACCGCCATCACCCACTGGTGGGTCGTCGAACGGTTTTCCAAGGCCGCCGCCTCGATGCTGGAGGTCGCGCTGGAGACCGGCGTCAAGAACCAGATCCGCGTGCACCTGGCCGACCTCGGCCATCCGATCCTCGGCGAGCAGAAGTACCTCGAGGCGAAGGAGGAACGGCGCACCACCCAGCGACGACGCCTGTTTCTGCACGCCGGCTTCCTCTCGTTTCGGCACCCGGAGACCGGGCGCATCGCGGAATACGAGGCCCCGCTGCCCTCGGACCTCGGCCGCTGGCGCGCGCAGCTCCGGCGCGGCGACCCGAAGTCGAAGCCCCGCCGCCGCTAGCCCGGCCCTTCGTTCCTGAGGTGCCCTGGCCGTATCGCTTCAGTCGTCGAGGCCACGGACGAAGCGCCGCCAAGCGGTGCGAGCCGCTCGGACCTGTGACTTCGAAGCCCCCCCCACCGCGGCTCCGGTGACCGTGCGCGGCGACAGGTAGCGGCGAGCCACCCGCCGCAATTCCCGGGGCTCGAGGGCCATGATCGCCTCGGCGCGAGCCTCCGGGGTCTCGAGCTTTCGGAAGAGTCGATTGACCGCGAAGTGCCCCCCGAGCTCGGCCGGGGCATCCAGCATGAAATCGAGACCGGTTCGCGTTCGGCGCTGCACTCGAGCGAAACCGTCGGGGTCGAGCGGTTCGCGACGTACCTCGTCCACGATCGCGGAGAGCGCCTCCAGGGCGGGTGGAATGTTGTCGTGGGCGACATTTAGCTCGAAGTCGAAAAGACCGAGGTCGGAGTAGCTCTCGATCGTCGCCCCCACCTCGTAGGCCAAGCCCCGACGATCGACCAGCTCCACCTGGAGGCGGGCACTGAGGCCGCCATCCAGCCAGCGGCGAAGCAGCACGAGGGGGAGAAAGTCGGGATGACCTTCGGGCGGCGTCCGAAACGTGATCCGGAGGCGCGTCTGCGGGCCGGGATACGGGACGTATCGCAGTCGTCCGGTGGTGGCCGGCACCCGAGGGCGAGCGCCATCGGCTCGCGGCCGCCCCGCCGGCATCTCCAAGAAACGAGAAGCTATCGCGCGGTGAACCCGCCGGAGGTCGAACCGCCCGGCTACGCAGACCACACAGTTCTTCGCTCCGTAGAAGCGGCGGCGATGAAGCTCGAGGCCGTCGGCGTCCAGGCGGTCGACGATCGCCTTCGTGCCCTCGATGGGCCACCCCAGCGGATGGTCGGCGAAGGTCCAAGCGTGGGCGACGGTGTCCAGCTCGATGTTTCGACCCGATTCGTCCAGTGAATCGAGCATCTCTTCGCCGACGATCTTCTTCTCGAGCGCCAAGTCGTCGTACGTCGGGCTCGTCAGCATCCGGCCCAGCATGTCGAGCGCCTCCGGCGCCGCGTCGGACTGAACCGTCGTCTGGTAGCCGGTGTAATCGCGGGTCGTGAAGCCCTCCCATTGACCCCCGAGATCTTCGATGGCTGCGTTCAGCTCCGCGGGCGACGCATACCCATCGCACCCCCGAAACAGCATGTGCTCGAGAAAGTGGGAGACTCCGTTGGTCTTTGCCGTCTCGTGGCGACTCCCGACGCGAACGAAGCACCCCACGAACGCACTGTGAAGATGAGGCATGCGAACCAGCTCGACGGAGAGTCCGTTGTCGAGCGTTTGCGCCTCGGCCGTGTACGCGCGCACCCGGCGGGTCCTAGCAGCCTCCGGCAGCCGCGAGAACACCATTCGAGCCTCCGGGGGAACTCGCCGAGACTTTGACGTTTGCTTTGCCCATCGGTCGGCGGGATAAGGAAACCGTGCTGCGCGAGGCTGCCAAGGACCTGGGACGTCTCCGTCGCATCACTGGGATCGTCGGAAAGTACGGTTACGAGGGCTTCGTCCGGCGCGGTGCGCCGAGCCTCAGCTCTGCAGATTTCAAGCCCGCATCCGAAGAACCGGTGCCACCGCCGAGCTCTCCGGCCGAGCGGTTCCGCCGGATGCTCGAAGAGCTCGGGCCAACGTTCATCAAGTTCGGTCAGGTGCTCTCGTCGCGGCCCGACTTGGTCGCCCCGGCTTACGTCGACGAGCTGAAGAAGCTCCAGGACGACTGTGAGCCTCTGCCGTTCGCCAAGATCGTGGAGGTCTTGACTGCCGCGTGGCAGCGGCCCCCGCTCGAAGTCTTGGAGAGGCTGGACCCCGAGCCGTTGGCCACCGCCTCCATCGCCCAGGTCCACCGCGCGCGAACCCTCGACGGACACGACGTCGTGGTGAAGGTGCAAAGACCGGGCATCGCCGAGGAGGTCCAGCGGGACGTCGACATTCTCTATCGTTTGGCGCGCCTGCTCGACGCCGTGATCGAGGAGTCGCAGATGGCGGAGCCGGTCGGCATCGTTCGCGAGTTCGAGCGTGGCATCGCCGAGGAACTGAACTTCCTCAACGAAGCGGCCAACATTCGCGAGTTTCGAACCCTGCACGAAAACCGACCCGACGTCGTGATCCCCGCCGTCCATGACGCGCTCAGCACGTCGGCCGTGTTGACCCTGGAGTTCCTCGACGGCGTTCCTTTCTCTCGCCTCCCCCCGGACGCCAACCGGCCGGCCATCGCCCAGCGGATCGTCGAAGAAGCCCTGGAAGAGGTCTTCGTGGATGGCGTGTTTCACGCCGATCCCCATCCTGGAAACCTTCTCCTTCTCAAAGACGGCCGCTACGGACTGCTGGATTTCGGTCTGCTCGGCCGTCTCACCCCGCAGATGCGGGAGACCATGGTGGTCCTCGCCTTGGGCATTGCGCTGAAGGATGCGGACAGCGTGGCAAGGACCATCTACCGGATGGGTCAGCCCGGCCAGAGGGTCGACATCGGCGAAGTGCGCCGCGACACGCAGGCTCTCTTCGACCGCTACCTGAACCGCCGACTCCGCGACGTCGATTCTCAGCGCATGCTGCAAGAGCTCTTGCAGCTCGCCATGAAGCACCGGATTCAGATTCCCGCAGAGTACGCACTGCTCGGTCGGGCGGGAACCACCATCGAAGGCATGGTCCGGGAGTTCGACCCCGACCTCGAGGCGTCGTCGATCGTTCGGCCCTTCGCCGAGCGCCTGCTGATGGAGCGGGTCGCCCCCGAGGGTGTGCAGGCAGGCGTGTACCGTGCCTTGCTCCAGCTGCAGAATCTCCAGCAGGACGTGCCGGTCCAACTGTCCCAGATCCTCTCCGACATGTCGGGTGGACGTTTCGGCGTCAGCATCAGCGGCCCCGAGCTTACCCGTCTCAACCGGAGCATCGTCACCGCCGCCAACACCATGGCAGGTGCGGTGCTGGGGGGCGCCTTCATCATCGGGTCGTTCATCGGCCTGGCCCAGGTCGAGTGGTCCGTACGGAACGTGCCGATCGTCGGCATTCTGGGCGCGCTGGGGGGCACCGTGGTGCTGGTCTGGCTCAGCGCCTACGCCCTGGTCCGACCGCGCATTCGGCGATTCAGCGTGCTTCGCTGGCTCCGAGGTCGGCGGCGCGGCGGGCCGTCCTGATTTTTTTCACGGGCCTCTTGTCAGCACCCGCGCCGTAAGGGTGCTAAGTCCGGCGGCCCCCCGACCCGTAGCTAATCGAATTTATTGGTGTTCTCGCTTCTGCTCCGCGCCGCCGCTCGACCGAGTCGTCGGGTTCTGCATGTAAGACCCCAAGATCATTCATTGATCCGGTCCCAACCACCTCCGAGCCTCGATAGGATGAAGGCGGAGGTCTTTCTCGCGTGATTGAAAACCAGAACTTGGAGTCGTTTTTCGAGAGTCTTCTCGGGCCTGCCCTGACGTCGGAAGGTTTCGAGCTGGAGACGGGGACGAAGCAGTATCTGGTCCAGCTGTGTGCCGATTTCGCTCGCCGGCCGCCCGAGGGCGACGACACCACGGCGACCCTGGCCTGGCTGTACGAAGAGGCTCGCCTCGCCGCCCCACTTCAGCAGGCGGAAGCCTATCGGCGCTTGGGAGACGTTGCTCTGGTCGTACCGTCTTTGTTCGCCCCGTACGTGGACCGTCCTCGGGCCCTCGTCGGCCGGCGCTACTACATCGACATGGGTCGCGGCGCCTACCAGGCGGCCGCGGCGCGTGCTCGCTCGGGCCTCGGAGCGCTCCTGCAGGAGCTGGCCGTGAAGTTTCAGCGCCTGGTCGACGTTTTGACGCGGGTCGCGGAAGCCACGACGTTGCCGATCCGGCAGGACATCGACACGCTGATCCGGCGGCTCCAACAGGACCCGTCCGACGCCCCGGCGCATCGTCAGCTCGTGTCGCAAGGCTTGATTCCGTTGCTCGACCGACCGGGACGAGCCTGACACGAGTCGGTCTACTCGATCGGCCGGGAGATCACGCAGGCGTTCACGCCCCCTACGCCCATCGACAGCTTTCCTACGGCACCGCGGGGTAGCGCCTGCGGGTCGTCGAAAACGAAGCGATCGTGCACGCGGGAGATCTCGGCGTTGAGTTCCCCCCGCGAGAGCGGGGTCGGGGCCAACTGCCCGGTCTCGTGCGCCATGTATTGCGCCATGAGCTCCCAGCCGCCCCCCACGCTCATGCCGTGACCGAACATGCCTTTGCGGGCGGTCACCAATACCGACTCGGGCAGGATCTCGCGGAGGTTCTCGACCTCGAGCGCATCCCCTGGAGTCGCCGTGGCGTGAAGATCCCAAGACACGACGTCGGCCGGGGCCAGGCCGGCCTCGGCCAGCGCCAGTCGGATGCTCTCCGCCGGGCCCTCCTTGGACGGCGTGATGATGTGGTCGGCGTCGGCGGTGATGCCCACGCCGACCGGCTCCAGGCCGAGCGGCCGGAATCCCAAGTTTCGGAAATGGTCGAGGTCCCCCACGATCCACACCACCGCTCCGCCCGCGATGTGGGTACCCCGCAGACCGGAAAGGGGTTTGGACACCTTGCCGTCATGGGCCAGGACGCGGGCCTCGTAGAACGCTCCGACAGTCAGGGGATGCGGTGCGGGATCGGTCGCCCCGATCACCACCGCCTTCGCGTTCCCGGACTGGATCGCGCTCATGGCCAACCGGAGAGAAAAGCCGAACGACGAGCACGCCGCGACCGGAGCGAAGCACATGCCGGTCAGGTGCCCGAGCATCGAGATCTGTGCCGCAGCGATGTTGGGGATGTTCCAGAGGAGGTTCGGCGACACCTGGGTCCAGGGAGGCTCCGGAGCTCCCCACTCCTTGCGAAGAGCCGAGACCGCCGCCTGCTTGTGTTTGATCGCCCGGCCCTTGCCCGAAGCGACCGGTCCTTCGACGTCCGCGCCTTCGATCTCCGCCAGCTGGCGCAAGAAAGCCTGCAGCTTCTCCGAGCGCTGAGCCCAGTACGCCCACCAGGTTCCTTCGACTTCCGTGCGCTCGTCGGCCGTGACGTCGCGAGGATCAGAGGGGATCGAAGGGTCGGAGCGCCGCGCTTGCTCGGGGTCATCGAGGTACGCCCGCAGTGCCGCATTGTTGACGGGCTCGGACCAGAAGCGGTCCCAGTTCCGGCGTCCGTGGTAGAGACTGAGGGTCTGGTCGTGGATGGTGCCGAGGTCTCCGAGCCCGGTCCCGACGTAGATGTGCGTCTTCGTACCCAGGTTCTGGAGCTCGCGCTCGATGCCCGGATTCTGGCTCAGCGCTTGAACGAAAGACCCGACCGCGTACTTGACCGGCTTTCCCATCTTCTCGTCGAGCTGGACGAATTTTCGGGGAGGAAAGCGCTCGGAAACCCAGCCTTGGTAGTCGGCAAAGTCGAACTCCGGTTCGCCCGCCCAGAAATTGCTGGGACCGAACCCGGTGTACGGCGTGAGCCACGAATCGCGCGACGAGAGGTTCTCTCGAAAGCGATCCACGTTCGGCGACTTGGGCGCGACCACGCCCCAGCCGAAAACACCGACTCGAGTCATCCGGTCCTCCGTAAAGCCCCGCAGCGATCCGACACCGTCTCCTCTACGTACGTCGGGCGGTCAAAGATCAAGCAAGGATCCCCCCACCGGGGGAATCGACCGCGGATCGAACCGCTCATCGGCACAGGGAGGTGCCCGTCGTGCCGGTCTCGGTCCCCAAGCCCCCGATCCGCGAGCGACCAACACAGCCAGCAATGCCCCATCGGTCGACGGATCGGGCTCGTCCATTTCGCAGGTCGACCCGGCCTCCGAGGGACGCCCAAACCCCGCGCTCGGCCCGCAGCACCGTCAGCCCATCCACGTCGACGCGGCTCCGTTCCCCCGCGAGCACTCCGGTCGAACAGTCGGCGACGATCGCGTCTCGCACTCCGACCGTACTCCGGACGAAGCCCAGGCCTGGCTCCGACCGGCAGCCCCGAATCCGAACGCGCGAAACCGTCGGCGGCCCCCAACGGACGTCTTCGAGCCAGATTCCACCGGCCGCATCCGCGACCGTCGTCGTGTCGACCGTCACCTGGGCATCGTTGGACGACAGCACGCCGAATCCCGGCAGCCGTCTCAACTCGACCCGCCGGAGGTCGACCGCGGCGCCCGACCCGTTCGCGATGACGGCCGCTTCCGCCTGGCCGGGATCCAGCGGGCCCGCCCCCGGCCCCACGATCCGGGAGTCCCTCAGGATGAGTCGCCCTCGGCCCACGGTGATGCCGGCCGACGACGTCATGCGGACGAACGTCGAATCGATTCGCAGGTTGCCCTGCACGGTCCGAAAGGCTCCTACGGAGCCGACGCCCCCCGCGCCGGACGTCACCGTCGACGATCGGACTTCCACAGCCCCGCCCGCGACGCCGAGAGCCGGCTCGGTCCCCCGCGCGTCGAGGATGCCGTCCTCCCAACTCGCTTCGGCCTCACGAACGAGAAGGGCGACGCCGACCGGAAGCCGAGCCTGCGAGCGACGCGCGTCGACGACGGCCGCGTTCGTCACGTGCACTCCGATCGCGGACGGCCTTTGCGTCGTGATGTCGACGTCGTCCAGCTCGACCTGCGCACCTCGGTCGGCCCAAAGGACGCTGGCCGACCCGCCTTCCAGGTCCATACGACTCATTCGAACCCGCCCCGCATCGACCCGCATCGCGTGGTTCGAGCCGGTGGCCAGGATCCGGCCGTCCTCGAACGCCACCGTCGAGCTCGCCGCGAAGACCCCCGTGGACCGTCCTGAAACCAAGGATACGCCGACGAGCTCGGCCGTCGTCTGCAGCAGCGACAGGCTGTCGGCTCGACCGGAACTGGAGATGGTCGATGACTCCACGCGCAGACCGCGCGCGTAGCGACCCGAGAGTCCCCGATTGAGTCGTAGGCCCCGCACCGTCACGCGGGTGCCGGTCACGATCAGGAGCGCGTCGACCTCGGTTCCATCGCCCTCCAGAGTAACCGTCCGGCCGACGAGGACCGGCTTTCGACCCTCGTACGTCCCGGGCCGCAGTCGTATGAGCTCGGCCTTGCCGCCGAGAGCCGCGGACAGCCCTTCACCGTCCGAAACCTCCGCAATGGGTGCGGTCGTCGGAGCTTCAGCCGTCGGAGCCGGCGCCACCGGCGGTGGCCCCGCGCAGGCCACGCAGACGAGCACCGAGAGCGAGGCCCTCACGATGCTCCGGTTCCCGGGCGAACGATCGGTCGAAACTCCGGGATGGCGACTTGCCCGACGGACGGTCCCACCTTCTCGAACAGCATGCGGTACACGGGCTCCGACTCGCGCTCGTGCTGTCGCTCCCATTCGGTTCGCTCCGGGATGGGCCGGTCCGCCGACACGCCCGGCTCCAGGCGAACCGCGAACGCCCCGTCGCTGGACATGAAGTCGTACATCTCTTCCGCCAGCGCCCGAACGTCCGACTGGAGATAGACCTGTCCTCCGAGCGGCAGGAGACCCGCCATGACCCGGACGAGCTCCGGCTGAACGATCCGCCGCTTGTGGTGGCGCTTCTTGAAACACGGGTCCGGGAAGTGCACGTGGAACATGCGAACCTGACCCGGCTCGACGAGGTCAGCCAGATTGGCGGCGGCGTTCGCATAGAACACCCGAACGTTTTCGAGGCCCTCGCGCTGGCGGCGCTCCTCGATGGCCTCGACCAGCGGTCTGCGCACTTCGAGGCCGATGAAGTCCCACTCCGGGTGGTTCCGCGCCCGCTCGAAGATAAGGCCCGCGCCCCCGCAGCCCAGGTCGATCTCGAGAGGTGCGATCCGTCCGAACACATCATGGAGATCCAGCCGGCCCAACGATGTCCGAACGTTGAACGGATTGGCGTGTTTGCGGATGCGCCTGGACATGGGCCGGCCGGTCTAGGCCCCAGAGCCCATCTCGGGCAACCGTGGAGGAGTAAAGCCGAAGGTCTCGATGTCCCGAACGTCGAGACACTTCATGAGGAGCCGGTCCAGGCCGAGGGCGATGCCGGCCGTGCCGTCGATGGCGGGAAGGGCTTCGAGAAGGGACTCGTCGATGGGAACCGGGTCTTTTCCCAACCGGCGGCGCTCCTGTTGGTCGCGAAGGAAGCGGGCGCGCTGCTCGGTGGGGTCGGACAGCTCTTCGAAGGCGTTCGCCAGCTCCAAACCTCCCAGGTACGCTTCGAAGCGGCGAGCCGTTCGTCGGTCCGCGGGATCGAGGCGGGCCAGCGCCGCAAGACGGGAGGGGTAGGCCTCGACGAAGACCAGTTCGTCGGGGCCGAAACCGGGCTCGATATGCTCCAGGAAAGCGCGGAAGAAAACGTCTTCCCATTGGTCGTCCGGGACGGAGCGAACCGAGCACTCTCGAGCGAAAACGTCGGGAGGCGTGCTTTCGAGTGGGTCCCCGAGTCCGGCATGCTCGAACAGCTCCGCCACCGAGGTCCGGCGAACGGCGAAGCGCCGGGGACCTCGGAGGACCGAACGGACCGCTTCGACGAGGCCGACTACGTCGTCCTGCAGGTCGGCGAGGGAACCCGGCTGTCGGTACCATTCGAGCATCGAAAACTCGGGAGTGTGCGTCGAGGACCCCTCACGATTTCGAAAGACCCGAGCGAGCTGATAGATGCTTCCCGCGCCAGCAGCGACGAGACGCTTCATCGCGTACTCCGGGGAGGTATGAAGATATACCGTAGCCTCGGTCCCGTCCGGATGCCTCAGCCGCGTGCTAAACGGGTCGAGGTGTGGCTCCAGCCCCGGAGATGACACGAGGATGGGCGTCTCCACCTCGAGCAGCCCGCGGGCATCGAAGAAGCTGCGGATGGCATCGTTCATCTCCTTTCGCGCTCGCAGGCGAACGCGGACGGAGGACTGCCCCATGAGGTCGGCCGTGCCATGTTCGACGAGCAGCGACAAGAACGCCGTGTCCGGTATGATGCCCTCGCCATGAAGGTGGTTGTCACCGGGGCGAACGGCATGCTCGGCCGAACGCTCCTCGCTCATGTGGGGGAGCGCCACGAGGTCATTCCCCTTTCGCGGGCGGAGCTGGAGCTGCGCGATGGTTCAGCGGTTCGTCGGACACTGGTCGACCGGCAGCCGGATGTCGTCCTTCACGCGGCAGCCTACACCCGCGTCGATGCTGCCGAGACCGACGTCGAATCAGCGTATGCGGACAACGTGCTCGCCACAGCGCACGTCGCCGATGCCACCCGGCGAGTCGGCGCGCGGCTCGTCACCTTCTCGACCGATTACGTCTTCGCAGGCGATGCGGGCCGCCCCTATCGAGAAAGCGATCCCGTCGCCCCCCGAACCGTTTACGGCGAGACAAAGTGGGCGGCGGAAAACGCGGCCCGGCACCACTGTCCGGACCACCTGATCCTTCGGATCGCCTGGCTCTACGGCCTCGGCGGCCCCAGCTTCGTGCACGCGATCGTCACCCGCGCTCGGTCGGGCCAGCCGTTGAAGGTCGTCGACGACCAGGTCGGCAATCCCACGAGCTGCCGTGCGGTCGCCGAGCTCGTCCTCGACCTTCTCGAGACGTCGGCCGTCGGCACCCTGCACGCGACCTGCGAAGGCGAGACGAGCTGGTACGGCTTCGCTCGAGCCTTCCTGAACCGCCTCGGCCTGGCCGCGGACGTAACGCCCTGCAGCACCGCCGAGTTCCCCCGGCCCGCCCCGCGCCCCGCGAACAGCCGATTGGAAAACCTGGCGCTCCGAGGGCTCGGTCTTCGGCCCATGCCGCAGTGGGACGCTGCTCTCGACCGCTTCTTGGAAGAGGCGGAGGAGCTGAAGGCATAGTCTTACTTGGCTTCGGCCTTCCTCTTGGTGAGGCGTGCGCGGACGAAGCCCTCGCGCTGGACCTCGTACGGTCGAGCCGCGAAGAGACCGACGATCGCGGGGAGCAAGGCTGCGGTCTTGGCCGCACCCGGGACGCTCACCAGCCAGAACACCGCCACCGCCAGCGGCCAGACCGCCCACAACCGCGTGGTCCAACCGGAACGTGTAGGCGTCGCCCGCGCTCGGGAGCGACTTTGCAGGATGGCGAAGAGCCACGACTCCGGTGCGGCCAGGACGGGCACGAACCCCAAGAAGATGCAGAGGATGAGGTCCCAGGCGGTCCCCCGCGACTCCGGGGCAGGCCCGCCTCCCGTCGACGGGACGAAGGTCAGCGACCGGTAGTTCTCGCGGTTGGAGCGATAGCGAAGGTGCGTCGCGTATTCGACGGAGCGCACCGGCGTGAGCGCCATGCGAAACCACGGAGCCGCCACGACTTGGTCCGGACCCCAGCGTGCTCCGTTTCGAATCTCGGCTTGACCGGGTGAAAGCGGCTTCGAGGCCCAGGGGGTCGTCGACCATGGGGCAGCCAGCTGCGCGGGTACCAGCGGGCCACCGGCAGCGAGGTACACGTCCATGCGCTCACGGTCCAAGCTGGGAAACGTCAACTGAGCTTGCGTTGCCAATACGTCGAAGCGCACCGGCCCGAGTCGATGGTCGGCGGGCGTGGCGCCTGCGCGCCAAACCGTCGCCACGACGGTCTGGCCCTGCTTGAGATACTTGGATACGGCCGCCCGCGAGGCCGCGGAAATCCGAATCTGGTTGCGCTCGAGAAAATGGTCGAACCCTTCAGGGATGACCTCCGGTCGAGTCGTCGTACTGGTCGCGACTTCCGCCTGGAACGACAGCCGCTCGACGGGACGTAGCGAGGGGAGCGCGGTGAGGTCCGCCTCGGGTTTCGGCGGGGGCGGAGGCCCGAACCAACGAGCCATGAAAGATGGACCGAACGGTCGGTCGCGGATCGCGAGACGAAGCGGTGGTCGGCGCTCGAGGAACGCCTTCAACTCGGCGAAGGGCTCATCCGGTGCGACCTTGGCGACCGGGGGCGCGGGAAACGTTCGGATGTGGACGATCGGACCGGTCACGCCGACGACCCGCTTCTCCTCGATCGTCACCTGACGCTGACCGTCGAAAACGACGAGGACCTGACGATCGCGGACCGAGAGCGGCTGACCGTCGGGACCGAAGATCAGGTCGGCGCGGGCGACCCCGGGCCCGAGCACGCACACCGCGCACAGTACCCACCCCTGCAGCCGCCAGCGCACGCCCATGAAGATAGCGGGCTATCCCTCCTGAATCCAATTGTCGCCCCGGTCTCGTCATGAACCCCGATCGGAGGGAAGATGTCGGTAGCCAAGACCGTTGAACTACGAGCCCATCGAGAGGAGGACCGAATGACTCGCGGACTGTTCGCTAAATTCCGCCCCCTGCCCGACGACCCCCCAACGCAGGTCGACTTCGAGGCGGGCTGGCCTTGCCAAAGACTTCGCCTCGGATACGGGCTCGTCATGTTCTTCATGTTCGAGGTAACCTACGGGCGTCAGCTGCCAACCGTGATGCCCATCGTCATGCTGGCCGCCGGTGTCATGCTCCTGGCGTCCGCCTACCAGTCGATCCGAACGTGGAAGCTGCAGACGAAGATCGCCATCCTCGCGGAGGCGCTCGACCACATGGGCAGCCGCCGTTGACAGGCGAGCGGCACCTGCTGCACGCCGCCGGTTGACCCATGTCCATGCTGAAAGACGTGATGACGGAGCACGGGCTGGAGCCCGAACAGGTTGCCAGCGAGTCCGCGGCGCTCGAGCGAGACGGCCCGACCGAGAGAGCCCAGCGATTGGCCCGTTCGGCCGCCCGTCGAGCCAAGAAGAGCTACGACGAGGCCGGCGCCCCCAAGCCCGAAAGACTGGGGCGAGGGGTGTCCGCTCGCCTGGTGCGAGCGGCCGCCGAAGGAGAACCGATCGGCCGCAAAGGACGCATGAAGATCACCCGAGCGGTGAACGCCTGCCTGACGCGAAAAGGCGCGGACACGATGGAAGGAGAGAAGCTCTTCGCCGACGCACCGAGGCCCAAGGCCAAGAGCTGACGCATGGGGGACGACCGAAAGAAGAGCTGGCGAGAGATCGACCGCGCTCGGGAGTCGGGCTCGGGCCGTCCCCGCCAAGACCCCGCCGAGGCAAAAAAGGAGCGGGCAACCAAGACGGCCGCCTACAGCTCCTACAAGTCGAACCTCGACAAGCTGTTCAAGCCCGGCGGAGCGGCTCTCCCGAACAGCCTCCGAGATAAGTTGGGCCCTCCCTCCGAGAGTGCCCAAGCCCGGCGCAGGCTGACCGACGAGCTGAATGATGATCCCGGCGAGAGCAGCCTTCGGGCCTATCTGGACGCCGACTTGGAGCTGCCCCCCGAGCCCCGGCTCCTCCTGCGTCTGATGGAGGTCCGTGATGAACAGCTCCTTCGATCCGTCCTCGTCGCCCTACGAGCGGCCATCAGCGACGGGGCCAAGGTGAATCGCATGCTCCTTCAGCAGCGCCTGCAGGCGACGGAGGACTTCGTCGAAGAGCCCGAAACCCGGAGCCTCATCGACGCCCTGCGAGCAGCCTCGGACTGACCCGCGGCTACAAATGTTGCGCGTACACGGGTGTTCAGGTACTATCCGGGCGTGCAGGATCTGACCTCGCGACAGCGCCAAATCCTCGACTTCATCACGGCTCGCATCGAAGAGCAGGGCTACCCGCCCACCATCCGCGAGATCGGAGAAGAAATGGGGATCCGGTCGACCAACGGCGTCAACGACCACCTCAAAGCACTGGAGCGAAAGGGTTTCCTCATCCGCGAGGGGCTCAAGAGTCGGGCGCTGCGTCCCGTCTCTCTGGAAGAACCCGCCGACGCCCCGGGCAAGGTCGACGACGTCATCCCCGCCCTCATCCCGGATACCGGAGATGCGGTCGCGGTCCCGGTCTTGGGTCGAGTGGCGGCCGGCAGTCCGATCCTGGCCGACGAAGCGCCCGAGTCCACGGTCTTCGTGGATCGGTTCTTCCTCGGCCGAGCGCCGCAAGCCGGGGTCTTCGCCTTGCGGGTCTCCGGTGATTCGATGATCGAAGGCGGCATTCACGACGGCGACTACATCTTCGTGCAGAAGCAAATCGAAGCGCGTAAAGGCGACATCGTGGTGGCCATGATCGATGGGGAAGCGACCGTCAAACGGTTCGAGCCTCGGGGTGACTCGATTCGTCTGATCCCGGAGAACTCCGCGATGGAACCCATCGTGGTCAGGAAGCGCGACTTTCGTTCGACTTCGATCCTCGGTGTAGTGGTCGGAGTCTATCGAAAGCTCACTTGACAGCGAATGGAGCCCTCCGACGCGGAGTACTTCCGCTGGTATGGTGACCTCGAACTGCAACGTCGCATGGTGGGCGACCGAACCCGCACGCGGGCGTTCGCAGCAGCGATCGAGGAGAGCGTCCGTCCGGGCGACCGAGTCCTAGACATCGGCTGCGGCACCGGGATCCTCGCAATGCTGGCGGCCCGCGCCGGAGCCGCCCGCGTCGTGGCCATCGACCAGAGCCGCATCGCTCAAGCCGCGGCCAACCTCGTGAAAGCCAACGGACTCACCGACGTCGTTCGCGTGCTGCACGGACCGGCGGCCGAGCTCGAGCTCGACGGTCCCGTCGATGTCATCGTGAGCGAGTGGCTCGGGAACTTCGCGCTGGTCGAAGACATGTGGCCCGACATCTCGGTCGTTCGGGACCGCTTCCTTCGCTCGGATGGCATCATGCTGCCGGCGGCGGTGGAGCTCTACCTGGCGCCGGTCGACGATGCGGTGGGCTACATCGCCGACGGTCCCGGCTTTTGGAGCCGCCCGGTCGAGGGCTTCGACTTTTCCTCGCTCGAAGCTCTGGAGCTGCGGCAGGCGCGGGCAGCTCAAGTCGTGATCGACGACGCGGCCCGGCTCGCCGACCCGCAGTGCTTGGCCGCGATCGACTGCCGCACCGACGGGCCCGATGCCGGCCTGCAAGCGTGCACGCTTCAGTTCCGAGGCGAGCGCGATGGGCGAATGGTGGGATTCGTCGGCTGGTTCGAGGCCCAGCTGTCGACGAACGTGCGGCTGTCCACGGCGCCCGGGGAACGGGAGACGCACTGGGCCCAGACGTTTCTTCCATTTCCGCCCCGGCTGGTGCGGGCGAATGAACGGATCACCGCCCACGTACGGTTGAGTCGCGACCCGGATGAGCGGCGCAACCTCCGCTTGGATGTCCAGGTCGGCTCCGAAGAGCAGAGTTTTCGGTTGGAGTGAGGCCTGCGATCCCGGTAGCTGCGGTACCATGCACGTCGCCGAGGTCGCTCCCCAGTTCGCGCCGGTCGACGAGGCCATCGAGCGCCTCGAGGCCCGCCGCGACCGATGGATGAATGCGAGTTTCGCTGAGCAGGCCGAAGCGCTCGATGCGTGCCGGGACACGACGTTTGACGTGGCCTCGGCCTGGGTTGCGCGCGGTCATGAGGCCAAGTCGCTCCCCGCGGACCATCCCGAAGAATGGCTGGCCGGCCCGGTCCCGCTTCTGCGGGGCCTCCGCTTGCTCAGTCGGAGCCTTCGCCGGCTGCACGAAGGCCGATCGACGATCGACGCCTCCCAGGTCTCGACCCGCGCCGACGGTCGAACGGTGGTCGATGTCTTTCCCGTCGACGCCTACGACTCGGCCCTCCTTCGCGGGTATCGCGCCCATGAGGTCATGCGCGAAGGCCAGACCGTCGACGCCACGATCGCAGCCGCCGGTCGCACCGCGCGAGCTCGCCGGGGTGGTCTCTGCGGGATCCTCGGCGCAGGCAACGTGGCATCGATCCCGGCCCTCGACGCGCTGACCTCCTGTGTGAACCACCAGGTCCCCGCGGTGGTGAAGGTCAACCCCGTGAACGAGTGGGTCGGCCCCTTCCTCCAGCGGGCGCTCGCGCCGCTCATCGAGATGGGCGCGGTCGAATTCGCCTACGGAGGAGCCGAGGCCGGGCGGCGCCTGGTGGAGCATCCGGACGTGACGGAGCTGCACATGACTGGCTCCGACCGAACCTACGACGCCATCGTGTGGGGGCCCGGCGCCGAGGGCGAAGAGCAAAAGAGAAGCGGAGCACCGCGCCTCGACAAGCCTCTCTTGGCGGAGCTCGGGAACATCAGCCCGGTGGCGATCGTGCCCGGAGTGTACACCGACGCGGAGCTCGACTTCATCGCCCACAACCTGGTGGCTATGGTGACGAACAACGCTTCGTTCAACTGCGCCGCGGCCAAGATCGTCTTGGTCGCGAAGGGCTGGCACCAGGCGGATGCGCTTTTTCGCCGGGTGGAGGTCTTCCTGCGGCGGGTTCCGACCCGGCACGCCTACTATCCCGGTGCGCGCGACCGGTATCAGCTCCTGACCGAGGGCCGGCCCGGCGTCGAGCGCATCGGTCGAGAGACCTCCGAACGACTGCCCTGGACGCTGATCCGAGGCATCGACCCGAACGATCAGGCCGACCCGATCTTTCGGGTCGAGCCGTTTTGTTCGGTGCTCTCTTGGATCGAACTCGAAGTTCCAGATTCATTGGAGTTCATCGATGCCTCGACCCGTTTCATGAACGAGCGAATCTGGGGCACGCTGAACGCGACCATGGTCATGAGCAAGGACCAGACCGAGGTGCCCGCCGTGAAGGCCCGTCTCGACCAGGCGGTCGACGAGCTGAGGTACGGCACGGTCGCCATCAACCACTGGCCGGCTCTGGCCTACGCGTGGGGATCGACCGCTTGGGGCGGCTACCCCGGGAGCGCACCGGAAGACATCCAGAGCGGTACGGGGTGGGTGCACAACACCTACTTGCTCGAAGGCATCGAAAAGACAGTGGTGAGGGGACCCATGCCCGCGTTTCCCAAGCCGCTGTGGTTCGCCGACCATCACCATGCGGCCGAAGCCGGGCGACGCATGGTCGCGATGGAGCACTCACCGAGCTGGCTGAAGGTCCCTGGCTTGGCGTTTTCAGCCATCCTGGGTTGAGCGTTCCGGTGAAGCCCGGCCATGCCTCGCTCGGGCCGACCGACGCCGGTGCACGGCTCGACCACGCCGTACGGTCCCTGCTCGAGCGTCACGGCGTCCAGATCTCGGTCCGAGAGGTCAGAGCGGCCCTCGCCCGCGGCTGGATCCGCGTCGACGGGCGGCAGCAGGCGCCCGGTCGGCCGGCGAAAGGGACCGAAGACCTCGACCTGTCCGAGTTCGAGCCGAGAGCCTCCTTTCGGATCACCGGACGCCCCGACCTCCTCGAGCGGTGTCCGCTGATCGAAGCCGGGCCCGACTGGTTCGCTCTTTCCAAGCCGAGCGGCCTACCCTCCTTGCCTCGCCACGTGCGCTCCCCGGACTCGGCGCTTCATGCCGCCGTCGCCCACGACCCGCGGGTCGCGAACGCGGGTCCGGCGCTGGAGGGCGGAGCCGTGCATCGCCTGGACAACGACGCTTCCGGCGTCCTCGTGTTCGCCACCAGCGAGTCGGCGCGTCGACGCCTACGTCGACGCTTCAGCCAGGGCGAAGTCGACAAGCGCTACACCGCCCTCGTCCACTGGGGCCGCCCACCGGGCGCCTTCTCGGTGCGAGCCGAGATCGAGTCGCGCGGCCGAGGTCGCGTGCGCGTGCATCCGGCGGACGACCCTTCGGCGCCGGAGAGTCGCGTCAGCATCGTCGACTCGCTCGAAGGATGGGCGCGAGTCGAAGTCGCAACCCGTCAGGGTCGCCACCATCAGGTGCGCGCGCACTTGGCATACGCGGAAACACCGATCGCCGGTGACCGCACCTATGCCCCACCCGACGTGGCTTCGGCGCTCGAGCGACTGGGTCTGCATGCTTCGACGATCACGATCGAAGGGCAGCGCGTCATCGCGCCGCTCCCCGAAGGCTGGGAGGACCTTTCGGCATGCTTCGCTTGACCACGGCATTGGTCATGGCGGCCCTCGCCGGCTGCGCGGGCAAGACCGAAAAGCCCCGGCTCCCCGACCATCCCATCTCCCTACGGTTTTGGACTCTGGACGGCGACGTCCAAACTTTGGGCTCCCTGCGGGGGCGCATCGTGGTGATTCATATCTTCACGACCTGGTCCGATCTGGCTCTTCTGGAGGTTCCTCGTCTTTCCACTCTGGCTCGCCTCCACTCGGAGTCGGTCGAAGTGGTCGGTCTGGCCATGGACGACGACCGGCTGACCGTCGAGATCTTCGCGGAGAGTTTCCAGGTGCCGTACGCGGTGGGGCGGGTCGACCAGCGCGACCACTTCATGAGCGAGGCCGGTCCTTTCGGGGCCATCTATCTGATCCCGACGTCGATCGTCTTGGACCGGAAGGGCCGGGTTGCCGCGCGGTCGGACGGGGTCTGGCAGGCTGGGGTCTTGGAGCGCATCGTGGACGCTCTCGCCCGGTAGAAAGGCGCCCGTTCGTTTTTTGCGGGGAACTCGGAGCGGAGCTAGCTTCGGCCTCGGTGTACCTCCCTCGGCTCGATGCGCGAACGGCGATGGGCGTCGGCAGCCTCGTCGTGATCGGCCTCGTCCTCGCGGCTCTCCTGGGCGAGGGTGGAATTCGTCGGCACGCAGCACTCCGCGCGGAAATGCAGGGCCTGCGAAAAGCGGTCGACGCCGTTCGCGCGGACAACCAGCGCCTTCGCGCCGAAGTCCGAGCCCTACGAACCGACCCGGAGTACATGGAAGCCGTCACTCGCGACGAGTTGGGTTGGATTCGCCCACGGGAGCGGGTGGTGCACTTCGATGACTGAGCGAGCCCGTCGCGGACTGTGGGTCGTCGCGGGCCTCCTCTCGTGGGTCATCATCGTCGAGTTCGGACCTGAGGCTTGGATTCGAACCGCCTTCCCGTTCGCCATTCTCTGGGTGCAGGCCTCGTTGCTGCAGGCCGGAACCGGTCCGGCCGGCTTCGCGGCCATCGTCATCGTCGGCATCGACGTGCTGCTGCTCGTCGACGGACGACTCACTCCACCCGAGCTTCTCCTCCGGAGCGGCTTCGTCGCTCTCTTTGGCGCGTCGTTCGGCGGAATCGTGGCTTTCGAGACCCGTCGACTGCGCCGGGCGAGCCGCCGCGAGGTTCAAGAGAGGCTCGATCGCCTGATGCGCGAGGCTGAAGACTTTCGGCTGATCGGGTCGGTCCTACCCACGGGACCCTCTCGCAGTCCCGCCGAACGCGAGACGCTGCGCCAGATCGGCAGCGCCCGGGCTCTCGAACGTTGGCTGGAAGGCCAGCTCGACCTGGTCGCTCGCTCGGTTCGGGCGAACGAAGCAAAGCTGTTCGCCGTCACCGCGGACGGCGGTCGTCTCGTCGAGCGGAGAGGGGGTGGCCGGACCGAGTTCGTCCCCGAAGGAGCTTTGGCAGCGGTCGTGAAAACGGGTCGACCCATGCGGATTCGCTCTCGAGACGGCGCTCGTGAGCTGATACCCGGCTCCGCGGCCCGGTCGGTCGCGGCCGTCCCGGTGTTCTACGACGGGCGCCTCCAGGGCGTACTGACCACCGAGCGATCCGCGGACCTGCCCTTCACCGACGACGATGACGCGATTCTGTTCGCCGCCGGCCTCGGTCTCGGACATGCGATCGACGCCGAGCGCATCTTCGTGGAGATGGACCGCGTTCGGGACGACCAAGACCGGATCCTTCACGCCGTGCGTCTGCTCGGGGAAGCGTTGGGCGTCGACCAGGTCGGCCAGCGCCTCGTGGAGGGCACCCGGGCGTTCGTGGACAGCAACGTGGTCGCAGTCAGCGTGCGAACCGCCGAGGGCGCCCACCGCATCGTGGCTGCAGACGCACCCTCAATAGTCGAGCAGCGCCTCATCGACGGCGAGCTTCCAGACGATGGCTCGAACCTCATCGCCCAGGTGCACCGCACGAAGACCGCCCTGTCCTTCGTACCGCGGGCCGGCCCGACCGGTCCAGCGCGCCCGCCGCCCCTGGGCGCCCTCGGCGCGAGCCTCGCGGCGCTCAAGGTCTATCCCCTGACCCACCGCGATGAAGTGCTGGGCACGCTGCTGGTCGGGTCGACGACCGATCCTCGTCGTATCGACCGTGAACGTGACCGGCAGATCGAGGTCTTGACCGCCCGAGCCGCCGTCAGCCTGGCCAATGCCCGAATGTACGACCAGGTCCAGCGGATGGCCACGACCGACGGGCTCACCGGCCTCGTCAATCATCGGCGATTCCAAGAAATGCTGCGTCGGTCGCTGGAGCGCGGGCGGCGCCTCGGCCACCCGGTCTCCATCGCCTTCGTCGACGCGGATCACTTCAAGGTCATCAACGACACCTACGGGCACCCGGTCGGCGACCGAGTGCTCCGAGGGATCGCCGAGTCGCTACAGGGAATCGCGCGCAAGACCGACGTGGTGGCTCGCTACGGGGGCGAAGAGTTCGTCATCTTGCTCGAGGGTTCCGACGCTGCGGGTGCGGTCGAACTTGCCGAGCGAGCGCGACGAGGCATCGAGCGCATGAGGGTTGCCGGAGACTTCGGAGAGCTGAAGGTCACGGCGAGCATCGGCGTCTGCGCGTTCCCCGCCGGTGCCCAAAACCGTGAGGAGCTCTTGAGTCGGGCGGATCAGGCTCTGTACGAAGCCAAACGTACGGGGCGCAACCGAGTCCGCTGCCACCGAGCTTCGCGTTGCGCTGGGCCCGAGGCATCGGCTAAGGGTCACGAGGGGGCCATGAGCCCCCTCCAGGCCCAGGTTTGAGGAAGAACTTCGTACTCGACACCAACGTTCTGCTCCACGATCCCGCGTCGATGTACGCGTTCGAGGACAATAACGTCATCGTTCCGATCTACGTCATCGAGGAGATCGACCGCTTCAAGCGCGACCTCTCCGAGCTCGGACGCTCGGCGCGGCAGGTCAGCCGCACGCTCGACGAACTGCGGAAGCAGGGCGACATCAGCCAGGGTGTCGAGCTCCCCGGCGGAGGCGACCTGCAGGTCATGTTCTCGAATCGCGCCGTCCCCGACGACGTGATCCGGGGCAGTCACGTCGCCGATAATCGGATCTTGGCCGTGGCCCTCGACGTCAAGGATCGCGCGGCCAACACACCGACCATCCTCGTGTCGAAGGACGTCAACCTGCGGATCAGAGCCGACGCCCTCGGCCTGACCGCCGAGGACTACGACCACGACCGGATGGAGATCAACGAGCTGTGGACCGGGGTGGTCGAGCTCGAGGTCGACCCGGAAGACGTCGACAACTTCTACAGCCAAGGACAGCTCCCGCTTCCAAAAGGTGATTACGCGCCCAACGAGTTCGTCCACGTACGAAACCGCGTGAACCCGAGCCATGCGGCGCTCGGCCGCGTCTCCGGCGATCACGAAAAGGTGGCGCCGATCACCCGTTTGAAGGACGGAGTCTGGGGCATTCGGCCGCGCAACAAAGAGCAATCCTTCGCCATCGACCTTCTGATGGACGACAACATCAAGCTCGTCACCCTCGTAGGCAAAGCGGGTACCGGAAAGACGCTCTTGGCCATCGCCGCTGGCCTCCACAAAGCAACGGAGGAGTCGATCTATCAGCGGGTCCTCGTGTCGCGCCCGATTTTTCCCTTGGGTAAGGATCTCGGCTACCTTCCGGGTACGGTCGAGGAGAAGCTGTCTCCCTGGATGCAGCCGATCTTCGACAACGTCGAGTTCCTGATGGGCCTATCGAGCGACGAGAAGAAGGGAGGACGCAGCTATCGGGAGCTGATCGATCTCGGCATCCTCCAGATCGAGCCTCTGACCTACATTCGCGGCCGCTCGATCCCCAGCCAGTTCATGGTGGTCGACGAGGCACAGAACCTCACTCCGCATGAGGTGAAGACGATCGTGTCTCGAGCGGGTGACGGCACCAAGATCGTGCTGACCGGGGACCCGTACCAGATCGACAACCCGTACATGGACTCCACGAACAACGGTCTCGTCCATGTCGTGAATCGCTTTCGACAGGAGCGGATCGCGGGCCACGTGACGCTGTTCAAAGGTGAGCGCTCGGCGCTCGCCGAGCTCGCGGCGAATCTCCTTTGATTCCGTGAACACGGCGCTCATCGGGTTTGTCGTGCTGGCGTCCGCCCCGACGGAGGCTTGGCGCGAGCGCCTCGATGATGCGCCCTCACCTCCGGAGCCGCCCATGCCGGTGAGCGTGGCCGAACGACCGCTGACCTTGGCGGCCCGGACCTACCGGGTGGACTTCGACGGCGCATACACCGAGGTCGCCGCGCGGGAGCCCGTCTTTCGCATGCAGCTGGCGGGCACCATGACCTTCGGGCCCGATCTGGAGCTCCGAACCGAACTCCTTCGCTGGAATTTTTCGTCGGCACCGGGGTACGAGCTCGACCAGCCGAGACTGCGTCTTCGCTACCGTTTCGTCCGCGGCGTCGCCGAGCTCGCCGCGGACCTGGGGGCGGAGATCCCGGTGGGCGGGACGGCGGCCGGCGACTTGGCCCTCCGCTTTCGGCTTCATGGCGGCGACTGGATGCGGTTCGACGCTGCGGCGGGGCTCCTCGGCAACTCCAACCGACGGGACCCGGAAACCGAAGCCCGAACCGCCGGTGGCCTGACGTTTCAGCTCGGAAGGCACCTGGCTCTGGCGGCGGAAGGCCGGCTGCGCCTGGTGACGCTCACCGGCGCGGAGACGCTCCTGGGCTCGGTGCAGGGCTCGGCCGTCGTGGCGATCGGGGACGGAGCCCGGCGTGCGGCCTGGGACGTCGTATTGACCTTCCGGAGCGCCGACCATCCCTTGGCCGGACCCGGCCTGGTGACCCCCGACTTCGGCTTCGCCCCGGCCGCCGGCCTGTCGGTTCGCATGTTCGCTCGAGCGAAGGCCGAGGACGCCTGGCGGTCCGTCGGCCCGGCCCGTCCCAGCCGGTCCACGATACCGACCGGTATCGTGGACCGGGGAAATCCGCTGCATTTTCATCGGGCACGCGCCGTTCAAGAGGAGTGAACTCGCATGCTGGAAACTTCCTATCTCGGACTCGAGCTGAAGAGCCCTCTCATCGCCGGTGCAAGCCCACTTTCGTATACCGTCGACGGAATTCAGCGGCTCGAGGAGGCCGGTGCGGCGGCCGTGGTCCTGTTTTCCGTCTTCGAAGAGCAGATGGACCAGGACCCCGCCAGCCTGCTCGAGCGATTGAGTCAGGGCGAATCCTACGCCGAAACCCTGTCGATGTATTCGGAGTCCGAGCGCCTCCGAATGGGGCCGATCGGGTATGCCGAGCACGTCCGCCGAGCCAAGGCCAAGACCAGCATCCCCATCATCGCCAGCCTCAACGGCACCGAGCCCAGCTTGTGGCGCGACTACCCCCGGGTGCTGGAAGAGGCCGGTGCCGATGCGATCGAACTGAATCTGTACTTCGTCCCCACGCGGCCCGAGGTATCGTCGACCGAGATCGAGGACCGCTACATCGACCTCACGCGAACCATCGTGGATGCGGTCGAGGTGCCGGTCGCGGTCAAGTTGAGTCCGTTTTTCTCGAGCCTTCCCCATTTTGCTCGCCGGCTGGCCGACGCCGGCGCGCAAGGTCTGGTTCTCTTCAACCGCTTCTACCAGCCGGACATCGACGTCGACACGGAGGAGGTCCGTCCGCGGCTAACGCTTTCGGCGCCGAGCGAGATCCTCCCCCGCATCCGCTGGATCGCGATCCTGAACGGTCAAAACGATCTGGACCTGGCCGCATCGGGAGGCGTGCACGACGCGTCCGATGCGCTCAAGGTCTTCAAGGTGGGTGCAACGGTCGCCCAGCTCTGCTCGACCCTGCTCGAACACGGTCTCGCGCGCCTGAAGTACATCGAGAGCGGCATCCGCACCTGGCTGATCGCCCACGACTATCGAAACCTCGGGGAGATGATCGGCTCTGCGCGTTTCGACCCGAAGGACCGAGACGCCTTCGAGCGCGCTCAGTACCTGCGAACCCTCGAGTCGTGGGATAGCGAGTCGCTGGGCCACCTCAGGTACGAGTAGCGATCGGCACCTGTCCGGGCACGTGTCTTCAGGGTAAGCACGGGAGCTTTTGACGCACTTTGACAATGAACCCGGCGACGACGAATCATGGCCGTCCCATTGGAATCGCGCATCCCGGGACGTCCTCGATCCGCGAGGCGGCCACGGACGCGCTGGCAGGAGGAGGCCCAGAGCATGGCGGCGAACCGCGTTTTTCGGACGGAGAGTCAGATTCGAGATCTCGAGCACGAAGCTCGTGTACGCAAGGAGGCTCACTCCGACCCCGGAGGCTTTCACGGCACCATCGCGGCGTCGGAGCTCCACTGGCTCGTCCCCGAGAAGCAAGCCTGGTTGCGACTCGAATCGCTCCCCGCGACTTGGGAGGGGTTCGATGTCGCCTCGGGCGAGCCGTCGTCATGGACGCCCGACGATCCCGAGTGGCGTCCGTGGAAGCAGGCCTTCGACGACTCGGAGGCCCCGTTTTACCGCTGGTATCAAGGGAGCCTCACCAACGCGTGTTTCAACGAGCTCGACCGCCACGTCCTGAGCGGACGCGGCGACAAGCCGGCTTTCATCTTCGAGAGTGACCGCTGGGACCCATCGCACGAGGGTGGTCGTGGCGGCCCGGTTCAGCAAGAGTCCCTCAGCTATCGGCGCGTCCTTTACGAAACCGTCCTCCGCGCGCAGGTGCTGAGCGACCTCGGTCTCAAGAAGGGAGACCGCGTCGCCTTCAACCTCCCCAACATCCCTGAGCAGCTCTTCTATACCGAAGCTGCCAAGAGGCTCGGGATCATCTACACACCGGTCTTCGGAGGTTTTTCCGCGAAGACGCTCTCCGACCGCATCTGGGATGCGGGGGCCAAGGTCGTAGTCACCGCGGACGGCGGATACCGAAACGCCGAGGTCGTCCCCTATAAGGAGAGCTTCACCGACCTCGCCCTCGACAACTTCATCCCTCGCCCCATCGCTCTGGATGCGCTCAGCCAGGCTCTGGCCGAGTATGACCTCGGCGAAGCGGGCCCCCTCCTCGAAGCGCGGGTCCGCGACGCTCTGGCTGGCGAGATCACGGTCGAGCGAAGCGATATCATGCGCGAGCTCGGCCAAGGCCTCGAGGACGCGTCCGAACTCGACGCCGAGCGCAAAGCCGAAGTCCGCACTGCGGTCGCCCGCCGCCTCGCCGATGCCGACCACTGCGTCGAGACCGTCGTCGTGGTCCGGTATACCGGTCAGGAGGTGGTCGAGCAGCCACGCGACCGCTGGTCGCATGCTCTGGTCGCCGCCGCCGAAAAGAGCGTCCTCGCCAAGGCCAAGGCCGCCGGCTTCGACGTCGACCAGGCCGAAGCACTCTCCACTCTCGACGACACGAGCTTCTGGCGAGCGCTATGTGAAAGCCACCCGGCCGAACCCGTGGACGCCGAATGGCCGCTCTTCATCATCTACACCTCGGGCTCGACGGGCAAGCCGAAGGGCGTGGTGCACACCCACGGGGGCTGGCTCGCGGGGATCAGCCACACGATGCGGACTGTCTTCGACGTGAAGGACGACGACCGGATCTACACGATCGCCGATCCCGGTTGGATCACCGGGCAATCCTACCTGATCGCGGCGCCCCTTGCCGTCGGCATCACTTCCATCGTCGCCGAAGGCTCGCCCCTATTCCCTCACGCCGGACGATTCTCCTCCATCATCGAGCGCCACGGAGCCACGATCTTCAAGGCGGGCTCCACGTTTTTGAAGGCGGTCATGACGGATCCGGCGAGCACTCGCGACATGTCGGACTTCGACATGTCGAAACTCAAAGTCGCGACCTTCTGCGCGGAGCCGGTCTCCCCCGCGGTTCAGGAGTTCGCGATGGGCAGCGTCTGCTCTCGCTACATCAACTCGTACTGGGCGACCGAGCACGGCGGCATCGTCTTTTCTTGCCCCTGGGGCGACGCGAAAAAGCTCGAAGCCAACGCCAAGACTTGGGCCCTCCCTTGGATCCAGGCCGAGGTCCGCGTAGCCGAAGAGTCCAGCCCCGACGGGAAGGCCGTCCGCTGGCGGCGGGCCGAGCTCGGGGAAAAGGGCGAGCTGGTCTTGACCCAGCCCTATCCTTACCTGGCCCGAACCGTCTGGGGCGATGCCGAGCGTCTCGGTGAAGCCGGATGGAAGGGCGACATCGAACGTTTCACGGCGGTCTACTTCGACCGATGGGACGGCGGCCTGGCCTACACCCAAGGCGACTACGCCCGCGAGTACGACGACGGGTCGGTGACGCTGCACGGACGCTCGGATGACGTACTCAACGTCTCGGGTCACCGAATCGGAACCGAGGAGATCGAGGGCGCGATCCTACGCGACAAGATCCTCCGCAAGGATTCGCCGGTCGGTAACGCGGTTGTCGTCGGCGCGCCCCACGAGGAGAAGGGCGAGACACCGGTCGCCTTCGTGCTCCCCGCACCCGGGCGCCGGATCACCGACGAAGACATCGCGCGCCTCAAAGGACTCGTACGCAGCGAGAAGGGCGCGACTGCCGTTCCCAGCGACTTCCTCACCGTGCGCGCGTTCCCCGAAACCCGGTCGGGCAAATACATGCGCCGGACGCTCCGGGGCATCCTGCTCGACCAACCCCTGGGCGATCTGTCCACCCTCCGCAATCCGGAGGCGGTCGAAGAGATCCAGTCGGTGGTGCGCGACTGGAAGGAATGGGGCCGGCTCCTCGAAGCACGCCAGATCCTGCAGCTCTATCGCTATCTGCGCGTCGAAAACCATGAGGTCGCGCCCGGACGCATGATCGCGATCGTGACCATCGCCAATCCACCCGTAAATTCGCTGAACGAGCGCTCGCTCGACGAGCTCAACACGGTGCTACAACACGTCCTGCACCAGGAGGCGACGGCCGCAGTCGTGATCACGGGGGCGGGGACCTCGTTCGTCGCCGGAGCAGACGTGAAAGAGCTGCTCGAGATCGGCGAGGCGGGCGACAAAAACAGCGCGCTCACCTTGCCGCACGCGGCGCAGAAGGCTTTCTCGACGATCGAGGGCCTGGACAAGCCGGTCATCGCTGCCGTGAACGGACCAGCCCTCGGCGGAGGCAACGAGCTCGCGCTCGCGTGTACCTACGTGGTGGCCGATGCTCGAGCGCGCTTCGGCCAGCCCGAGATCAACCTCAACCTTCTGCCGGGCTACGGCGGAACCCAGAGGCTGGTTCGCCGGCTTCAGCCCCGAGAGGGCGGCCTCGCCGAGGCGCTCCGGATCATGATCTCGGGCCGCAGCATGGAGGCGAGCGATGCGCTGGTCGTCGGTCTCGTCGATCGGGTGGTGGAGGGACACGCCCGCGGCCCCCTTGCGGAAGCGGTGGCGCTGGCGCGTGAGTATGTCGTTGGCCGCGGCCCCATCGCCGATGCGCTCGCCCGCCAAAAGGGACGTCTCGCCGAAAGCGACGCCCCTCAGACTTGGTCGGAGGACGTTCTCACCGAGCCTACGGTTGCCGCCGCCATCGAGCAGGCCCGAACCAGCGGACGCACGTCCGCCGTGAACCGCATCGTCGATGCCGTGAAGACCGGCATCGAACAGGGCCAGACGAAGGGCCTCGTTCATGAGGGTGAGCTCTTTGCCGAAGCGGTGTGCGACCCCGAGGACGGACCTCCCGGGATCCGGGCCTTTCTCGAGCGCCGCAGCGCTCCACTCCCTCTGCGCGCCACCAAGGTGCCGCCCGATGCCGACGAGGCGACGCGAAAACGACTGGAGCAGGAGGGTAAGCTTCTGCCTCGGGAAGCCGGGTTTTATCCCGGGGCGACACCCATCCCCGAGTTCCAGTACGGGCTCGGACTCACGAAGAGCCCGAAGACCGGTGCTCCCAACCACGCCGACCCGAAAGACTGCGAGCGCCTGGTCGTGTTCGAGACACCGAAGCCCGGCCCGAACGATGCGCTGGTCTTCATGCTCGCCTCCGAGGTCAACTACAACGACATCTGGGGCCTGACCGGCATCCCGGTCTCACCCTTCGATGGCCGGGATGCGGACGTCCACGTGACTGGCTCAGGCGGCGTAGGATTGGTTGCCGCCCTCGGCTCGGAGCTAATCCGCGAAGGCCGGATTGCGGTCGGCGACCTCGTGACCATCTACTCCGGCCAGAGCGAGCTGCTGTCCCCGGATCAAGGTCTCGACCCCATGGCCGCCGACTTCCGGATCCAGGGCTACGAGCGAGAGAACGGTACCCATGCACAGTTCGTCGTCGTCCAGGGGCCCCAGATCCACAAGAAGCTCCCGGGTTTGACCCTGGAGGAAGCCGGCTCGTACGGCCTGAACCTGGGCACGATCCATCGAGCGCTCTACACGACGCTCGACATCGAGCCCGGTCGGCGGCTCTTCGTGGAGGGCGCCTCCACGGGGACGGGGCTGGAGTGTCTGCGAACGGCGCGACAGGTTGGCCTCGACGTCGTCGGTCAGGTTTCGTCGGAAGAGCGGGCCCGCCGCGTCGAGTCGTTCGGCGGCCGGCCGGTAAATCGCAAAGACGAGCGGTGGTCGGACATCTTCACTCTCGTGCCGGACGATCCGGACCTCGTGCCGGCCTGGGTCGACGCCGGGCAAGCCTTCAAGAGCGAGGTCGAAGAGCAAGCGGGAGGCCCCATCGACTATGTCGTCTCCCACGCCGGCGAGCGTTCCTTTCCCCGGAGCTTCCAGATCCTTGGGGAAGGAGGTGTTCTGACCTTCTTCGGTGCGTCGTCCGGCTACCGCTTCACGTTCGTGGGCAAACCAGGGTCGTCCACCCCGCGCGACATGTTCACCCGGGCCCAGCTCCGCGCAGGCGGATCGCTGCTCGTGGTGTACGGGCCGGGAGCGACCGACGGCATCGTGGACCCCGTGGCCATCGAGGCCATCGAGGTCGGCGTCGCTTTGAACGCTCGCGTTGCGGTTCTTGCCGACACGATCTCCCAGCGCGAGTTCGTGGGCTCGCTCGGGTTCGGCGCCAGTTTCGCCGGCGTGGTGAGCGTCGAGGAGATTCAGCGCCGGCTGGGCAATGACTTCGATCCGCCCGGACCGCTGGCGCCGCTGCCCGACGCATTCCGAGACTCTGTCGCGTTCAAGGAGGCGGTCCGCGCCTTCAGCGACCGCACCCTGAAGCCGGTCGGTTCGGCGCTCGCGCCTCTGCTCCGCACGCACATCGATCGGCGCGGCTTGCCCGACGTGGTGTTCGAGCGCCGGGGGCGAGACGGCCTTTCGCTGTCGACCTCGCTGGTGAAGCCAAACGTCGGGCGGATCGTCTATGCCGAGGATCTCGACGGCACGCGACTGAGCTTCTATGCGCCGCAGGTCTGGATGCGTCAGCGTCGGATCCTGATGCCGACCGCGGAGATCCGCGGAACGCATCTCAACACCGCGCGCGAGTTCGAAGAAATGCAGGGCCGCATCGCGGCGGGGCTCATCGACGTGGTGACGCCGGTGGCGGTTCCTTTCGAGGAGGTGCCGCAGGCACACCAAGCCATGTGGGAGAATCGACACGCCGGCGCCACCTACATTGCCGTGCACGACCTCCCGCGGGCCGGCCTCAAGACCAAAGACGAGCTCTATCGAGCCTGGGCCATCCGCGACGCCGAGCGCAGCGGTAAGACGGTCGAGCGTATCGATACGGGTTCGGCGGGGACCCTACGATGACCGAAATACAGAATCCCACTGGACCTCGCCTCGACGACAAGGTCGTCATCCTGACCGGCGCCGCGGGAAACATCGGCAGCCACATCAGCCGCCACTTTTTGCGCGAGGGCGCGCGGCTGGTGATGACCGGGCGAAACCTCGACAAGCTGACGACGTTCGCGAACACGCTGATCGATGAAGGCCACTCCGCGGATCGGATCTATCCGCTTGCCGCCGACGCTGCGGACCCCGATGCATGTCGTCGGGCCCTCGAGACCGCCGTCGAGCGCTTCGGAAGCGTCGACGTTCTCGTGAACAACGCCGGCGGCGCTGGACCGAAGAAGCGGCTTCAGCAGATCCCTTTCGACGAAGCAGACTTGGTCCGGCCCGGCGAGTCCGAGACCATGCTCGACGCGGTGAAGAACCTCCTCGGCGGCCCTTGGAACATGGTTCGCGCGGCGGTCCCGCACTTTCGCCCCGGAGCGTCGGTCATCAACGTCTCCACCATCTTCTCCCGTACCAGCTACTTCGGCCGGATCCCGTACGTCGTCCCCAAGTCGGGCCTGAACGCCCTGTCCTTGGGACTCGCCCGGGAGCTCGGAAAGAGCGATCACGGGATCCGCGTGAACACCGTCTTTCCCGGTCCGATCGCATCGGAGCGGATCGACACCGTGTTCAAAGCCATGGACGATCTCCAGGGCTTCGAGCCGGGCGCCACCTCGAAGGAGTTCCGTGACCTCATGATCCTCCGGCGGAGCGCCGAGTCGGAGGCCATGGACTTCGTCTATCCGACGCCCGACGACGTGGCGTCCACGGTGCTCTGGCTAGCCTCGCCCGAGTCGCGGGCTTTTTCCGGGCATTCCTTCGAGGTCACGAACGGGATGCAAGTCCCGGCGCAAAGCCGGAGCAAACTCGTTTCCTGGCCCGACAAGCGGCTCGTAGACCTCCGGGGCAAGGTGGTCCTCATTCTGGGCGGGCGCGATGTCGACGAAGCTCTGGCGTTCGCCGAGCGCCAGGTCGGCCTTGGAGCCAAGGTCGTTCTGGCATTTCGCGCCATCGATTCGTTGGAACGCGCCCGCTTTCAGGTTCAATCGACGCCGCTCCGCGGCATGCCGCTGCTGCTGTTGAATCCGCTTCGACGGGAAAACGTCGAGCGGACGATGGAGTTCATCTCGGACCAGCACGGACGACTCGACGGCGTGGTCGTCCTGCCCTCGAGAAGGAACTTTGGACACGACCTCGCGGGGGCGACCGACGAGGACGTCGATCGCTTTCTCCGCGACGAAGTCGTCGCTCCGGTTGCTCTGTCCTCGGCGGTCGCGAGTTTGATCCACTCCTGGCCCGAGCTCGAGCAGGCCCCGGCGATCACCTTCGTGACCAACGCCGATGATGGCGCGGGCAATGGCCTCTACGAAATCAATCGCGCCGCGATCGAGGAGCTCATTCGAGTCTGGCGTCGAGAAGAAGAGCACGAGGTCAAGCTGGGCGAGCGGCGGTGGAGCTGCCGCCCCAATCAGATCGTGCGTTTCGACAACGACGAGCCGGACAATCTGGCTTTCTCGGCCGACTGGACCGCCACGCTGACCAACCGCGTGCGAAAGATGGACGCCATCAACCTCTGGGTTCCTCGGAACATTCGTCGCGCGACGGGTAAGTCGTCGATGCCGCTATCGATCCAGCGGGTGCTACCCGGCCTCCACCTGGGTAAGACGGCCATGATCACGGGAGGCAGCGTCGGCATCGGGTTTCAGCTCGGACGCTTCTTGGCCCTGGCCGGCGCGAAGGTCCTCTTGGCTGCTCGAAACCCACACCGCCTGGAGGCTGCGCGCGCTTCGATCATCGCCGAGTTGAGTCGCGTCGGCTACCCCGAGCCGGCGAAGCGCGTCTTCATCCTGGCGAACGTCGACGTGGGCGACGAGGCGTCCCTTCAGCGCCTGTACGAGCACACCGTCGACCTGTTCGGTGAGCTCGACATCCTGATCAACAACGCCGGGATCTCCGGGGCCGAAGAGATGGTCGTCGACATGGAGCTCGATGCCTGGGACCGAACGATGGAGGCCAATCTGATCTCCAATTATTCGCTTACGCGGATGTTTGCTCCGCAGATGAAGCGCAACGGGCGGGGCAACATCCTGAACGTGTCGAGCTACTTCGGCGGCGAGAAGTACCTGGCCGTGGCCTACCCGAATCGGTCGGACTATTCCGTCTCGAAGGCCGGCCAGCGCGCACTGGCCGAGATCCTGTCTCGACACCTCGGTCCCGAGATCCAGATCAACGCCCTGGCGCCCGGCCCGGTCGACGGTCAGCGGCTCCGCGGAACGCCGGAGCAACCCGGACTCTTCGAGCGCCGCGGGCGGCTGATCTTGGAGAACAAGCGTCTGAATGCGCTACACACCGCGGTTCTCGGCTCGGTCGCAGAAGGCATGGCGGCGGGCGAAGTGCTGGCGCGGTTCGCCACCAACAGCACGGAAGAGCTGGCGCGCTGGGAGGACGCGCCCGCCGCGGTGAAGAAGCTGCTCGCCGGGATCCAGCGCGGGGAGCCGGATTCGGTCGCGCGCCGATACCTCGCCCCCGAGTCGGTGGCACAGAAGCTCGTCGCCCGCTTGTTCAACGGCGGCGTCATCGACGACGACCTCGGCCGACACTTCGTGGGCGAGCATGTCGCGGCGCCGGAGACGTTCTTCGATCGGTCGGAGATCGCCAAGGAGGCGGAGAAGGTCGAGTCGGGGATCGTCGGGCGGTTGCACCTCAAGAGGATGCCCACCGACGAGCAAGTCGCGATCTCTACCGTGTTCGCGCTGGTCGATGAGAACGTGTCGGGCGAGACTTTCCACCCGTCGGGTGGCCTCAAGTTCGAGCGGTCGGTGACCGAGGGCGAGCTCATGCTCAAGCCCGGGCGCGACCACCTCGAGCAGCTGAAGGGCAAGAACGTCATCTTGGTGGGCGAGGCGCTGAAGGACGAGCTGCGCGCGTTGGCCGAAGCGTTCAGCGAGCTGGCGGTCGACAACATCGTGGTCCTGACCCGCGAAACGAGCACGGCGGACGAGCTCGGGCGGCTGCTCCCGGAGCGGGAGGGTGTGGGCCTCGCCGGCGAGGCCATCGCCGACGACCTCCAGGAGGCGCTGATGCGTCACCACGCGCGCCTCGGCCGCGTCGATATCGTGGTGAATACGCCTTTCGCCCGGCTGCCCATGCATGCTCTGGCCGGCGACACCATGCACAGCTGGCAGCGGGTCCTTTCCCGCGATGACTTTGCCGGCGTGGTCCGAGACCAGCTCACCCACCACTTCCGTACGGCCAAGATCGCCGCGCTGTGGCCGCGCTGTCAGATCGTGCTCGTCACGCCCGACACCTCCCGGGCCTCCACCCGCGAAGAGTTCGCGCTCGCGCTCTTCGTGAAGAACTCGCTGCACGCGTTCACCGTCACCTTGGGGGTCGAGGGGGAGCGTATTCCCACCTGGCCCGCGGTGAATCAGGTGCAGCTCACGCGCCGCGCCCGCACCGAGGAGCCGGGCAACGATCAGGAGGTCAAGGAGGAGATGGTTCGCTTCGTGGCTGCGGTCATGAACTGCTCCCTCCCGGCCCCCACGCCGGCCGAAAGCCGCTACCTGGCGCGCATCTATCGCGGCAACGCCGTCACCGTCTGACCACGCCTCGAACTCGACGCCCGGGTTCGCCTGGCTTCGACCTGGTCGGTCGCGACCGGTATGATGAACGGCAGGAGGCGCTCATGCTCACCGTCCTATGCTCCAACGTGAACCGCCGCATCCGCAGTCGGGTCCTCCGGACGCTGGAAGACGAAGGCGTTCCCTTTCGCTGCCACGACCTCGACGAGGAGCGATTTGCGCCTTGTCAGGGATGCTTCAACTGCTGGGTCGTGCACCCTGGCCAGTGCAAGGCGAGCGACCACGCCAACGAGGTCATGCGGGACGCGATCGCTGCCGATGGGCTCGTGTGGCTCACGAGGCCGCGATTCGGCGCATGGGACCCGCTGGCCAAGGGAGCACTCGATAAGACGATCGGACTGCTTTCACCGTTCTTCGGCAACGTGGAGGGCGAAACCCATCATCTCCGGCGCTACCGGCGCTATCCCCAGTGGGCGGTCCTGGCCGAAACGACCCGGCACGATGACCCCGGGGACTTCGAGGCCTTCGAGACGCTCGTGCGCCGGAACGCCTTGAACCTTCACTGCCGCTCGCCCCTCGTGACCGAAGTCCGGGCCACCGACTCCGATACATCGCTCGGCGACACGACCGAGACGATCGTTCGATACCTTTCGAAACGTCACGCGTCCGATGCGACGGCCGTCGAGCCACATCCCCCGGTACAGTCCGAGGGCTTCGAAGTGGGAGAGCGGCGCGTCGTCCTGTGGGTGGGCAGCGCGAAACCCACCGGCACCAGCACGTCCGAGGGGCTGGGGCGCGCGCTCGTGAAGCGCCTCGAGGAGCGCGGCTGGGCGTCGGAAATCGTGTGGTCGGCAAAATCGACTCACGGCTTCGAACCCGGCTCGTGGTCCCTGGTGGAGGCGGCGCAGCGCGCAAGCCTGGTGGTCTTGGCCAGTCCGGTGTACTTCGATTCGCTGCCCGCACTCGTCCTCCGCGGATTGGCCGACCTCGCGGACGCCGAGTTCGATCGTCGGCCCGCCCTGCTCCCGATCGTGCAGTGCGGATTTCCGGAATCGAACCACACCCGTCTGGCGATCGACGCCGCGCTCCGCGCGGCCCGCAGCGGCGGCTTCCCTTGGGCCGGACACTGGGCAGCGGGCGGCGGTCGCTTCCATGGAAGCGACGTCGACGCGCACGCCCGCCACAAGCCGCTCCAAGAAGCCTTCGACCGCATGGCCGACGCCCTCCATGAAGGGCACCCCATCCCCGCCGAGCTCACCCGCGCCGCCGCCGAACCCGCCGTCCCGGCCGCCATCTATCGTGCCGTCGGCCAGGTCGGATGGGTCGTCGACGCCCTCCGCCGCGGCAGCGTCACCCAGCTCTGGAGCACGCCCTTCCAGCCGGACAGGACCCGCGACACGCCCTGAGGCGAGCGTCTCCTTGGTTTGGGGACCCGTAACCCATCGGTCCCTTCGTCCCCCCCTATTTGGGGGGATGGCGAGGGTGATGCGCGCCCGCGTATACCCGGGTACGACATGCGTTGTCTGGCTCTTCGCGTTTCCGTTCTCCTCCTCTTCGGGGGGCTGGCTGCCTGCGGCGAAGACGGCTTCGTGTTCGTTCCCGGCGAGCTTCAAGTACCGGGCACCTTCGCGTTTGGCGAAGTCGCCATCTCACCCGATCCGCTCACCCAGAGCGCTTCGCTCGAAAACGACGGACAGAACCCCGTCGTCATTCGCAGCGTGCGGCTCACCGAGTCCGGTCCCTTTCGCTTCTCGATCGACGGTCGTCCCTTCACGCGGGCCGACGCCGACATCTCCGTGGCGGCCGGGACCCAGATCGGACTGACGGTCGAGTTCTTTCCTGCCGAACCGGGAACGTTCTCCGACACGCTGGAGATCGAAACCGACATCAATCAGAGCCGCACCTTCACCGTTCAGATCTCGGGCGCGGCGGTCGACGACATCACGTGCAGCGCCACGGCTCCCGAATCGACCTGTCAGGGCCGCGTTCTCATCGTCTATGAGGAAACCGATTGTCCCGGGCGCGACGAGCCCGGCTGGGTCCCCCGGCCCACGGACTGCCCCAGCGGGTGCGACGAAAGCCGCGCCGTTTGCGCGAGCTGCGGTGATGAAGCGATCGACGACGGAGAGGCCTGCGACGGCGCGAACCTCGGCGGTGCCACCTGTGCCTCGGAAGTGGGCGGCGTTGGAACCATCACCTGCCAGGACAACTGCCTCGCCCTCGACGTCAGCGCGTGCGCCGTATGCGGAAACGGCATCCTCGAAGGCGCCGAGGTCTGCGACGGCGACGCGCTGGCCGACAAGACCTGCGGCACCGAAGTCGAAGGGGGCGTCGGTCCGCTCGGGTGCCTCGCCGACTGTTCGGCCCTCGATACGAGCGCGTGCACCGTCTGCGGAGACGGAGTGACGGAAGGCGACGAGGTCTGCGACGGCGGTGACCTCGAGGAGGAAACCTGCGGCACGCTCATCGATGGGGCGGTCGGAGCGCTCACCTGCGCCGATGACTGCTCGGCGTTCGACACCGATGCCTGCACCGTGTGCGGCGACGGCGTCGCCGAGGGGGACGAGAACTGCGACCTCACCGACTTTCGCGACCAGGCCTGTCCCGCGTCGGGCGTTCTGTCCTGCAGCGCCGACTGCACAACGATCGATCGGAGCGGCTGCTACGTGTGCGGTGACGGGGTCATCGAGGGTCCGGAGGTCTGCGACGGGCTGGAGCTGTCGGGGAACTCGTGTCTATTGCAGACGGGCCTCACGCAAGGAGCGATCCGCTGCTCGAACGACTGTCTGTCCTTCGACGCGACGGGCTGCTTTCAGTGCGGGAACGGGAGCGTCGAGGGGCCCGAGGTCTGTGACGGCGCGAATCTCGCCGGCCGGACCTGCCAGAGCCACGCGGCCCTGGCCGACGGCGCCCTCGCCTGCAATCCGAACTGTCTGGGTTTCGACGTGAGCGACTGCCACGGGTGCGGAAACAACACCATCGAGGGGCCCGAAGTCTGCGACACCGGACCGATGGGGATGGGCCCGCCGGTCCTCGCGGGCAAGACCTGCGGCACGGAGTCGCCCTTCACGACCGGAGCGCTCGCCTGTGCAGCCGGCTGCCGGGCGTTCGACGTTCGCGCTTGCTTCACCTGCGGAAACGGCACGGTGGAGGGAGCCGAGATCTGCGACGGCGCCAACCTCGGAAGCCCGCCCGCGAGCTGCTCCACCCAAGTATCGCTCAAGGACGGAGCCATCGCCTGCGCGGCGAGCTGCCTGACCTTCGATACGTCCGACTGTCACGACTGCGGAAACGCCGTCATCGAAGGGCCCGAAGCGTGCGAAGGCACCGACTTCGGCAGCCCCCCCAAGACCTGCCGGACCGAGACCGGGCTTCGACAAGGGGATCTCGCCTGCATCGACAACTGCCGAACCATCGACGAGTCCGGCTGCTATCAGTGCGACAACGGCACCATCGAAGGACCCGAAGTCTGCGACGGCACCGAGTTCGGGGGCGAAACCTGCGATTCCCAGACGCTGTCCGTCTTCACCGAAGGGGACCTGCGCTGCATCTCGGACTGCCAGACCATCGAAACCGACCAGTGCTTCACCTGTGGCAACGGCACGATCGAGGGGCCCGAGGTCTGCGATACCCAAGGGCCGGACTTCGGCGGGGAGACGTGCCTCACCCAGGCGAACCTCGCCGAGGGCAGCCTCGAGTGCACGAACAGCTGCTCGAGAATCGACGACAGCGGGTGCTTCGAGTGCGGCAACGGTGTCTTGGAGGCCCCCGCAGAGGAGTGCGACGGCATCGCGCTCGGCGGTGAGACCTGCGAGACCCAAGGTCGGCCCGGCGGCAATCTGGCCTGCGATGCTTTTTGCGAGCTCGACTTCAGCGTGTGCTCGGAATGCGGCGACGGCATATGCGAAACCGCCCTCGGTGAGACTGTGTCCAACTGCGCGGCCGAGTGTGCCTGGGACTTGGTCACGCCGACTGGGTCCCAGAATGTCTGTGGGATTCGGGCCGACGAGACCCTGTACTGCGCGGGACCAAACGGACGAGGACAGATCGGTGACGGCAGCAACGCCGCATGCTTCCTGCCGACCGTCTGCGCCGTCAGCTGGCCGAGCACCGCGCCCGATCCCGAGGAGGTCGTCGGTTCAGCATTGGGCGCTGGTGGGGAGTTCGCCTGCGCCAAGGGGACCAGCGCGACCGGCGTCGTGTCTGTCTACTGCTGGGGAGGTAATTCCGCAGGACAGCTGGGCGACGGCACGACTACGAACCGAAACTCCCCGGTCGCCGTGCAGGTTTCGGGCGACCCTGAGCAGATCGAAGTAGGGGAGCGGTTCGCGTGCGGGCTCGACTCGGCAGGGACGGTCGAGTGCTGGGGAAACAACTCCTTTGGTCAGCTCGGCGACGGGACGACCACGCGCAGAACGACGCCGGTCGCGGTTTCCAACATCACGACGGCCACCAAGATCGCCCTCGGAAGACACCACGCCTGCGCGCTGCTCAGCTCGGGGGGAGTCGAGTGTTGGGGAAGGAACGGTTTTGGCGAGTTGGGCAACGGCGCCAACACGAACTCCAGCACGCCGGTCTCGGTTTCAAGCCTCACCGACGCCGTGGACATCAGCGCCGGCGCGAGCCACACCTGCGCCGTTCGTACGGGCGGGACGGTCGAGTGTTGGGGACGCAACGATGGTGGCGCGCTGGGAAATGGGCAAACGCGAAACCGCAATGCCCCGGTGTCCGTGACTGGACTGACGACCGCCGTGGAAGTGGAGCTGGGCGCCGGCATGGGATGCGCCCGGCTGACCGGAGGGATCGTTCGATGCTGGGGTGCGGCGGGGACTGGTGCGCTGGGAAACGGTTCCCAAGTCGGCTCGACCACTCCCGTCGCAGCGTCTGTCTCAGGAGTGCAAGCGCTCCATGGGACGCACGCCTACAGCGGCATGTGTGCTGACGTCGGCACCGAGTTCGAGTGTTGGGGCAGCGGGCTCGGAAACTCGACGACCCGCTTCCCCGAGCCCTTCGACCATTAGACCAGCTGCGCTCCGCTCTAGGCCCCCATCATCGCCCACCGAGCCGCCGCCTGGGCCGCGCTGGATGCCCCGAGCTTCCGGTAGAGGCTCCGGCGATACTCTTTGGCCGTATCGGGCTCGATACCCAGCTTCGCCGCGGTCTGCCGGATCGTCATCCCCGCAACCAGCGCCTCCGCCACCTGGGCCTCCCGGGGCGAGACCGCACCGCGCCAGCGAGAGGGCGGAGCGCTCGACCGAACCGTCGCCAGATAGACGTCCGTCCCCGACGGACCGCGCAGCATGCGCAAGCTCACCTGCACCGCCCCCGACGCGACCGACACCTCGGCGCTCGTCCGTCCCTCTTCATCCAGCGCGCAAACCACCGCCGCCAGCTCGCACGCCAGCCCCGGCACGGTCATCCACTCGGTCCCCCGGGCCGACGCAAACCGCACGCGCCCCCCACCGTCGACCACCACCTCCCCCGGCTCGTCCGGAAGAGCCTCCACTCCCTTTACGTGCATCGTTCCGCCCAAAGCCCCGGCGGCTTCCGGCCTATAGCGTGGCCTGGAGAGCTCCCGCTCGACAACCGACCCGCACGTCGATGTCAGCCTCGGAGCCAAGACCGGCCGCCAGCGCGAATGCGTTCCTATTCAAGATCATTCATTCAGCGACGCGCTTTGCGCGTTCGCCACACAACCGTCATCGTGTCGACGAATCCCTTGAAAACGCCAAGCCGACCAACGATGACACGCCTCGCCGTTCGTCAGCTGGTCGAGAAGACGAAAGGATAGGTCACCATGACGGAGCCACCACCGTTTGGTTTTCGCGGACTCGAGGCCGCAGAGGCGGAGGCGGTACAGTTTCGATTTGCTTCGCGCAGACCTCACGAATGCGGTCTCTCGAGAGAGCCCGGAGGCCTCTGGGAACGACCAGCGGAGCGCAGGGTCGAACTCCCGCTTTCATCTGTCGGACCTGCCCCCTCAGCGTACAGCCGACAGCGAGCGTCCTCCTCCAGACTCGTCGCCGCCCAGGCCTGTAGCCACTCGCGGGCGAACGTATCCAATGCGCGGCAGCCGTTCGAGGACTAGATGCGGCGGCGAGTCAGGCCGACGCCCGTGAGGAGCACGGCGAGGAATGCGAGTGCCCAAGCCGGAAGGGGAACGTCCGGGACCGGCGGCGGGGCAAGATCGGCTACGAAGAGCCCCTCGTCACTGGCCCCATAGGTGCCAGTGAACACCACCTGGCTCCCGTCGAATCCGTCGGCGTGAAAGCCCAGACCAGTCAGAACGTCGCCGTCGACCGTGTTGCCCTCGACAACGATCGTTTCCAGGACGCCGTCGATCTCACCGTACAGACCCACATCGCCGTTCGAGTCCGTCGCCAGGAAGACGATGTCGTTTCCGGAGATCGAAGCCGGGCCAAAGGTCGAAAACGTTACCGTCGTCGAGCCGGGGACGTTGGTGCCCGCGGTGACGACGTCGCTGAGCGTGCCGTCCCACTTGTACACGCCGGCCGGGCTGTCCGCGTTGAAGACTACGACGCCGCCATCCAGCGAGACCTGGGTCAGCTCCCCGCCATTGAACGCGAACGATGAAGTCGAGCCGGGAGCGATCGTGTCCTCGGTCGCGATGGCCGTGTCGGTCGCGCCGTCGGTCAAGAAGATGCCGATCTGCGCCGTCGTCGAGACATCCGTGAAGCGGCCGACGAAAGCAGCCTGGCCGCCATCGGCCGAGATGCCCCCCTCGTACGGGAAGTTGTTGAGGTCGCCGCCGAACACCGTCCACGTGGCGGTTGCCGGCAGGCCAGGTACCGGGTCCGACCCGCCGATGAGCTGCGTGCCTGCAGCGCCCTGGCCGCTCCACAGACCAAACTGGGTCGGACCGCCGCCCGTAACACCGAAGTACACCGTGGTGCCGTCTACGCCGGGTAAGGCAAAGCCGAGCGAGGCGCTGTCGAAGGTCGGGGGTGACGCTGTCGGGTTTGGGGTGAAGGAATCCTGGGCGATTACGGTCGTGCCCAGACGAACCACGGTCGGGTTGATGAAGGCGCCGTCTTCCAGGAACGCTGTCTCCGTTCCCGAGATCACTGGCGTTCCCAGCGCATTTCCCAGCGAGGGGAAAGCGACGGCCGGCGCTGCGAGCCCGATGCTCTCGTACACGGTCCCTTCGCCAAAGAAGCCCGGATTAGCCAAAAACGCGACGTTGCCCCCATCGATAGTGGCCGAGCCGAAGTCGGTGAAACTCGGCGACCCCGTGTCGTCGATCCGGGTGAAAGTGGGTGTCAACTGAGCCTGTGAAATTGCAGGCGAGGCGGTCAGCAGGATTGCGACTGCTCGCGAAACGATCTTCTCCATCTAATCCTCCTGACGAGTCGAGACTTGTGGCTCTCGGTCGTCGACGAGACGAATAGAGATGTGTCATTGCAGACTGATGACGTCTTGAGCAGGAACGCCGACATTCGAGTGGCAAACCAGCGGCAAAGTCGCACCCTTCGCACAAGGATGCCTCCAAAACAGCGGGCCCCTTCGACGGCCCGTCCGATGAGCTACTGCATTTTCTTTCGCGACACCTCACTGTCATCATCCCGCTGAGTCCTTAACGCCGCCGCTCGCCCCCCGCCGGTACGGCTTTCATTGGAACTTCCAGGCTACGACTGGGTTGGCTCGCCTCGGCTGTGAATGAAAGGCAGACATACTCTGTCTTTCACATCGATGAAGAGCTGGTCAGGCCATGGTACAGAAGTCGAATGGTCGCAGCGGCTCACGCCCGAGAGCGATCCACGTGGTCCGACGCAGCGACGGGGTCCGAGCGCCTGGCCGCACAGGACGCCGAGCTCGTGAAGCTGGGTCGAGGTGGCGCGCAACTTCGACTGCAGATAGGTCGTCTCCTCGACGAGCTGGATCGGCGCGCCGGCCATCATGAGCTCGGCTTCTCCTCTTTCAGTGCCTATGCCCTCGAACGCTGCGAACGAGGGAGGCGGTGGGCCGCCGAGACCAAGGCGCTCGCCCGTCGGATTCGACGGAAGGGGCTCACCCGGCTCGAACGTGAAGTCTTCGCCGGACGCCTCGGGTGGTGCGCCGCCGAGCTGATCGCTCGGCACGCCACCGCCGTCACCGAGGCGTCGATCATCGAAAAGGCTCGAGGACTCACCGTCCGACGGCTCCAGAGCTTCTTGGTCGGGCCGAACGATGACGCGCCGGATCCGGAACCGGCCGAACCCAGCGTTCGCAAGACGAAGACCGCGGGTCGCGACGAAGCGCTCCTAGTGGAGTCGGCGAAGCTCCTCGTCGAGTACATCAACGGCGCGAGCTCGTCAGACGAGGACTTCGTCGTGGCGCTGCTCGGCGAAGCCGAGTCCACCCTCCTCGGACTGGGCGCCAACCGGTCGGCGCCGATCGTCCCTCCGGACCTGGACGGAGCTTCGGTCGAGCGCTGCCGCGAAGCGATGCGCGCACTCCGCGAGGCTCGGGAAGCCGCCGCCGAGCCCGTGATTCCGTTGGGGGCCGAGCTATGCGTTCGGCCTGCGATGCTTCCCACCTCCGTGCCCACCGATCTCGTCGAGCTCGACTCGGAGCTGCGAAGGCTCTGCTCCCGCCTCGCCGCCCGCGACCTCGAGATGGGTCACCTGGCTCGCGCCGTCTTTCGTGCCCGGTACTGGCGAACACTGGGCTACGCAAGCCCCAGCCAGTACGCCAAGGAGCGGATCGGCGTTTCGCTGTCCTCGCTTCAACACAGGATCACGCTCGCCGCGCGCCTCGCCGCCGCCCCGGCGTTGGGGCGGGCTCTCTCGGAAGGACGCATCGGCTACGAGGCCGCCTATCTCTTGAGCCGCGCCGTCACGCCCCAAACCGCCGACGCCTGGGTGAGACGCGCCGAGAATCGAACGATCGTGCATCTGAAGGAAGAGCTCACGGCGGTCGATGTCATGGGGCGCCTCGAAGGCGTACCGCGCCGCCCTCCCGACGAAGCGGTTCTCGCCCGGTTTCGGACATTCGAAGAGAGGGTCCAATCCGGTGAGCTCTACGAGAGTCTCCTCGGGTCGGCGGCGGCCGGTGCAGGTTCGCAAATATCCGTGACCCTCGACGCGGGCTCCGGGCAGGTCGTCACCTTCAGGATCTCGGAAGACCTCTACCGGCACTGGCGTTTCGTCGAGCATCTGTACGATCGCGTCGCCCGGCGGGGCACGTCCTTCGTCGCTTTCGCCTGCTTGGCCCTATGGCAGAGCTGGATGCCTCACCTCGAGCACGCCGAAGGCAAGTGGCGGCACATCCACCTTCGCGATCGTCATCGCTGCACGAGCCCCGTGTGCGAACGGCACGACGTCACCCTCCACCACCTGAAGTTCCGGTCCCGCGGCGGAACCGACGACCCCGAGAACCTCGTCAGCCTCTGCGCCTGGTGCCACATCCACGGCATTCACGAAGGCCGGCTCGAAGCCGAACCGCCGGCATCGAACATACGGTGGAGCTTCGGCCGAACACCTATCCTCGAGGTGCACGGCCGGAATCGACTGCGTCACTCCTCGACGTAGGTCGCCTCGATCTTGTGGCCGTCGAGGTCGCGGACATAGGCCGCGTAATAGGTCGGACCGTAGGCCGGACGTGGACCGGGAGGTCCATCGTCGGTGCCGCCCGCGGCGAGGGCCGCCGCATGAAAGGCGTCGACCTGCGCGTGGCTGGTGGCGATGAACGCGACGTGGAAGCCATTGCCCGACGAGGCCGGAGCCCCGTTCATCGGCGTTTGAATCCAGAACTCGGGAAACGCGCGGCCGTAGGCGACGCCCCCGGGAAACTCCATGATTCGGCGACAGCCAAAGGTGTCGAGAACTCGGTCATAGAACTCGGCCGCCGCCTCCAGGCGAGCGGTGCCGATGGACAGATGGGATACGATGCTTGGATTTTCCACGTTCATTATTCCTTTCAAACGATCCGCACGCAGATCTCGGTGCGCAGCTCCGCCGGCGGCGTGGTGCGCGGTTCATTCAGGTAGTGCTCGACCACCGGCTCGTCGTGCAGCTCGACTCGGCGCTGAGGGAGCCACCGCCCGAGGAGGTTCACGTAGGTTTCGAGGATCTCCTCGTAGGGACCCACGTAGTGGCCGATCGCATAGCGTCCCGAAGGAATCGTGCGACGGACGAACCCTGCGGGAACGAGCTGAAGCCGAGCCGGAGGAAGCTCGACGCATGCGACATAGCGAAGCCGGGTTGCATCCGTGACTTCGGGGTCGTCGTAGACGAGGCCAAACGAACCGCTCACTTCGAAGTGGAGGCCCTCTGCAGCCAGCCAGCCGTCGAGCCGATCCCAGGCCGCAATGCAGTCCTCGTAGGGACCTACATGGGGCACGCCCAAGACGTCATGCTGAGGGAGCGATTCGATGCGCGCGTCGACCGCCTGCCGGGCGTCCTCGTTTGCGCGCACGCGATAGTCGCGGGGCGCCATGCCGAAGCGAGCCCGAAAGGCCCGGGTGAAAGCCTCGTGACTCTGGTACCCCGAGGCCAGCGCCACGTCGGTCACGGGCGTCTCGGAGTACTTCAGCCGCTGGGCCGCTCGCTCCAAACGAAGCCGGCGGATGCACCCCATGACCGACTCCCCCACCATGCCGCGAAACACGCGGTGGAAGTGGTGCAGCGAAAAGCCCGACAGCTCGGCCAGCGTTTCCGGCCGGAGATCCTCGTCGTCGAGGTGGGACTGGATGTGGTCGAGAACCCGCAGGATGCGGTCGACCCAGGGCGCCTCCATCGACGCGTACCTTACGCCGGCGGCTCCGCCCCCGCTTGACCGCCCGTGCTCGCGTTTCGTTCCGCGATGCTGGATCAGAGGGTTGTCGGGCCGGGCGGGATTCGAACCCGCGATACGAGAATCCCCGTATACTGGATTAGCAATCCAGCGCCTTCAGCCACTCGGCCACCGGCCCATGAACATCACCAAATGCAGCGGCCAACGGAGCAGGAGGGATTCGAACCCCCGGTACGCTCATCACGCACGGCGGTTTTCAAAACCGCTGCCTTCAACCACTCGGCCACTGCTCCTGGGTCACTCAGGGCCCGTGGGGATACCTCACTCGGCCGGGGGACGCAACGCTTCGTAGCCGCCAACAAGCCGATGGTGTAGCCGAAACCATGACTTCCACCGGACTCCCCGAGTGGGCCGACGGCATCCGGAGCGCCTACCTCCGCGGCGAATCTACCGTCTTCATCCTCCACGGAAACGTCTTCGACCTTGTCCTCTCCCAGGGCGAACTCCGTCCGCTGACCGACTTCCTTGCCTCGGTGCTCCTCGCCAAGAAGGACGTCGTGCTCAGCCTGGACCCCTCGAGCGGGCTTCGAAGCCTCCGAAAGACGAAGCTCCTCCCGGAGCTCGCCGACGACAGCGCCAAGACGCCGGATAAAGGGCTTTCGAGCTTGGAGGCGATGCTACGGGCACACCAGGGTCTCGGCGTCCTTCTGGAGTATGCCGACATGATCGCGCCGGCGGGAGATGTCAGCTTCATGACGGAGAGCGACCGGAAGGCCGTGGTCACGCTGCACCGCTGGAGTTTGGATCCTGCCTTCGATGAAAGGGACAACGTCGTCCTTCTGATCGCGGAGAACCTCGCCGACCTGAGCCCGCGCCTGGTCAACAACCCCCGGGTGACGACGGTGCAGGTTCCCTTGCCGGACGATGCGGAGCGGGCCGCGGTCATCCGGAGGCTCGAGCCCGACGCCACCGTGCGTGAAGTGGAGCGGCTCGCGCGGGTTTCGGCCGGTCTGAAGGCAATACAGGTGCGGGGCATCTTGGACCCAGGGGAAGATTCCGACGCCGACTACGCCGAGCGCTACGAGCTGGCGCGAAGCGCCTTCGAACGGTCGCCCGATGCACCCAAACGCGCGAGGAACCTCGCCCGACAGTTTTCGGGCCAGCCCCTCGAGCGCTTGCGGGATTATCTGCGCGAACACGGGCACGACCCGCAGTCATCGACGGATCGCTACGACGACGTTTTGGAGCTACTCGCTCAGCGCAAACGCGCCATCCTCGAGCGAGAGTGCTTCGGGCTCATCGAGTTCGTGGAGCCGGACCATGACTTCTCCGCAGTTGGCGGTCTCGACGAAGTGAAGCGTGAGCTGATGCACATCGCGCACAACATCCGCGAGGGCAACGCGAACCGGGTACCCATGGGGCTGCTCTTCACCGGCCCGATGGGCACGGGAAAGACGTTCGTCGCCGAAGCCTTCGCGAAGTCCTCGGGGCTGACCGCCATCAAGCTGAAGAACTTCCGCAGCAAGTGGGTCGGCGCCACCGAGGGCAATCTCGAGCGGATCCTCCAGGTCGTGAAGGCCATCGGCCACGTCCTCATCATCATCGACGAGAGCGACCGCGCGTTCGGCAGCCAGGGCAGCGAGAGCGACGGCGGGACCAGCAGCCGGGTCATGGCCCGGCTCAAAGAGTTCATGAGCGACCCCACGAATCGGGGTCGGGTGCTTTTCGTCCTCATGACCAACCGGCCGGACCGACTCGACATCGACATCAAGCGTGCCGGGCGTCTCGACCGGAAGATCCCGTTTTTCTATGCCGATGCCGCCGAGGACGTGGAGCCCGTGCTCCTCGCGCAGCTGCGTCGCCACGGGATCGACCATCGACTCGAGTTTCCTCGCGACCGCGATCCGACCAGTGCCCGCCTCGTAGGCTGGTCGAATGCGGACATCGAGACCGTCGTCCTGTCGGCCAACGACCTGGCCCAGCAGGCCGGGGTCCCCGTCGAAGCGCCACATCTCAAGCTGGCGATCGATGATTACCTGCCCGCCCGGGATGCCCGCATGCTGGAATACATGGAGCTACTCGCGGCCTTCGAGAGCTCGTCTCGGCGGCTACTTCCCCGTCGTTACGCGGACTTGAGTGTCGACGAGCTCCAGGACCGACTGCGGTCCCTCCGCGCCGGCGTGTGACGGCCCGCGCCAAGCTCTCGGTTCCTTTCCCCGGGATTCTTTGGCAGGGTCCCGCCGCATGACGTCCACGCAGAAGGAAATCGAGGTCGGCTACGACATCTCGAACGACTTCTTTCGGCTCTGGCTCGACGAGAACATGCACTACACGTCCGCCAGCTTTCTGACCGGCGACGAAACGCTCGAACAGGCCCAGATCAACAAGTGCCGAATCCTCTACGACTACGCGGACATGACGCCCGACAAGCGCGTCCTCGACATCGGCTGCGGCTGGGGGGCGAACCTTCAGTACCACGCGCTCGACCGCGGAACGAAAGAGGCCCACGGCATCACCCTTTCAACCGCGCAAAACGAGGAGATCGCGCGCCGGAACCTACCCGGTGTGACGACCTGGGTCGTCGACTACAAGGACTTCGAGCCGGATGAGCCCTATGACGCCCTCCAGTCCATCGAGATGATCGACCACCTCGTCTCGCCGGCCCAAGCCCGTGAGGGTCTCGCGATCGATATCTACCGCACGTACTTCGACAAGGTGGCCAAGTGGGTGAAGCCGGGCGGTTTCTTTGGCTTTCAAGCCATCCTCCGCTGCGTCGTGCCCCGCCGACGACAAGACCTGGAGGACCTGCAGTTCACCGCCGACGTCATCTTTCCTGGTGGCCTGAATCCGCGCCTCGAGGAGCTCGTGGCGGCGGCCCATCCATCATGGGAAGTGGTCGAGCTGCGGACGCAGCGGGAATCCTACGGACGGACCACCGGCGAGTGGCTGCGGCGCATGAAGGCTCACGAAGCTCACATCCGCGCCACTTGGGGCGACAAGGTCTTCGATGACTACGATCGCTACCTGAGCACGTGCGTTCGAGCGTTCGCCAACCACTGGTCCTCCGACGTTCAAATGAAGCTGCGGAAGGTCTGAACCCTCCCCTGAGCAGCGGCTCCTTGGCCGAGAGCATCCAGTTCGGGACGTATCAGCTCCGGAAGCGCATCGCGGTCGGAGGCATGGGAGAGTTGTTCCTGGCCACCGACGCGGAAGGCCAGCCGTGCGTCATCAAGCGGATCCTTCATCAGCACCTGGGTAACCCGGAATACCTCCGAATGTTCGTGGACGAGGCGTCCCTCGTTCAGAGACTGCGGCATCCGAACATCGTCCGTATCGTCGACCTCAGCGACGTCGACGGACAGCCCTTCATCGCAATGGAGCATGTCCGCGGACCGACGCTCCGCAGCACGCTGGACCGAGTCCGGGCTGGCGGTCGACAGCTCCCGATCCGACACGTCGTCGAGATCGGGATCCAGCTCCTCGACGCTTTGGACCACGCCCATAACGCGGTCGACGAGGACGGCCGCGCCCTCGGCGTCGTTCACCGCGACATCAATCCCGATAACGTGATCATCGGGTACGACGGCGACGCCAAGCTGATCGACTTTGGAATCGCCAAGAGCGGGGTCAACCGGGTGCAGACCGCCGTCGGGACCATCAAGGGCAAGTTCGCCTACATGTCGCCCGAGCAGTCGGCGGCCGACCCGGTCGACGCGCGCTCCGACCTCTTCAGCGCCGGGATCGTTCTCTATGAAGCGGCCACCCTCTCGAATCCCTTCGCTCGGTCCAACGTGGTCTTGGCCCTCGAAGCGATTCAAACGAAGCCGGTCGCTCCCCCATCGAGCTTGCGACGCGATGCGGCGCCGTTGGACGCACCCCTAGGGCGAGCCCTGGAAAAAGACCCGGGTCACCGCCATTCCACCGCCGCCGAATTTCGGGACGGGCTCACGGCGCTGCTGAGTCAGCTTCCATCCGCGCCGCCCCTGGGAAGGACGATTCAGGCCCTGCACCGTGACGAGTTCATCGCGGAATCGGCCACGCTGAACCTCCCTCCGAGCCCGCCGTCTGGCCCGAGGCTCGACAACCCGCCGGGCCCGACCCCCAGCATCGATGAATCCAAAGCGACGGTGATCGCCCCTCTGCCCCCGCCCCGCGGCCCGCCCCCGAAGGAAGCAGGACGGACCTTGGACCGCCGAACGTGGATGGCGTACGGCGCCCTCGTCGCCGGTATCCTCGGCCTGGGAGCACTGATCGTTCGAGACGGGTCCCGCTCGAGCGGCCCCCTTGCCGCATCGGACGCGCTCGGTCGTATTCGACTGGTTGCGCAGCCCTCCGGTTGGATCCGCATCGGCGAGAGCGCCGCCGTCCGCCTGCCTCTCGCCATCGAGGTTTTCGAGGACGACGGCGAAATCCAGGTGGCCAGCGGACCCCGCACCGCGGACTTTTCGGTCCTGCTCCGCTACGCGGTCGAGGACGGGGCTCTCCGCGTGTTCACGACCGATCCGGTCGACGTGTCGAGTCGAGGCAATACCTGGAATGTGGCCGCGGTCGATTCGGCCGACCGGTGGTCTTTGCGTCTGGAATTCGAGCCTCGAGCGCCTTGACCCGGGTGGGCTCGACCCTTCCGAGAGGCTAGGAGAGCCGCATGGAAATCGACTCGGACCTGATCGAAATCGGCATCGGCTACGCCACCCGCGTCGGCGGGGCGCTCCTGATCCTTATCATCGGCCTCGTCATCGCCGGCTGGATGGCGAGACTCACCATGCGAACTTGCGACCGGCGGGGCCTCGACCCGACCCTCGGCAAGTTCTTTTCGAACATCGTCCGCTATACGTTCATCGCGCTGACCGTCATCACGGCGCTCAGCGCCTGCGGCGTGGAAACCACATCTTTCGCCGCGGTGCTCGGCGCGACCGGCTTAGCCGTCGGCCTCGCTCTGCAGGGCAGCCTCGGCAACGTGGCGGCCGGCGTCATGCTGATCATCTTCCGTCCCATCAAGGTCGGCGACTTCGTCGTCATCAGCGGACAGTCGGGCTCGGTCGACGAGATCTCCCTCTTCGCCGTTACGCTGACCACACCTGATAATCGCGTCATCACCATTCCCAACGGCAACGTCTTCGGCTCCGTGATCGAAAACGTCACCACCCGAGATACACGACGAGTACAGGTCACCGTGGGCGTCGAGTACACCGCCGACCTCGATGAAACGCGGAAGGTCCTGGAAACGGCCGTGGCCGGCATCGAGCAACGCCTCGACGAGCCAGCGAGCGCCGTCGTCTGCGGTAGCCTCGGAGCTTCATCGGTCGACTGGCACTGCCGCCTCTGGGTCAAGACTTCGGATTTTTGGCCAGCGACCGAAGCACTGACGGTCTCCATCAAGAAGCACCTCGATGCCGCCGGTATCGGTATTCCGTTCCCGCAGATGGACGTTCACTTGCAGCAGCCGGAAAACTCGGAGAAGAACGCGGCATGACGCGTCTTCTGTCGACCATCTTGCTGCTGCTCGGGACGGCGTGTTCTTCGACCAAGCTCGCCGCGGAATGGTCGAACCCGAAGACGGAGCCGTTCAAGCTCGCGAAGGTGCTCGTGGCGACGCAGAACGCGCGGAGCAAAGCCGACCGCATCCTCTTCGAGCAGACGTTGGCTCGCCACCTGGAACGGTACGGAAAGACGGACGCCACCTCGCTGTTCGAAGTGATTCCCAACTTCGATGCGATGACCGAGGAGGAGCTCGAGGTCACGGTGAAAAAGGGCGGCTTCGACTCGGTGCTGATGATCCGGCTGCTGAGCGTCACCGGAAAGCTGACCGCTCGCACGACGGACTACGGAGTCGGCTACTCGACCTGGTACCGTTCGTATTGGGGGACCCGCAACACCGAGATCACGGAGCAGCAGGTGATCTCCTTGGAGACCAACCTCCACGTTCTACCGGATTTCGACCTCGCCTGGACCGGAACCACGGAGTCTGTCGATCTTCGGAAGCCTGAAACCCTCGCCGAAGAGCTCGGTGACGTGGTGGTCGGTCGGCTGCGGGACCGCGGCTTCCTCTGACGGGCACGAAACGAGTTTCGTCGACGTTTCCGACAACGAAAGGCGCACCTGACCGATACTCACGGTCGTGACGCAGATTCAGCCTCCGCTCGCCCAACCCATGGTGGTGCGGTCGTCCGTCAAGCGACGATCCGCCAATCCCTCCTTTGGAGAGGTCATGAAGAACAGCATCTTACGCTCGACGCGAGCGGTGAGCAGCGGCCTGGCCGTCGCCTCACCGGTCTTGCCAGGTGCCGCTTTGGTTTCGGCGGCGACCTTGCCCCTCGACGAGGCCCTGACCCCTCCGGTCACTCCGACGGGGGCCGGCTCGGGCGTCGACGACATGATGCTAGCGACCCGCGAACTCACCGAGCTTCAGGCCAACTTCAATCTGCAGTACCTGCAGATTCAGCAGGAAGTGCAGCAGGACACCCGACAGTTCTCGCTGGTCTCGAACCTCATGAAGACGAAGCACGAGGCGGCCAAGAATGCGCTGTCGAACATCCGATGACGCCGATCGCGCTCTGGTCGAGCGGATCGCCCGTCGTGTTCACCGCTCTCTTCCGCGGTCCGTGGAACTCGACGACCTGATCGCCTACGGAACAATCGGATTCCTGGAGGCGACTGCTCGCTACGATCCAGAGCGAGGCATCCCCCTATCGACCTACGCCTTTCCCCGGATCCATGGGGCCATCATGGACGGCCTACGAGGCATGGGCTGGCTATCCCGGCGGCAGTACGCGCGGAACGCTGCCGAAGAAGCCGGGGAGGATGCCGTTTGGATTCAGCTGTCGTCCGACGTCCTCGACGAGCTTGCGTCGCTCGGTGACCGGCCGAGGGTCGAAGACCTTTGGGCCGGGGCCCGAAACCGCGTTCGTCTTCGTGAGGCACTCGGACGGCTGACGGTCGAAGAGCAGTCGCTGCTCCAGGCCTACTACGGTGAAGAACGAACCCTGGCCGAGGTCGGACGCATCCTCGGCCTGTCAAAGAGCTGGGTCTGTCGTCTTCATGCTCGAGCCGTCGACAACCTCGCTCGTCTGGTGAAGGATCCCGGGCATGCTCCGGCGTCCTGTCCGGCACACCACGAACCGGTTCGGCGGCCGGCCCATCGCTCCCAGCCGCGCCGCCCGACCCACCGAAAGCACGCCCGGTGAAGGTCGCGCCGACCATCCCCGTGGCGCCCGTCGCCGAGACGGTGCGTCCTTCGGTCGCCCACCCGGGCTGGGCAGCGATGGAGTCGCTCGTCGCGCATCAAGCCCAAAGCGAAAAGGCCCTCGACGCGGCCGCGTCCGGCCAGCGGTACCAGGCGGCCGAGCTTCTGGCGCTCCAGGTACAGGTCTATCGGTTCACTCAGGAACTCGAGGTCGCGTCAAAGGTCGTCGAGGCTTCCAGCTCGACGCTGCGGCAGCTCCTCGGCGCTCAGGTCTGACGCTGCTCGCGGCGGGTCTGCTCTGGGCGCTGCCCGGTTCCGCTTCCGCTCAAGCCGATGATCTGACGTTCTCGGTGGAGCGCGGGCTGTTCGGCTCGAAGCCCGCAGCGTTCGTCGTCGAGGTGCACGCTCCCCTGCGTTCCCTGCGAGTCGAACTCCGGGCGCCAGGCGTTGAGCCCATCGCGCGCAGCATCGGCCAGCGACGACCCGGCTCGACAATCCGCGTCGAGCTGCGGTTCCCCAAAGCGGGGGAGTACGCCTTTTCCGGGGAGCTGCGTGCTCGGTTCGCCGACGGGCGCGAGGCCTCGATGCCACTTTCCTTTTCGGCGGAGAGCCTCGCGCCTTTGGACTTCGTCGCCCACGCCACGCCGGAGTCGATCGCCGATGGCTCGCTACGCGTCGAGGCGGACGCGCCTCTCGCGCGATACGAGCTCACGCTCTACGGACGGAAGACCGCGCCCTTGGGCCATGACGCCGGTCGGCTCTCGTCCGATGGGCGGATCGCCTGGCAGCCGCCAGAGGGGGAAGTCCTGCGGGTCGAGCTGACCGTCTTCGACGAAGTCGAGCGCTTTCGCAGCGTGACGCTCTACCCATGGCGGGTCGATGTTCCGCACGAGGAAGTTCACTTCGCCACGGGATCCGCCGCCATCCCCGCGTCCGAGGCCGGAAAGCTGGAGGCGAGCCTCGCCGCCCTCGAGAAAACGATCGCCGACTATGGGCGGTGGGCTCCGGTAAAGCTGTACATCGCCGGTCACACCGACACCGTCGGCTCGGCCCGATCCAATCTGGTGCTATCCCAGCACCGGGCCCGCGCCATCGCTCGCTGGTTTCGATCCCACGGCGTTCGGGTCCCGATCCTTTTCGCCGGTATGGGCGAAGGGGCGCTCGCCGTGCGAACCCCGGACGAGACCAACGAGGTGGCGAATCGGCGAGCGGAGTACATCGTATCAGTCGAGCCACCCCCGGGGAGGACCCGCTGGGTCCGAGTGCAGTAGCACCGGCGCGCGTCGACGCTTGCTGACGCCGCCGTGACCGCGGGCTACGGTGCAGCCTCCATGTCGAACCGACCGGCAAACTTCTCGCCCGGGCCAGCGGCCCTTCCAACGGCTGTACTCGAGCGGGCTCGGGCGGAGCTCTTGGATTACGCCGGCCGAGGGATCTCCATCATGGAGCAGTCGCACAGGGACGCGGATTACGATGCGGTTCACCGGAGCGCTGTCGCGCGTCTGCGACGGCTGCTGCGCGTGCCCGACAGTCACGATGTCCTGCTCCTCCAGGGCGGGGCCTCGGGAATGTTTGCTTGGGTCCCGCTGAACTTCCTGGTTGCGGGGCGCTCGGCCGACTACGTGGTCGCCGGACGCTGGGGAGAGAAGGCCCTCCAGGAGGCCGCGCGCATCGGAACCGCCCGCCAGGCGGGGAGCGGCAAGGTCGACGGTGAGTACCGCCGCGTCCCGGAACCCGATGAGCTGGAACTCGATCCGGGTGCCGCGTACCTCCACGTGACCTCGAACAACACGGTCGTCGGTACCCAGATGAAGACCTTGCCGATGACCGACGTACCGCTGGTCGTCGACGCATCTTCGGACATCCTCACCCGAGAGCTCGATGTCGCGCGAACGGAACTCGTCTACGCGAGCGCGCAGAAGAATCTGGGTCCCGCCGGGGTGACCGTGGTCGTCGCGCGGCGCGACTGGATGGCCTCGGCTCGCGAGGACATTCCGAAGTTCCTTCGCTTTCAGACCCACGCCGACGCCGAGAGCCTCTACCACACACCCCCCACCTTCGCCGTGTATCTGCTCGAGCTCGTGCTGGCATGGACCGAAGAGCAGGGAGGCCTCGACGCCATGATCGAGCGAACCGCCATCAAGCAGCAGCTCGTCTACGATGCCGTCGACGCGCACCCGAGGATGTTTACCGGGACCACGGAACGAGACAGCCGCTCTCGCGTCAATCCGACGTTTCGCCTTCCTTCGTCCGACCTGCAGGAAGAATTCCTCGAACTCGCCGAAGGCGACGGTCTCCTCGGACTCCGAGGCCATCGAAGCGTTGGCGGCATCCGTGCGAGCCTCTACAACGCGGTCGATGTCGAGCACGTCGAGCGGCTCGCCCACTTCATGCGGACGTTCGCCGCGGCCCGGAGTGCTTGAGGCGTGAACGCCATTCGCATCTTGCCGATACTGCTTCTCGGTGGACTCGCGCTCTTTTTCGCGAGTGCCCGCTGGCTGCCGGCCGAGATGAGCATCGAAAGGAGCCTTCAGATCGAAGCGCCACCGGCTCGCGTCTTTCGGCACCTGGATACCGTCGAAGAGTGGCGATCCTGGTATACCGGCCTCGACGCCGATACCGAAGTCCAGTCGCCGGCGCGCCTGGTGGTCCGCTTCGAAGATGGAACGGCTCGAGTCCTCGAGATCACCGAGACATCATCGCCGACCCTCGTCGCCTATCGCTTCTTTCCACTCGCTTCCGCGAGCGAATCGGCCTCGCCGGTCGAGCCCGTCGACCCGGTCGAAGGCTCCTTCGTGATAAAGCAGAAGGGCTCCGACTGTCGGGTAACCAACCGCGAGACCGCCGCCGTGCCTCTGTCCTATCGCTGGATCCTCTATCTTGCCGGCGACACGCTGATGGGTCAGGTCATCGAGCGGGAGCTCCACAACCTGAAGAGCCTCGTCGAAACGGGAGAGACTCACCCCCCATGAATCCGCTGACCGGCAACCGTCGCCCCGAGCTGGTGCCTCGAGCCTTGATCGATCTCGAGTCGGCCCTTGCATCGCTGGTCGGCGACAGTCTGCAGCGGCTCGAAGACCTTCTCGACGACGCCTTCGGAGTGGTGATGCCGCCCGAAGACGCGGTCGGCATCGACACGCCCCTGGAAGTCTTTCCTTTCGCCTCTCGCGGGCGGGAGGGCCCGCACTACGCTCACGTCGTGCGGGCGCCCGAGCTGGGCCTCGTTGATGCCCCCGTGGTGAGACTCGACGGGACCGGCCGCCCGCACGACTTCGCTTCGTCGACGGCCCATGCGTTTTCTCGACTCCTGGCCGAGCACTCCGAAGACGACGAAGACGGGGATCCCGAGGTCGCCCGCGCCGTGCGCCACGCGCTGCGGCTCCCGTCGCTTCCCGACTTCAACCTGTCGAAGGTCCCGGAGCTTCCATCGAGCTACCGCCTTCGACCGGGTCTCGATGGCGTGGGCGTGGCGGCCCCGCGCCGAACCTTTGGTCCGAGCCCGATCCCCACCGACTCCGGCCTTTCGCTCGACGAGATCGATCGATGGTCGACCCGCCTCCTCTATGACGACCTCCCGGGAGCGGCGCTGTGCGTTCTCAAGGACGCATGCTTCGCCGGCCGCCGCCGCTCCGCAACGTGGACCCGCCTCGGCTCTCTGTGGAGCCGCGCCTATGAGGCCCTGGAGCGACCCGGGCTGGCCCGCGAAGTCCGACGTCGATCCGCTCGATTCGGCTGAGGTACCCCGCGCTGCGTGTCGCTAACGCGACCTCTCCACGATCTCGTTCTTGAAGCGACGGCTCAGCTCGATCGGCCGCGCCCAGTCTCGTACCCGCAGCCAAGCCATCTCCGCCCGTCCGACCGGCGGGAGCCGGCTCGCTCCCGCTCCCAGCTCGAGATCGAGAAGATGAGCTTCGTCAGGTGCAAGTCGACGAACCATGTCGGCCACGAAGCGCGGGCCGGTAAAGGGATACAAATTTCGATGATTGCGTACGGCGTATGCCGGATTGAGATGGGCCCTACGTGTGCGCACGCTCTTTCGAAGGAACCTCTCGATGCGTTCCGCCCGGGACCAGCGGCCATAATCCTCGAGAGCGGACAACACGCGCCGATCGAAGCTGGGGCGGGTCACGAAGAAAGCCGAGTTGACGTCACTGAAGGAACGATAGACTCCGATCTCGCGATCGCCAAACATTTCGGGCCACCGACCGAACTCCGGATCCCAGACCAATGCATCATCCTCGAGCCACAGGTGAAAATCCGCGCCACGTTCCAGTGATTCCCGACAGGCGAAATGGAGCGATGGTATCGAAGGGTAGCTCGGGTTCTGGATGTCGTGGGTGATGATGTCCGCGGGGGCGAACCGACCGTCCTCCGACCACTGCTGAACTCGCTGTCCCCAGCTGAGGTCGACATGGGTGGTCTCGAGAAAGCCGTCGGCCCCACCGGGCAGCGTTCGGTGCTGGATCAAAACGACCTCGATCGTTCCCCGGAATCGCTCACGCATGCGCGGTAGGACGTGGCGAATGAACATGTAGGGCAGCACCACCCGGCGTGCCTGGAGAATGGTCACGACGATCTTGGGATCGGCAGCCACCATCGACCGGCCGGTCGCACCGCGGGGCACACCTGTCAACTTTGGTCGCAGCCCCTCGCCCTCAACCGCCACCGCGGCACCTTTATGCCCCAGCGAACGCACCGAGGTCCGAAGAGTGGTGAGGCCATATTTCGCGGTCCGTCCTCGGTGGGTGCCCGACTCGCAGAACCTTCTTTTGAGAGGAAAGTCTGAATGGAGCTCGAAGTCTGCGCCACGCATGATCGATGGCGACTGTCTCTTCCCCTGCCGTGCTTGAGCTCACGAATCGAGCCGGCAAGCTTTCCTGCATCGCCTTGCTGCTGCTGGCCGCTGGCGCGGCGCAAGCGGAGCCCAACCCCGCGCCCAACCGATTGGTCGAAGATACGCAGCGAGCTTCGGACGGCGGCTACCACCTTCTGGTCGAAGCGACCACCGACTTTCCCGTGCTCGTCGGCGGCCGACTGGAGCTGGAGTTCCCGCGCCACTGGCGCCTGGGCGCTGCGATCGGTGCGACGCCATCGGCGTACCTCGATGCAACGGAGTCCATCGTGACGGAGATCGCGGGCGTGGATGCCGACATCTCCGCCCTCGTGCGTTCGGTGCTGCAGCAAGGCTTTGCCGTTCGTACGTTTGCCGCCTGGAGCCCCAGGCAGAGCCGAGGCTTCTATCTTCAGTTCGGATACACGATGATGCAGGTCAGCGGTTCCGTCGCCTCGACCGACGTCCTCACCTCGGTCATCGACGATCCGACCTTCGATATCGAGGGCAGCGCGACGCTGCGTTCGACGCTGCACGGCCTGCACGGTGAGATCGGCTATCGCTTCCTTATCGAGGACTTCACGCTCCGCCTGGCGCTCGGTCTCCTGGGGACGGTGGCGTCCTCCTCCGACATCCGGATCGATTCGCCCGTGTTCCCGGCCCAGGCCGACCAGCTGGCTCAGGAGAGCGAAGCCGAGCTCGACGCCGTCATTCGGCAGTACGCCTTCACGCCCACGCTCAGCCTCGGTCTGGGCTACGACTTCGCGCTCGGGCGAAAGTCGGGCTCTTCGCCGAAACGGTAGAAGTACGTCGGCAGATCGCCGTTGCGCATAGGCTTCTTCATCCGCACGTCGGTGCCGAACACCCGCTCGACGCGATCCGGAAGACCGATCATCGCCAACCGCCATCCGGCACCCAGCTCGCTCCACAGGCGTCCGAGCTCGCCGTAAACCTCGTCGAGTTCGACGTCCTCGCCGATCCGAACGCCGTAAGGAGGATTGGCCAGCACGACCCCCGTCGGCGAATCGAGCTTCGCGCGTAGCTCGGAACCTGAAAGTGATCGGAGGTCGCCGAAGACCACGGGGATCGGCGAGGCTCCCGCCGCCCGAAGCGAGCGCTCGAGAGCCGGTCGGATGAGAGGGTCCTCCTCGATCCCCAAGAGGCGATGCACGGTTTCGGGGCGCAGAGGCGGGGCAGCCGGAGGGCTCAGCCAGCTCGCCAACCTCCTCGGAACGGGACGGGTCGTCGCCCAACCATCGGCCTCGATGAGGAGGGTGCCCGAACCGGCGAAGGGATCGATCAGCGCCTCGCGTTGGGGGTACCATCCCGACAGCGCGACCATCTGGGCCGCGAGGTTCTCGCGGATGGGAGCCTCAACTCGCGGGGGCCGGTAGCCTCGCTTGGTGAGGTTCCCAGCGAGGTCGGCACTCACCCAGACGCCATCGGGCAGGACGCGAACCACCAGCCAAATATCCGGGTTTTCCGCGTGAACGTGCCAGCCGAGGGCGCGTTCGACCGCGGATCGGACCGCCCCTCGGATCTGCATGGGACTGGCCCCGAAGCTCCCTTTGCCCCGCACCTCGATACTGAAGGTCGTCGCCCGAGGCAGGGACTTTCGTGGAAGCACGTCGGCGACCGCGGCTTCGAGTGGTTCCAGGCGACTCGTTTCGATCCGCGCCCAGTTCCACAAGAGTCGGGACGCGCAGCGCACGTACAGGCCGAGGAGACTCGCGACGTCCGCCTCATAGTCCGTGACGAGGCGGTGCTCGGAAGCCGAAGAAAACTTGATTCGAGGCCGACCCGCCCCGGCGAGAATGCGGCTGACCTCGACGCGCATCGGGCGGCCCGCGCCCTGACTTCCAACGAGCTCGAGGTCGCTTCGACTCTCGACGGTCGGTCGTCTTTTGGAGGGAGGCCCGCCGATTTCAGCCGCCCGCGCTCTCGTCGAGGAGAGCACGCTTGCTTTCAACGTCCTTGAACTCCTCGGCCTCGGGGAGCGGATCCTTCTTGGTGCTGATCACCGGCCAGTCCGGCGTGAGATTCTTGTTGATCTCCAGGTACTCGGACCACTTCTCGGGCAGGTCGTCCTCGGAGAAGATCGCGTTGGTGGGGCACTCCGGCTCGCAAGCACCGCAATCGATGCACTCATCGGGGTCGATGACGAGCATGTTCGCCCCTTCGTGAAAACAGTCGACCGGGCAAACGTCGACACAATCCGTGTACTTACACTTGATGCAGGGCTCTGCGACCACAAACGCCATGAATGTCTCCTTCGGCCCCAATCGGGACCAGCGCGGGCGTACCTGGAGCCGACGCGATGATCAACTAGCGATCGGGGTTTGGGGTTGGTTGGATGCCGGTGTCAACCTGAGTTCGTATCGGGCGGATCCGCTGCCGCGTCCTCGGGAGCACCCGTCTCTTTTCGCTGGGCCTCGAGCTTGCGGTAGATGGTCCGGGCAGCGATGCCCAAGAGCTGGGCCGCGAGGCTCTTGTCGCCACCCGTCTCCTTCAGGGTCTCGTCGATCATCACCCGCTCGACTTCGGCCAGTCGGCTGCCGATGGGAATTACGACCTTCGCCCCATCGCGCCGGATTCCCCCCCGCATCGGTTCCGGGTCGCGCAGCGGCCGGGGCAGGTCCTTGAGCTCGATCTGGTCGGTGCGCGTGAGCACCACGGCCCGTTCCACGACGTTCTCAAGCTCTCGTACGTTCCCCGGCCACCTGTATCGGGACAGCGCGTGCCGCACCTCCTGACTGATGCCCCGCACGAGCTTGTCGTTCTTCTTCGCGTATCGGCGGACGAAGTGGTCGGCGAGCAGCGGAATGTCCTCGGGGCGTTCGCGGATGGGCGGGAGCCGAATGCCGATCACGTTCAGGCGATAGTACAGGTCCTCGCGAAACGAACCGTCCTTCACGCTCGCCTCGAGGTCGCGATTGGTGGCGGCGACCAGGCGGAAGTCGACGTGATGGGTCTCGGTGCCGCCCAGGCGCTCGAACTCGCCTTCCTGCAGGAGCCGGAGCAGCTTGGCCTGGACGGGCGGAGAAAGCTCCCCGACTTCGTCTAGGAACAGCGTCCCGCCGTGCGCTCGCTCGATGCGTCCCTCCTTGCGTTCGTCCGCACCCGTGAATGCCCCCTTCTCGTAGCCGAACAGCTCCGCCTCCAGGATGTTGTCCGGGAGAGCGGCACAGTTGACGATCACGAACGGCTGGCCCGTTCGCGGCGAATGTTCATGCAGCGCCCGAGCCATGAGCTCTTTGCCGGTGCCGGATTCTCCGTAGAGGAGAACCGTCGCGGTTGAAGGCGCGGCCTGCCGGAGCACTTCCAACGTTTCCATCATCGCGGGTGAGCGACCGACGATCGGGCGGCCGAGGATTCCGTCGGGTTCCCGCTCGGCCAGCTCGCGGCGAAGAAAGCGATTCTCCGCCTTCAGACGCCGATGCTCGAGAGCTCGCTCGAGCGTCCTGAGAATCACCGCCGACTTGATGGGCTTTTGAACGAAGTCGTACGCACCCGCCCGCATCGCTTCCACCGCGTTCTCGACCGTGCCGTAGGCGGTCATCACGACCACCTCGACATCGGGCCGTGTGACCCGAGCCGCCCGCAGGACTTCCTGTCCCGTCATCTCCGGCATCATGAGGTCGACGAGCAAGATGTCCGCGCCCTCGGCGCGAAGCGCTTCGAGCGCTTCGGGACCCGAATGGGCGATGGCGACCCGGGCTCCTTCTCGGATGAACAACCGCTCCAGGGACTGCGCATGAGCGACCTCGTCGTCCACGACGAGCAGCTGGGCATCCTGGAGTCGTCCGTCCATGTCCCGGGTGTCGAAGGAGAGCTCGGCTAGGTCAAGCCTAGCCGGTGACTTCATCCCCGCCGCGACCCGTGCTTGATAGATGTCATGTCCGAGGCGAGCGACGACCCCGAGGTCTGCGGCAGCTGCATCGCCTGGAAATCTGGCACCGGCGCGGATGCGAGTCGGGGCGCCTGTCGGCTGAGGCCCGAGCTAGGCGTGGTGCCCGCGACGCTGAAACGCTGCCATCTGTATCGAGGTCGCGGAGAGCCCGCCCGCCCCCTGTCCGCCAAGCGACGGTCGGCCACCGCCCGCGTCGTGCCAGCGGCGACGCCTCGACCGTATCAGCCGACGCCGCCCGGCTCCTTGTCGCCGTCCCAAGTCGAAGTGCTTCGCGACCTTTGGGCCCACATCCACGCACCGACGGGGCGGGCGCTCGCCCCTCGGTACCGCGGGGGGACGGTCGTCATCACCGATGCGACCGACGGAACCTCGGAGTTTCCGATCGAGGCACTCTTCGACCGCGTGGCACGCTTACGGGAGGACCTCGACGCTCTATCCGAAGCCGGTGCAGCGACGCTGGAAGGGCCGGCGCTCTCCGAGCTGCGCGGTCTCCTGCGGCGCATCCACGGTAGTCTCACCACCTTCAATCTGCTCTTCGCCGATCCCGCCGACCACTTCAGCGGCAAGCCCTGACGGTCGTCGAGCCACTCTTCTCGAAGACGTATGGACCTAAGGGCAGGAGTTTTGTTGTCAGACGCCGACCGTCGGGTCGTAATGTAGCGGTGCAATCTGCCGGTGGCGCCCCTTCGACGGCGAGCTTCGCCGCCCGTCTGCTGAACGCAAGCCGGTCCGGACTCGCCGCTCGGGCGGCTCGTCTTCTGGAAGAGAACCGTCCCCAGATGGCCCAAGGGTTCGGAGTCTCCTCCTTCGACGTCGTCCGACGCGAGCTGTCGCGTCTGGTGGCCAGCCTCGAAGCCGCTGTCGAACAGGGGACGATCCAGGCGTGGAGCGAGGAGATCGCTTGGCTGCGTCGATCGTACGAGACGCGCGGCCTCGCGCCCGAATTCTTGGCGGAGGCCGTCGCCCGCCTGGGGGAGGTGCTGGAGGAAGACCTGCCCTCCAACGCCTGGTCCGCAGTTAAACCAGCCATCCAGCTCGCATCCGACGTGGCCCGAGCACCGTCGGCGGCCGAGTCGAGCTTCCTCGACACCGACACCGAAGAGGGCCGCCTGGCGGCCGAGTACTTGGTCGCCGCCCTCGAGGGAGACCGCCGGCGAGCGTGCAAGATCGTCCTCGATGCCGCCAAAGACCGCGGTGCCCTCGAAGTGTATCTGAAGATCCTGTCGCCGGCCCAGGCCGAGGTCGGACGCCTCTGGCACGCCAACGAGCTCTCGATCGCCGAGGAGCACATCGTGACTGCCACGACGCAGACCGCCCTCGGTCAGCTCTACGCTGCCCTCGGGAGCTCTCCGGCCAACGACCGGACCGTGCTCGCCGGCGCGATCTCGGGTGACCTGCACGATCTCGGCGTCCGAATGGCCGCCGACGTGCTGGAAATGGCGGGATTTCACGTGGTCTTCATGGGGCCCGACGTTCCTCCGTTCGACTTTGCGAAAGCGACGCTCGATTTCGACGCCGACTTGGTGCTCATCGGTGCAACGCGACCTGCCAACATTCGGGCCGTCAAAGAGGCCGTCTCGCTGCTTCATCAGCTCGAAGACCGCCAGGTCGGGGTCCTGGTCGGAGGCAAGGCCTTCGCCTATGATGACAACTCCTGGATGACGACCGGGGCCGACGGCTACGCTTCCAACGCCCAGACCGTGGTCAGCGAAGCTCATCGCGTCCTCGGCCTCGGTTGACTGAAACGGCGTTCCCGCTCATTAGCCACGACGGTGATCCCGCGGGAAAAAGACAACATCGTCTACATCGACACGGATAGTGCGCCGCGCATCATCCATAGCGGCGAGGACTTCCTCCACGAGCACCTCCCGGTCGGGACGCGCGTCATCTACCCCAACCCCCCCATTCGGGGGCTTCCTCATCCCGACGCAGCGATCCGATACGCTCTGAACCACCCGGAGGAGATGGAGCCGCTGTACGCCCATCTTTCACCTTCGATGAAGGTGACGATCGTGATGGACGACATCTCGCTGCCTCTCCCGCAGATGCGGCAGCCCGACGTGCGCCAGCGCGTCTTGACGATCCTCCTCCAGATCTTGGGCGATCACGGCGTCGACGACATCGACTTGCTGATCGCGAACGCTCTTCACCGCCGGATGACGCCAGACGAAATGAAGCGCGTGGTCGGCCCAAAGATCTTCGGCCGCTTCTACCCCCGTCATTTCATCAATCACGATGCCGAAGACCCCAAGGTCATGGTTACGCTGGGCGAGACCGAGCTTGGGGAAGTGGTCAAGACCCATCGCCTGTGCGCCGAAGCCGACCTGACCATCTACGTGAACATCAACCTGGTCCCGATGGACGGTGGTCACAAGTCCATGGGGATCGGAACGACCGACTATGAGGGACTCAAGGCGCACCACAACCCGAAGACCATGCTCGACTGCGATTCGTACATGGACCCCTCGCGATCCGAACTGGCCTTCAGCGGAAACCGGATTGGCCGAGTCCTCGACGAAAAGCTAAAAGTCTTCCACGTAGAGACGGCCCTCAACAACCGCATGTACGATCGCGCGTTCGGTTTCTTGGCCAAGAACGAGGATGACTTCACCGAGTTCGATCGCCTGGCGTTCCAATCTCTTCAGTGGACGTTGAAGAAGCTACCCCGCGCGGCGAAACGCGAAGTCTTCCATCGGGTGCCATCGCCCTACGAGTTGATCGGCGTTCATGCCGGAGCTACGGAGCCCACACACGACAAGATCCTCAAAAAGAACTTCGAACAATACTGCGTTCCCGTGAAGGACCAGGCCGACGTCCTGATCTGCGGAATTCCGTATATCAGCCCATATAACGTCAACTCTTCCCTGAATCCGCTCCTGGTCCAGGTCATGGCGCTCGGCTATCTGTACAACCTCTATCGCGGGGCACCCGTCCTCAAGGACGATGGTGTCCTGATCATCACGCATCCCCTTCCCGACGAGTTCGACCAAGAGGTTCATCCCAGCTACATCGAGTTCTTCCACCGGTGTCTGACTGAAACCACGGACTCATTCGAGCTACACCGTCGCTATGAGAAGGAGTTCGCAACCAACCCGACGTACATCGAGATGTACCGGCGAGGAAAGGCCTTCCACGGAGCTCATCCGTTTTACATGTGGTACTGGGGCGACGCCGGGCGGTCGCGGGTGGGCACCGTCATCTGCGTGGGCGCCGAAGAGCCGCACGTAGCCGAGATCATGGGCTGGGAAACGGCCCCCACCCTCCACGATGCCATTGAACGTTCGAAGGATCTGACCCGTCCCAACCCCGACATAACGATGCTTCACATCCCGTCGATCTTGATGTGCGACGTGACACCATGACTCAGGCGGCGGCCTTCTTCGACATGGACGGTACGTTGGTGAGTACCAATCTCGTCCATTCTTTCCTCTTCCTCGCCGCCCAGGAGCCGTCGATTCCCGAGGCCGTCGTCAAGACCGCCATGGGCGTGGCTCGTATTCCGGCCTTCGCCATCGTGGATCGATTTTCGCGGGTGGCGTTCAACGAGATGCTCTTTGCGTCTTTCAAGGGCTCGTACGAAGACAATCTCTTGGAGCTCGCCGACGAGCACTTCGACAAGGTCCTGGAGCCGGCGATCTACCCGGGCGCCAAAGACCTCGTGAGGACCGGACGCAAGCGCGGTCTGCGGCAAGTGCTCGTCAGCGGCAGCCTCGACTTCCTGGTGGCCCCACTCGCTCGGGCCCTGGGCATCGAAGACATCATCGCCAACCGGCTCGAGTTTCGTGATGGAGTAGCGACCGGACGTCTGGTCCGGCCCTTGGTCGCCAGTGCAGCCAAAGCCCGCCTACTGCAGGAGTACGCTCGGGATCACGAACTCGACCTACTCGAGTGTCATGCGTTTTCTGACAGCTACTCCGACTACCCGATGCTCGCCGTGGTCGGACGGCCCGCGGCCGTCAATCCCGACCGTCGCCTTCGTCGGGCGGCTCGGGAGATGCGCTGGCCGATCCTGGACCTTCGGGACCCGGAGTGAGATCGGCCCGCCGCCGGGACCGGCCATCGAGGTCACCGGTTCGCGTCCGCGGTGGAATCCCCGGCTGGTAACACACGGCCTGGTCGCGGCCGCGTCGTTTGGCTTCGTACAGCGCGATGTCCGCCATCTCGATCAACTCCGGTTGCGTCTGTGCATGCTCGGGATACGCCGCGACACCAACGCTGACCGTCAATTTCCCGCTCGGCTGGTTCTCTTCACCGGGAAACGGGCGATCGCGGAAGACATCACGGATCTTGTTGGCCGTCCGCAGGCCATCCTCGGCACTGCTATCCAGCAGGATGATGGCAAACTCCTCTCCGCCATAGCGAGCCACGATGTCGATGGCCCGCAGCCGCTCCTCGAGAAGCTTGGCTACGCTCCGCAGGACCTCATCACCGGCGGGGTGCCCTAGGCCGTCATTGAAGGTCTTGAAGTGGTCGATGTCCAACATGCAGAGGACCAGACTCCGAGGGTGCCGCTGCGCCCGCAACAGCTCGAAGGCGAGGACCTCCTGAAAGGCGCGGTGGTTCAGGAGTCCGGTGAGCCCGTCGGTCGTCGCCAGACGCTGAAGCTCTTTGTTGGCGGCTTCGAGTTCGGCGGTACGCTCGTTGACCGCGGCTTCGAGTCCGCGCGTATACGAAGACACTTCTCCCATGCCGGCCAGGTGAACCCCGCGACTTCCGAGCCGCGTAGCGAGGAAGTATCCAGCGACTCCCATCATGACCGCCATCGCGACGACCACGGCCGCGACCGCACTGGAAGCCGACGGCCCTACGAAGCTCTGGGCGGCGACCAGTACGGTGACCGCGCCCAGTACGCTCGCCGATGCGAAGAGCAGCGCAACCTGGACCCTCTGGGCCTGCCGCTCCCGCCCCGGAGTGGCGGTCTGTTCCGGTCCCGTCACCAAACCCTCAAAATGTCTTAACGCATGAGGATCGCGGGAGCGAGTCGCCGTCGCCTCCCAGTGGTGAAAGCATAATGTGGTGATGGGTAGGCTGATGGAGTAACGGATGCTGAACCATCGTACTCATGGCGACATCCGATACCCGCAGCTCCGATGACCCCGTGATCGCCGTCGATGCCATGGGCGGCGACGACGCGCCCGGGGCCATCGTCCGCGGGGCCGCCGAAGCCTCGCTCACGACGGGCGCCCAGATCCTGGTCGTGGGCGACCGAGACCGGATCCTGGCCGAGCTCCGACAGGTCCCGCACGACGAGACCCGCCTCGACGTGCACTCGGCCGAGAGCGCCATTTCCATGGAAGCTTCTCCACGAGAGGCGCTCCTTGCTAGGCCCGACGCATCCCTTCCCGTCGCCGCACGGTTGGTAGCCCAGGACGGAGGTCCCGAAGCCCTGGTCACCGCGGGCAATACGGGGGCCGCCGTCCTCGCCTGTGCTCAGAACTTTTCGATGTTGGCCGGCGTCCGCCGGGCTGCCCTGGCGGCCGTGATTCCGACGGCTCGCCGTCGAGGAGAAAAGCGCGACCCGTTCGCGCTGCTCCTCGACGCAGGCGCCACCGTGCGGGTCCGGGCCGAGGATCTGGTCGCGTTCGGACTCATGGGGACGGCGTACGCCCGCGTCGTCAGCACGAACGATCACCCGCAGGTCGCCTTGCTCTCCAACGGCACCGAAGCCAACAAAGGCCCCCCCGAGGTCGTAGAGGCGCACAGGATGCTGAAGGACGATCCGCGGGTTCGTTTCGTGGGCAACGTGGAGCCGATCCACCTCCCGCAGGGCGTCGCCGACGTCGTCGTCTGCGACGGCTTTACCGGCAACATCACCCTGAAGATGCTGGAGGGCGTCTCCGAGACCATGATGGGGCTCGCCCATTACGCCTACCGCAGTCGGTTCACTTGGCGGATGGCGCTTTGGCTTTTACGCAGCGGGATAAATCGGCTCAAAGAGGTCACGGATTGGCAGCAGTATGGGGGGGCTCCCGTACTTGGCTTCGATCGACTGTGTATCAAGGCTCACGGACGGTCAGGACCGCGAGCGATCAGGAATGCGATCCGGGTCGCCGAACGTTGCTGTCGCGACAAGCTCGTGCAGAGCATCGCGGACGATCTCGCGAAAAATGGCCCAGCGGCCGCGGTTAGCAAGGATTGAATCATTGTTTCCCCGCATTGCCTTCGCCATTCGCTTCGCCCAGGGTCCCGCCGCTCTGCCGACGGAGAGTCAGCAATGACGAAGGAACGACAGGCCGAATCGAAGATGGTGTTGCTCACCGAAGAGGAGCACGCGTTCCTCTTCGAGCTGGTTCTCGACTACGGGACGTACGCCGGCGAGCGAGAGGTTCGAAACGGTGTCGCGCGAAAGCTCGGCGCACCTCATCGAATCCGCGACCTCGTTGCCCGCCGATCTCCGCGCCGGCGCCGATCGGTGCCGGTCATGGCTCCCGAGTCGGCCTGAACCAAGCCGGGTTCACGCCGTCTGGCGGACGACCGCCACGCTCGAGCGTCGTCGCGCCCAAGCCTCGCGGATCGTCGACCCCGCCAGCATCGAGAAACCGACCAAGAAGAGGGCCAAGAAGGGGAGCGCTCCCCACAGCCCCTGTACCCATGCGTAGACCATCGTCGACGCGTGGACCGAGGCCATGAGGAGCTCGGGAGCGACGCGGCGCCAGGCGACACCTCGCTCGTAGCAAACCGGACGGTGTCCGCCCCGTTTGGGAGTTCGAATGAAGGTGGACCCGCGGCTCCGTAGCCCCACGAAGACCTCCCTCGCGTTCGCCAGGCTCATGCCCGCCCCCAGGCACAGCGCAAGGCACACGTCGAAGAGCCTTCGCCAGCCGCCCGCTCCCGCTCGCGCCACGCCCACTGCGTAGAACGCGAACATCACCGTCGTCCCCAGGAGCAGATTCGTGAGGTCGAGGGCCGACAAGAGGGGCTCGCCCCCGAAGACGCGCCAGCCCGCCTGGTCGCGACCGATGACCGCCGCCGGCAGCAACCCAGAAAGCAGCGCCATGGCAACGTAGGCGGCGTTGTTGGTCAGATGAAAGAGCCCCCCGAGCCTCTGGTGCCAATTGAGGTTGCGCGCCCGCACGACCGGCAACGCGAGCTTGCGAGCGGTCTCGACACTCCCTCGCACCCAGCGTGCCTGCTGGCTCCGATAGGCGGCGATGGATTCCGGAAGCTCGGCCGGCGCGACCACCGTGGAGACGTAGGCGAAGCGCCAGCCGGCCAGCTGCGCCCGATAGGAAAGATCGAGGTCTTCGGTGATCGTGTCGCTCGTCCAGCCTCCGGCTCCGTCGATCGCGGCGCGTCGCCAAACTCCGGCCGTGCCGTTGAAGTTGAAGGGGTGGCCGAGCTCCTCTCGACCGGCGTGCTCGACTTCGAAGTGGCCGTCCAAAAAGACGGCCTGCGCCCGAGTCAACCACGAAGCATCCCGATTCAGGTGACCCCAGCGCGCCTGGACGAGCCCCAGGTTCGCGTCCGTCATGAGGCGCGCCACACAGCGGACGAGGAAGTCCGGCTCGGGCACGAAGTCCGAATCGAAGATCGCCACCACCTCGGCGTTCGAGCGCGCGAGGCCGTGGGCCAAGGCACCCGCCTTGTAGCCAGCACGATCCGGCCTCCGCACCACCTCCACGGGCACCCCCTGCGACTTCAGCCTCTCCACGCTTCGCTCGACGATCCACCGCGTGTCGTCGGTGGAATCATCAAGAACCTGCACCGTGAGCCGATCGGGCGGGTAGGCCATCGCCGCCACGGCGTTCAGCAGCCGCTCGACGACGAATCGCTCGTTGTACATCGGCAGTTGGATCAGCGCTCGCGGCCACCGGTCTGGCTCGTCCGGATCCACGGGCTCCGTCCGGAGTTTCGCCGCCAACACCAAGACCAGTCGCTGGATGCCGACCAGAGCCAGGGCGCCGAGGACCGCGAAGTAGGCCACGACCAGTCCGGCCATCAGCTGGGGCGCTAGCACGATTTGCCGCCCCCTTCATCGATTTCGCGAGCCGCCTCGGGTCCGCGGTCGCCGGTCGGCGGCCGGAGGTCGGCGGTCGTCGAGTTGACGAGTCTCCTGGCTCGGTGTTCCCTAGGCTGCGTGGCCGGGCAACCGCCCGAAGAAGCAGGCAATCTGACGGATGTCGACGAGAGCTCGGGGGGCTTCGTCGACATACTGGACGCGTCTACCCCGCATCCCACGACCATCGGGCCGTTCCAGGTGGTCGGTCTGCTCGGCGGAGGCTCCATGGCTACGCTCTACGTGGCCAACCGGGTGGGACGTTACGGTCACGTCCAACGAGCCGTCATCAAACGCGTCAACCGTTCCCGCCCCGATGCCGACCTGCTCCAGCAGATGCTGCTGGACGAGGCCCGGGCGATGGCTCACTTCCATCACCCGAATCTCGTGGCTCTCTTGGACGTCGATGAAGACCAAGACGGTCCTTACTTGGCGCTCGAGTTCTTCGAAGGCACCGACCTCAAACGAGTGAACGCCAAGCTCCGCAGCCGCCGTGAAGCCTTGCCTTTCGAGCTGGGGTGCTTCATCGTTTCCGAAGTACTCCGCGGTCTGCATCACGCTCATCGTTGCACGGACAGCGAGAATCGTCCGCTGGAGATCGTGCATCGTGACGTAAACCCGTCGAACGTCTTGGTGGGACGGACCGGACACATCAAGCTCACCGACTTCGGGGTGGTTCGCATGCGCGACCGGGTCCAATCGAAGACCGAGCCCGGCCTCGTGAAAGGCAAGTACGCGTACCTGGCTCCCGAGTACATCGCCGGAGCCCCGTGCAGTGTGCGAACCGACATCTATGCCGCCGGCGTCATGCTGTTCGAGCTATTGACCGGTCGCGAGTGCTTCACGGGGAAGAGCGCGTACGAAGTCATGTGGAAGATCGTGAACCGGGGCGTTCCGCTGCACCGCCTCGAACGGGAAGAAGTCCCCTCCGATCTCAAGCGGATCGTCGAACGTGCAACCGCGATGGACCCCGACGACCGATACGCATCGGCACAAGACATGGCGAACGCGCTCGAGGCCTGGATGGTCCGCAACCGACGTCACGCCACGCCGTGGGTCATGGCCGTCTTCTTCGAGCGTCACAGTCTTCTGCCCTCGGTCCGACATCGCCCACCGGCGCTCGTCCCGCTAGCGAACCTGCAGGATGCCTTGCCCGACGTCGAAGACGCCGTGGCCGAACCCTCGCCGGCACCCGACCTCCCGAGCTCGATCGACCTGCGGGAGGTCCGCGATAACGTGTCCGAGGTCGAGTCCGCCCGCGACCCGACGACCGCGGGAACCGAGACCGCCGGTGACCGTCGGGCTCGAGGTTTTACCGTCTCCAGCAGCCAGCCGCCGACCGACGAGCAGGACCAGTGGTGGGAACCGACCCCGGTTCCGGAGGCCAACGAGCCTCCACCGGAAATGCGAGAGGAGATCACGTTTGCCGACGCGACACCGATGCCCGCTCAACCGGCTGAGCTGGAGCGGAGCGCCGAGGAAACCGTGGCCGCCGTCGCTCAACCGCGCCGAGCATCGGCTTCGACGCCGGGAGGTCCGGTTCCCGAAGTGTCTCCGATCGATCCCAGGAGTCCTCCGGGTTCCGGTCGGCTGGAGGAGTATCCGGCCGTGGATGTGCTCGCCGCTTACGCGCAGGGCGAGCACTCGGGACTGCTCGAGTTTCGCTGCGGACTCATCTGGAAACGGGTGCGTCTCGACCAGGGCGTCCCGACCGGGATCACATCCAACATGGGCTTGGAGCTGATCGGCGAACATCTGGTCAAAGCGCGCATCATCAGCCGTGACCAGCTCGACCGCGCCCTCGAGGAGTCCGAAGTGTCCGCACGCTCGCTGACCCAGACGCTCCTTCAGCGCGGAGCGATCGACCGGGAGCGGCTCGAGGTGGAGCTCGGCAAGAACCTCGCGGCGCGCCTTCAGGAGGTCCTACAGTGGCGCTGGGGAACCTTCGAGTACCAGCCGAGGCCGGTGCCGGCAGCCGACATCCTTCCCCGACTGGACCTCGCGAGCCTCTTGGAGGAGGCCCGCCAGCGGAGCAGCGACACGCACGACGAAGGCCGCAGCGCCGAAGGCTCGGATTCGCTCAACCCGCACACCAAGCTCCGAGAAGCCCTGCAAGTGGCCAAGACCATTGCCGGTGGCTCGGGCAAAGGTCGCGTCGAGCGGCCCTGGAAGAGCTGAATCCTACGCCCGACAGGGGCCGACATGGATCCGGGCTGGCCGACGGGACCGGCGACGCGACGAGGGATCAGCGTTCGGGACGGATGGCCAGCCCGACTTGCTTGTCCGTCGACAGCACGACGAAAGCAGCCCCCTTTTTGTGGGCCGTCTGCGTATCCAAGGCGTGCAGGGAATCGCACTTGACGTGCAGGCGAATCATCTCCGGTCCTCGCTCGACGAGCTTCAGCTCGAGCTTCACCGGTCCCTCGACACCGGCCTTCTTCGGCAGTCGAAGCTGAACCGTTACCGGCTTGGCTTCCAGGAGACTCGCGCTCAGCTCTTGGTGCACGATGACCCGGTTGAACTTTGTGTTCGATAGGCCCTTGACGACCTCGGGTTCCGACTTGAGCTTCGGATCGATCCGGGGCTCCTCACCCTTTCCGAGTTCGAGAACGAAGATGCTGACCCGGAGGGGCAGGTTGGCGTCAGCCCAGGCCGGGCCGGGCAGGAGAGCGACTCCGCCGAGCAGAGCCGTGCACAGTGCGGTCGAGCAGCGCATGACGCTGCATGTACGACGAGCTCCGCGCCACGTCACGACCCTCCTCCATCGGACAACAGCAACACCGTCACACCGCGACTCGCCATGACCGTACCTCGGCCGTCGAGGCTGAGCGCCTCCACGACCACCTCGCCTTGGCTCAGCGGGGGGGGCGGCGAACTCGACCGCATGCCCACCACGATGAGCACCATCGCCGTCGCCGCCGCCAAGATCCAGCGTCCTCCGCCGAAGCCCAACCACGACCGCAGTCGCGTCCACGGGCTAAAACCCGAGTCGATCCCTCGGCGAAAGATCCGCTGGTCGAGCTCGTACCGAAACGGACCCTCGAATCGAGGCGCCATGCTGGTGAGCTCCGCTTCGACCTCCGCTCGCATCTGTTCGGTTGCACGGGCATCGATCGTCCCCGTGGCCAGAACCCTGTCCGCCCGATCGATCCGGTGGAGGACCTGCTCGCGAAACGCCGACCACTGGCCATCACGCGAGTGAAGCTCCGCACCGACCTCCTCCTGGAGGAGCTCCTCGACGGTGACGAAGTCGCTGTGAGTCATGCCGGCCCTCCGCCGTTCAAAGCGAGGCGCAGCGAATCGGGCACCGGATCGCCAGCATCCACGTACGGCTGCAGGAGCGCTTGGAGCTTTTGCCGGGCGTGGAACAGGCGGCTCATGACGGTGCCCTTGCTGATGCCCAGGACCTCGGCCATCTCGTCGTAGCCCAGTCCTTCCACTTCCCGCAGCACGATGATGGCTCGATGTTTTTCCCCGAGACGGGACATCGCGTCGCGGAGAACGCCCGCGATCTCCCGACGGCGAGCGGTGACGTCCGGCGCCTCGACGCCAGCGCCGACCGAGCGCTCGACCACCGCTTCCGGCTCTTGCTGCGCGGGACGCGCTCGGCGCTGACGCTCGCGCACGTGGTCGATGCTCACGTTGTAGGCGATGCGGTACAGCCAGGTGTAAAAGGCCGACTGGTCCTCGAAGCGCTCGAGGTTCTGGTAGGCTTTCACGAAGGCTTCTTGAGCCACGTCCCAGGCTTCGTCCCGGTCGCGAACGATGCCGAACGCGATCGCGTAGATACGCTGCTGATAGGCGTCGACCAAACGGCCGAAGGCGCGCGCGTCACCGGACCGCGCCTCTTCGACCCAGGCTCGGTCACGGGCGCGCACCGCCTGGCGGTTCCTACTGCGGGGTTCGGCTGGTTCGGGCATCGTCGACTTCTTGGACGTGGCGCCTGAAGATTTTAATCAATCGCAGGTCGGAAGTCGGTCGATGACCGGCGCGTTTCGAGGGTAGGGTCCGAGGTCATGGCTCAGCGCGACGAGGGGGCTCTAAACGGGCCTTTGACCGATGCACAGCGGGCCATGCAGCGCGTGCAGGGCGCGGTCTGGGCTCTTGGCGTGGTCGGCATCGTGGCCTTGGTCACGCTCGGCTCCATGTTTCTCGTGTGGGCCGGGGCCAGCGACACCGCGGTCGCGCTCGTCCAGCTCCTCACCATCGGGGCTTCGATCGTGGCCGGCATCGCCCTCACCCTCCGCCGACGGCAGCGTACGAGCCTGGCGCGCATCGCGGACCGACTCGACCGACTGTGGGGCATCGAGGGGAGCGTGGGTGCGCGAGCCGTGTGGGAAATATCCCGCGATACGGGGCGCTTTGGCGAAAGCCCGGAGCTTGCGGACCTGGCTCTCGACCGCCTTCGGCAGCGGGTGGCGCTCGCGGAAGGCCCAGCGCAGCTCCAGCGAGCCGAGCTTTCCCGGCTGCGACCGGTGGCCGCATCCGTCTTGGCGCTACTCCTCGTGACCCTCGGGTTCGTGGCCGTGGCCCCCACGACCGCGGGCCACGCCATCACGGCGATCGCTGCGATCGAAGACTTCGGCGACGCCCTGCGTCGCGTGCCCCCTGCGCCACGCTTGGGAGAGTTTCGGATCACGTATCGGTACCCCGACTACGTGCGCAAGAGACCCCGAACCCTCAAGAGCCCTGGAGGACGCGTTCGGTGCCTCGCCGGCACCGAAGTAACCATCGAGACGCAGGCGGCGGAGCCGCTGGACTCCGGAGTGCTGGTGGTCGGGGTCGGCGAGGACACCGAACCGGTCGAGCAGCTCCCGGTTCGCGTGAACGGACGCGAGATCGCCGTCCGTTTCGTAGTGTCGCGCGCCGGCTGGTACCGTCTGCGGCTCACGACTCAGCGTGGCGAGCTGCAGGAAGAGCGGCGCGGTCACTCGATCGAGCTCGAGCCCGACGAAGCTCCCGTCGTTACCCTCATCGAGCCCACCGAGTCACCGCTGGAGGTCAACGAGAGAGACCGCGTGGCCATGCAGTACCGAGCTCGCGACGATTTCGGCCTCGGCGAGGCTCGGGTGCGGTGGCGCCTGCTGGGGACGGAGCGGGAAGGGACCGTGGATCTCCCGGGGGCCGCGGACGGACGAACGCGATTGACCGCCTCGGGTGAGCTCGACCTCGCGACCCTCGAGCTCCAGCCCGGCGACCGAGTCAGCTACTTCGTCGAGGTCGACGACCTCGACAGCGTGAACGGCCCGAAGTCGGGAGCGAGCCGTACACAGGAGCTGCGCATCTACTCCCGAGATGACCACCATCGACGTACGCAGGCGGAGCAGGAGGCTGCGCTGACCGAGCTCGTCCACATTCTCGGCGACAACCTGGAGCAGGCTTTCGACCCGGCTCGATGGCAGTCCAGCCTGCCCGCGGCCAAACAGCGTTTGGAGCGCACGGCCAACGCCGACCAGGTCTTGGAGAAGGCCGAGGCCGCCTCCCGAGAGGACCCGCTCGGCCGACCCCAGGTCGCCGAAGCTTTCGCCCAGGCTCGGCGCGAGATGGCGAGCCACCGTCGCTCGTGCAGCCGCGCTCTGCGGCGCCTGCAGAATGGGCGAGGCGCGGAGCCGCAGCGATACGCCGCGGCCGAGCAAAAGATGGTGGGCTTTTTGGAGAAGCAGTCGGTTTACCTGGCCGACCTGCTCAACGACCAGCGCCTCCTGGACGCCGAAGCGCTCGCCCAGGCGCTCCGGGAAGAGCAGCTCGCGCTTCGAGAAGCGCTCGAAGCGTACCGGGCGGCGCCCGACGAAGCGGGACGCCAACGCCTCGCCGAAGCCATCGAGCAGATCCAGGAGCGCATTGCCCGTTTGGCTCAAGAAATGTCCAAGCTCCAGAACTCGGTGGCGACCGAGTACGTGAACCGCGATGCCCTGGACGCGCGGGCGCCGCAGGCGTCCCTGGACCGGATGCAGCAGCTCCTCGAGGAGGGAAAGTTCGACGAGGCCATGCAGCAAGTCGAGTCGATGCTGGCCCAGACCGAACGCATGCTCTCCGAGCTCCGCCAGGGCCGCCAGGAGATCCAGTCGCGCGAGTACAGCGAGATCGCGCAGCGAGCGGAGGAGATCTGGTCCGCGCTCGAAGACCTCGAAATGCGACAGCGCGAGATCGCGCGGCGCACCGAGGAAATGGACGGCAGCCTGCGGGAACGAATGAGTGAGAAGGTCGACGATTCCGATGCATTTGTTCAGCGACAGGTCGAACGCCTTCGGCGCGCCGACCGCCACGTCGAGTCGGTGGCTCCCGACGAAGCACTTCCCGATGGGGACACGTTCGAGTCCATCCGACAGCGGCTGGCCGATGGAGTGCGCGCACTGGCCGCCAAAGACTTCGGCGCGGCCCATGAGGTTCTTCAGCGAGGAAGCAACCAAATCGAGCAGCTCGAGCGGTCGGCGCTGCGGCGACTCGACCAAGCGGACCGCTTCGGCGCCCTGTTCGCCGACCTGGAGGGCGTCCGCCGGACGGCAAAGGCGCTACGCTCGGCTCAAAATCCGGTGGAGCAGGTGCTCGAGGACATCGAAGACATGATGCCCGATCCTTCGAGCCTCCTTTCGTCGGAGGAGCAGGCCGCCATGCAGGCCCTGTCGGAGCAAGAAGCGCAGTTGGCGGAGCGCGCGCGCGGTTTGGGTCAGCAGCTGCAGGAGTTGGGTGAGCAGGTCCCGATGGTCGGACCGGAGGCCGGCCAAAAGGTTTCCGAGGCGCTGCAGGCGATGCAGCAGGCGGTGGACGACCTCAGCCAGCTCGATGCCCCCAATGGCCTGAACCAAGAGAGACGAGCCCTCGAGTCGCTGGCTCAGCTGAAGGAGCAGCTCGCTCAGATGGGCCAAGGCGGGTCCTCCGGAGGCGGCGTCCCCCTGCCGTTCGGAGGGGCCGAGCCGCAGCCGGGAGGCACCGACGAGGGCGAGGGCCGAGACGTTCGAACTCAGGAGCGGGTTTTGATCCCGCAGCCCGAACAGTTCGAGGCGCCCGCCGAGTTCCGGGAAGACATCCTCGACGCGGCCAAGCAAGGCACGGTCGAGCAGTTCCGCGACTCCGTTCGGAAGTACTACGAGGAGCTGGTCAAGTGAGCGCGTCGTCGAGTCGTTTGGTTTCGGGAGTGCTCGCGCTCGCGCTCGCCGCGGCTGCGAGTACGAGCGGGCGTGCGGAGACGCCGTCGGTCAGCGACGTGCGCGAGGGTCTGAAAGCGCTCGAAGAATGGCGCTTCGACGAAGCGAGCCGACTCGTGGGTCCCATGGCGGCCCAGGGCCCGGCGGACGCCGTCAGCCTGGCTCTGGTTGCCTCCGTGAAGTTTCATTTTGGCGACTACGACGGGGCTCGTGAGCTCTTCCGTCACGCCGCGGAGGCCGGTGCTCCCGCGAGCCTCCTGATCGACCAGCGGCCGGCGGAGGCTGCGGCCGACGCCACGCGAGGTTATCGAGAGACCTATTCGGACCGCTTCGTCCTTCGCTATCCGCCCGGACGGGATGCCATCCTCGAACCGTTCGCGTTCGCGACCCTCGACCGGGCTTACGAGGCTTTGACCGCGCTCTTGGGGTTCAGCCCGGCCTCGCGGGTATTGGTCGAGATCTATCCATCGGCCCAGACGCTGGCCAACGTCTCGTCGCTCACCGCGTCCGAGATCCAGAACAGTGGAACCATCGCCCTCTGCAAATGGAACCGTCTCATGGCGACGAGCCCTCGAGGCGTGGTCTTCGGCTATGCCTGGCGGGACACGCTGGCGCATGAGCTCGCCCATCTGCTCATCGGCGGCGCCTCGAAGAACACGGCCCCGATCTGGCTGCACGAGGGGCTGGCCAAATACGTCGAGACCGCCTGGCGAGGCGACGTTGGCGAAGGAATATCGGTCGACCAGCAGCGGCGTCTGAAGCGGGCCGCCCAGGAGGACGAGCTGATTCCTTTTTCGGCGATGCACCCGTCGATGGCCAAGCTGCCCACGCAGGAGGACACCGCGCTCGCTTTTGCCGAGGTGTTCACCTTCATCGAATACCTGGTCCAGCTGAAGGATTGGGTCGGCATTCAGAGTCTTCTCGCGGGCCTCGCCGACGGCGAGTCGGTCGACGAAGCCTTGAGCAGCGTCTACGGGGCACCGCTGTCCGGTCTGGAGCCCCGCTGGCAGGCCTACCTCCGGCGGCGGCCCGTCGAGGTTCCTCCCGAATCCCACGTGGTCAAGGGCAGCTACCCCATAGTCCTGAAGGACCGGCCCGATACACCGGACGACGAGCTGCACGGTCTCGACGAGCAGACGCGTCGCTTTGCCCGCGCCGCGGACCTCCTGTACGCCCGCGGCCGCATCGTCGCCGCGCAGCGCGAGCTGGAGAAAGCCATCGCGCGGGCTCCCACCGGCCCCTTGTCGTCCAAGCTCGCTCTGGTCGCGCTCCAGGCGGGAGACCTCGATGCCGCCGAGGTTGCTGCCCGCCAGGCGTCCGCCGCCTCACCGCATCTCGCCGGGCCCTCGATCACGCTGGCCGAAGTCTTGGTTCGGCGCGACAAGCTCGACGAAGCCCGAACGCCATTGATCCGGGCTGTCGACGTGAATCCCTTCGATCCGCGGCTCCATCGGCTGACGCTCCAGGTCGAAGGTTCCGGCGGCGACCCCGCTCGGATCGCCCACGCCCAGCGCGCGCTCGAGCTGATGGAAGCGCCCCCCCGGCCGCCGAGCTGGGATCTGGGCCAGGGGGCGCTGGTGCGGGTGGAGGGACCCGCATTTTCGCGCGTCTACCTGTCGCGGGAGGGAGGCCCTTTCATTCCGACCCGCGCCGTGACTCCGACAATCCCGTTTTCGGTGCGTCCTGGAACGTACCGCGTTCGCCTTCTTCCACCGCAGGGCGAGCCCCTCGAAACCGAGGTGCAGGTGCTCGCGGCCGAGAACCCGCAAACCGTACAAACCGTCGTCGCCGAACCAACGGGAACCTGATCAGCACCATGAGCATCACTACGGGAAACGAATCCCCCTCCACCCCTTCGACCGATCGCCTCCTTCTCGACGAGCTGCACACCGCCGCTGACCGAGCCCGACAAGCGATCGGGACACGCATCGTCGGACAGCACGAGGCCATCGACCACCTCTTGATCGCGTTGTTCGCACGCGGCCATGCCCTCTTCGTCGGCGTCCCTGGCCTGGCCAAGACGCTTCTCATTCAGACGCTGGCTCAGGTGCTAGACCTCCGCTTCAATCGCATTCAGTTCACGCCCGACCTCATGCCGTCGGACGTCACGGGTACCGACGTCCTCGAGCAAGACGCCGAGACCGGACGCCGCAGCTTCCGCTTCGTCCCGGGACCGATCTTCTGCAACCTCCTCCTCGCCGACGAGATCAACCGTACTCCGCCCAAGACGCAAGCTGCCTTGCTGCAGGCGATGCAAGAGCATCAGGTGACCGCTTCCGGCCACACCCACGTTCTCGAGCCACCGTTCCACGTCTTCGCAACCCAGAACCCGATCGAGCAGGAGGGCACCTATCCTCTGCCGGAAGCTCAGCTGGACCGGTTCATGTTCATGCTCGACGTGCGCTACCCCGCGCGGGACGAGGAGGCCGAGATCGTGCGGGCGACGACCGGTGTGCCCGGGCCCGCTCCCGACCCGGTCCTCACTCCGGCGCGCATCCTCGAGCTGCAGAGCCTGGTGCGCCGGGTTCCCGTGCCCGAGAGCGTGGTGCAGCACGCGGTGGCCCTGGTCCGCGCGACGCGACCGGAAACGGCATCGGAGGAGCTCGCAACCGCGGCGGCCGGGCGAATCCGCGAGTTCGTGGCCTTCGGAGCCGGCCCGCGCGCGTCGCAGAATCTCGTCCTCGGCGCCAAGGCACGGGCGGCGCTGGCCGGTCGCCCCGCCGCTTCCATCGACGACGTCCGCGCGCTCGCGGTTCCGGTGCTGGCCCATCGGATCGTGACGAATTTTCATGCGGAGGCCGGCGGGATTCGTTCGGCCGACCTGGTGGCAACCGCTCTCGAATCGGTCCGGCCTAGCTCATGAGCTCGAGCCCCGAGTCGAACGAGCTCGATCCGCAGCTTCTCGGCGAGATCGGGCAGTTGGGCCTTCGAGCCCGCATTCTGGCCGAAAGCGTCTTCGCGGGCGTCCATCGGTCCCGTCACCACGGCAGCAGCGTGGAGTTCTCCGAACACAAGGAGTACGCGCCCGGGGATAATCTTCGACACCTCGACTGGCGGGCCTTCGCGCGTTTCGACCGGGACTATGTCAAGCAGTTCGAAGACGAAGCGAACCTCAAAGCCCTGTGCGTGGTCGACAGCTCGGCCTCGATGGGCTACCCGCCTCCGCCCGCCGACCGGCCGACGAAGCTCGACTTCAGTCGGACGTGCGCCGGGGCCCTCGCCTACGTGCTGGCGCGACAGGGCGATGCCGTCGGGTTGGCAACCTACGCCGAGCGCCTGGACGTCAAGGTTCCCAGTCGCGCCCGGCGAGGGCACCTACAGGAGATGCTCGACCAACTGGAGCGACTGGTCCCCGGGGGACCTTCCGGTCTGAGCGCGGCGCTGCAGACCCTGGCCGAGGGCCTGCGTTCCCGGACCGTCATTGCCATCTTCACGGATCTTCTCGATGGCGGTCTCGAGGCCCTGGACGGCGCGGCCCGCCTTCGTGCGCGGGGCCATGACGTCGTGCTGTTCCATGTGCTCGATCCGGACGAGTGCGACTTTCCTTTCGAGGACACGACCACGTTCGTATCGATGGAAGACGACCGCGAGGTGAAGATCGACGCGCGGGCGATCCGGGAGGCTTATCTCGAGGAGCTGCGTCGGTTCTTGCGGGAAGCGGAAGCGCGGTGCCAGGGGGCACGGGTCGAGTATCAGCGCCTGCGGACGGACGAGAGCCCCGGGCAGCGGCTGGCTGACTTTTTGGCCCAGCGCATTCGTCGTCGGGCTTCGGTGCGATGAGCTTCATCAACCCGTGGATGCTCTGGGGGCTGGCCGCGGCCGCCGTGCCGATCGTCATTCACATGATTCATCGGCGCCGCCCCCGCCGACAGGCGTTCGCGGCGGTGGAGCTACTCCTGCGGAGCGTCGACCGGGTCGACCGACGCTGGCGGATCCAGCGCTTTCTGCTCTTGGCCTCTCGCGTCCTTCTCTTGGCCCTGCTGGCGTTCGCTGCTTCTCGGCCCATACGTCCCGACCCGACCGCGGCAGCGGCGGTCGCTGGCCCGAAGCGCCTGGCCATCGTGGTCGACACGTCGATGTCCATGCGGGCCCGACAGGGGGCCAAGACGTCATTCGCCCGTGCCGTCGACGCCGCTCATGAGTTGGTCGACGCGATGGGCCCCGAGGATCTGGCCGTGGTCGTCAATGCGGGCCTGCAGTCCACTTTGGAGACTCCCGAACCGACCGCCGACCGGCGCGCGTTGCGGCAAGCGCTTCGCGGCCTCGAGGTCGAGTACGGCCGTTCGGACCTAGGTCGCGCCGTGACGGTGGGGGTACGCGCCCTCGATCCTGGCCCCGAATCGGAGACACCCGTCCGCATCGCCGTGCTCTCCGACTTGACCGACGCGGCACTCCAAACGCCGGCCGATACTTCACTGCAGAACGGACAATCGGCCGCGATCGATCTGGTCGAATTCCTGACTGCCGGCGAGACCGACCCCCAGAATACGGCGCTCACGTCGGTTCTGCCTCAGGCGGCGCCCGGCAGTCAGGCCGGTGCGCTTCGATTCCTCGCCCGGCTGAGAAGCTACGCCGACGAAGAGGGCCCGGAGCGCATCGTGGGGCTGGATTTGCTCAGTGGTGATGACACGCTGGAGACGACTTCGGTCGACCTGCCCTCGGGGGCGATCGCGGACCAGGTCGTCGAGCACGTATTCGACATGCCGGGCGTGCGGCTGCTGACGTTTCAGCTGTCACCGGACCGGCTCGACGCCGACGACCGCTTCTACGTTTCGGCCCGGATACGACCCCGAGTCCGGGTCTTGGTCGTCGACGGCGACCCATCCGGCGTCGCCAAGGAGGACGAGGTCTTCTACGTGGCCAAGGCGCTCGAGACCGGGCTCCCCGAGCACCCCCCCGCTCGCGTCGTGACCGCCGACGAGCTGGCGGATGTCGACCTCAGCGGTTTCGAGGTCGTCGTGCTGGCCGGCGTCGATGCGCCGGACCCCGTCCAAGGTGTTCGCCTGGTCCGCTTCGTGGAAGCGGGCGGCGGACTGCTGATCTCGACCTCGGCCACCATCGACGCGGAGGCGTACAACCAAAACTTGAGCTCGGTGCTTCCCCGCGCTCTGCGCGGTCTGAAGCGGTCGGGAAGCGTAGGGTCCAGCGAGGTCGTGAGCTTCGCCGAGCCCGACCTCGATCATCCGATCTTCGAGCTCTTTCAAGGCGATGCCGCCGGCGGGCTTCTATCAACGACGACCCGCGGCGTACTCCTTCTCCAACCGACCGGCCGAGCCTCCATCGAAGTGCCCCTGCGATATGGCGACGGACAGCCGGCCATGGTCGTGCACGGAGTCGGGTCGGGCCGGGTGGCGCTGTTCACGAGCTCCATCGACCGCGACCTCACCGACTTTCCGATCCGCCCGGCGTTCCTCCCTTGGGTTCGGCGGACCGTCCTCTGGCTCAGCCATGCGCTCGAGGAGACCGATGGTCGTACGACCCTCGTCGGCGAAGCGCGGGTCCTGCGAGCCCCTCCGGACGCCCCAGCGCTGCAGATCGTCTCTCCCTCCGGAGAGTCGACGATCGTGGAGGTCGTCGACGAACGAGCGACCTTCAGCGGCACCGACGAGCCGGGTCACTACCGCGTCCTCCTCGCTGGCTCGGCCGGGCTGCCGCTCCCCGACGAGCATTTCGCCGTGAACGTGGACCCCGCGGAATCCGACCTGCGGCCCCTGGATCGGGAGGAAGCCAACCTCCTGCTGAGCGGCCAGGCCGGGGCCTCGGACGGACCGAGCTTGGTTTCGGCACTGACCGAAGGTTCGGGGCTGTCCGCCGAAGTCTTGGCCGGTCTGCTCCTGGCGGCTGCCCTCCTCTTCTTCGTGACCGAGTCGCTGATGACGACTCAGCGGATCAGCCGCGGCTGATCCTCGACTCCGCCCCGAAGCCGAGCGCTACCGGCAAAACGATGCGCGGCGACCCACGCGGGATGGAGGCCTGAGCGCTCGTCCGCGGTCGACAGGTGCCAGTACGCGGCCGCCGCCAGCTCGGCCAGAAGGGCTTCCGCGCGCGAAGTGGACCGCGCTCCTTTGATCACCGCCACGAGCACGACCGGTCGGCCAGCCGCGGTCCAGAAGATGCCGAAATCGGAGACCCTCCGAAACTGGGTCCCCGTCTTGTGGGCGAGCCGGGTCCCCGGCGGAAGGCCCGAACGAAACCGGCCCCGGCCGGTGGCCGTCTCCTCCAAGAGCTCGAGCATCGCTTCCGACGACGGCCCGTCGACGAGGTCCTTGGCGACGAGCGAGGCAAAGTAGGCGGCCATGCTCGTCAGCGGCGCCGAGTTGTATCCAAGCCGGTAATACTGCTGGTAGGCGCGCGCGAGGTCCCAGCGGCCCAGCCGCTCGGTGCCCGCCATGTCGGCGAGGCGCCGAGCCCGCATTTCGAAGCCACCCGAAGTCTCGACGGCGAGGACTTCCAAGGGATCCAGATTCCCGAGGGTCGGGTGCAGCTGGCGATAGATCAGGCGGCGCACTTCGACCAGCGGAGTGATCGGGCCGAAAGAGGGGAGTCCTTCGAGCCGAAGGGCGTCGTTGATGGCACCGACGCCGAGCCGTTCCATGAGGCGATCGGTGGCGCCGTTGTCGCTGTGTCGAATCGCCAAGCGGATCAAGCGACCGACCGTGACCACCGTGCCCGGCGTCCAGCCGCTGGTGACGGGAGAACCGCTACGCGCATCCTCTCGTCGCCAGCGTATCGTCTCGTCGAAGTGGAGGCGACCGGTCGCCTGCTGCTGGTAGGCGCAGACCAGCACCGCGAGCTTCGTCCCCGAGGCGATGTAGACCGGAGTGTCGTCGTTGAACCCGTAGGCTCGGCCGTCCGCATCCTGCACCCGCAGGTGAATTTCCGACGAAGTGCCTCGGGCGATGGCGACGACTTCGGTTTGCAGAGCCGCCGGCCACTCGGCGAAGAACGGCGAAGCAGCGAGGAGACCCACGAGGCCCAACATGCATCAGCCACCCTTCCGGGCTACGGTCGTTGCGCTCCGCTGGCGAAGCGCAACCGTATAGGCCGCAGCCGACACGTCGGCGATCGCGCGCTCGGCCTGGTCGACCTCCGCATCGACCATGCAGGCCGCGATGACGAGGGGCGCCCCCCGGGGCATCTGGATCGCTCCCATGTCGCACATTCGACGAAACTGACTCCCGGTCTTGTGAGCGACGCGAACGCCCGGGGGTAACCTTCCTCGGATCCGCTTCTTGGACGTACGAGGATGGGACAAGAGGTCCAGCATCTGACGGTCGGCATCGACCGAGACCAACTCGTGACGGGCCAGGCGGGTGAAGATCTCCGCCATGGTGCGCATCGGGGCGCTGTTCATCCCCGCGGCATAGAAGCGGTCGTAAGCCTGAATGACATCGGCCTTCCGGAAGGTACCGGGGGACCGACCCAACTCGGCCGCGAGCCGGTCGAGCTGCGGACGCCAGATGTCCGTCCATCGGATCGTACGAACCGCCGAAGGGGATAGGTCCCGGGCCGCCGGGTCGAGCATCCCGTACACCCCACGACGGACGTCGATCATGAAGGAGACGGGACCGAAGCGCTGGATCCCCAGAGCGCGAAGCCCTGCTTCCACGTTGGCTCGCCCGACGCGACGCAGGATGAGATCCGACGCACCGTTGTCGCTCGACCGAACCATCCAGTCGACGAGCGTGCTGAGCGCGATCCGGTCGCCGACCGAGCGGCGATTCAGGCGGGGGGCTCCATCGCGCACGTCTTCCTCGAGGTACTCGACGACCTCATCGAGAGCGAGGCGTCCCATCTGCCTTTGGCGGTAGACCTCGACCAGGATGCCGACCTTCACGCACGACGCGAGATACGTCGGCTCATCGGCCCTCAGGCCGAACTCGGCGCCCGTCTCCAGGTCGCGGACGAAGACGCGCAACGAGGCGCCGTCGACTTCATGACGCTCGGCCGCGGATCGAACCGCCTCTTCGAATCCGGCTACCGAAAGGGCAGCCCCGAGGAGCAGCGACCAGGTCGTCACGCAGAGCAGTCTCCGATCATCGGAGGGCGTTCACCAGTTCCCGGAGGCCCACGGCAGGGTCGGGGCCGAGTTCGACCCGTATGATCCGTCGGCCGGCCTCGGCGAGCGCCATGAAGTCGCCCAGGTCTTGCGCCGCGAACAGCGTCCGAAAGCCGTAGGGCCAGCCGGGAACTTCGGCATCTTCCGTGGGCGAAGCGGTGAGATGAAGGAACACACCGCGATCGGCGCCTCCTTTGTGCAGCTGGCCAGTCGAATGCAGGAAACGAGGCCCGAAACCGACCGTCGTCGCCATCGGGCCCCGCCCGCGGATGCGGTCCCGCAGCTCGGCGAGACGCTCGGCGTTTCCATCCGTCATGGGCACGAAAGCATTGAGCGCAATGTAGTCGGGGACCCGCGCCCGACCCAGGTGGCGACGGAGAACCTCGCCCACGGTTCCGCTTCCGATCGCCTTGGCATCGACCTCGGGAGCGGTGATCTTCACGATTTCGCCCTCCGCGAGCGGGACGACTTCCGGCTGCGGCAGTGCGCCGGACGACTCGAAAGCGCTCAGCAGTCGCTTGGTGATGTCCTTGCTCTCTTGGACGTTCGGCTGATCGAAGGGGTTGATGCCCAAGATGTGGCCGACGGTCGCCGTAGCGACCTCCCAGCGGAACATCTCCTGCCCGAGATCGAGCGGACTCTCCAGGCGGACGTCGATGATAGGGTGGCCCGCCGCCACCAGTCGGTCCCGAACGGGCTCGCCGACCTCGGCCGCCTCTTCGTCCAGGCCGACGAACACGAAGAGCCGGTCGTCCCCGTAGGAATCGGGCGCCCCCAACGCCTCGCCGTCCACGACGACCAGGCCTTTCCCCTGCTTGCCCGTGCTCTCGGCGATCAACTGCTCGAGCCAAGCCCCGAACGCGGTGAGTCGGGTGCTCGTGATCAGCGTGACCTTGTCTCGGCCAGCGAGAGCGAGTTCGCCCAAGATTGCCCCGAGTCGAATGCCCTCGTTCTCGGGAGGCGGTATGTCCGCCGCGCACGACCCGACCATCCGCCGGGTTCGATTCAGGAAGTCGGCGATGTCGACGCCCATGCAGGCGAGGGGCACCAGGCCGAACGGCGAAAGAGCCGAGAAACGGCCTCCGACCTCCGGGTCTCCGTTGAAGATCGCCCGGTAGTCGCGCTCGAATGCTTCCAACTCGAGCCGGCTCCCCGGATCGGTGATCGCCATGAACCGGTCCCCGGCCTCCAGCTCACTGTCGGTGTCGGAGAGTACGCTCGCCAGGCGACCATAGAAGTACCGGTCGAAGGCCCGGGGCTCGGTCGTGGTTCCGCTTTTACTCGCGGTAATGAACGCCGTCTCCTCGAGGTCGACCTCCTTTTCCAGCTCCAGCACCTGCGTGGGCGACGTGGAGTCCAAGACCAGGAGCTCCGGGTGCCCGTCCAGTTGACCGAACGTCCGGCGCCAAACGTCGGGAGCCAGACTCGACCCGCCCATGCCCATGAGAACCACCGAGGCGAGCCCCTCCTCCACCAGGTCGTCCTGAAGATCCTCGAAAGCCTCGAGCTCCACCTCCATCTCGTCGACCACGTCGAGCCACCCCATGAAGTGCGCCGCATGCGCGTGCGACTCGGCGTCGGTTCCGAACAATGTCCCGTCCCGATCCCAAAGCCGCGACGGGAACCGTTCGTCGGCCAAGGCAGCCAGACGGCGGTCCACGGCTTCGGCATGGCTCGTGAGCTCGGCGGACAGCCGCGCGATCGACGGCCCGAGGACCTCTTTGCGCCGACGTTCCACCGCCTGCATCAGCCGGTCGTAGGCCTCGGCAAAGAGCCGCACACCCTCGCGCTCGAGCTCCTCGGTCACCGAGTCCAAGCGGACGGGCGTCGTGGCCAGGCGGCGCAACACGTCCTCGGCCTCGTCGGGCTCCGCCGCCAGCGAAGCGGAAACGCGGCCGTGTTCGTTGAAGGCGGCATACGTCGGGGCGGGCACCGTGTTGACCGTCTCGGCGCCGACCAGGGCATCGACGTAGAGCGTGTCCGGATAGGAGGGGTTCTTGGTCGATGTGCTCGCCCAGAGGAGTCGCTGAGGACGCGCGCCGTGGGCCACCAGGCTTCGGTATCGATCCGAGTCCTTCACGTCGAGGAAGTGGGCGTAGGCGCGTTTGGCGTTGGCGATCGCCACCTTCCCCTGGAGCGAGGACCGAACGTCATCCTCGACCGCTGCCGTCTCGAGCTCCGTGTCGACCTTGCTGTCTATGCGGCTCACGAAGAAGCTCTCTACGCTCGCGATCCGGTCGATCGGCAGCTGCTCGGCCCGCCGGCGCTCG
>CAYYOT010000007.1:0-111913 GCA_964473255.1 uncultured Myxococcales bacterium | reverse complement strand
GGTGCCGTAGGTGATGTCGCAGCCGTACTGGGTCTGCTTGTGCTGGTCGTCGTAGCCGTGAACGACGGTGCCCACGCTGAGGCCGAGGAATCGATGGATCTTGCCCATCCACTCCGCGTCGCGGTTGGCCAGGTAGTCGTTGACGGTCACGATGTGCACGCCCTTGCCGGACAGCGCGTTGAGATACGCGGGCAGGGTCGCGACCAGCGTCTTGCCTTCGCCGGTACGCATCTCGGCGATCTTGCCCGAGTGCAGGACCATCCCGCCGATCAGCTGCACGTCGTAGTGCCTCATCTTGAGCACCCGGCGCGAAGCCTCTCGGACGACGGCGAAGGTCTCGTTGATCAAGTCGTCGAGGGATGCCCCGTTCTCGAGTCGAGTGCGGAACTCGGCGGTCTTCGCCTGCAGCTGGGCGTCGTCCAGCTTTTCGATGCTCGGCTCGAGCTCGTTGATGGCATTGACGGCCGGCTGAAGACGTCGGACCTGACGCTCGTTTCGGCTTCCGAAGACTTTAGTGAAAAACCCCATGAACATGGACCGGCGGCCTGCACCTCGGTCCCGGCTTTATTGGAGACCCTGGCCCGCTCGTCAAGCTCGTCAGTCCAGGATGAACCGACTCGGATCTTGGGGAATTCCGTTCAGCCGCACTTCATAGTGCAAATGCGGTCCTGTCGAGCGCCCCGTGTTGCCCACGCCGCCGACGCGGTCGCCTCGGCGAACCTCGTCGCCGGGTCGGACGTCGACGCGATTGAGATGGCCGTAGACTGTCGTCAGTCCATGGCCGTGATCGATCTGCACCGTATTGCCGAAGGCACCGAAGGAGCCCGCGACGATGACGACCCCGTCGGCAGTCGCCGAGACCGGCGCCCCAACGTTGGCGGCGAAATCGGTCCCGGAGTGGAACTGAGGAAGTCCGGTAAACGGGTCGACCCGCATCCCGAACGTCGAGCTCACGTAGCCGGGGCTCGGCCGACGACTGGGGGTCGACGCCAAGCGGGAGCGCTGCCCTTCGAGAAAGGACGCCAGCGCTCCAGCCTTTTCCTCGGCGTTCTGGCTCTCGACCTCGAGCTGCTCGATCCGGGAGGTCATGAGCTCGACCGACTCGTCGACCGTGGCTTCGGAAAGCAGCGCCCGCCGAAGGTGAGACACGCGAATGCTCTCGACCGGCTGGAGGGGATCCGAAGTGCCCACGGGCCCGATGGCCAGGTTGCGGGCCGGGTCGCTGACCATGGTCAGGCTCCGCAGCCGCTCCTCGTATCCCTGGAGTCGTTCGACGACGTCGTGGGCGCGACTCAGCCGCAAGTCGAGGTTGTGCAGTTCGGTCCGCAGGCCGTCGTTCTCGTTCTGCAGGACGACGACCCGCTCACTCTGGCGGAGTCTCGACCAACCGTAGCCTACGGCGATCACGGCCGAGAGGAGAAGCAGGGCGACGGCACCAAGGCCCGCGGACAGCCAACGACGGGGAACCCGAAGCCGACGGACCTCGGCCGCCGAGGTCTCCGGCATGACCATGATCGTGATGTAGCGCGGCTTTTCGGGCTTCACTGTCGGACCACTCGTTTCTGCTCTTGTGGATCCCCTGATTCCACTTCCGTCTCGTAGGATTCATAGATCGCGGACCAGGGCAAGTTCTCAGTCGTTTCGCCCCAGCGGGAAGTCGTTCCTCTAACCACTCGATGGTTCCGTGTGGATCGCGGCGCCAGCACGAGCCGGAGGCCCGCGGCGAGCTCAGTCGCTGCCGTTCACGTAGGCAACGACGACCGTGATGTTGTCGTCCCCGCCGCGCTCGTTGGCGAGAGCGATCAGGGCCCGGGGGGCGTCGCGCAGGAAGTGGTCGTAGATCGTGTCCCGGATCTCCAGGGTGGACACCAGATTGGCGAGCCCGTCGCTGCAGAGAACGTAGAGGTCGCCCTCCTCCACCGGGACGACCATGGTATCGACGGCGACGTCCTCCTCGAAACCGACGCTCCGGGTGATGATGTGCTTGAAGCGACTCATCCGCGCCTGCTCGGGGGTTATCAGGCCTGCCTTGAGTTGCTCGTTCACCAGCGAGTGGTCGTCGGACAGCTGCTCGATGTGGCCGTCGCGAATGAGATAGGCCCGACTGTCGCCCACGTGACCGAAGAACGCGTAGTCACCGACGAAGGTAAGGCCGGTCACCGTGGTGCCCATGCCCTGAAGCTCGGGCTCGGCCTGCGCCTTGTGGAAGATCGCAGCGCAAGCTCGCTTCACGGCAGTGGGCAGCATCATGAGCGCCGGATGCTTCTCGATGGGACCGCGGTACGTGCTGCCGTTGACGACGGCCCGTCGATCTTCATGCACCGAGCTGCTGATGGTCGTCACCGCGAGCTTGGAAGCCATCTCTCCGCCGAGGTGACCGCCCATACCGTCGGCGACGACGTACAGATGCTGATCGTCGTCCACGAGGTAGTTGTCCTCGTTGTGATCGCGCCGCATTCCGACGTCGGTCAGGCCGAAAGACAGTATGTTGAGGCGCTTCTCACCCACCCAAGAGCCCGCTTCCTCGGAATACTAGACAGGTTAGGGCTTACGTTTCAACGAATCGACCGTCCCCGGCGGCGGCCCTTTGTCGCCGCCGGTCGGTGCTTGCCGCCTTCGAGCATCTCGGCGGCCGCGGAGCGAACCGCAGCCGTGATCTCGAGGCCGCCCAACATGCGAGCAACCTCACCGACCCGGTCGTCGTGCTCGAGGCGCCGAAGACGCGTGATGCTCCGTCCGTCGGGGCCGGGATGCTTTTCGACGAGGACGTGGGCGTGAGCCTGAGCGGCCACTTGCGGAAGATGCGTCACACATATCACCTGGCCCATCCGAGATACCTCGCGAAGCTTACGACCCAGCACTTCGGCCACCGCCCCACCGATCCCGGTATCGATCTCGTCGAAGAGGTACGACTGGGCCGGCGCTCGGTCGGCCAGCGCCCGCTTGAACGCCAACAATATGCGGGACAGCTCGCCTCCGGAAGCGATCCGGCGAAGCGGCCTCGGAGGCTCCTTCGGGTTGGGGGCGATTTCGACCTCGACGGATTCCGCCCCTCGGGGTCCGGGTTCCTTCATCGGCCGAAGACGAAGGTGAACCTCGACGGGCGCCATGGCCAGGTCGCCGAGCTCTCGAACCACGGCCTTCTCCAGGCTCCGAGCCGTGGCCGACCGGGCTTCGGTCAATCGCCTCGCCGCCGCGTCGAGCCGAGCGAGGTCGGCCTCCAGAGCCGATTCGAGGTCGGCCCGACGCGCCTCGTCATGCTCGAGCCGGTCGAGCTCTTCCTCCATCTCCCGCTGAGCGACGAGTGCCGCTTCGACCGTCCCCCCGTACTTCCGGGCCACCCGGCGCAAATTGTCCGCGCGTTCTTCGACCTGCTCGAGGCGCTCCGGGTCCGTTTCCAGCGTCTGGCACACGCGGCTGAGCGACTGGGCGACATCTTCGACACGGACCCGCGCGTCCTCGAGTCCGGCGGCGATCGCCACCAGGGTCGGATCCAGGTCGGCCGCCTTGCGGACCCGTCGCTCGGCCCGCCCCAGCGTTTCGACGGCCGCGCCGTCCGCCGAGTAGAGCTCTGCTTCGACAGCGGTGAGCATCTGCTGTAGCTCCACTGCATGTCCGAGGCGTCGCCGCTCACGCTCGAGCTGCTCCAACTCGTCGGGCTGGGGGGCGAGCGTTCGTAGCTCATCCAGCGCAAACTGGAGATAGTCCTCCCGCTGTGCCCGCCGGGCATCGTCTTGGTCGAGGTCCTCGAGCATGGCTCGATACCCGACGACGCGACGATGGATCTCGGTCAGCTCCGCCACCTGACCGTGCAGCCCGCCGAACGCATCCACCAGCTCCAGCTGAACCTCCGGCTGGAGGAGAGAAACATGCTCGTGCTGCCCGGTCACGTCGAGCTGGCCGCGCAGGATGTCCTGCAGCATGGCGACCGTGCCCAGCTGCCCATTCAGATGGACCCGAGCTCGGCCGGCCCCCACCGTCCGGCGAACGAGCAGCTCACCGCCGCTGGCCTCGATGCCTCGAGCCTGGAGCCGGAGGTCGAGGGCCGAACCCGGCGCGAATCGAAACAGCCCTTCGACCACCGCTTCCGAGGCCCCGCTGCGGACCAGATCAGCGGTGGCCCGACCGCCGAGCAGCAGCGACGCCGCCTGGACGAGGACCGACTTGCCGGCCCCGGTCTCTCCGGTGAGGACCGTCAGGCCCTCGTCGATCTCGAGTTCGGCGCGCTCTACGAGAGCGATGTTTTGAACCGAGAGCTGGACCAGCATCGCGCGAAGCCCATCGCGGTAGCACGGGCCTCGAGACGGGTCGACATCGCCGGCAGCGACAGTCCTTCGGCGGCCGGATTCACCGGATCAGCTGGGGACGCAGGGTGACTTTTTGCTCGCGGATCAGCACCTGAAAACGCACGAGCCGACAGGCATGCTTGGCGCGGAGCGATCGCTCGCTGGTTTCCAAACGACGACGGAATCCTTCGAACGTGAGCGACTGTACCGGGTCACCGATCTCCGCCCGCGCGTGGCGGAAGACCTCGTAGACGGAGCGGTAGTGCGCTTCATCATAGGAGTCCCTCGGCATCGAGACCTCCGGAAGATCCTCCGACCTGGTTTCCGAGCGGGGGGTCGGCTCCGGCGCTTCGTGGGCGATCTCGCCGGTCTCCTGGGCCACTCGCCCCGCTTCCCTAACTGCATCCGTAAGTGCGGACTCCGACCGGAAACCGACCCGGGGCGCGGGCTCGGTCGGCCGCGGGCCCACCTCGGTTTGCGCCTCGCCGGGGGGCGGGATCCGAGGAGCGGCGGAGGACATCGGTTCCGCGGGGGGGTCATCGAAGTTCGGGAAGGGCTGCATCGCCGGGGCATCGGGCTGGGAGGGAACGGCCTCGGCCCACGGTCGGGGTGCCGAGCGGGCGAACTCGTCGGGTGGAGAATCGGCGGACGCTCCGTCGCCCGAGCTCATCTCCGGGTCCAGCTGGCGCATGCTGGTCTGGGCCGCTGGAGCCGCGGCGCCCTGTCCCATCGACACCGGCTCCCATCCCTCATCGATCTCGCTCGGGGAGGCGGCGGGCGACGCCGGGTCGGGGGTCGGCATCTCGCTCGCTTCGGCTGCGCTGAACTCGGGCGCTCCATCCAGCGGCTCATCCGGACCGCTGACCAACCCGGCGGGTGGCGGCACCAGCGTCTCGTCCGCCGACTGGAGGTCCCCGCTGAGCGAGGGGCCGACGTCCGCCGCCGCGAAGGTGGGGCTGAGGTCGCCGCTCAGGCTCGGACCGTCGACCAAGCCGGGTGGGCTCGGCGGTGGCTCATCGTGGCTCGCGGCGGGCGCTTCGGTCTGCGTCGAACGGGCGGCGGCCGGCTCGTCGGCCGCGGGCTCGTCGGCCGCCGGTAGGTCGGTCGCCGGCGGACCCGGTTGGGCATCCCGTCCGATGGGAGACGTCCGGGCTCCTGGCAGGACGGCGGGCACGGTGGCGGGTGGAGACGGAGCGGGGGGCATCGGCGGTGCCGGGCTCGGCTGGGCCGGTGCGCGGGGCGGGGCAGCTTTGGCTCCCGGCACCAGCAGCGTGGCGAAGAACATCATCCCCGCCACGGCCACGCCCAGCCACAGCACCGCCCTCTGCAGGGAATCGATCAGCTCGACCGGCGTGGCCGCGGCCCTCGCGACCAAGACCGTGCCCTGCACCGGGCCAGGCCGTGTGACTTCCACGACGATCCCTTCCGTGCCGACCGGCGCCCCACGATCAACCAGCACCGTCGCGTCGCGCCGCCACTCGGCGCGAGCCCCCGACATCGGCGGAGGCAGCGTGTCCGGGGCGATCTCGGCGAGGATGCCGACGGCGCCTCCCCCGTGGGGAATCCACAGCTCCAGCTGACGCCGCTCGCCTTTCGTGACCGCCCGCAGATATTGCTGCCCTTGCGCCAGGGAAGCGCGGGCCTCCGGCCCCATCTCGGGACCGCTACCGCGACTGGCGACCACCTTCCCATCTTCGTCCACGACGGTCACGCCGGCCGCGGGCACCACCAGTCGGCTGCCCTGCTCGGCGATCTCGGCGAGGTCGGCTTCGGCCGGATTCTCGAGGGCGCGTACGGTCCAAGCCCCGACGTCCACGATCTCGCGTACCTGGCGCGAGATCTCCGCCTCCAGCTCCAGGAGTACGACCTGAGCCCGAGAGCGCGCCTCACGCTCCCGGAGCGGGTCCAGACTCGGGGAGAGCCACGATGCGACTTCCCGGTGCAGGAGTCCGAACAGCAACCCGACCGCACCGACGGCAAGGATGACGGAGATCAGACGTCGCATTCCTACCTACATTCACTGTCAGGGGCTGGTGTTGTTCGCAAGAAACCGTCGCCGATGGGCGCGAACTCACGTCTGGATGGAAAAGCCGAGTCGCGTGCGCGCAGCAAAGTACTCCTCACTCACCGCGAAAGCCAAAAGCTCCCGGACTTCGGGTATCTGGCCCACGGTCTCCTCCGCTCCTGCCGGGTCGCGCCAGACGGGGCGGATCTCCGGATATCGCTTGGCGATGTTGCGTACGGCTACGGCGACGTCGTTGGTCATCACCAGACCCGCACGATTCGCGGTGTGTACGAGGGCCGAGCGGTAGCGACCCAAGTCGAGCGGGGTTGCAACGAGCTGGGTCGCGACGTCCTCCAGCGGCTTTCGCAGGCGAGACAAGCTCCGACCAAGGCGGCGCTGAATCGCTTCCATCGCGGCGGGGTCGGCCTGGGAACGAACTTCGGGGCGGACGAGCGAACCGACCGTCCACAGCAGAGCGTCGAGCTCCGTGGCCGTCAGCATTTTGACCAGCGCGTGCCCACCCTTGAGCCGCTCGAGCTCCCGCGACAACAAGAAGCGCTGGTCGGGCTCTTGCAGTCGTCGTCCGAACTGAGCCCCCACGATCAGGGCCGGAGGCTTCTCGTTTTCGAGCGCCACCGAAGTGCCTTCCTTCTGCGACGTCCACAGATCGAAAGGGGGCGCCTGCAGGACCGTCCCCAGCTCGTCGGCCAGCTTGCGAACCAGGTTATCCGAGCGCGGGCCGTGACGGTCCGTCCGAGGATTGAGCTCGTAGGGGCTGAGATCTCCGGGCCATGTCTTACCGAGCTCGGGACTGATCAGCTCGAACAAGGCCCGCAGCGGCCCGCGTTCATCGGGATGCACGACCCAGCGACCATGCTCGCGGGTCGCGAGCTTTCCCTCTGCGCGGGGTGCAACCTTCGACTTGTGCAGCTCGTAGTAGTCTTCTTCTTCTTGGTTGGGCCCCCGAAGGAACACCAAGATCTCCGCCGCGACGAAGGCCTTGTCGTACTCACCCCGTCGCTCGAACATCCAGTACATCTCTCGATAGCTGGCTACGCGGAACGGATGGATGCGCAGCAGCCGTCGATGAGCGTCGATCGCTTGAGGGTGGGTGTCCGGAACTTTCGCGTACAGCTTTGCGAGACGCTCCAGGGCCCGGGTCTCGTCCGGCTTCACCTCCAGCGCGCGACGCAGCGACTCGATGGCGCGATTGTCGTCGCGCAGACGCATCTCGTAGACGTCGGCGACTTTGAGATGAAGCGGTGCCGCCTTGTATTTTTGGTCTGGCGGCAGCGTACCCACGTACGCGTTCGTGATCTTGGCCAGCTCCGGCCAGTCTTCCTTTCGCTCATACAGGTCGGACAAGCGGAGGATCGCGACCTGATTGGCGGGATCGACTTCCAGCGCCGTACGATAGGCGAGAATGGCGTTGTTCAAGTCGGACGACCCCTGCTCGTAGATCTCCCCCAGCTGCAGGAGCGTCGCGACCCGCTCCCGGGCATCGGGCGTCGCCTCGGTCAGGCGGATCAACACGTTGACGGCCGACGTCCAGTCTTGGGCCTCCTTGTACAAGGCGGTGAGCCGCCGGAGCGAATCGACGTCGGTGGGAGCGATCTGGAGAGCGGCCTGAAATGACTGAACGGCCTTCACCAGGTCGACGCGATGCTCTTGGTAGATCGTGCCCAGACCCTTCAGGACCGACAGCTTGACTTCGGGCTCCTTGGTTACCGCCAACGTGCGTGGCGCGACCTCGAGGGCCTGGTCCCACTCCTGACGCTGGAAATGCAGTGGCGCCAGCCGGCCCAAGGCGGCGGCGTTCATCCGGTCCTCGTCCAGCGCTTGCGAGTACAGCTGTACGGCAAGGTCGGGGTCCGAGAGCTCGTCCTCGGCGACCCGTCCCGCATCGAACAGCAGCTTGGCCTGCTCCTCGCTATCGGTGATGGCGGAAGCACGCGTACGATACAGGCCGACGAGTTCGGCCAATCGGCCCTCCTCCAGGTAGATGGCTTCGAGTCTCGAGAACGACGGCTCGTGGTCCGGACTGCGCTTCAGGACGCCTTCGAAAGCCGACACGGCCGACTCGATGTCCTTGAATCGGTCCTGGTAGACCTCGCCCGCTTCGAACAGGAGGTCGCGTGCCCGCTCGGGCTCGACCGTGGCTTCACCCTCGGCCTGGATGCACTGGAGTGCCGTCGAAGGGTCTTCCTGACGCTCGGCGACCCGTCGTCGTCCTCGCAGCGCCGGGACATAGTCGTCGACTTGAGCGAGCGCGGCGTCGAAGCAGGTCACCGCGATCTCATCGTCGCCGAGCTGCTCCTCGGCCAGCTCGCCGGCCTTGCAGTAGAGCGTCGCTCGCTCCCGCGCCGTGGGACTGACCATGGCCTCGCGCTGGTATAAAGCCACGAGACCGTCCCAGTTCTGAGCTCGCAGATACGCGAGCTCCATGGCCCGCAAAGCCACGGGGTGATCGGGGACGCGGTCCAATGCCAGCCGGAGGTTCTCCGAGCCCGACTGCGGGGGGTCGAGCTGCTGCTCCTTCACCTTGGCAATCTGAATCTGGCGAGCGGCGAACATGCGCGGGTCCTGCTCGGTTTCCGCGAGCTGCTCCATCACGGATAGCGCCCGCGGCCAGTCGCGACGCGCCATGGAGACACGCTCGAGCTGGGCCAGGATTGCCCGGTTACTGCGGTCGTAGCTGAGCGCCTGCTCGAGGTAGTCAGCCGCATTATCCAGATTGTGCAGCCGATCGGCAGCAACCTCCGCACACCTCACCAAGATGGCGGCTCGCGACGCGTCGTCCGCCGCGTGATCGTAGCCGGCTTTCAGCGCGCGACTGAGGTGATTCCACATCTCTGCTGCGGAGTAGATGCGAACCAGCGCCATGAGCGAGGTATCGACGCCGTACCCCGTACGGATGACGTCCTCGAAGAGCTCGGCTGCGCGATCGCTTCGGTCGAGCTTCTCTTCGCAAAGTTCGGCAACCCGAAGCAGCGACTTGGCCCGCTCCTTGGGATCCTTGCGAGTTTCGGCTTCCCGCAGGAGAACGTCGACCAGCTTCTCGCCATCCTGATTTCGCTCGTGGATGGCGGCCAGCCCCCGCAGTGCTGGTTGACTCTCCGGGTCGAGTTCCAAGACGCGTTCCAGAAGTGGTGCCGCTCGCGCGTCGTCCTTGAGATGTTGTATCTGGACGTCGGCGAGCCGGAAGAGCAAAGCGATCTGCTGTTCTGGCGAACGCGTGACCTCCAGTTCACGCTCGAACATCTGAGCCAGATCATCCCACCGCCCCTGCCGGCCGAAGATCCGCCCCAGACTACGCAGCGCGGGAAGATAAGTGGGATTCAGAGCCAGCGCCTTTTGGTAGCGCTCCATGGCCCCTTCGACATCCTGGAGCCGCTCTTCCGTCACCACTCCCGCGCGGTAGAAGATCGAAACCAGCTCTTGCTGATCTTCGGTGGCCTCCGCCTCCTGTTCGAACATCTGCAGCGCCTCCGACCAGGCCTCGCGCTTGGTGGCGATGCGCGCGAGCGTTCGGATGGCATTGAGATGTCCTGGAGAAAGCTCCAGGATCCGACGATAGGCCTGTTGGGCCGTCTCCAGGTCATCGGCTTTTTCTTCGGCGATGATCCCGATGCGCCCCAGCAAGAAGATCTTTTGCTCGGTGTCTTCGGTGAGCTCGAGCTCCTCATGATAGAAGCGCGTGAGCTCCGACCAGTCCTCGCGCCGCTGTAGGAGCTGCTCCACATACTTGCGAGCCGGCTGATAGTCGGGACGAATGGAGATGAGCTCCCGCAGCACCGTGGTGGCGCGCTTCTCGTCGTTCAGTCGCGCGTCGAGAAGCTCCGCGAGCTTGAAGAGTTTGGTGACCTTTCCCGCGTCGTCTTCCTCGAGACCGATCTCCATCTCGAAGAGCTCGGCGAGGTCCGACCACATCTCTTGTTTCTCGTACAGCCGCCCCAGGGCCTGGCGCGCGGGTACATGGGTGGCCATGAGGCGAACCGCCTCGCGGTAGCAGTCGAGGGCCTCGTCCTGGTTGTCCAAGACGTCCTCGAGAAGCCCCCCCAACTTGTAGAGAATCGGTACCCGCTGCCGCGGCTCCGAGCTCACGTTGAGCTGCCTCCTCAAGACTTTGGCGACATCTTCATACCGTCGATTGCGCTCATAGAGCGTCTCGATCTCCTGCAGTACGCCCAGGTCGTTCGGCGTGAGCTCCAGAGCGGAAAGGAGCGACTGAAGCGCTCGGTCTGGCTGACGCAGACGCTCATCCTGCGTCCGGGCCGCGGAGACCAGGAACTGCGAGGCCGTCTCCGGATCTTGCGTGTGCTCGTGAGACCTCGTGAGCGCGTCGACGAACTCGTTCCAGCGCCCCGCGCGGTGGGTCAAACGACGCAAGGCGGAGAGCGCCAGTCCATTGCTCGGGTCGAGCTCCAAGACATCCCGATAATGCTTGATGGCTCGCTCGGGAGCGTCGAGCCGGTCTTCGGCGAGCTGTGCCGCCGATACCAGAATCGGTAGACGCCGGCCCGGACTCTCCTCCGTCTCCAGCGCGCGCTCGTACAGTCGCAGCAGTTCTTCATACTGATGCTGAAACAGATGAAGCCGCTCCAACGCGGAAATCGCCAGCGGCTCGGCCGACCAATGCTCGAGGGCGCGCCGAAAGGCTCGAATCGCTCCCTCGGTGTCGCCCGCGCGGTCTTCGAGCACCATCCCCATTTCGGCCAGCAGCATGGCTTTTTGCTCGAGATCTTCCGTGGCATCGGCCTCGTGCTGGATCATCTGCGCGACCATTTTCCATTGGCCGGCGATGCCAAAGAGTCGGCGACACGCGTGGAGGACGGTGGGCTCTTTGGGGTTCAGGTTGAACGCCCGCTGATAGGAATCGGCCGCGGCCCGCACCTGACCGAGGTGCTCTTCGTGAATGCGACCGATCTCCAAGTGGATCAGCGCTGCCTTCGCCTCGTCGGGCTGCGCCCGGACTTCGCGCTCGTAGGTCTCGACCTGGCGAAGCCAATCCTCGGTGGCGGCCGATGCCCTCGCCTCGAACGGAGAAACATCCGTCGAGGCGCCTACCTCCGGCAGCTCCGGAAGTGCATTCTGCGGCTCATCGGCGACGACCGACGGCGGAATAGACTCCTGATCGGGTTCCAGCTCGGGCCCATGGGTCATGGTCCGCTAGTTAGCATGCGTCCGGACGGGGGCCCAAGATGTGGCCCGGCCCGCGAGGGTCAGTCGCAGCTCTCCGCGGCCCCTTGGACCCACTCGAAATGACCATAATCGTAGGCCTTACCGTAGTAACGCAGACCGGGTCCGTCGACCGAGCCCGTCTTGTCCCACTCGCTGGCATCCGGGAGTACTCTGTCCACGGCATCGCACCAGCGATAGACGAGCTCCTCGGGGCCGCTCTCCTCGGGGAACAGGTCGTCGGCGCGGCAGACGACCTCGACTCGGTCGCAGGCTTTCGGCTCCGCGCCGTAGCCCGCGTACGCGTTGGGACCGATCTCCAGCCCCGAGTTCCCATCTGCGCTGGCCAGCCAGGCCACCGTCTTCAGGGAAGGCTGTGAGAACAGATTGCCCGAGACGACATAGCCACTGCCCGTCGGTTCCTCGCTGGTCGCGAGCGGGGCCGAACGATGGAACGTATTGAACTCGAAGTGCACGTCCTGCGGTTCTCCGGAAGACGCCGGCCCGACGAGCGGATGAATCAGGTTCGCCACGGCGTTCTGGGCAAAGAGCACGCGACCGCTGACCAGGAACAGCCCCTTGGCCAGGACCTGCGGAGTCCTGTCCGCCACTCGGTTGCCTTGCACGACGCCGGAGCCCAGTTTCATCACCGGCGCCACCGACGGGCGGAACGTCACGCCCGGCCCTACGACCGCGGACGTACCGTCGACGTCGAGGTAGACCTCATCACGCACCGTGGAGTTCTCGAGGACGAAGTCCCCGGAGTCGACGACGATGTGCCCGGTGCCGAACATGTCGAGGCCGGTGAGAAACGCCGACGACTGGAAGACCGCGCCTTCGACCAAACGCAGGAGGCCGGCCCCGGGACCGAAGATGAAAACCGGGCTGCGGACGGGCCCCAGAATGCGGCCGTTGAGCGTGACCGGCGCGAGCTCCGTGTCCTTGGTGGCCCGCAAGACCAAGGGTGCCCCATCGTCCGGCACCGCCGCGTCCCTCAATTGGTCTTCGAGAACTCCGGGAACGACGTCGACGATGCGGTCGGGATCCGCCCCCGCGAAGACGGTACGCTGCAGCGACGTAGGACAGCCGGACTCGTCGCGCAGAACGGCCGAGATCGTGGTCAGTTCTCCGATCGGGGGGACGACGAAGGACCGAGGTTCGAGCAGGCCTTGGCTGTCGAGCCGCTGAGCCAGCGGATTGGGAGGTTCACCCAGCGCATACCAGACCGAGGTGATGGTCCCGTCCGCGCCCGGCGAAACCTGGATGTCGCGCTTTGCGTCGGTGGTCACGACCCGCGAGAGATCGAGAAACGGGTCGGCGAGCAGCGAACCCCGACAGCGACGGAGCCTCACGGGAACCTCCAATGGCTTCGTCGTGGCCCCCTGTACGCAACGCAGTCGAGCCTCCTGGTCGTCGCTTCCATCGGCGGCGACGGCCGGCTCCATCTCGATCACGGTCTGCCCCGACACGTCGACGTCGAACGACTCGGCCAGGACCTTCCCCGAATCCGATGAAACCAACTCCAGTCGGCAGGTGGTCGGGGTCGCGGAACTCAAGAAGACCGGAAACGGCAAGCCGTAGGCGACGACCGACGGCGCGTCGACGAAGACTTCGCCATCCGGGAGCTCGGTGAACACGTCGAGCGGAATCGAGCGAACGACGTGCATCCCGGCGAGGTCGCCCGCAATCGCCGCACCCTCGAGGACGTACCGTCCTTCGGTCGAGACCTTCATGAATACCGGGAGCTCGGCGGCGTTCTCGTCGAGCACCAGCTGATCGATCGTGTTGCTGCAGGCCGCACTGTCATAGATGGCGTAGGGCCCCGACTCGCCGTCGGCCCTTCGCAGCTCCAGAGTCAGCTGCAGCGGAGGGCCGCTCGAATCGTCATTGGCGGGATGCATACGTTCGAGCGTGACCTGCTGGCATTCGTTGGTCTGCCAGACGTCGTTCTCCACCACGATCGCCACCTCGCCCTTGATTTCGAAGGTCTGGGCCGTGGAGGTGAAGCGCAGCTCACCGGAAGCCACCGACGTCACTCGCACGCGAAAGGAGGCCGGACCGGTCGTTCGTCCTCGAACCGCGAACCGAGCGACCGGCTGTTGAGAGGAGATCCGAAACAGAGGCTCGCCGATCGATTCCTCGCCGCAACGGGCAGGAACGGTCACTGCGAGGCCGTCCACGGTCGCGTCCAGCCCGTCCTGGAAGTCGACGACCGCGATCTCGAGTTCCTCCAAAGGCTGGATGAACTCCACGGGTTCGACCCCCGATGGCTTCACGAGTCCCACGACGATCTCGGCGCACTCATCGGCGAGCAGCCGCTGCGGTGGCTCGGAGACGAACAGACGGGGCAGACCGTCGGTCTCGCGGATCAGCAGCGGCGTCGGGAACGACAGCAGGCCGCCACGACCGTCATCGACGAATACGAAGTACCGTCCAGGCTCGAGGGCACCGACGCTCGCCTCGACTTCGTCGACCCCGGTGAGGACCAGACGCTGAAAGGGAACGCGCTCTCCACCGGATGCAGGTTCGAGGAAACCACCTTGTGGAAGATTGATCGGCCTCGAGACACCCGAACCGAAGTCGACCTCGAATGCCACCGGGAAAGCAGGTTCGACTCGGATGTCGAGGGTGAGCGGCGTATCCTCCGGCGCGGACAGGTCGCCTTGATCTTGAGCGGTCGGACGAACCTGGACGGAGACGATCGCGACCTCCGGTCTTTCGCTCGTGCCACAGCTCGCCAGGCACAGGGCCAGCGACCAACGGGTGATGCCGCCGCGCATACACCTCATGTTACGCCCGGACCCGGGGTTTGGGCCAAGGTCCTGCTAGCTGGCCGCGGCGCGTTCGTAGAACAGCGTAATGGTGAGACAATGGAACTCATTGTCGGAGCTTTGGGTCACGACCTTGTCGACGACGCGAAGACTCGGGTTTTTGGCGAGCCAGGCCGTTATGACCTCCCCCATCTCTTCGCGCTCCCGTGCTTTGGTGGCCGTGAACACCTTGACCCCTTCAAACTGCTTCGACACGCCTCCCCCCTTCGACCTTGGCGACCGATTTCGCTCCGACGGACGGTACAACGTGAAAACCAAGCCCGGTAAGAGCGCCCCGGCCTAGAAATCTCGGGCCGAGACCCGGCGGCGTGGGCCGCATCACGCTCCTCACCGGTGCTGCGGGAAACTCACAGCAGGCTTGCCCGCTGAACATCGGTATCCCAGGCTGCGTTCATGTCGGGAATCGACCTGCGCTTCGTCGATCTGGGCTTGGACGTCCGACCACCGGAGGACCTGATCGCGCAGGTCTCCGCTCAGGCGAAGCCGATAGCCCTCGTGTCGGGGCCGGGGGCGGCCGAGCTGTCGCGATGGAGCGTTTTTGCCATGCTCCCGGTGACCACGACGTCGGAGCTCCTGGTTGCCGAAGCCTTCGCTCGGGCCGCCGAGCCGGGGGCTCCGCCGTTCACGCTCGATGACACCATTCCGTTTCTGACCGGCGCGATCGGCTACGTCAGCTACGACCTCGGCTGGGCCTTCGCCGCCAGACCTCGCACCCCTCGACCCCATCCGTTGGGCCTGCCTCACGCGTGGTTTGGACTGTACGATGCGGCGCTCCTCCGCGACCGTCGGGATGGTCGGACCTGGATGGTCCACCGAGAGTCGGCCGATGCGTCCGTCGCAGCCCTCCGCGCCCTCGCGAAGGATGCGATGCCATCCGTCGAGCTCGCCGGACGACTCGAGGGCGGCCTCATCCCCGGCGTGCCGCCCGCGACCCACAAGGCTCGGATCCGAGAAGCCCGAGGCCTGATCGCGGAAGGCGAAGTCTACCAGGTCAACTTGACGTATCCTCTCGAGGGCCGGTTCGTGGGCGACGCCCGCGCTGCCTTCGGACGACTGTGTCGGTCGGCCCCGCCCTTCGCCGCGTGCCTGACGCTCGGCGAGACTCACGCGATCGTCTCCGCGTCGCCCGAGTGCTTCATCGCCCTGGATGAGCCGAGCCAGATCGTACGCACCTATCCCATCAAGGGCACGCGCGGCCGCGGTCGGACTTCGGAAGAGGACGGCCGGGAGGCCCGGGCGCTCCTGGCGAGCGCCAAGGACCGAGCCGAGCACTTGATGATCGTCGACCTCTTGCGCAACGATCTGGGGCGAGTGGCCGCAGCCAATGGCGTGCGCGTGCCCGACCTTTGCTACATCGAATCGTTCCCGACCGTTCACCATTTGACCAGCCGGGTGGAGGCACGCCTGCCCGGCGGTACGCCCCCCGCCCGGTTGTTTCGTAGCCTCTTTCCGGGGGGCTCGATAACCGGCGCTCCGAAGCTGAGAGCCATGGAGATCATCGACAGGCTCGAGGGCTCGGCCCGCGGTGTCTACACCGGGAGCGTCGTAGCCTGGGGGCCCCAAGGCATGATGGCCAGCATCGCCATCCGCACCGGCGAGATCGTCGACGGCAACATTCGCATCGGCGTGGGCGGAGGCATCGTCTTCGATTCCGACCCCGAGGCGGAGTGGGAAGAGACCCAGCTGAAGGCGCAGGCCATCACCGAAGCGCTGACCGGCTAGTCGCCTGCGCCGGGGAGTGGTTCGAACAGCTCGAGTGCGCGCGCCGCCGCCCGGACGTTCAAGGCATGGCTGGGCATGCGGCCCACGTAACGATAGCGAAAGCCGGCGCCGCACAGGCCCAGGTCGCCGATGGCGTCGAGCACCTTGTGCCGGACGACCTCGTCCGGGCCGCGAGCGCCCTCCGGATTCACGACGCCGCCGCTTCCGTAGACGAGGGCACAGTCCAATCCCGCCCCCAGCGCTCGACCGGCACGCCGCAGTTCATCGGCTTCGGCGACGAAGCCGAACGTTCGCGCCCATGCGATTCGCGTCGAAAAGCGGCCATCTTCGATGTCGACGAGAACCGACTGGGGTCCGGTCGCCGGGAAGTCAACAGAGGCGGAAAGTACGCGACGAGCGGACGGCTCCAGCCGTACGGAGCGCGAACCGTCCGCAACCGTGATCTTCGAGCGGATCGTCCATCTCGGCAATCGGTCTCCGTGCGCGGTCCGTCCCGCCGATTCGATCAGGTCCACGAAGGGCGCCGCCGAACCGTCGATGGCCGGGATCTCGGGACCATCGACGTCGATGAGCACGTCCGCGACGTCCAAGGCGGAAAGCGCGGCCAGCAGATGTTCTACGGTCGCCACCTCGGCGGGGCCCGCACCCACGAATGTCCCGCGAGCCGTGCTCCGCACGCTCAGCGGTGAAGCCGAGATTCGCGTACCCGACCGTCGAAAGACGATGCCATGCTCGGTCGGGGCGGGCGAAAGACGGATCTCGCAGTCGGTACCCGTGTGCAAGCCGCGACCCGACACGGACACGGGCCCACGCAGGGTGTACCTGAACACGTCAAACGAGGCGAGTCGCAGAAGGACCACGCAGGTCGAACGCCCGCGCGGTGGCAACTCGCCCGCGCGGTGTTCGTTTGAGGAGACCGCGCTGAATCAGATATGGTTCGTAAACGTCTTCGATCGTATGCGACTCCTCCCCCAGCGCCGCTGCGATCGTGTCGAGACCGACCGGTCCGCCCTCGAACATGTCGACCACGGCCTCGAGGATCCGTCGGTCCATTTCGTCGAAACCGTTCTCGTCGACGCCCAGAGCGACCAGGCCGCGCTGGGCAATGTCGCGCGTCACCCGGCCCTCTCCCAACACTTCGGCGAAATCGCGAAGACGACGGAGAAACCGATTGGCCGCGCGGGGCGTCCCGCGACTTCGACGGGCGACTTCCTCCGCGGCGTCGTCGTCGAGCTCGACGCCCAGTCGAGACGCTGAACGCTCGAGAACCTCTCCGAGCTCCTCCGGGGCATAGAAGTCGAGTCGGGCCGCGTAGCCAAAGCGATCGCGCAGCGGACTGGAAACGAGACCGGAGCGAGTCGTCGCTCCCACGAGGGTGAACGGAGGTAGCGGCAGCGTCATGGTTCGCGCGTGCGCCCCGTCGCCGATCACGAGGTCGAACCGGAATTCCTCCATGGCCGGATACAGACTCTCTTCGATCGACGAGCCCAGCCGGTGGATCTCGTCGATGAAAAGGACATCGCTCTTTTCGAGGGAGGTCAGGATCCCCGCGAGATCACCCTTCTTGTCGAGGGCGGGAGCGGAGGTGACGATACACCGCACGCCCATCTCCGAAGCGATGATGTGAGCCAGCGACGTCTTACCCAAGCCGGGTGGACCGGAAAACAACACGTGGTCGAGCGGCTGATCACGACGCCTGGCTGCCTCGACGAAGACCCGCAGGTTGTCCTTCACCTGGCGCTGCCCGACGTACTCTTCGAAGGATCGCGGGCGCAGGGCGTTGTCGAAGTTCCGGTCGTCGGCGCGCGCTTCGCCCGAGAACGCCCGGTCCGGGCCGGCGTGAGTCACCCCGATTCCTTACCACGATGTGGCTGGAGCAAGGCCAGAGCCGTCCGCACCAAAACTTCGATCGGCGCCCCCTCCGGGCTACTCTCGAGGACCGTGTCCGCCGCGCTGGCCGCGGGTGCCTCCCGGTACCCGAGGTTGATGAGGGCACTCACCAGGTCGTCTCGCACCGGCGAATCGGAGCTGACGACCGCTGCGCTCACCGGCGCACCCCCGAGCGCCATCAGCTTGTCGGCCAGGTCGACGAGCAGGCGCTCGGCGGTCTTCTTCCCCACGCCCGGCAGCTTGGCCAGCCGTACGGGCTGGCGCTCTCGGGCGATCGCGAGGAAGTCATCGACCGGCGTCTGAAGGATCTGCATGGCCTTGACGGGTCCGATGCCGGGAACGCCGATCAGCAGGTCGAAGAGCTGACGTTCTCGGCGGTCGGCAAAGCCGAAGAGCTGCAGTGTGTCTTCGCGAACGTGCGTGTACACGTACAGCTCCGCTTCCTGACCGCTGCCCAGAGGATTCTGCACGGTGACGGTCACGTCGTAGCCGACCCCGGAAACGTCCAGAAGCATGCGGGTCGGGGAGCGCTCACGGACCCGTCCTCGCAAAAAGCCGATCATGGCGCCCGTGCGAGCACGGCCTCGAAGCTGTGGCGCACGGCTCCCGCGACCGCGATGGCCAGCGCGTCGGCCGCGTCCTGCGCCGGAGTCTCGGCGAGACCGAGCAGTGCCTTCACCATGTGCTGCATCTGTGTCTTGTCGGCTCGACCCGAACCGGTCACCGCCTTCTTGACCTCGGACGGACTGAGCTCACCCACGTGCGGGCACCAGCGATGGGCGGCGACCAAGGCGACGCCCCGAGCATGGCCGAGCACGAGTGCGCTCCGGGCATTCTTGTGGTGAAACACCGATTCCAAGACCACGCGCTCGGGTTTGAGCGCTTCGAGCTGAGCGTCGAGAGCCTGCAGTAGCGCGCCGAGTCGGTCGGGCAGCGTCCCATCGAGTCGAATGACGCCGTGGCCGACCGAACGAAGGCGATTGCCGTTGGCCTCGACCGCCGCCCAGCCCGTCCGCTGAGAGCCAGGATCGATTCCGAAACTGATCACGGACCGTTGGATAGGTAGCACGCCCGCGTGGAACGCGACAGCGCCGAACTCGAACCTCAGTCCACGCAGTTGGCTCCCCGCCCCGGATCCCCAGGACCCGGTACGCACCAGCGCCACCGACCGCCGCGACCTCGTGCGACGGCCTCGTGCACGGGGTCCGGCGGCGACCCGCCCGGATGATCCGCACCATCGGCCCCGAGACGTACCGCGGACAGCGTGCGTCCGCCGGACACCGCTCGGATCTCGACCTCCCGACTCGACATCGCGCCCCGCGGTCGCACCACGACGGCTTCGCCTGGAAGCCAGGCGTCCGGCCGCCCCCCCGCTCCGAAGTAGAGCGCGGGTGCGGCCACGACCTCGGTAACGGATGGCGTGCCATCGACGATGTGCAGCTGGAGAGAGACCTCGGTCAGATCCACGGTGCGCTCGGAGCGATTCACGAGCTCGACCCACTCGTCGGTATCGGTCACGGCGCCTCGGCCGGGAAACGGATCGAAGGGCAGTCCGGCCGGCTCGCTGTCACCCCAGTCGTGGAGGGGCGTGGTCACGATCTCCGTGATCTCGACCTCCATCCGGGGGGCTGCGGAAGCGACGAAGAGCGGCACCCCGCGCTCATTCCCGGCGAAGTCGACGAGACGAAGCAAGAACGCATAGTCGACTTCGGGCACGGGCGTCCGGACGACGACCTCTCCGGTCCGAAGAAACCAAGGGGGTACCGTCAGGTCGACCGTTTGTTCGGAGCCGACCATCCGGACCTCCCCGCGAACGAAGTATGGCTCGTCCGCCTGGATGCGGACGCGGATCGCGTCGACGTCCGCGTAGGCCTCGAGTTCCTGGAGCCGAGGGGCAACGCGGTCGAAGCCGTCGACGACTTCGATCGACCCGAGGCTCCCCGGCCCGAGCTCGATCGGTCGGTCGGAGCGAAGCCACCAAAATCCGGGACTGAGCGGCTCGACACCGGGTCGGACGACGCGGTAGCGACCGCCGAGACCCGCTTCTACCCGGAGCGGGCGTCGCTCCCGACCATTGTCCAAGTACAGCCCCACGTCGTCGGCCAGCCCGTGGGCGTTCAAGCCAAGTCGCTTCAGGTTGGCCGGCCCCGGCCCGACCGGCACGGCGCGTTCGACACGCGGGGGACCGGCGGGCGGGTCGACGCTCCGGAGCAGCGTGATTGTCGAGCTGCGAACGCGCCACACGCGTCCGTCCGGTCGCACGAGTCCTTCGACCAGCTGCAGACCCATCCGACTTCCCGACGGCCAGACCGTCACGGGCTCGAGGATGAGGGAGCGATCGGTCGGACCGACCTTCAGCTCATGCGCCGCCGGCTCGCCGTCCTCGGACCACACCCGAACGCCGCCTCCAGGCTCGACCCATCCCACGGAATCGCTGAGGACCACCTCGACGGGATCCGCGTCGCCGACGGGTTGGGGAAGGACGGCGAGGATGCGGATCTCCTCCGCGCTCCTCGAGTCGAAGGACAAGCACCCCACCACCGAGAAGACGCCGATGAGCGCCCATCGCGTCATGGACGCTGGGTTCGCTGCCATCGCCGATATCGCCCCCCGGTCAGCGCGTCGAGCCGGGCGTCGAGCTGCAGGGCCTCACGAACCAGCGTCGCATCGGAATGCGTACGCAAACGCTCCTCGACCCTCCAGCGCTCGAAATACACGTCGATCGCTCGAAGCTGGGCGGCGGTCCGAACACTGCGGCTCAGCCGATCGATGCGGTGCCATCTGAGCTCGTCGGGATGATAGACGAGATTCGAAAGCCGCCAGCGCGCCCATGCATCCAGCGAGAGCCCCTGCTCTTCCGTGATGGTGCGGACGGTGGCGTCCCGAATGTCGACATCGAAATCCGTCCCCAGGCGAAGAGTCAGGTCGGGCAGCACGGCGGACCACCGAAGCCGGGCGGGGTCGTCACCTTCGGTGGACGCGGCGGCCTGCTCGGCCGCCCACCCGACGACCTGATCGAGCGGCGGAAGCGCAGGGCTGGCGACGGAGGTCCACGCCAGCGCGGCGAGGTGACCCACACTCAAACTCGGACTCCGGCTTCGAACTCCGGGGCGAACGACACTCCCAGGGTGGTCTGATACTCGATGCGGTCCGACGGAAGTGCCGATCGCAGTCGAAATCGAACCCAAAAATCCCAAGTGCCCGTCGGAAGCACCAGCGCGAGACAGAGACAGGTGGTCATGCCCGAAGACCGAGCAACCGGCGGGCCAATCTGGGGCGAAGAAAGTGTCTCGACTTCGGTCCGAAGTTCAGCTCGAACGACCGAAATCCGACCCTCGACCCCCGCCCAGCTGGACGAGCGATTCGTTCATCCGACCGGAACGGAATCCCTCGAGGTCCAGGGTCACGAAGCGAAATCCGAGCGATCGGGCCGCGGCGACGACCGCCGACCGATGGTCCGCTTCGACGAGGCGCATGAGCTCCACTTCGCCCACCTCGAGCCGAACCATGTCGTGATTCTCTCGAACGAGGCGTGCGCGAACGTCGCGAAACCCGCGCTCCCGTAGGACGGCTTCAAGGCGGCCGATCCGCTCCAGGCGTTCGGGCGTGACGCTCATCCCGTACGGAACTCGACTCGCGAGGCACGCGAGCTGCGGTTTGTTCCAGGTCGGCAGCTCATGGGCGCGCGAACGATGGCGGATGTCCTGCTTGGTCATGCCGACTTCGGCCAGCGGGTGCCGCACGCCGTGCTCGGCCGCAGCCCGGTGGCCTGGCCGGTGGTCGCCGAGATCGTCGGCATTGAATCCGTCGACCACCACGGCATCCTGGTGAGTGGCGATGAGGTCCGTAGCGTCGAACAGTTCCGTCTTGCAGTAGTAACAGCGGTCGGGAGCGTTGGCGATGTACCCGGACCGCAGATGCTCCCGGGTCTCGATGATGCGGTGGCTGATCCCGATGTGCCGGGCCAGCCTCTCCGCATCGTCGAGCTCGGCCGGCGCCAAGGAAGGCGATCGCGCGGTGACGGCCAACGCGCTTTCGCCGTGAACCCGATGGGCGGCGAAAGCGAGGTAGGTCGAATCGACGCCACCACTGAAGGCCACGACCACGCGGTCGAGGCCGTCGAGCAGGCCGAGCAGGTCGCGCTCCTTGGCGGCGGGACTCACAGCCCGGCCTCTCCTTCCACGACCGCGCGCGCAACGCGAACCACGCGCGCCAGATGATGGGCCGCGGGGTCGAATCCCTCCCGCGCCGCCATCGTCCGAACCGCCTCCGCGTCGCGGACGGACGCGTCGAAGAGCCAGGCGGGTCCCTTCTGGTCGGGGTCCAGGGCTCGGGCCAGGACGGCGACCGCATGGGCGTCGTCGTCCGCCGTCGGCGGGGCACCGGCCCGCCGACCCGGCGTGAAGAACGCGTCGACCAGCGGGTCGACGGCATCGGGTTCGGGTCCCGCAGGCAGGAGGACGACGCTTCCGTCGACGCCAAACCATACCGTCTCCGGCCACACACCTCCGTGCGGCGAAGCCAGCGACGCCAGTCGCCGCTTCAGCTCGGCGACCACCACGGTGAGCGCTTCGGTCGGTAGCCGGATCTTGCCCTGAGTCGCCGCGGCGACGACGTCGGCGGCCGCGATGCCGTCCGCCAGCGGGACGGCGAACGCCGGGCGGCCTAGCTCTTCTCGACGCAGCGGGCGACCGTGCGCGTGACCGGCGGCAACCCGGGCCAACCAATCCGCAGGGGCGACCGCCTCCGGAACGATCACGTCCCAGGCCCCATCCCGCGTCCGATAACGCCGCACACCCTTCTCGGGATGCCCGATCTCGGCCGCCAACGTACCCACCGAGGTGCTCCTTCCCACGAAGCCACGATGATGGTCCGGCAGGGAGCGTGCGGTGACGCGGTACGGGCCAACGCCGACGGGTTCATCGGGACCGGCTACCACCGGCGCCCGGATGACCTCGCCGCGGATCTCGACGCGCGAGCGTCCGAACGGGGAGACGATCACGGCTCCCCGTCGTTCCCGGAACACGACGTGACGATCCATGACGCGGGGGTTGGGCAGCCGCACTTGATTGCCGGGACTCCGGCCCACCCAGACGCTGCTGCTCCGATCTTCGAAGAAGCGGCGGCGCCCGCCAAACTGTACGGCCAGCCTCAGCATGACGCTCTCACTGTACCAGGCCTGCCCAGCCGAGAGGCCCGTCAAAACCGTCATCCGCCGGGTGGCCACAGCCGGGCCGGCCCGAAACCGTCGCCCGACACGCTCAGTACGAGGTGCCACGTCGTCGGCCACAGGATACGACCGCGCACGCGCAGGGCGGCACGGTCGTTCGGAGACAAGAAAGGCGGCCGATCGGGATGGGTGTGGCAGAACACCAGCGGATCCAGGCGGAGGCGAGCACCGGTCTGCAGGGTTCGAATGAGGTCCGTCTCGTCCATGCTGAAGCGATGGGCCGAGGCCTGGCGATTCCGGACCACGACCCAGACCTTGACTCGACCTTCGCGACCGAGTCCGACCGCGCATGCCTCCAGCGGATAATCCCGGGCCAGGCGCGTGGAGAGTCGCCCGAATCCCCGGGAGGCCCACCGCGGCTTCACGAACCCAGAACCCGAAGGATCGCCCATCTCGCCGCTCGGGCCCCGGCCGCGACCGGAGAAGCCTCGGCCGGCCGAGAGAGAACATAGGCTTCATCCCCCGCAACGACCCATACTCCGGCGGGCCCCGTCCCCGAGTCGACGACGACGTCGCGGTTCAGCGCCCGACAGGCCTCGACCCAACCATCCGGCACCGTGAGGCGACCGATGCCCGCCCCCGCCAGGTACAGCGCGCACACCCCGCCGCCGAGCCCGGCCTCGACCACCTGAACGTGACCGGCGGCGAGGCGAGCCTGCCCCTCCGCGCCCCACGCACCCAACGCCGTCTGCCGAGCGTAGCGTTCGATCGTCACGCGCCGCGCTCCAATACCACCCGCTGAACGATGCCGTCCCGAGTACAACCCACGACGCGATGCCCGGCCGCCGCTGCGGACAGCGGTACCTCGCGAGCTGCCTCGTCGCTGTCGAAGATCACACCCAGGCGCCCCCCGACGGGAAGGCGCTCGAGCACGCGACGCGTTTCGACGTAGGTGTCCGGACAGACTCGCCCCCGGAGATCGACCCAGGTGGCCGCGACCGCGACCCCAGCCTGGTCGTCGGTCGTGGCTTCACCTCCCCGGCAGCCCGGACAACCGGGCCGCGCGACGACTTCGACGACATACGCGTCGTCCGACCGGCCGTCGTACGACCAAAGACCGCGTTCAGCGCACCGCCACAGTTGGACCTGCTGCGCGGCGACCACACCCAAGATGGGACCAAAGACGCCGGCGGTCTCGCAGGTCGGGTGGACCGACGCTTCGGCGCCCCGGGGAAACGCGCAATGCAGGCACGGCCCCCGGTCCGCTGCAACGAACATCGCTTGCCCCGACCATCCGACGGCCGACCCGAAGACGTAATCGACCCCGACCCGCCGACAGGCCGACTGCAGGGCCATCTTGGTTGCCAAGCGATCCGTGGCATCGAAGACGACGTCGAATTCACGGAGCTCGGCCGCCGCATCCTCGGTGAATGCTCGAGTTTCACCGTGAATCCGACTGGCCGAGACCCAGCGCGCGAGCGCATGAGCCGCCGCTTCCGCCTTGGGGCGTCCGACGTCCGACTCCGTGAAGAGGAACTGACGGTGCAGGTTGGTCGACTCGACGCGGTCGGGATCCCAGACGACGACCGGCCCCTCGACTGAGCGGGCGAGCTCCACCAGCAGCGGACAGCCGAGCCCGCCCGCGCCCACCACCAGCGCCGTCACGCCCCGAGGATCGAATGATGTGAGGTGACCGTCAACCGAGTCCCGAGAAGCGCAACGCCCTTCGAAGCCCTACTCCGAGCGATCGCTCAGACGCCGAAGGCGTTCGTTCTTGTCCTGCAGCTCGCCCTGCAACTGCTCGGTCCGAGCTCGAGCCTCGTCGAGAGCCGCCTCGAGCTCGACCGTACGCCGTTCGGCGGTCATCCGCCGGGTGTTCGCCGACTCCAACAGCGCCTCCAAGCGCCGATGTTCGGCTTCAAGCTGCGCCGTCCGGCTCTTGAGTTCACCGAGGGCACTGTCTTTGGCCTCCCGATCCTCGTCGAATCGGGCGTCCTCCGCCGCCTGCACCCGAAGGCTCTCGACTTCGCCGCGCAGCGTTCGGAGCTCGGTCGCCTGCTCGGACAGACTCGCGTCCCGGGTGCGAATCTCTTGAAGCTGGCGGCCGATCTCGGCTCGGGCCTCGTCCAGTTCTTCTTTCACCCGGTCCAGCTCGGACTGACCGCGGCGGGCATCGGCGCGCGCGGAGTCCAGGTCTTCTTGAAGCAAGCGAAGCTTGAGCTCGAGCGCTTCGGGGTCGGCGACGATATCGACCGACTCCTGCAGGCGGTCTCGCTCTTCACGCACGCGCGACAGGACCTCACGGTCCTGCAGCCGCCGCGCCTTCTGACCGGCCACCTCGGCCTCGAGCCGTTTGCGCAGCTCTTCCTCGGACTTCACTCGCTGCTGGAGCTCTTGGATCTTCTGCTGTGCCGCCTGCTCCTCGCGAACGAGCTCGGCGACCCGCTCCTGTAAGCGGTCGTAGTCCTGCTCGAGCCGATGCCGAGCGGTTTCCGACTTCTCGAAGCGCTCGGTGGCCGCCCCCGCCTCGTTCAGAGCTCGCCGGATGCGGTCTTCGTCGTCGCGGGTCGAGGTGGCTTCCATCTGCTGCCGGAGCTCGGCCAGTGCCCGCTCCGATTCGAGCCGGCTCCGCTCGGCGGCATCGACGGCTGCATGCTGCAGACCGAGTTCTTCCTCGAGCTGACTGCGGCGCTTTTTCGCTGCCTCCGACTCCTCGCGCAGTCGCGACTGTTCGCTCTCGAAGCGCGCGGCCGCCGCCTCGAGTTCATCGATCCGCTCCGTGCGGCGCATGAGCTCGCTCTCGAGGCTTCGGGCCCGAGATGCGGCGGCCTCGAGCTCACTCTCGAGCGCATCCCGGGACTCGGCGGCGAGCGTCAGGCGGCTGTCCGCCTCTGCGGCCTGCCGACGGGCGTCCTCCGCCTCGGCCTCGAGCGCCGAGATTCGGCCGGTGGCCTCGGCAGCCTCCGTCTCCGCGCGCGTCACCTCGGCCATCAGCGCCTGGGTTCGAGCATCGAGGCGCTCGGCCCTTTGACGCTGCTCCGAAGCTTGCTGCTGGGCCGCCTCCAGCGCGGTCAATGCTTCCGAGAGCTCCCCGTCGGCATCACGAGCCAAACGCAGTGCATCCGCGAGCTCCTGGCTCCGGGCGGCGGCGACGGACTCCATTTCTTGGAGCCGAGCCCGGGAGGCGACCGCCTCGGCCGCCCGGCGGCGGGCTTCGTCGGCGCGTGACCGGGACAGCGCATTCGCGGTCTCGGCGGATGCCTCGGCCGCCCGACAGGCCAGCCTCGCCTCGCGGGCCTCTTCCTCGAATCGCTCCCGCTGGGACTCCGCGGCGTCGGCTCGAGCCCGAAGCTCGTGCTCGACCGCTTCGGCCTCCCGCTTCGATTCGGCCATGGCCTGCGATCGCTCTTCGATCGCGAGCCCCAGATCATTTCGAGCTTGGGAGAGAGCCTGCTCGAGCTCGGCCAGCTGCGTGCCTCGAGCCGCACCCGCGGCCAGGGCGGCTTCGGTCTGCATCAAGGCTCGGCGCGTCGCTTCCAGCTCCGCCTGGGCGCGCTCGCAGCGAACCCGCTCCGCGGTGAGTTCGCGCTGATGGGCCTCGAGATCGATGTCCGGCTGCGACGCGAGCGCGTTCTCGAGCTCCGCGACCCGTTGGGCCAGGACGGATGCCTCCTCGAGGGTTCGGTCGAGCGCTTCCTGCGTGGACCGACGCTTTGCCTCGACCTCGGCCAGTTGCGCCTCGTGGCGCTTTTGCGCTTCGCGGGTCTCGGACGCTCGCCGCTCGACGAGCCGCTCGCCGAGCGCACGGCGCAAGCGAGCCACTTCGGCCTGACCCACGGCGATCCTTCCCTCGACGTCGAGCAGTCGGGCCTTGGCATCGACCGCTTCCCCCTCGGCCCGGGCCTTCTCGGCGAGGGCGGAGCCCAGCTCCTGCTCCGCGGCGAATCGAGCCTCCTCGCTCGCCCGGCGACGCTCGTCGGCCTCCTCCAGCGCTCGTCGTGCTCGTGCGGCCTCTCGCCCGGCTTCGATCATCGCTTCCCGGAGCTCGCTGGCCTCCGCTTCGACCTGCTGCCGCTCGTCGGCCAGCGCCCGCTCAGCCATCGCGTGCTGGCCGAGCTTGTCGTCCAGGGTCTGCAGCCGATCCCGCAGCGCATCTCGCTCGGCTCGGAGCTCGTCCTTTTCCTCTGCGAAGTGCGAGAGTCGATCCTGCTCGCGTTGGAGTTCTTGCCGAAGTTGAACCGCCTCGGCCTCCACGACGCTCTTCGCCTCGCCGAGCATCCGGAGCTCTTCTTCGGCGCGGTCGAGCAGGGCTTCGAGACGCTCGCGGGCGATACGGTCGGCGCGGGCCTGCTGCTCGGCTTCCTGGGCCCGGCGTTCGGCCGCTTCGTTCGCGGGCGGCGGTTCGGACTCGTACAGCTGGTCTCGCTCGTCGAGGAGGAGGCGGGATGTGGCCGCCAAGGCATCGCGCTCCTCGCGGAGAGCCTGGATGCGCTGGCGTAGGCCCTTGACTTCCTGGGACAGCTGGCCGGCCGCGAGCTCTAGCGCCATGCGATCGGCTCCGGACCGCTCCCCTTCGACACGAAGCTGATCGGCCTCCCGGTCGAGCGCCTCGGCCACCTCGCGGTACCGCTCGACCTCGAGCATCAGGACTCGATTCTGCTCTCGCGTTGACTCGAGCTCGGCCTCGAGCTGAGAGATTTCGCTTCCCGCGGCTCCGAGCGCGGCTCGGGCTCCATCCTCCCTCGCGGTGAAGAGATCCGATTCGAGCTCGGCGACCCGCTGCTCCAGATCTCGGGCCTGCGCGGTGAGCACCGCATGCACCTGCGCGGCCTCGGCCAGGCGCTCGGTCAGTTGGGAACGCTCGCCTTGCTCGGCCGCGCGAGCATCTTCCAGCTGTCGATGAAGGTCCTCTAGGCGCTCTTGAAGCTCCTGACGCGCTTCGCGGAGCCAGTGCGTTTCGGCCTGCTGGTCCTGCAGGTCCCTGCGAACCTGCTCGAGCGCCCCGGCTCGGTCTTCCTCGGACTCGGTACGGATCCGGCCGAGCTCGACCTGCAGCGCCTGGACCCGAGCCTGGGCCTCCTCGAGCTGCTGCTTCAGGTCTCGACGCTCGGCTTCGAGTTCATCGACGAGGGCACTCGTCTCATCGAGCCGGGTTGGTTCGACCGCCGACTGCGCCTGCTGAAGGTCGCTCCGGACCATGTCTAGCTCGGACCGCGTTCTCGCCAGCTCGTCTCGCAGGCGGTGGCGCTCGTCTTCGAGCTCTCGCCACTCCGTGGGCAAAGCCATGGGGGCGGCGGACTCCGGACCCTCATAGATGGTCGGAGTCGGTACGTCGCTCGGTGGCACCTTTCGCAGGGCGTCACGAAGTCGGGGTAGCCGCCGACCGATCTCGGCAAGCGACGCTTCGCGCTCGGTCAACTCCCGCCGGGCCCGACCGAGGGCACCGCTCACGCGCACCAGGTCGGCGGCCGTGCGGCTCTTCTGCTGCTCGGTCGCGATCTGAACGTCTTGAAACGACAGCTCCACCAGCGCGTGGCGCGAGACTTCGGGGACCTGACGACCGACGATGGCCAGAACGTGCGACGGCGCGGCCGCTTCCGGATTCCGGTCGGCGTCGAGACTGATGCCGGCCGAAAAGGGCACTTCGCCCTCCGGATGGATCGAGACGCCGGCAAACGGTCTCTGAACGAAGAAGCGAGACTGTTCGAAGTCCGACCGGAGCGCCTCCTCGAGCCGGCGGGGAGCGGCCACGCTCCCGCCGGACCCCTCGGACAGCAAGGCCGACCACGAGCGTCCGGCAGCGGAGTAGGCTACGAGCGCAAAGCCATCCGGGGCCAGCACGCGGCGTAGCTCAGTCAGAAAGCGGGGTTGCGCAGCTACTTCTCGCGCCAAATCCGAGACCACGATCACGTCGAAGCGCTGGTCGCCGAAGTCGAGGCGGCCGGGGTCCGCAGCGAGCAGTTCGGCCGCGCGGGGCAAATAGTGGCGACTGGTGACGCGGTCCGGATCCGGACAGATGCCGGTGACCGAGCTTGCCCCCGCTTCGATCAGGAACAGGATGCTGCGAACATCCACGGTTCCGACCTCGAGAACACGCCGACCTTGAACCTGACCGTCCAGCATGGCCAAGCGAGGCTTGAACTCACTCCAGCCGAGCGGAGTGTTTGATTCAACGAAGGTTTCGGCCGACGCCATTGCGGTCGCTCTCCTCGAGGGCGATTCAGTCAATCAGCGTTCCCGCTGCAGGTCGAGTTTCCGAAAGGGCGGGCGCAGGCCCCGCGCCCCGCCGGAGAACCGGAAGAGACTAGGGCTTATCCGAATCTCGGAGGCCGAGACGACGAATGTAGCGCTCGGCGAGTCGCTGCTGGCGACTGTCGAGCGGCTGTCGCTCGCCGCGGATGAGGACCACTTCGGCCACGCTCGCCGGCTCGAACGGATCGCCCGACCACATCACCAGGTCGGCTCGCTGCCCCCGGGCGATGGTGCCGAGGCGGCGCTTTCCGAAGATCTCCGCAGGCACGGCGGTGGCCGCCGCCAAAGCGAGCTCCGGGGGCAGGCCGGCACGCACCGCATTGCCCAAACCAAAGCGCAGGTTACCCGCGTTGTGGGAGCTACGCGTGGACAGAGCGATCTTTACCCCGGCCCGGGCGAGGAGGGCCGGATTGTCGGGTCGAATGTTCCTCGCCTCGAACTGGAACGGGAGGTTCTGAAGCGGCTCCACGATGACGGGCACCTTCCGCTCGGCGATGGCGTCGGCCACGAGCCAACCTTCCGATACGCCGACCAGCACGAGGTCGATGCGAAGCTCGCGCGCAAGGTCGAGCGTCGTGACGATGTCCGCCGCCCGGTGCACTTCGACCACCAAAGGAATGCTTCTCTGCAGGACTGGTTGCGCGGCCTCCAGATCCAGTCGAGTCGCGGGCGACCGATACATGGACCGGCGAAGATAAGCGGACTTGTTTCGACGATAGTAGCTCGCATCGTCCAGGAACTCTCGAACCAAGGTCTGCGCCGCGATCCGTCCCCCACCGGCGGCGACACCTCCGAACTGACCGAGGTTTGCGGCCATGGCCACGGGTCCGCCGATTGCTTCGGAGGCCCACCGCGACCTTGGCGCCACGAGGTCGACCCACGCAGCACGGCCTTCCACCAGTCCGCCCACGGGGAACGAAACCACGGAGGTCACCCCATGGCTGCGAGCCACTTCGACCAAGGACGACCGCAGGTCGATGGCGCGGGCGGCATCGTACGAGGCCCGGATGGGCCGAGGGTCGTTCGTCACCGCGTCGTTCGACGAGCGGTCCATCCCCACTTCGACCAGACCGATGCTCGTGTCGGACTCGATCAGTCCCGGCGTGAGGGGCCGGCCTTCGCAGCGAATGACGTCGTAGCCATCGGGCGGCTCGAGGCCTTCGCCGACCCGGACGATCGTGTCGCGCTGAACGATGACCGTCGCGTTGGGAACGGGCGATCCGGACACGACGCGCGCGTCACACCCGACGAAAGCGACCTGTGAGGCAACGGCCAAGAGCAGAGAACCGATCATGGTACGGCCGCCTCCACCTCGGAGCCGACCAGGAAGTCACTCCAACGTTCACCGGGAGACTCGCGGTCGAAGACGAGCTCGCCGTCGATGAAGACGTGGGTGGTCCGTGCGTAGATCGACAGTGGCGTCCGGTCCCAGACCACCACGTCGGCCATCTTTCCCGCTTCGAGAGTACCCGTCTCTTTGGCGATGCCGAGTGCCTCCGCTGGATTCGAAGTGATCCAGCGGATCGCCTCGGGATCGGAGATCTCGAGACCATGGCGCCTCCCGGCCGCCAGCGCCTTGGCGGCCTCCTGGTTCAGACGCTGAATGCCGATGCTGCTGTCCGAGTGGATGTTGGGCTTGCCTCCGGCCGCATGCAGGATCGCCGCGTTTGCTTCGGTCGCATCGTAGGCTTCCATCTTGAAGCCCCACCAGTCCGCCCAGACGGCCGCATGCACGCCACGCGCGGCGAGGACATCCGCGATCTTGTAGGCTTCGACCGCGTGATGAAAGGTCGAGACCTGGTACCCCAGCTCGTCGGCCAGGGAGAGCATCAGCAGCATCTCGTCGGCCCGATAGCAGTGGATGTGTACCTCGATCTCTTTGGCCAGGACGGCGGCCAAGGTCTCGTAACCCAGGTTGCGCTCGGGTCCGCCGGGCTCTTTGCCGGGTTCGGGCTTGGTGCGGTCGGCCTCGTACGTCTCCCGCTTCCTCTCCCACTTCGCGTACTCCCGCTCGTAGGCCTCACGCCGGTACGCATACTCCCGCGCCTTCATGAAGGCCTGCCTGAGCTGATAGATGTTGCCCATACGCGACATCGGCTGTCGCCCTCGGACCTGTCCGTAGTAGCGCTTCGGATTTTCTCCGCACGCCATCTTGAGCCCGAAGGGCGCGCCGGGAAAGCGCATGGCCCGGCTCTCGAGCGTCGGCCGAAGCTTCAGCGTGACGGACCGTCCGCCGATGACGTTTCCGCTCCCTGGCAAGACCTGGATGGTCGTGACACCGCCGATGACCGCGGTCTGGATTGCGGGATCCTGCGGCCAGAACCCGTGCTCGGAGAAGACGTAGGGGGTCGCTGGATCCGACATCTCGTTTCCGTCGGCATGGGCATCGACGAACGGGTGGGCGTAGACGCCCATGTGGCTGTGGGTGTCGACGAGGCCCGGCGTGACGTACCGCTCGGAAACGTCGATCCGGGTCGCGCCGGAGGGAATGGATACCTCGCCTCGTGGGCCCACCGCCGTCAGCCGGCCGTCGGCGAAGACCACGACTCCGTCTTCGACCTGGTTCCCACGACCATCGAGGAGCGTCCCGCCGACCAGGGCCACCGTGTCTCCGGAAGCGACGGGCCCGGGCGTGACCGGATTTTCGGGCGGCTGTGGGCTCATGGCCCCCATCGGTGGGGGAAGCGGCTCCGGCGGCTCGGGCTCGGGAGCCGAAGCGCACCCCCCCAGCACCACGAGCGCCCCGATACAGGGATTCCAGCGCATCGCCGCGGACGCTAGGCAGCTCCGGACCCCGTGGCAACGGGAAGCATACCGCACCGCGCCGCGAATTATGCGGAGCCAGGTCTTGGCGAACCGGCAGCTTTCCGCTACAACCTGCGCTTAGGCGCGAATTTTCCCGTGGATCAGCGTGGACGAATTCTCGTGGTCGACGATGAGCCCTTGTCGGCCATGGTGATGGAGCTCTTCCTTCGAGAGCAGGGCTTTCGGGTGGGCGTCGCCAACTCGGGTGAGGATGCTCTCGAGGTGGCGAACGACCTGGATCCCCAGATCCTCGTCACCGACCATCTCCTCGGCGGCATCCGCGGCAGCGAACTCGCTCGACGGCTGCATGCCCGATCGAAGAGCCTCCGTACCTTCATTTTGACCGGACTGCCCCCCGAGGACCTGAACGGGGACATCGAGGGGCTCAAAGACGTCAGGATCTTCGAGAAACCCGTCGACCTCGACGTCCTCCACGAGGCGATCGCCGGCGTTCTCTCCACGGCCTGAGCCGCGGCCGACGTTTTTCCGAAGATTTTCCGACGGGCCGCAGGTCAGGCGGCCACTCACCGGCGTGCGGCGCTCCGTCCTCACCGTCCCGGTCGGCATCGGCCTCGGCCTCGGCCTTGCGGCGCTGGGCTGCAGCGCGGATCCAGTAGACGTGCTCGGCGAAGACCTGGACGCCGGAGCGCAGGATGGCCCCGACGCCGCAGCGGTCGTGCCAAAGGCCTCCGAACTCGTGGTCGAGCCCGACCCGGTCGCGTTTGGGTCGGTCTCCGTCGAGGACTGCGAAGTCGCCCGCCGGTCCCTGACGGTCGTGAATCCCGGGCTGCCGGGGCGCCTGACCCGCGTCGCTCTGAATCAAGTCTCGCGAGGTCCGTTCGCCATCGAGGGGGGCCCCACCCTCCCCCGCTCGCTGCCGACGGGCGCACCAGTCTCCTTCGAGCTGACGTTCACGCCGCCGGAGATCTCGGACTTCTCCGCGGAGCTCGAACTGGATCTCATCGTGGGCGAAAGCACTTCGACGACCACCGTCGCCGTGAGCGGGACCGGTGAGCTCGGACCAGAACGCGAGCGTGAACGGTTCGAGCTTCTCCCGGACCCCGCCTCGGACATCCTGTTCGTCATCGATCCTTCGCTGACCGAGTGGCAGGAGAGCCTGACGGAGAATCTGACGAGCTTCGTGGACTATCTCGTCGCGGATGAGATCGATTTTCAGCTCGGCGTCGTGAGCAGCGATGCGATGAGGGAAGACGGAGTCTTCCGACCGCTGGAAGGACCAGCTTCGGCCCGTGTCGTGACGATGGACTCGCCGAACCCGGCCGAGGAGCTGCTAGCGAACATGGGTCTGCCCACCGCCGATATGAGCGACAACCGTATCCTCGACGCCGCCTATGCCGGCCTCACGCCGCCAAACATCGAGGTACAGCCCGGCTTCGTGCGCAAGGACGCCGCTCTGGCCATCATCGCGATCACCGACCGGGCCGAGGTCTCCGAGCGCGACAACGACTACTTTCTGAACTTCTTCCTCTCCATCAAGGGCGTTCGAAACACGCAGCTCTTCTCGTTCTCCGCGGTTTCCGGAGCGAGCGCCGGCTGCTCAACTCCGGATGGCCCAACCGCCGACCCCACGCCGCGCCTGGTCGAGCTGGCGGAGCGCTCCGGGGGCATCGCTCTTCCGCTGTGCAGCGTGGACTGGAGTCGAACGCTGACCAACGTAGCGCCCATCCGTTTCCGCTGGCCCAATCCGGGCCGTTTGTTCCTCCCGAATCAGCCGATCATTTCGACGATCCAGGTCTTCGTCGACGACGTCGAGCTACCCGAGATCGCCGCCGACGGCTGACACATCTGGCGCTACGACTTCGCCACGAACACCGTGAGCTTCACGCCCCTCCGTTATCCCGAGCCTGGCTCGGTCATCGAGATCGTCTACGTGGCGGAGTGTTCATGAACACGCGCGTCATCGCTTTCGCATTGGCCGTCGCGTCGTGCGGAGAATCGACGAACGATTGCCGGCTCGATGTTCGTCCTCGGGTGCTCAACTTCGGCACGGTGGAGCCGAATCGTACAGTCTCTCGAGCCCTCAGCCTGGAGAATCTGTCGTCGGAGGCTTCGTGCGTGGTCGGGCCGACGGAGATCGTGGCGGGCTCCGGCCCGGCTTTCGAAGGGCTGGTCGGGTCGGAGGACGGTCCATCCACGATTCCTCCGAACACCGCCATCTCGATACCGGTCGCCATCACGCCTCGGTCTCCCGGACCGTCCGATGCCCTTCTGCGGATATCAACGAACGATCCACTTCGACCGACCGTCGAAATTGGACTGCTCGCCGGGGTCTCCGACGCGCCAGGTCTTCTGATTGCCCCGGACGTCGTCAACTTCGGAGAAGTCGATGTGTCGGGATGTGAATCGCGGCGCAGAACGGTCAACATCATCAACGTCGGTGGCTTCGAGGAGGAAATCACGCGGGTCGAGCTCGATGCCCCGGGGGGCGTCTTCACGCTGACGTCGACCTTCACCCTCCCCCTCCGGTTGAGGCCCGGGGCGTCCGCGGTGCTCGAGCTGGCGTTCGCTCCGCCGACGCTTGCGGTCTTCGGGGGCGAGCTGCGGATCGGCAGCGAGAACGATGCCGGTGAGCAATCCGCGGCCGTCCTGCTCACCGGCGCGGCCTTTCTCGGACGCGGCCGACAGCGCGACCGCTTCGAAGTCTTGGGCCCCCCAAAATCGGACGTGCTCTTCGTGCTCGATACCGGCTCGTCGATGTCGGCTCGCGCGCCTTCGATCAGCGCGAACATCCTGGACTTCGTCCAGTTCAAGGAGGCCCAAGGGCACGACTACCACTTGGGCGTCATCTCCAGCAGTGTCGCCGCCGAAGGCGGCGTCCTTCGACCGATGGAAGGCCCCAAAGCGGACCGAGTGGTGCGATCCGATGCGGGGTCTCCGACCGAGGCGATGTTGGCGAAGGTCGCCCCCCGCTCCTCCGTCCACGGTGAAAACCGCCTGTTCGAAGCGACGGTCGCCGCGCTGACGCCGCCGAATCTCCTCGGCGCGAACTCGGACTTCATGCGGTCCGACGCTCCCTTGAGCATCATCGCCATCACCGACCGCGCCGAGGCTTCGGACCTGACGCTGGACCTAGCGCTCAACGTGTTCCTCTCCATCAAGGGGTTTCGGAACACGCAGCTCTTTTCGTTTTCCGCCGTGTCCGGCGGAGAGCAGGGCTGCGAATCCAACGACGACTTCGCCGCACCCTCGCCGCGGCTCGTGGAGATCGCCAACCGCACCGGCGGTATCGTGGAGAGTATCTGCCGCGAAGACTGGAGCCGATCATTCGAGGATCTCGGACGGACATCATGGCCGCTCCAGTCGAGGTTCTTTCTCACCAACCAACCCATCATCTCCACCATTCAGGTCTTCGTGGGCGAGCTCGAAGTCCCGGAGCACGGGGAAGACGGGCGCCAAAACTGGCGCTTCGACTTCTCCACGAACGCCGTGAGCTTCAGCCCGCGGAGCCTTCCCGAGGCGGGCTCCAAGATCGAAATCACCTACGCAGCCGAGTGTCTGTAACTCGAAGGCGGTTCGGCGCCGTTCAACCCGGCGGAGTGTAGACCTCGGTCTCGGGTTTCTTGGCGGGGAACGACGGCCCCGCGTAACGAAGCTTGAGCCCCACGAAGAAGAGGAACGGCTGGCCCGGTCGCGCACCGAACGGACGCCGAGAAGCGATGTAGCGGGCGTCGAAGAGATTCTGCGCTCGGGCATAGAACTCGAGCCACTTCGTCGGCGAGTAGTGACCGGCGACGTCGAGTACGAAGAACGGGTCCGAAAAGAACGTGTCCGGCAGATCGCGACCCTTCTCGGGCTCGTCCCACATCCGGCTCTGCCCGCGTCCGGAGAGCGCGAATGCCCAGTTCTTTCCCTGGACGGTCCCCGTGAACGAACCGATGTGTTCGGGAATGTCGGGAATGTGGTCGCCGGCCTGCGCCCCGGCGAACCGCGGGTTGAACGTCGAATCCGAGATGGCAGTGTCGAAGCGACCGTCGGTGTACGTGTACGCGAGCTGAAGACCGTAGGTGAAATCGAACGGTCCCTTCGAAGACAGATTGGCCAAGGCCTCGACCCCGCGGACGGTGGCCGCCCCCAGCGCGTCCTGATCGTCGAGGTTACCGTCCGGGCAACCGGTCGAGAACGTGCAGTTGGCGACGATGTTCTGATAGTCGTTCCAAAAGCCGATCGTCTCCAGATAGACGCCTTTCACGCCAAAACGAGCGCCCGCTTCGTAGTTCCAGCTGGTCTCGGGGTCGACCGATTCATCTTGGCCCGGCGCCACCGGCGAAAAGCCTCGGTGCACACCGGCCAGAAGCGACAGCTGCGGGAGTGCGGCTACCAAGAGCCCCACCCCGGGCAGGACGGCGGTGTTGGTCTGCTCCCGAGAACCGCTGGCATCCTCGCGCCCGGTGGTCACCACCTCGACCCGCAGTCCGGGACTCAAGCTGACCGGACCCCACGTGACCGTGTCTTTGGCGAAGACGGCAAAGGCGCGCCCGAAGTCGTTGTTCTCCGTGCCGGGACCGACGGCGGCGTCGTCGGTGGGGACCATGCGGCCGTTGACCATCTCCCAGGCGGACAAGGGCTGGTCGCGCTCGATCTCGTCGGCGTGAAAACGCGCCCCGGCCTGAATGACCTGCGCGATGGGGCCGGTCACCACCTCGGCCTCGAAGCCAGCCTGGACACCCTGGCTCACGAAAGTCCGGTCGTTCGTCGTCAGCTCCATGAATGCCGGCTCGCCGTCGGACACCGCGCGGGAGTCGAGGTTGCCGCGTAGAACTTCCTTCAGCTCTTCCGCCCCTTCGTCGTCGGCGCGGAGGATGTCGCCGACCGGTCGGCTGACCAGAGGGTTGTCGGGGTCTTCGTCGACGCCGGGCAGGAAGTCGTTGAATCGGAGCCAGACGCGATGGAAGTCGTGGCGATAGCCGGTCACTCGGAGTCCCCAGTCCTTCTTCCCGGTTTCGTACTCCAGCTGAATCTGCGTGCGCTCCCACTCCATGCGATCCTCGGACGAGGCGGAGTAGCGCTGGAGCCCGTTTTCGGCGAAGTCCTCATCGGCCAGACCGAGGTACGTCTCGTGGGAGACCTCGCGTCCGTATCCGAGCTTCAGCTCCAGCCCGTGCCGCCAGGCAACCGAACGCTTCGTGTTCACACGGGCCTTGAACATCAGGTCGTTGCGGTCGAAGCCGGTCTCGTCATCGGTGGGGAGCTCCTTGAAGCCCTCCGTACTCAGGTGGACGCCTTCCAGGAGGATCCCCCAGACTTCCGAGCCGGTACCGGCGTAGCCATGGAGCTTGAGGTAACCCTGCAGGCCCCCGGCGACGTCCAGATAGGCGATGGTTCGGTCCGGCGCATCACGCGTGGTCAGGTTGATGGCGCCGCCGATCGTGTTGGGCCCGGCCACCACCGCGGCGGGACCCTTGAATACCTCGACGCTGGTCATGCGCGTCATCAGCGGGAAGTAGTAGGCGGCGGGGGCCGCATACGGGGCCGGGCCCAATAGGACGTTGTCCTCCATCAGCACGACTTTGGAGCTCCGATCGGAAAACGCTCCGCGCATGCCGATGTTGGGCCGAAGCCCGTAACCGTCCTCCTCGCGAACGTACACCCCCGGCACCGTGGCCAAGACTTCGAGGATATCGTCGAACTCGAAGAGCTCGAGCTGGGCCTCGTCCACGCGGTGGGCCGACCCCGCGACCCGCGTCAAGTCCACCCGGTTTCCAAACACCGAAGCGCGATCGATGACCTCCTCGTCCGCCTCGGTGTCCCCCAAGATCGGCGGTGCCTCATCGAAGTACTTGAGGTCTTCGTCTCGAAGTGCCGTCGACGTGGCGACCGACGGCACTCCGTCCGGTGCGGCCGAGGCTTTCAGGGGCAACGTCGCGCTGCCGAGCAGGGCAACGAGGAACCATCGCATCCGGGGAGCTCGCGTCATCGATGAGCTGTTCGCCCGGATGGCCAGGCCAGCCGGATGGGCGGTCCCGCGGGCGCGGGGAGGATCCAGTCCCCGGAGCTCTCGTCGACCCGGGTCAGGTCGGCTTCGGGATCGATCATTCGCGCCGGGGGCCGACCGTTCAACGAAACCAGGCTGTCCGCTTCGACCGATACGTTCGGAACGCCCCGCTGGGCAAAATCCCAGGCGATGTGGCGAGCCAGCTGGAGGATCATATCCGGCTGGGCGGCCATCTCGTTGGCCTGTCGCCAGTCCAGATACTCGTGGGGGCTCACGACCCAGGTCCGACCGGACGTCGGTTCGGTCACGCGATAGTGCAAACTTCCGTTCTTTTCTCGAACCATGACCTTCCAGGCGAAGCGCATGCCTCGCTCGTGCCAAAGCACGTTTCCCTCGTACAAGAAGTGCCGCAGGGGAACGGCCAGCTGGAGTGCAACGAAAATTGCCAAAGCCCCGGTCGCCAGAGGCGACATTGAGCGATGAGAGACCGTACCGGCCACGCCTACGGTCCCGAGCCCCAACCGCCGTCGCGGCCAGCTCGGTGCGAAGAACAGGGTCGTGCTCACCGTCATGATGAAAGGGAACATGCCGATATCGAAGAACAGCCAAGTGAAAGCATGGAAGACGAGCACCGTGAAGTAGGCGACCGATCGCGTACGACGCCAAAGGAGGAGAGGAACGATCGAGGCGTCGTACAGAAAGCCCGCCCAGCTCATGGCCAGCGCAACCTCGGGCATCGCGATGAAGGGCCCGATCAGAGGAAGCTCACTACGCGCACTCATCCAGATGTTCATGGGCTGCCCGTGCCAGAGCCAGTCGGGTCCTAGCTTGGCCACCGCCGCGAAGATGTAGACGACCGCGATCTGGAATCGGAGCACGTACAAGACCCATGCGGAAACCGTCGCCCGCCGCTCGCGAGGTGTACGCCACGTCCGCAAAGACAGAGCCCGGTCCAGCGGCATGAAGCACATGAGTCCAGCCAAGAGAACGACCAGAACGTAGTGGTTCAGGTAGTTCGTCACGTCCATCAGCTGAATGTAGGTGAAGCCGACGAAGAACGTCGCGGTCGCGACGCGGTACCAAAGACCGAGGGCCACGCAGAGGGCCGCGGCAGCGGTCACCGCGAACAGCGCGTAGAGGCCACCCGGCCCCGCGACGGTGACGAACTCGAATCCCGGGTACTTGAAGAAGAAAGTGGGCTCGACGAAGACCGTATCGATCCAGCCGTGGGCCACGTATCGAACCAGCCCCACGAACATCACGGCTCCGAACAAGATTCGGAACACGGCGACGCTGGCGATGTCGACCGGACGGGCCAGCCAGACCGACAGCGACCGCCGCGACGGAGCTGACGGCGGGGAGTCAGTCATTGTCGGCCGCGCCCTCGCGGGGGATCTCCAGCGCGAGGACGCTCACGAACTGCGACTTGAGGATGTCGGTCAGCTCGGTCAACGCACCGAACTGCGCGGACAGCTCTTCCTTGTCCGAGACGATCGCCTGCAGCATCGACGGCTCCACATCCTGGACCGCGGCCTCCGCGGCTTCCACCCGCTGTCGGAGGTCTTCCGCGAGTGCGGCGGCTCCCGCCGCGGCGAGGAAATCATCGAAGCCGACCGCTCGCGGGTCGTCCGGGTCCCCGCCGAACAGAACGGCGGCGAAGCCCCGGACGTTCCTTCGGATGGACTCCCGGGAAGCATCGGCGATCGGGAGCTCGGCAACCTCCGGACACGAATCGTTGAGGCATCGCGAGTTCAGCCCGGCCACTGCGCCCAGCTTCTCGTCCTTGGTTTGCAGCTCGATGTAGTACAGAGCGGCGAAGAGGTCGTCGATAGCCGCCTGCGCCGTCGGATAGACCGAGCCGCTCTGGCCGGCGCCGGCGAACTGGTCGCGAAAACCGTTCTCCCAAGCAGCGAGCAGCCCGACCGCATCTTGCCGAATCAACTCGGCCGCAGCACTCGCGTACCGCCCTCGAACCTCGGGCAGGTCGCCCGAAGCGATCAGCGCGTTCCACGAACCATCGGCGATGATGTCGACCTGCGGCGGACAGACCGCCTCCGTCGACTCCTCGAACAGCAGATACTCGAGAGCATCGAGTCCGTAAGCGTTATCGGTCTGCGCGTCGAGCTCGGCGAAGCGCTGGCGCACCAGCTCCTGCTGGACGCGGCACGGGTTGTCGGCCGGCCACGAGTAGAGCCGCTGACGAAGGCCCTGCCCCCCCCGCCGAGAATTGGGACCAGCCGGCCCGACCAACGTGAGCTCTGCTTCTTGCCAGGCGCCCATGGCGGAGCGCCAAGCCGATTGCGCCGCCGCCTTCTTGTCGGCCTCGTCGGCCTCCCCGATGGCCTCATCGAAGGCCTGCACCGCGGTGCGCAGCGCCTCGGCTTCGGCGGCGAACGCAGTGTACGCGGGCATGATCGCACGGTCGGCTATACTCGTGAGCATCGCCGTCCGGTCGAACGCGGGAGCGATCCCGCCGCCGTTGCCGGAGTCCGTACCGTTGGAGCTGCAGGCGGCCAGTGCGGCCGCACAGATGATCGATCCCCCCCGGATCATCACCAGCCCCCCAGTCCCGCGTCGTCGCCGAGATTGTCCGCCGCAAACCCATAGGCCTCTCCGAGCAGCGCGCGCGCGTTCCGCAGCGCCCCCCGGTAGGCCTCGATGGCACCTTCGTCGGCGGTCGGGAGCACCGGAGCGTCACCGATCTCGTTCAACACCGTTGCCAGCGTCGCATCATCGATCTGGGAGCGCGGATTGAACTGCAGGCTCAGCGCGAAGCCCTTCAGCTCCGACCAGTGCTTGGCGTGATCCTCGAAGGAGTAGCCGTCCGTCCCGAAGGTGCCCATGTCCTGCAGGACGTCGTTGACGTAGTGAATGGCGGTGGCCGCGATCGCCTCTTCCCAAGCCAGCACGGCCTGATCTCGGGCCTCCTGCAGCGCTTCCAGCTGCTCGGGATCCAACTCCCCTTCGGCCCCGGCGATTATGGCCCGCCCCCGCAGAAAACCGTCGATCGCTCGCGCCGTCATGTCGGTCGGTACCACGGCTCCGCGGTCGCGTTTGGCTGCGTTCACCGCATGACCAAAATTGAACTCCGACTGAAGGTCGATCGCCCCGTCGCCGTTGGAATCATGGTAGCCGCTCGACCAACCCGGGCGACCCCCGCTCCCCGCGATCTCATCATCGGAGTAGCTCGCGTAGTCGCGGGCTGCGCCGAAGTAGCCGAAGCCTTCGTCCCACTGATGCTCGAGGGCGGTGTAGGGCGCGTCCCCGTCACGCGTGTTCGTGCTGAGGAGACCTTTGCCCTCGGTGTCGTCGTCCAGATAGTCGTCGGTGCCCTGCGAGTAAGCGATCGCTCCTCGGAGGAACTTCTCGATGAGCTGACGGAGGTCGCGACCATCCTCGGTCACGTAGGTCGATGCGACCGGCTCGCCGCTCGGCGTGAGGACCGGACTTCCGTTGGCCCGGCTCACGGCGAGTGCGTCGACTTCGCCGAACCAGCTCCGTACCCGACTCTCGGGCGTGTGGTCGCCGGCGCCCATGAGCGCCGTCGACCAGTCCTCATGCTGACCGACGGGGTCGTTCCCCGCGATCTTGCCCGCGAGGTCGCGCCCGGTTCCCAGGTCGGAAAACGTCGACTGAAGAAGCTCGGGGTCCGTGCTCATGGGAATGGCGACCGAGCCTCCGAGCTGGTCGTCGAAGTCGAAGTAGAACGCCAGCTCGGCCTCGACCTCCCCCGCCACCGGAACCCGATCCCCGGAATCGATGGCCGACGTCAGAGCCTCGAGGGCGTCGACGATCCCCGCAACGAAGACCTGACGGCTGACCTGCCCTCCGTAGGCCACGCTGCTTTCGTTCGGGTCGAAACGACTGGTGAACGCATAATCTTCGGGAATTTCGAGATTCGAGCCCCCGCCGGTGCTCTCCGTGGAGTCGCCGCAGCCGATGGCAACGGCCATGAGGGAAAGGATGATGGGCCGCTTCATTTGATTTTGAGAATTAGTCTCAAAATCACCACGGAAGCAACCTTCTTTTTGGCAGCCCGCTCATGAGCTAACCGTTTGTCGGTCCGTGTCCGGGGGAGCCGATGTCGTGGTGGTCGGGGCCGGCCTCGTCGGTCTGTCGGCGGCCTACGCGATCCTCGAGCGTTCGCCCCGGACGCGGCTGACGGTCATCGAGAAAGAATCCAAGATCGCCCAACACCAGTCGAGTCGAAACTCGGGGGTCCTTCATTCCGGCCTGTACTACCCGCCCGGCTCGGCGAAGGCTCGTTTCTGCCGCGAGGGGCGCGCGCGACTCCTCGAGTTCTGTCGCGAGTTCGATGTCCGTCACGATGTTTGCGGGAAGTTCGTGGTCGCCACCACGGAGACCGAGCTGAAGCGCCTGGCTTCCCTCCGCGAGCGGGGGGCGGCGAACGGGGTATGGGTCGAGGAGGTCGACGGCGACCAGATCCGCGCCCGCGAGCCGCACTGCAGCGCGCTGGCGGGGCTCTGGGTGGCGGATACCGGCGTGGTGGACTACGGCGCGGTCGCCGCCCGTCTTCGGGCGCAGATCGAGCGGCTCGGTGGCGAGGTGGAGCTCGAGCGACGATTCGTTGCCGCCAAAGAAGCCGAGGGTCGGGTCGAGGTCGAGACGAGCAGCGGCTCCCTTGAGGTCGGTCACCTCGTCAATTGCGCAGGCTTGTACTCCGACCGCGTAGCGCGGGCCTCGGGCCTCGAACCGAGGCTGAGCATCGTGCCGTTTCGCGGAGACTACGTGCGGCTGGCGGCGCACGCACGACATCTGTGTCGAGGCCTCATCTACCCGGTCCCGGATCCCGCCTTTCCGTTTCTCGGCGTGCACTTCACCCGCACGCTGGATGGTGAGGTGGAGTGCGGTCCGAGCGCGGTCCTGGCGTTCGCTCGCGAAGGCTATCGGCCGTCGACGGTTCGACCGGCGGACCTCATCGAGACGCTGAGCTATCCGGGCTTCTGGCGGCTCGCGGCGCGCCACCCGCGGACCGGAGCCACAGAGCTCCTCCGTACGTTCAGCCGGCGGCGGTTCGTCGCCGCGCTCCAGCGATTGATTCCGGAAGTCACCATGAACGACGTCGTCCCGGCCCCCGCCGGGGTCAGGGCTCAGGCGCTGCGACCGGACGGTAGCCTGGAAGACGATTTCGTCCTCGAACGAACCGACTGCATGACCCACGTGCTCAACGCGCCATCGCCGGCGGCGACGTCGTCGCTGGCGATCGGTGACGCCATCGCCAGCGCACTCGCGAACCGGCCTACATCCGGTTAGGGCTGACTGCATCGGGGCCTCGGTAACCGCTTGATCGGTTGGGTTCGCCTGCGAGATGACGCTGCGGATGATTCGGGTCTTGACCGTACTCCTCCTCGCCGGGGGCTTTGCCGCCTGCGGCGAAGACATCGACCCCAAGTTCGAGGACTGCGAGAGCTTCCGACTCTGCCAGGAAGACCCGGTCTGCGATCCGGGCCCCCTGCTCGAAATCGAGTGTGACGAGTAGCGCCGCTTCTTCGCCTCGGTCGGCCGAAAGATTCGGGCGAAAGCGCCGGCCAACCCGGTGCTCCGCCGGTCTTGGGCGTCAGGCGGGTTCGCAGACGCGGGTGTCGAGGTTACAGACCTCGCCCTCCTCACAGCCGTCCTCGCGGCAGCCTTCCATGCACATCCGGGCATCGGGATCGCAGAACTGGTCCGCAGGGCAGCCGGTATCGCCGCGACAGCCGGTCTCGCACATGCCCTCGTTGCTGCAGTAGCGGCTCGTGTCGCAGTCCTGATCCTCGTTGCAGCCTTCCTCACAGACCCCCGCATTACACAGGAAGTTGAGGCTACACTCCGCCTCTTCGCCGCAGGGAACACACGCGTTCGACTCGCAGACCTGGTCGCCGCAGTCGTCGTTGTTCCGGCACTCCCGACAGGTGCTGCTCACGCAGACCGAAGGACAGTCGTCATCGCCCGCGCACTCCACGCAGCGGTTGGCGCTGTTGCAGATGGGTGTGTCCCCGCTGCACTGGGTGTTGTCACGGCACTCTACGCACTCGGTTTCGTTACACACCCCGTCCTGACAGTTGTTGCCCTCGGCATCGCAGTTGACCTTGCCCACGCAGTCCCCATCTTCGGTGCACGAGACGCACTGGTGACGGTCGGTCGATGAATCGCAGACCAGCCTGTCGGCGCACTGCGAGTCATCGAGGCAGCGGACGCATATTCCGGTCGTCGCCCCTGGGTCCTTGCAGAACCGGACATCCGTCGGGGGGTTCCGGTAGAAGTCTTCGCACTGATCGTCGGACGTGCAGCAGTCGACGGGGAAGGCTTCCTGACAGGTGAGGACAGGATTGACCTCGTCGTCGTCGTTACAGGCGACACATCCGAGGACGAACAACGCCCCCAACAGTGCCCCGATGGCTTGCCCCGCCCGGGCCCGGCTCTCCGTGTTCACGCGCTCCGTAGCTCTCTGGCGTCTCTACGCCGCGGGTCGTCCCTAGCGGACCGGGGAGCAACGGGCAATCCGAAGGCCGCCGCGGTCCGGGACCGACAGACGTACGCGCGTGAGAGGATTCGAACCTCTGGCCTTTGGCTCCGGAGGCCAACGCTCTATCCAGCTGAGCTACACGCGCAGAATCGGGTTAGGTGCCGACCGGATTCGAACCGGTGATTGTAGGTTTTGCAAACCTATGCCTTACCAACTTGGCTACGGCACCGGGGACTGCCTGTCTGCCGACCCCCTCGCGCGGAGTCAAGCATCCGGAAAGACGACCACGCGGATTCTTCCGTGGTTTTCCCGGCACTTGCAGGAATTGGCGCCCGAACACTAGACGCCTCGGGCGGAGGTGCATAAGCGGTCGGCGATGCCGCTTTATGAATACGCCTGCGGGGAGTGCGGGGGTCATCTCGAAGTCCGCCAGCGGATCGCCGATGACCCCCTGACCACCTGTCCACGCTGTGAAAAGAATGGCCTGCAGCGACTCGTGTCCCAGTCCAGCTTCGCGCTCAAGGGCGGCGGCTGGTACGCCGACGGATACGGGTCGAAGAAGGGCGAATCGACCCCGACTCCCGAAGACAAGAAGAGCACCGAACCGACGAAGTCCGAAGGCACGGCGAAGGGCGACGGCGCCACCAAAGAGCCGGCGAAGAGCCCCTCGGAGGCCCCGAAAGCGGCCCCGAAAGCGGCGAACGGCTGAGGCTCGCGGCCCCGACCCCGCCTCAACCGTTCAGTTGGTCTTTGAGCACCTGGGACGGCTTGAAGGAGAGCACGCGTCGCGCGGAGATCTCGATGTCTTGGCCGGTCTGCGGATTGCGACCGACGCGCGGCTTCTTGTCCCGAACCACGAAGTTTCCGAAGCCCGAGATTTTGACCGCCTCGCCCCGGGCCAAGGTCTCCTTCATCGACTCGAACAGCATGTCGACGATCTCGGCCGAGTCTCGGCGGGACAGGCCCCCGACCTTGCTGTAGACCGATTCGACGAAGTCGGCCTTCGTGAGCGTCCGACCGATGATCTCGCTGTTGTACTTGGTGGGCGTCCCGTCAGCCATGTTGATCCTCCTCGCCCTCGACCGCGTGTAGGAGGTCGAGAACCGCTTCGCGCATCTGCAGCAGGCGGCCGCGAATGCGACTCTTGGCGTCGGCATCGCGTGCCATCCATCCGGCGGGCCCGGCGGCATCCTCGGCTCGCACCATCTGCGATGCCTGACCCTCCATGATGAGATTGCGGGTCTGCGCCATCGTCAACCCCGCCTCATGCCGCAGCCGCTTGACTTGAAGTAGCGTGGCCACGTCTTCCCGGCGGAAACGACGCTGCCCCGTCTCGGTCTTCTCCGGCTGTATGAAGTCGAGCTCGTTTTCCCAGTAACGCAAGACGTACGGACGAACGCCGACGATACGCGCCGTTTCTCCGATCTTGAACGTACTCTCGTTCTCGGGAATTCGAGGGTCTTCCGACGTCTCGAACCGAGGGTCGGCGGCATCGACCGGGTCGTCCGACGACTCGTCGACATGCTCGATCTTCGTATCCAGGGCGGTGGGTACCGCCCCGTCCTCCCCGTCCGAACTCAGCTCCTCGAGCGGCGGGACGGGAAGCTCTCCGGTGATCTCGCCGTCGGGAGGCGGGGGCTCCGAGTCGAGAACTGCGACCTCGGCGTCCTCGTCGTCGGCGGTTTCGGCTTCGGGCTGCTCCTGCTTGGCGCGGACCTCCTCGAGGGCTCGGTCTGGGTCGAACAAATCGTCGGGCTCTCCTTCGGACCACAGGGGATCCTGACCCTGAAGCCGGGGTCGCGCGTCATGGGCGACGCGTTTTCGTGGTGAATGGTCCTTGGATCCCATTGCCGCTCGGACGCGTCACAATGCAAAGCTCTCGACAGGCGGTCAAGGTCGAGAAAAACGGGGCTGAGATCACGCTCCCGACCGCACGCGTGCTCCGTGTCGAAGCTCGAGCTCGGCGATGATGACTTCTTGCGCAGATTCGACTTCGGGTTCGGTCAGCGTCCGATCGGGGGCCCGAAGGACGAGCGCGACCGCCAAGCTCTTCTGCCCGTCGGGAACGCCTCTTCCCTCGTAGACATCGAACAGCCGGACCGACTCCAGGTGGTGCGCTTGGCCAGCCTCCCGAATCGTTTGGAGCACATCGGCTCCGGCTTCGTCGCGCGGCACGAAGAACGACAGGTCCCGTTGGGCTGGCGGCTGATGGCTCGGGGGCCGAAAGTAACGCGGCCGCACGTTCGCCTCGAGACGGTCGAGGTCGAGCTCCGCCAAGAACGGGCCCGGTCCCTCGAGCCCGAAGGGCGCCATGAGATCCGGATGCAGCTCGCCCATCCAGCCCCAAACGGTCTCGCCGTCGGCGATCTGCGTGGATGAGCGCGGGTGAAGCCACGGCACGCGACGACGCTCGAACCCCGGGCGAGACGCACCGACCCGATCGAGCAGAACCTCGAGACTGCCCTTGAGATCGAAGATGTCCAGCGGCTCCGACCTCGACGACCAGGCCTCCGGCGTCCGACGGCCGCGCATGAGCAGACCGACCCGCCGAGACTCGGTGGGGACCTTCGATCGCTCGGGCTCCCAGGCGAACGCCCGGCCCAGCTCGAACAAACGCAGATCGACGATGCTGGGGAGCGAATCCTGATTGCGCTGCGCCGCTTCGAGAAGCGCCGGGAGAAGACTGAACCTCAGGAACCGCGTCTCTTCCCCGAGAGGATTGGTCAGCGCCACCAGATCGCGCGTCGGTACTCCGAAGACGTCGGCCTCCCGCTCGGAAGCGAATCCCAGGGATACGGCCTCGATGAACCCGAGCCCCGCGAGGGTCTCGCGGACCCGACGCTCGGAGCGCGGGACATACGTTTGCGACCGAACCCGGGGGACGGCCGGCGGCATGACCGTTGGAATCTGGTCGTAGCCCGTCAGACGAGCGACTTCCTCGATCAGGTCGACCTCTCGCCGTATGTCGTGACGCCAAGAAGGTACCTCGAACCGCATGGCATCCGAAGCGCGCTTGGTCTTCTGAACCGCCGACTTGAAGCCCAAACGCGACATCGCCTCGCGGATCTCTTTGCGCGTGGTCGGTCGACCCATGACCATCGCCGCGCGCTCGGACCGGATGGACACGGTCGGGCGACTCGACGGACGTCGTTTGGGGGCGGTGATGCGGCCGGCCAGCAGGTCGCCCCCTGCGAGCTCCTCGATCAGTTCTGCGCAGGCGTCGATCGCGAGCTCGACCATCTCGGGGTCGACCCCCCGTTCGAAGCGGTGAGACGCCTCCGTATGCAGACCATGCTGCTTGGCAGTTCGCCGGACGCTGGATGGCTTGAACAGGGCCGACTCGAGCAGGAGGTCGGTCGTCGTCTCGCCGACCTCGGAGTCTTGACCCCCCATGACACCCGCCAGGGCCACCGGCCGCTCCGCGTCGGCGATGACCAGGTCCTCGCTCGAGAGCTCCCGGGTCGACCCATCCAGGAGGAGGATGGGCTCCCCGGGCTTGGCCGACCGGACGATGACCTCCGCTCCGGCCAGCCGGTCGAGATCGAACGCGTGCAGCGGCTGGCCCAGCTCGAGCAGGATGAGGTTCGTGGCGTCGACCACGTTCGAGACCGGACGCTGACCGAGACCGAGCAGACGGCGCTGAACCCAGTCCGGTGATGGTTTGACGCGAACGCCGGTTATGACGCGTGCACAGTACAGCGAGCAGCGGTCCTTGTCCGCGACGCGAACCCGCACCCGATCCGCGGCGGGCTTGCGCGTCTGCTTCGGACGAGCGGTCCGCTTGGGACGCGGCACGTTGAAGAGCGCCGCAAGCTCCCGCGCCACTCCGAAGTGCGACAGCATGTCGGGCCGATTCGGCGTGAGTTCGAGTTCGAGTATCGCGTCCTTCAGGCGGAGAGCGTCGGCGACGGGCTTGCCCGGCTTGGTCCGCGGCTTCAAGACCATCAGGCCCTCCGAGGAAAGTGCCAGCCCCAACTCATCGGCCGCACACAGCATCCCGCGGCTCTCGATGCCTCGGATCGTCCGCGGCTCGATTCCGAGGCCGTTGGGAAGCGTCACTCCGACGGGCGCGAACGGCACTCGCTGCCCCGCGGCCACGTTCGGAGCACCACAGACGACGGTATGAACCGATGTGCCGTCGAAGACCTCGGTCACGCGCAAACGGTCGGCCTCGGGATGTGGCTCCACCGACCGAACTTCGCCGACGATCACGCCGGCCAACGAGTCGGCCGGGTTATGGACGCTCACGACCTCGGTCCCCGTGGCGTTGAGACGTTTTTCGATCGCACCGACGGGGGCCTTGAGGTCGGGAATCAGTTTCTTGATCCACTCGATAGATACTCTCATGAAGAGCTCAGATCTGTCCGAGAACGCGCATTTCGGACCGAAAGAGGTGTCCGAGGTCGTCGATGTGATAGCGGAGCATGGCGATCCGGTCGACGCCGCAGCCGAAGGCGAACCCGGTGAATTTCTCCGAATCGACCTTGGCTGCCTCGAGCACGGCTGGATGGACCATCCCCGCCCCGAGGATCTCCATCCATCCGCTCATCTTGCAGACTCGGCAGCCGGCCCCTTCGCAGAACACACAGCGCATGTCCACTTCGACGCCCGGCTCCACGAAGGGAAAGAAAGAGGGCCGAAAGCGCGCCTCACGGCGTCCGAACATGCTGTTGATGAAACTCTGCAGCACGCCCTTGAGATGAGCCATCGATACTCCCACATCGACCATGAGGCCTTCGATCTGATGGAATGACGGTGAATGCGTGGCATCGCTGTCGCAGCGGTAGACCCGTCCCGGAGCGATCACGCGCAGCGGAGCACCACGGTGCTCCATCGTTCGAATCTGTACGGGCGACGTGTGAGTCCGGAGCACGAGGCTTTCGCCCGGATGCAGAGGGTGAGGACGAACGAAGAACGTGTCCTGCATGTCTCGAGCCGGATGGTCGTCGGGAAAATTGAGCGCTCCGAAGTTGTACCAGTCGGTTTCGACTTCGGGACCGGTCGCCAGCTCGAAACCCATGGCGCCGAAGATGTCGATCATGTCTTCCATCACGCGGATCGTCGGATGGAGCGAACCCGCCGGAACGACCGGTCGTCCGGGCAGGCTCGTGTCGTACGGGTCTTTGGCCAGCTCCGCCTCGCGAGCCTGGCGCTCGAGCTCGTTCACGCGGCCGTCGAGTTCCCCTTCCAGCTTCTGCTTGACTCGGTTGGCATTCTGTCCCGCCGACCGACGTTGATCGGGCGGGAGCGTTCCTACGGCGCGAAGCAGACCCGTGAGACGGCCCTTGGGTCCGAAGAACTTCGACTTCAGCTGGGCTAGATCGTCGAGCGCCGCGGCCGAGGCGAATTCCGATTCGAAGTCGGCCTCGAGACGCGCCAGCGCCTCGGGCGTCGGTCCCTCACGCCCTTCCATTCTGCGGGAAGTGACAGGCGCCCCGGCAGAGAGTCAACCGACAAGCCGGTGGCAAGCCTCAGCGGGACAGGCGTCGGAGGAAGGGAGCGACCGTTTCCGCAAACCGCTGGGTCGACCCATGATGGGCGTCGTCCTGCGAGGGATCGAGCTCGCTGATGTCGAGTCCGAGGATGCGGTCCACGTGTGGATGACACTGCTCCAAGGTCCGTTTGATGAAGCTCCAGTCGAGGCCGTCGGATCGGGGTTCGCGAACCGCGGTCATCAGGTGGGGATCGAGCCCTCGCACGTCCAAAGACAGAACGATGGGGCCTGCGGAGAGGTGCTGCGTCAGCCGCGAACGGTAGGCGGATTCTCCGTCGAGCTCCAGCCGCTCCATCGTCCAGACGTCGACGCCAGCCTTGCGCTCATTGGCACGCACCTGAGCGGTCAGCGGTGCGCGCACGCCCATGATCGACGTTCGGGCGGCGTCCGCGGCACACGCGGCGGTCTCCGCCGCAAGCTTCGATCCCTCGGGCAGCCGCCCCAAGCACGCGGTCAGCGACATGTCGGCCGCATTCCCCCTTCGCGGGCGCGTTGCGTCGGACTTGCGAGCCGTGGGGTCGTCATAGTGTGGCGTCCCGGGCGCTTCCAGCGGCAGGTCCGCCCCGGCCAGGATGGCGAGACCGACGCGATCGTGCCGGCGACTGTGGCCCAAGACGTGGCCGACCATCGTCAGCTGATCGCCACCGAGCACGAGCGGAAAATCCGCCGCGGCATTGATGCGCTCGACGACTGCGGCCAAGGCGTGGACGGCTTTGGCTGCCGCCTCGTCGAACATCAGCGGAGCCTCGGGCGCATCGTCAGCCACCGGCGGCTCGACGATCACGGGGACGGATGGGGCAAAGCGGACTCCCTCGTCTTCGAGCGCGCCCAAGAGCAGGTCGGGGGCGCCACGCACCGAGCCCTCGGCGTATCGGCCACGGTCGGCATGCCCCACGTCGCAGGGAAAGAGCACGGGAACCACCCGCATGGCAGCGAACCAAATGGCAAAATCAGCCGGTGGGCAAGCAAACCGTGAAGTCAGTGAAAACTGATCTCACTGATGCACGCTTCCGTCGCCTTCGGTACGCGGCGGAGGGGAGCGAGCACTGTCATTCGAGCCCAGGCGACGCGACGAGGGGGGTTCAAGAAGACCACGACCTGGCGACCGTAGCCCTCGCTCAGCGGATACTCACCCCAGGCCTCGACCCCCGCCGGCACTCGCTTGGGCGCCGAACGGTCGATGTCCACGGTCAGCGTGCCGCCGAGGTCCAAGCGAAACACGCCGACCTCGTCTTCGGACGCCCACGTCGTGGCATCGATGGCACAACCCGGAACCACCCGGACCATCCGAACGTCGGCCGCCTCCGCAAGCTGGATGGTCAAGGTCGCATCTTCCCATTGCTTCGCCGCGGGTACGGCCCATGAGGTCTGAAGGTCTCCGTCGGTCGCCCAGAAGGCCTGGGCCGTTCCCCAGATCTTGGGCAACTGCTGCGTCGCGCGCGCACCAGAGACCGGATGCGCAGGAATGAAGTCCTCGTAGGCGTTGCTTTCGACCTCGGTGAGCCGCCCCTCCTGCATGCGGAATATCGAGGCCTCCGCCCCAATGGCGAAACGCACCAGCGTGTCGCCTCGGGGGACTCCCAACATGCGAGGCCGCCGGACCCATACGAGCTCCGCGCCTCCTTCGATCGGACGGAGACGATAGTGAGGTTCGCCGCGTCCCAAGTGCACGACGGAATCGTCGGTTCGCCGTTTGGGGAGTATGAACGTACGGTCGAACAGCCGGGCCAAGCCATTCGCTTCGGAAGCGAAGACTTGCACGTGGTGCGTCACTTCGTCCGGAGCATCCTGCGATAGCACCAGCAACAGCGATGGCGTTCCGGCCACGAGCTCCACCGTTTCCACCCGCTCGAGGCGGTCGGCCGGCCAAGGTCCCAACCGACCGAGACGGGACAACCGACGACCGTCTTCGACGATGACCGACGCGCTGAAGCCGCGCTTGCCCTGCTCGATGACCGCCCAGCGGCCAGCCCAGGGGACGACGCTCTTCGTCACGTAGCCGTGCTTGAGCGCCGCCTTCTCGAGACGCGAACCTCGATACGGATCCTCCGCGATACCCAGAGCACACAGAGCTACGACCGCGAGGAGCACGGCCCGAGCTTAACAGGAAGCCGGCCGGCCTACTCCACCTGCTCGTCGTAGAACGCGTTCAGGATATCCTTGTATTTTTCGTTGCAGAGCTTGCGCTTCACCTTGAGCGTCGGGGTGAGTTCATCACCGATCTCGAAGTCTTTCTCCAAGATGGCGAACTTCTTGACCGTCTCATACCGAGCCAGTTGCGCATTGACCTGATCGAGGGTCTCTTGCACGGCTTTTCGGGCCGAATCGGACCGGGTCACCGTCACGTAGTCGGTCCCGATTCCCGCCTCCTCGCCGAGCTTGGCCGCCGCCGCCTCCTCGAGCGTAACCAGCGCAACCAGGTACTTGCGCTTGTCGCCGTGCACCACCACCTGGCTGATCAGCGGATTCGCGGACTTGATCAGGTTTTCCAGGTTCTGCGGGGCGACGTTCTTTCCGCCCGCAGTGACGATGAGGTCCTTCTTCCGGTCCGTAATGTACACGTACCCGTCAGCATCCTTGATGCCGATGTCACCGCTCGCGAACCACCCGTCGTCCAAGAGGACTTCCGCCGTCGCATCCGGCCGCTTGTAGTACTCGCGCATCACGCCCGGCCCCTTGATCAGGATCTCGCCGTCCTCGGCGATCTTGATCTCGGTGCCGGGGAGCGGCGGCCCGACGGCTCCAATCTTGTTGTTCTCCGCGCGATTCACGCAGCTCGCCGCCGACGTCTCCGTGAGACCATAGCCTTCGAGAATCATGATGCCGGCGTTGCTGAAGAAGTAGGCCATCTTCTTGGGGAGCGGAGCGCCCCCGGAGATGAAGAAGCGCATCCGCCCGCCGAAGATGCCATTGAGACGCTCATTGATCTTCGAGAAAACGAGACGCTTGGCCAAGGTCAACTGGATGCTCAGCCCGGCGGGAACCGGCTTACCGTCGATCATCAGCTGCGCGTACTTGTCGTTCAGCCCCACCGCCCACTTGAACAAACGGCCCTTGAGGCCAGGCGTCTCCAGACCGTTCGAGACGACTCGGGCGTACACCTTCTCGAAGATACGAGGCACCGAGGCCATGACCGTGGGCTTGGTTTGGCCGAGGTTCTCGGTAATGCGCGTGGTATCCGCGTCGATGGCCATCCGGTGACCCGAGTACAACCAGATGACTTGGAGAACCTTGGCGAACACGTGCGCCATGGGCAGAAACATGTATTCCAGGTCGTCTTCGCCGATCAGTCCCACCTGCATCGCGGCCTTCGCCTCGTACAGCATGTTCGAATGGGTGAGCACGACGCCCTTGGGCCGACCGGTGGTTCCCGACGTGTAAATGATCGTGAGGATGTCATCGCCACTCTGGGCATCGGAGCGCTGGTCCAGCTCCGCGAGGCGGCTCTCGCGAGCGGCTTCGCCGAGGCGATTGACCTCGCTCCAGGTCGTGACCCAGTCCGACGTCTCGCCATCGTCGTTCATGACGATGACCTTGCGAACCTTGGAGAGCTTGTCCTTCTCGCCGAGGAGCTTGTCGAGCTGCTCGCGGTCCTCCACGAAACAGAAAGCGGACTCGCTGTCGTTGATGATGTACTCAGCCTCGTGACTGAGGTTGGACTGATAGATGGGAACGGTCTCACCACCACAGCTCTGAATCGCCAGATCGGCGATCATCCACTTCATCGTCGTGTTGGACAGGATGACCACCCGTTCACCCTTTTGCAGTCCGAGCTCGAGAAGCCCGATGCCGACGTTCTGACGTTCCTTGTCGAAGTCGGTCCACGAACTGGTGGTCCATTCCCCGTCAGCCCCTCGATACTGGGCCGCGAGGGCGTCCTGCCGCCGACTGACGGTCTCCCGAAACGATCCGATGATGCTCTGCGCCACGGCTCCCTCCGCCTGGTCGCGTCTGCGCGACCCAATGGGTTCCTAGAAATCCCTTATCGTCGAGTCAACGGAATCGGGGGCGGGCAAGGCGGTTTGACGGGTCCGTCCTGCCGTCCCTACCCTTACAGCCGCCACCGGGGGGCCAACTTCGACGGAATGGAGCTTCGCCGCAGATTTCTGATCCGGAGACCACCGCGGCTCGCTGCTCACCCGTCATTGACACCGTCGGCCTTCGCGAGTGGGGTCCAGGCGGTGGGTGCGGGGCCTGCGCTCGAGACCAGGGACTGAATGATGGACCGACCCGTCCTCGATCGGTACGAGCTGAAGGAAGAGCTCGGGCAGGGAGGCATGAGCGTCGTCTACCGGGCGCTCGACGCGCAGCTGAACCGCGACGTTGCCGTCAAAATTCTCCATCGTTTCCTCGCCCAGCAGCCCGAATCACGACGACGCCTGCACCGTGAAGCCATGGCCGTGGCTCGGCTTCGACATCGGGCGATCGTCGAGATCTACGACTACTCGGGTTCCGAGGCCTCCGAGGCCTTCATCGTATGCGAGCTGATCGAAGGTCCGACGCTCCGCGAGTGGGTGGACGTTCACGGCGCCCCCGGCCCCGTCCTCGCGCTGATGGTCGGCCGAGAACTCGCCTCCGCCCTGGACCACGCGCACGACCAGGGCATCATCCATCGCGACCTCAAGCCCGAGAACGTCATGATCAATCCGGAAGGACAGCTGAAGCTGATGGACTTCGGCATCGCCCAGGTCTTGGAGGGGCAGACGCGCCTGACCGCCACCGGAACGCTGATCGGCTCGCCCGCCCACATGGCGCCCGAGGTGATCGATGGTAAACCGACCGACCATCGGTCCGACATCTTCTCGCTGGGAACGCTGATGTACTGGCTCGCGGTCGGGTCCCTCCCGTTCCAGGCACCCCATCCCTCGGCCCTCTTCAAGCGCATCCTCGACGGCGACTTCGTTTCGGCCGGCCAGGTCGACCCTCGGGTCGGACGCCGGACATCCCGGCTGATCGACCGATGTCTGTCCCCGAACCCGGACGACCGCCCGCAGTCGGCCCAAGCCCTGGTCGAGGAGATCAACCTCGAGCTGGAGCACGTCCGCCTACTCGAAGACGACGGCACGCTGCGACGGATCCTCCAGAACCCCGAGGCCCACATCGAGGCTTTTCGGGAGCGACTGGTGGCGATCCTGATGGATCGAGCGAACGAGGCCTTCGAGGCCGGCGATTGGGGCCGGGCATCGGACGACGTCAATCGCGTGCTGGCCCGCCGCCCCGAGCACCCCGAGGCCCGCGCGCTGCTCGAGCAGCTGGCTCGGGGAGAACGTCGTCAGGCCTGGCGGCGTCGGCTGGTCGTCGTCGGTCTCCCCGCGGCCGCGACCGCAGCGGCGCTCTGGCTCGTCGCCCGGAGCATACCGTCCCCGCCGGGCCCGGAACCCGAAACGCCCCGCCTCCGGGTCGCCGAGCTGCAGTCGGAGGTCCTCGAAAGCGAGGGCGAACCTGCGCTGCCTGCCCGCACCCGGCCCCCCACCCCTCGACGCTCCCCTCCGCCCCCCGCCGACCGCTCGCCCACGCGATCGCGACCGGCCCGGACCCCGACCACCAAGGCCGTCGCCCCCGAGCCGGCTTCCGACGTCGTTGCTCACCTCACGGTCCAGATCGGCCGCGGGTACGCCGACGTTTGGGTGGACGATGCCCTCGTCCTCGATCTGGCCTTTCAGGGCAGGATCAAGCTTGGACCGGGTCGCCACTCGATCCAGGTCGTCCGGGACCGAGACAAGATCCTGGCTCGCCTGGGGCTCGATGAGGTCCCCACAGATAGGCCTTTCCCTCAGTTCGGCCGCTTCAAACCCCGCATCGTCGAGGTCGGACCCGAGGGTGAACTCTTCGAGGTCGGGCCCCAGGGCAGGCAGGCCATCGCCGATGACGTCCTGCGCTTCTCGATCCCGCTCAACACGGAGACCGAAGCCCGCACGGAGGATTGGATTTCTTCGTGATCGCCGGGTGAAATGGCCGCGTGGCTTACCGGGCGGCAGCCGTATGCTTGTGGTTTGTTGTAGTAGGGATCGCCCCAGCCGCTGCCCAGACCCGTCCCGATCCGAGAGCCGCGGTCAGCTACGCCAGGAACGCTTTCGAGTACCGAGACTTCGACAAGGTCATCGAGGTCCTCTGGCCTTGGCTGCATCCCCCGCAGATCGTCGACACCGAGCTCGCCCTGGAGGCGCGCGAGCTGCTCGGCATCAGTCTCCACATCGTCGGTCGAACCGCCGATGCAGAAGAAGAGTTCAGCGCCCTGCTCCTGCTGTCCCCCGACCACTCCCTCGACCCCTTCGTCGTGCCGCCGGACGTGATTCAGAGCTTCGAGGCGGTCAAGCGAACCATGGAGCCCACACTGCGGGCGCTTCGCGACAAAGCGCCGGTGACTCCGCAGTCGGATACGCAGCCGCCGCCGACCGTGGTCGTCGAGCAGCGACAGGTCGAGGTTCCGCATCCGGCCATCGCCTTCGTGCCATTCGGCGTTCCGCAGTTCGTGCTTGGCGAGCCGGCGTGGGGCGGCTTTTGGCTCGCGACCCAAGCCGGGGGATGGGTGATGAACGGCAGCGGATTCTGGCTCGCCAACCAACAAGATCCGAACTCGAGCACCTATGACGTCGGCGTCGCCCTGCAGTACGCCGGGCTCGCGGTGGCGGTGCTGTCATACATCGGCGGCGCCATCCAGGCGGGCTCCATCATACGAGCGAAGCGAGAAGAGCTCCTGGTCGAGCCTGCACCTTCGGGCGACGACACCCGCGTCGGAATCCGATGGTAACCGTAGCTTTCCGCGTCGGTACTTCTTGGTATGGTCCGCGGACCAATGCCGGTCTTGCGACTCGAGGTCCCCGAGCAACCCGTACGCACGATCGAGTTGTCGCGTCCGATCACCACGATCGGCTCCGGTGACGACAATGACGTGACGGTCAAAGGCGCCGACCTCGAGCCGACGCACCTGCAGTTCGTTCGTGACGGCGACCACTTCGTCGTCGTCGGGATGCTCCGAGACATGGTGGTCAACGGCCGTCGCGAAAAGCGAGTGCCGATCTCGGTTGGAGACGAAGTCCGGGTGGGGCGGCTGCGGGCGACCTTCGAAGAGAGCACGGCTCCGCCGCAGCCCACCGTGCCCTCGCCCGAGGAAGCCGGCCTCGACGAGTCGTCGGCCGCGGTTACCGCCTACCAGCGGATTCACGACTTCTCGGAGAAACTCCTCCAGAATGCTCCAACCTCGACTTTGGTCGAGACCATCCTCGACGCGATCATCGAGCTCACCGACGCCGAGAAGGGCTTCCTCGTCCTCCTGCAGAATGGACGTCCCCAAGTGAAGGCAGCTCGCAACGTCGACGGCGCCGAAGTCCAGCTTTCACTCGACCAGCTATCGGACAGCATCCTGCGTCGCGTCATCGAGACCAAAGAGCCGCTGGTCGTCGAGGATGCGCTCAGCGACGAAACGTGGAGCGCGTCAGAGTCGGTCGTCAATCTCAAGCTGCTGTCGGTCATGTGCTGCCCGCTTCTCGAGCGGAACGAGCTTCGCGGCCTGTTGTACGTGGGCGATCACCGGGTGGCGCACGCGTTCAGCAGCGGCTCACTCGAGGTGATGAGCATCTTCGCCGCCCAGGCGAGTCTCTTGCTCTCGCAAGCCCGCCGGCTCGAGGAAGTCTCCTCCGAGCGGGCGGAGCTCGCGCAGAAGCTCGAAGAGAACCGGATGGGGAAGATCGTCGGCTCGTGCGATTCCATGCAGGAGGTCTACAAGCGGGTCCGAAAGGTGGCGACCACCGACATCTCGGTCCTGATCACCGGTGAGACCGGGACGGGCAAGGAGCTGATCGCCCGCCAGGTGCATACCGAGTCTCGCCGGGCGGACGGCCCCTTCGTGGTCATCAACTGTGGTGCCATCCCCGAAAACCTTCTCGAATCCGAGCTCTTCGGCCACGTCCGCGGTGCCTTCACCGGAGCCGAGCGCACGCGCGACGGTCGCTTTCAGGTCGCCGACGGAGGGACGCTCTTCCTCGACGAAATCGGCGAGATGCCGCTCGCTCTGCAGGTCAAGCTGCTTCGGGCCATTCAGGAGAAGGTCGTCACGAAGGTCGGAGACACGGAGTCGGAAGCCGTCGACATCCGCATCGTGGCGGCGACGCACCGCGACCTGGCGGCCGAGGTCAAGCGAGGCACGTTTCGCGAGGACCTCTTCTACCGATTGAATGTGGTCAACGTTCAGCTCCCGCCGCTTCGTGCGCGAGGCGACGACATGGAGGTCCTCGCCCGGTATTTCCTGACCCGGGCGGCGACCAACCTCGGACGGAGCGTACGGGGCTTTACCCGGGCGGGAATGGCCGCCATTCGAAAATACTCGTGGCCAGGCAACGTCCGCGAGCTGGAGAATCGAATCGAGAAGGCGGTGGTGCTAGCCGAATCCCAACAACTCGGGCCGGATGACCTCGATCTCCGGCCGGAAGACTTCGAGGCGATCATGCCCCTTGTCGAAGCGAAGGAGCGCTTCCAGCACCGCTACATCCAGATGGTGCTCAACCGAAACGGGGGCAATCGGACGCAGACGGCGAAGGACCTCGGGGTCGATCCCCGCACCATCTTCCGCCACTTGGAGCGCATGCAGCCGACGAGTGAAGACGAACCGGACGCTGCGGAGGGGTTCGAACCAGCGTGACGGCGTGATGCGAATCGATGGCCGCTTCATTGCGGGGCTTACCCCGCTGCTCACGTTTGCCAGTGGGTGCCTGATGCCGCCGGAAGGCGAAGCCGTCGTCACCACCACCGGTCCCGTCGCCGACCTAAACCAGATCGTGATTCGCCCCCTTCAGCGCGCCTTGCGCGTGGCTGCTGGCGAACTCGACGTCGACCCCAACGGCGAGCCCATCGGCACGTGCCGGAGTCTGGAGTTCGACGTGCGGGAGCTGCTCGATCGGAACAGTAGTCGATTGTTGTTCCGGTGGGTTGCCGACAACTGGACGAGCGACCCCGCCGTGGTTCCCGCGATCATCGCCGAGGGCTCGCAAAGGCGCGACGAGTCGAATCCCGAAGATCCGTTTTCGTTTCGCCTCGTCCTCGTACCTGCCGAGGAGTACTCCCAGCAGGTCAAGGTCGCGGCCTTCTCGCAGAGCCGGTCTCAACAGCTGGGAACGTTGAGCTTGTTCGTGACCGATGCCGACAGCTGGTCGTTCGACGACGGAGACGACGAAGAACTGCCTCCGAACAATGATTTTTCTGCCGTGCCCGACGTGGGCGCGACCGTGGTCGAGGTCGGCTGGTCCCTTCAGTTCGAACGCGGGCAGGACCCGGCCTGTGAAGGGGCGGTCGACCAGTGAGACCGACGACGCCGGCCCTGCTCCTCTGCGCGATCGCCGCCTGCGAGGAAAGCGCATCCACCGGTCAGCTCGGCTCCCGCTGCAGCGACCCAACAGACTGTCTGGGAACGCTCTCTTGCGTGAACGGCTCCTGCGCGGCGGCCGAGCTCGGCCGCGGATTTCAGTTCGAGGTCCGTCCGGGCGGGGGTAATTCTCGGGCCTTCGGCGTCGTGCGCGAGCAGTTCTCCCGAACGGAAGAGGAGCTCCAGAGTCCGCTCCGGCTCGTGATGTCCAACGCGGTGACCGTCGAGCTTCAAGCGGACGCGAACGGCACGATTCAGGTCGATGTCGACATCGCCCGAACGAACCCGGTCATCGCCGAGCGAGGACTGGTCCAGCGTCGGCGGGTCTTCTTCAGCTCGACCGGCCAACCCCAAGACCTCACGGCGCTGCCGCTCTCCCTGATCAGCGGAACCTATTCGTTCGTGGCGACCCCGCTCGAGGCCGGCTTCGCCCCGAGCGTTCTCGAAGAGCGCCAGATTACCGCCGACCCCGATCGGGTCGTTCTGCCGCTGACGCCGGCAGCCAGCGTGCGCGGAACCGTCGTGCGGAGTACCCAACAGGGTGAGCCGGTCGCCGGCGCCACGGTCGTCGCTCGCGGGACGAGGAGCCGAATCGCCTCGACCCGCCCCATCACCCAGGACGATGGAAGTTTCGTCCTTCGCCTACCGCGCACCGACGACGATGCCTTCGAGCTCACCGTGTATCCCATCTCGAGCGATGAACCGGCGTGGAGATTTCAGCGGATCTACTCGGTCCGAGAACTCGAGGAGGAGCTCTTGATACCCCTCGAGCCGCCGGTCCCCGAGGCTCAGCGCTGCATCGAGCTCTGTCTGGTCAACGAGGACACACCCCGCGTCGTTCGGCGGGCGCAAGTAACATTGACGTCCACCGAAACCCGCGACCCCACGGTTCATTTCGAGGTTTCGGGAACGACCAACGATCTCGGCTGCCTCGAAGTCTTCGACCCGGTGCGCGCCGGTGCGGGAGTTCGCACCTCCAGCGTGACGCTGATGGCCGGAGTCTACGACGTCTTCGTTCGACCGCCCGGTCGAGCCAGCGACAGCGACCGGCGCGACAATCCCGAGACCCCGCCGGTCCAATTCCCCGAGCCCACCGGTCTGGTCCATGCGAACACGTTGACGACCCTGACGGTCGACCTAGCGCCGGGAACACCGTCCGGTGCCGACATCTGTGATCCCGCCTCTTTCGGGCGACAGCAGCTCCGCGTACCTTCCCGGCCCCTGGTCCTCGGTGAGGTCGACAGTCCGAACCACCTTTCGCCGGCCGCGACCCAGCTCGTCTTTAACCGCACGGAGCTCCCCGAATTCACGGTCCAGGTCACCGCCAACGCCACCGACCGATTCACCGTTTACCTGGAGCCCGGGGACTACGCGTGGCGAGCGCTCCCGAGTGGAGCCGACCTGCGCCGCGTACCGGTAGCCACCGGAACCCTCACCGTACGACCTCGCTCGGAAGGCGCGATGCAAGGACCGTTCGAATTCGAGGTTCCGGACGGAGTCTTGGTCGAAGGGCAGGTCTTTGCCCCGGACGGCGTCCAGCCCCTGGCTCGCGCCGAGGTGGACGCCTTTACGACGGTTTCAGGGCGCACCTTGCGACTCGGAATCGGGCAGACGGACGACGCCGGCCGCTTCGTGATGGTCCTTCCCGTCGAGTAGCCGCGCTCAGCTGAGCTGGGAAAGGTCGGCGATCGGAGCGAAGATCCGCGCGGTCTCCGCCACCAAAGCCACGCGGTTGAGTCGCAGGGTCTCGTCGTCCGCGAGGACCATCACGTCTTCGAAGAAGCGGTCGACCGCGCTCTGCAGCGCACCGAGCTGACGGAAAGCCGTCGCGAAGTCTTTTTGTTCGACGGCTTGACCCACCCGCGCGGAGATCTCGGCGTTCGCCGCGAACAGCGCCCCTTCGCTTTCGTGCTGAAAGAGCGAAGGATCTACGGTGGCCGCTTCGACGTTCTGTCCCTTCAAAATGTTGCCGACCCGTTTGAACGTCACCGCGACCGGAGCAAACTCCGCGGTCGTCTGGATCTCGGCCAAGGCTCGGCCGCGTGCTTCGGTCTCGATGAGATCATCGAAGCCGGCGGCCAGCACCGCTTCCGCCGATTCCGCGGGAATCGAGGACTGCGTCAGGTAGGCCTTCATTCGTGCTCGAACGAAGGACTTCACCTCGCTACGAACGACATCCGGGTCTTTCTTCGCGCGCCCCGAGACCAAGCGTAGGGCTTCGTCGATCGCGTCCCCGAACGCCAGGTTCCACCCCTTCGCGCGGAGAATCGCCAGCGACGTCAGCGCTGCCCGCCGTAGTCCGAAGGGGTCGGCGCTGCCCGTCGGGCCCTTCCCCACCGAAAACACGCCAACGAGCGTGTCGAGCCGATCTGCCAGTCCGATCAGAGCCCCCAACGTTCCCGATGGCATCCGGTCGTCGGCGCCTTTGGGCAAGTAGTGTTCCTCGATCGCTTCGGCGATAGCCGGTGGCTGCCCTTCGAGTATGGCGTAATGACGCCCCATCACGCCCTGGAGCTCCGGGAACTCGTACACCATCTGCGTGGTCAGGTCCGCCTTCGATAGGTAGGCCGCTCGCGCAAGCGCCCACGGAAAGCGCAGCGCTGGTTCGGAGGGCTCGGGCCCGCTCGCGAACTCCAGTAGTTCACCCGGGGCCATCAGGCTACCGTCGACTTCGACCAGCTGCGACGAGAGGGCACCTGCCAACCACAGGGCCAGCTGGGCCACCCGATCGAGCTTGTCGTGCATGGAGCCGAGGTCGCGCTGAAAGCGGACGGTCGCCAACCGTGGAACCCGATCGAAAAGGGGGACTTTCCGATCCTCTTCGAAAAAGAAGGCCCCATCCTCGAAACGAGCCGTGAGTACGCGACGGTAGCCGGCGGTGCTCGCGGCTACGTCGTCCACCTTCGTGTTGGCGACCACGACGAAGCTCGGAAGGAGCCGACCCTCCTCGTCGAGCACGGGAAGGTACCGCTGATGCTGCTCCATCTCCGAAATCAGAACCTCCGCGGGCACGGCCAAGAACTTCGAGTCGAAGCTGACGAGATGTGGAACTGGATACTCGACGAGCTGAGCGATCTCATCGATGAGCTCCGGGCGTTCGCGAAGCCGTCCCCCGCCAATGGAGGCGCACCGGCGCGCGCCGTCCAGCACCCGAGCTCTCCGCTCGCTCACGTCGGCGATCACGAAACGCTCCTCCAGCGCGGCACGGTACTGTTCCACGCTGGAGACTTCGAATCGCTCAGGGGCCAGGAAACGATGGCCGCGAGACTCCCGCCCGGCGAGGACATCGCCGAACCGAGCCGGCAGCACCGTGTCGCCGAGCAGCGCCACCAGCCACACTACGGGTCGTCCAAACGACTCGACGCGAGCGCCCCAACGCATGCTCCGTTTGAAATTGATGCCGGCGATGGCTTCCGTGATGGCCGGACCCAAGAGCTCACCCGCCGCTCGCCCCTTCTCCTCGCGGATGGCGTACAGGTAGGCGCCCTTCGGCGTCTCGCGTTGGACGAGTTCCGAGACGTCGACTCCTTGGCCCTTGGCGAATCCGACCGCTGCCTTCGTCGGCTCGCCGTCCCGATAAGCCGCCTTGACCGGAGGCCCCGCGACTTCGACCGTCCGGTCCAGCTGGCGGTCTTGAACGTCGGCCAGAGCGACGGTCAGCCGCCGCGGCGTGGCGAAGGTGCGAATCTCACCAAACGACAGTCGGAGTTCGGTGAGCGCGGAGACGATGTTGTCCCGCAGCGCTTGGACGGCAGCCATCACCTCACCGGCCGGCAGCTCCTCCGTCCCGACTTCCACGAAGAGGTCCCGAGTTCGTGGCTCGGGCGACAGCTCGATCGCGGCCACGGGCACCGACGGCGCCGGTGGTGGAGCATCGGCGCGCCCCAGCGGGAAGCCGAGCGACTCTCGCAAGCTGAGGTAGCCTTCGGCGCAGGCCTTGGCCAGATCGCGGATCCGAAGGATGTACCCCTGCCGATCGGTCACGCTGATCGCTCCGTGGGCGTCGAGCGTATTGAAGGCGTGAGCCGATTTCAGCAGATGGTCATAGGCGGGGACGACCAGACCTACGTCGACGAGTCGGCTGCACTCGCGCTCGTTTTTCTCGTAGGTTTCACTCGTCAACTCGACGTCGAGCTCTTCGAAGGAGTACTTGCTGTACTGCACTTCATCTTGATGAAACACCTCGCGGTAAGCGACGCCGGGCGCATAGCGTAGGTCATAGACATCGTCCACGCCCTGCAGGTACATGGCGATGCGCTCCAGCCCGTAGGTGAGTTCCCCGGCAACGGGACGGCATTCGATCCCGCCGCACTGCTGAAAATAGGTGAACTGCGTCAGCTCCATGCCGTCGCACCAGACTTCCCAGCCGAGTCCCCAGGCCCCCAGAGTCGGTGACTCCCAGTTGTCTTCGACGAAGCGGATGTCGTGGTCCTTGGGGTGAATGCCAACCGCCGCCAAGGATGCGAGGTACAGGCCCTGCAGATCGTCGGGTGAGGGCTTGAGGAGCACTTGAAACTGATGGTGGCGGTAGAGTCGATTGGGATTCTCACCGTACCGGCCATCCGTGGGGCGCCGCGACGGTTCGACGTAGGCGACATTCCAGGGCTCGGGACCGATCGCGCGAAGGAACGTGTGAGGACTGTACGTGCCCGCGCCCTTCTCGATGTCGAAGGGCTGAGCCAATACACAGCCGTAGTCTCCCCAGAACGCCTGCAGCCGGAGGATGAGCTCCTGGAAGGTGGAGGCGGGCTCGCTCGCCATGGCCGGCGTCATACACAAACGGCGGACAAGACCCCAGCCCGTATCGGAGGGGAGCAGACTCGGAGCCGCCGGCTAGAGCGCGAGCTGAGCGACGAAGGCCGCCGACTTCAGCGGGCCATCCAAGAGGCGCCCGAAGAATCGGTCGAGGGGGCGCGCCAGGGTCCGGGCCGCTCGGTCCGCGTCTTCGTCCACGTGTCCGCCGAGAGGGTTGAAGTCCGCGTCCACCACCCGTTCCATCCACGCACGAGTGCCGGGCCCCACCCGGTCGCCGGAACCTCGGTGTTCCAGACACAGACCTCCGCCCAGCTCGAAGTCGACGAAGGCCGGTGCTCCAGAACCGCACACCGCACAAGCGGCGACCGCCGGTCCGTACCCCATGGCGGCGACCAAACGGAGCTCGAAGGCCCGACGCGCCGCCCGAGAAGCCTCGTTGTCCAGAAGGTGGTCGAGTAGCTCTCGCACCCGGACGAAGACGTCGGTGGCTTCGCCCTCGGGCGCGACGCGTCGACCGAGCTCGACCGCGTACGTGGCGAGGCCTATGCACTCCAAGCTTCTGCGGAGCGGCAGTCGCGCTTCGAGCACGCGGGCCGCGGTGGCCGTCGGCAAGCGTTCGGCGCGCCGCTCGGGTCGATGGACGGAGACCTCGATGGTCTGGAGGGGCTGAAAGACCCCGGCAAAGCGTCGTCGACTCTGCCGGGCTCCGGGCGCGAACACGTCCAACCGCCCGTGCGGCGTCAAGAGATGGATGATGCGATTGGACTCGCCATGGTCGATGCCGCCCGCGACCAAAGCGACGGTCTCAGCCATGACTGACGGGGGCTCAGAATCCGGAGGCGAAAGCCAAGACGACCGCGACCAAGGCGAAACAGCCGAGGCCTGCGCCGACGATGGTGGCTCGGCGCCCGAGCCCACTCGTCGACTCGGGCTCGGTTCCGTGCTCTTCGGGGTAGCGGGCGTCGAAGGCACGCAGAACCTCGTCGACGTCCATCCCCAGTTCACGGGCGAGTGTCGCGGTCTGTCCTCGGAGATAGACGCGCTCGGGCAAGACGGCGGATACGGGCTCTTCGAGGAGTGAAAGGATGGTGGGTCGCGGTATCTTCGTGCGCTCGGCTAGAGCCTCGACCGTTGCGCCGGTACGCTGGAGTTGGTCTTTGAGACGGTCGGCGAGGTCGTTGTTGGTCGTCATGGCTCTCTTCACTTTGCTGGCGCCTCTCAGGGAGGCAGCGTCGTCAGTTCCTGGCGACACTCGCTTCGGAGCTCGCCCGTCGCTTCGCAGCGCAGAAACGCTGCCCGCGCCGATTCGATGTCGCCCAGCTCCCGGTACGCCACGCCCTTACGAAGATAGCACACTGCTCGGTAGGAAGCGGGAATTGCCTGACCTACGCGCTCGTCTTTTTCGCAGAACTCCACGAAGCGCTCGCACGCTTCGACCGTCGATTCGCTGTCGTGGGCCCGGGAGGCGATCTCCGACATCGTCAGATAGCCCAAACAGAAGCGCGGCTTGTTTTGCAAGAGGCCCCGCAGTTCTTGAATGGCCTCCGCCGACCGCCCCTGGCACTCCAACGCCAGTGCGAGGTTGTGGCGGGCGTTCTCGGGGGCCGGGTAGAAAATGTCTTCCAGCAGCAAGCGCAGCTGCTCCTCGGCTTCGACGCACTGCCCCTCCTCCGTCAGAACCACGGCGAGCTCGTTCCGTGGGGTCGACCAATCGGGGTCCTTTCCCAGCGCCTCCCGAAAACAACGCTCCGCGTCATCAAGTTTTCCCAGCCGCCAATAGGCAATGCCCAATCCGTGCAGAGCATGGGCGTTGTTCGGTTGCTCCTTGAGGACCGCTTGATAGACGCGGACGGCGTCGGGCCAGGCCTGCCGCGCGAGATGCTGGCCGCCCAAGTCGAGCTGCGTCTGCACCGCCCGCGGGTCGGCCTGCGTCTTCGGGGTGGCGCAGCCGAAGACCAAGAGCCAGGCGAACGTCGCCAGCAGTCGCCCGAGGCGCTTCAGAGCTGCGGGATCGCGCTGGGCCGCTTGGCTCCCGCTGGCGGGGTGGGCGCCCGAGACCGGCGTGCCGGCGTTGGACGATGGCCCACCGACCGGCGTTGCCCCCGAGGCGGGAATCCCTGGGGGATTGATGGCCATGGGCATGGTGGCCGGCCCGGGTGCGAACCCACCTGGCACCGAGCTCATGGAGCCCGTCATCGCTGAAAGGCCCGGCCCGGAGAACGGGGCTCCGGGCGGGGGACGATCCGGCTCCCCGAGCACGGCCCCTCCGGGGGGCAAGGCGTCGTCCAGCGGCGGGACGTCGTACGAATCGTGGACCTCCACCAGATCGACGGTTCGCTCCGGCGGCCGAAACAAGGGGATCCGCGCCATCACCGCTTCCTGCTCCGACGCGTTGAGAGACGAAAACCGGACGTCATCGATCAAAAAGCCCATCGACTCTACGAACCGAAGTGCCTCCTGTTCCTCGCCCTTGAACTGCTCCGGGGTGAGGTTGCGCGGCTCACTCACGTAGATGACAACGCCTTTCGAGTCCGGCTGATGCAGATACACGAACACGGTGAAGTAGCCGTGCTCGTTCCGAGTCCCCAAAATGAAGGCTCCGGTGGTCGAGGTCCCGTGTGATGGGATGTTCACGAGCGGCTGGTTGATGGATTCGAACAGCGACACGACGTGCGCTCGCCGAGCCGGCACGTGATTGAGGGTAGGTTCGACCTTGAGCATGGACGTCGAGCCGACGGTAGTCGTGGCCCTCTACGAAGACAAGACGTTCAGTCGGCCTGCTGTCGAAGGAAGGTCGGGATGTCGAGGGCGCCCGAGTCCTCGTAGCGGGTGACCGCTTCCCGGGGCCGCGGCCGCTCCGCGTCCTGTCGGCGCTTGGCTCGCGTGAGGGGAGGAATGTCGCGGTCCTCGTCTCGACGACCGGGTCGCGACGAGATGTGCGATGGAGCGCGGCGCGCCTCGAGCTCGAGCTGCGCACCCCGAGCGCCCCGACGGCTGGTCGGTTGCTCGAAGCCGGTCGCGATCACGGTGATACGCACCTCCTCGGAGACCGTGTCGTCCACGACCGAGCCGAAGATGATGTTCGCATCCTCGTGGGCTTCGTCGGCGATCGCGGTGGAAGCGCCATTGACCTCGTGCAGGGTCAGGTCCGGTCCACCGGTGATGTTGATGAGGATGCCCATCGCTCCGCTGATCGAAACCTCGTCGAGAAGAGGACTGCGGATGGCAGCGTTGGCCGCCTCGATCGCCCGATTGGCGCCGCGGGCGATCCCGGCGCCCATCAACGCCATCCCTTGATTCGACATGATGGTCTGAACGTCGGCGAAATCCACGTTGATGAGGCCAGCCACATTGATCAGGTCGGAGATACCGCGGACGGCGTTCAGCAGGACATCATCGACCCGACCGAAGGCGTCGACCATCGACGTCGTCTCGCCGGCGAGCTGCAGGAGCTTGTTGTTCGGAATGGTGATCAAGGTATCGACGACGCCGTGGAGCTCCGAGATCCCTTGATCGGCCTGCCTCTGCCGACGACGCCCCTCGAACATGAACGGCTTGGTCACGACGCCGACGGTCAATGCCCCGACTTCCCGCGCGACCTCGGCGATGACCGGCGCCGCGCCGGTCCCCGTTCCACCGCCCATGCCCGCGGTAATGAACACCATGTCGGACCCCGACAGCGTCTCGGCGATGCGGTCGCGGTCCTCGAGGGCCGCGTTCCGCCCCACTTCGGGATTGGCGCCTGCGCCCAAGCCCTTGGTGAGATTGGCCCCCAACTGTATCTTGTGAGCTGCCGGGCTCCCGCGCAGCGCTTGGAGGTCCGTATTGGCTGCGATGAACTCGACGCCCTGAAGGCCGGCATCGATCATCGTTCGGAGCGCGTTGCCGCCGCCCCCGCCGACTCCCACGACTTTGATTTCTGCTTCGTTCTTCAGAACGTCTTCGAATTGGAACATGATTTCACTCCTTGAATCGTGATCTCAAAACCACGCCCGCAGCCAGCTGCCGAATCGCTGAGCAGCCGCATCGATCAGACGGCCGGACGGACGCTCTTCGTTGAGACGAGCCAATCGCTTGGCTCCGTATCGCAATAGACCAACGCTGGTGGCGTGGGTCGGACTCTGGATGACGTCGGTCAGGCCACCGACCCCCATCGGAAATCCCAGGCGGACCGGCAGGCCCAGCACGTCTTCCGCCAGATCGGCCATGCCGTGAAGGCGAGAAGTTCCGCCGGTCAAAACCACTCCACTGGCCAATAGGTCCTCGAACTCCGTGTTGCGGATCTCTTCTCTGACCAGTTGAAAGATCTCTTCCACCCGCGCCTCGATGATCTCGCAGAGGATCTGCCGAGAGAGTGTCCGCGGTTCGCGTCCACCGACCGACGGAACCTGGACCGTGTCGTCGGGATCGACATGGTCGACCATCGCGACTCCGAACTCGCGCTTGATCTTCTCTGCCTCGTCTTGCGGGGTCCGAATCCCGAGGGCGATGTCGGTGGTGAGATGGTTGCCCCCGAGGGGCAAGACACTGGTGTGGACGATCGCACCATCGGCGAAGATCGCGATGTCCGCAGTTCCGCCTCCGATATCCACCAAGCACACGCCGAGGTCTTTCTCGTCCTCGGTGAGGACCGCCTCCGCACTCGCCAGCTGCTGCAGCACGATGGACTCGACTTCGAGACCGGAGCGATTCGCACACTTGATGATGTTTTGTGCGGACATGGCCGCCGCGGTCACGATGTGAACCTTGGCCTCCAGCCGTACGCCGTGCATACCGAGCGGCTCCTTGATGCCGTCCTGCTCGTCGACCAAATACTGCTGAGGTAGAATGTGAATCACTTCGCGATCCATGGGGATCGCGACGGCTTTGGCGGCGTCGATCACGCGCGCCACGTCGGACCTCGTGATCTCGCTATCCTGAACGGCAACGACGCCGTGGCTGTTGAAGCCGCGAATATGGCCGCCCGATATGCAGGTAAAGACCGAGTTCACCTCGCAGCCCGCCATGAGCTCGGCCTCTTCGATTGCGCGCCGAATGGAGCTCACCGTCGAGGTAATGTTCACGACGACGCCTTTCCGCAGGCCGGTCGACGCCGACGTCCCGATTCCGATCACATCGATGCCGTCGGCGGTCATCTCACCGACCAGAGCGCAGACCTTAGTCGTGCCGACGTCCAGCCCGACGACGATGTTCTCCCGTCTGGCCATCAGTTTTCTCCTTGGGAAGCCGAGGGCGGCAGAACGACGGTCGCCCGGTCCATCCGTCGTCGACCCTCGAGGCGAATGTCGGTCGCGTCGGCGGTCGCCTCGCTCCCGAGAATGGCGCGCACTCGCTCCATCTTTTGCGCCCAGTGGGTTCGTCCCAACCATAGTTGGCGACCGTCGGTGGTCCGAACGGTCACTCCGAGCAGCTCATGGAGACGAATCTCGGAAATCTCGGGCAGGCCCTCGGTGCTGCGCCACGCCCGCTCCAGCCGAAGAGCCGGAAGGAGCGCGTCTGCGTCCGATTCGACGTCTTCGCGCAACAGTCCGGTCACCACCGGCAACGACCAGGGGTCGCCGGGCTCGTACGACTTGATGATCGCCCCTTCGCGGCTGGCGAGATACAGCTCGCCCAGTGCCACCAGGAGCACCGGCTCGTGCTCCTGGACTCGAATTTCGATCTGCCGCGGCAGCCGACGGCTCACGCGGACCGCCTTTACCCAAGGATGTCCGGCGACCCGCTCTCGGACGGCGTCGAGATTCACGCGGAAGATGTTGGAACCCAGCGGAACATCGGCCCGGGCGCGCAGCTCTTCGTTCGACCCCTGCTCGACACCGATCAGCTCGACCTTGGCCACGGCGAAACGCTCGCTCGTCAGCAGCTCCCGCCCCACGAGCATCAGACCGAGGACCAGCGCCGCCACCCAGAAGACGGCGAGCAGCGACGCTCGGACGACGGCCCAATCGATGCGTCGCTTCACGGTCGACCCCTTCCGGCCGAAGCGCTCGCCGCCCTGAACCGCACATTGGCTATCGTGGGTCGATTCACCGTTGGTCGCCGTCTCCGTCGGCCTCGGCTTAACCCGCAGAATCGGGCAAAACCTGGGGGTCCTTCGGGGTCGGATCGCGGCGGCCGAAGATCGCGAAACAATCGCAATCCCGAACACTTCAACCCGGTCTCGAGGGCTCTCCCCAGCCTCCCGAGGACTGTATACGAACTTGGATCACGCTGATAGGGGGAAGTGATCAGATTCCCGAAAAAAGTGACCCGGTCTGGGGGCTCTCCTGATTGCCGGCCCAACCCCCGAGTGGTCCACGCTCTGGACCTCGGTCGCGTACTCATGCCGAGTCCTCCCCCCGCAGCCTTCGCAAGATTCCTTGCGAAGAGCGATGAATGTCTCCCGCACCCAACAAGATGATGACGTCACCGTCAGCCGCAGCCGCAGCGAGGTCCTGCTCCAAGCGCTCGAGGCTGCCGGCGAGGTGGACATCGATCGAGGATCGCTGCCCTATCGCCGCCGCCAAGCGTTCGGCCGTCGCGCCGGGAATCAGTGCCTCGCCGGCCGGATAGACCGGTGCCAACCACAGCTCATCCGCGTCCTCGAAAGAACCGGCAAACTCGCTCATCAAGTCTCTCGTTCGCGTATAGCGATGCGGCTGAAATCCCACGAGAAGCCGCCGTGCAGGATGTGCCTCGCGCGCGGCACCCAGGGTGGCGCGAATCTCGGTCGGATGGTGGCCATAATCGTCGACCACGGCGATTCCGCGTGCCTCACCCCGGAGCGAGAAACGCCGATCCACGCCGCGAAACGCCGGGACCGCTGCTGCAGCTTGCTCGACGTCGACGCCCAGCTCGCGGGCAACGGCGATCGCTCCCAAGGCATTCGATGCGTTGTGCCTCCCCAGTGCGGGCACCCGGGTCTCGTGGGTTGTTTCCCCCTCCACGCGAAAGCGGAAGACCGTCCCCTCTGGCGTGACCTTCGTAGACTCGAGGCGGAAGTCGCATGTTTCCGCCGTGCCGTAGCTGATCGTCGGGCGGTTGATCCGCGCGCGGATCCTGTCGAGGCCTGGATCGTCGCCGCAATAGATGACGGTTCCCCAAAAAGGCACCCGCTCGGTCAGCTCTACGAATGCATCGTCGAGTCGCTCGAGCCGACCTCCGTAATGGTCGAGGTGTTCGGGATCGAGGTTCGTCAAGAGGAGGTACGTGGGGGTCAGGTGCAAAAACGATCCATCGGACTCATCGCCTTCGGCCACCATCAGACCGCTGCTGCCCACCCGCGCGCTCGAGGCCCAGTCCACCGGTCGTCCTCCGATGATCGCCGTGGGATCCAGCCCAACTTCGGCCAAGATCGTGGTGACCATAGCGCTGGTCGTCGTCTTGCCGTGGGAACCCGCGACCACGACGCCGTAGTGAAGCCGCATGAGCTCGGCGAGCATCTCGGCTCGTCGAATGACGGGTAGCTTCGACGCTCGAGCCGCGGTGAGCTCCGGGTTGTCGGCCGAGATCGCCGTGGAAAAGACGACAACGTCGCTGCCCTCGATGAGGTCGCCATCGTGGCCGATCGTGATGCGAGCACCCATGGCGCGAAGACGTTCGGTTGCTTCGGAGGCTCGAAGGTCGGAGCCACGAACGTCATGCCCTAGACGAAGCAGCACTTCGGCGACCCCGCTCATTCCGCTGCCGCCGATTCCAACGAGATGCACGCGGCGCGCTCGATGCACCATCTTCCAGGCACTCGTCACGGTAGAGACCTCCGCGTGATCGACTCACAAGCGTCCACGATCTCCCGCGCTGCTTCCGGACGTCCGATTCGAGCCGCCGCCTGCTCCATCGCCTGCCTGCGCTCGGGATCGCGAGCCAACTCGACGACGAGCCGAACGAGTCGAGGCCCGCTCAGTTCCGACTCGCGCACGATCATCGCCGCCCCCGCATCCGCAAGATACTTTGCATTCAGCTCCTGGTGGTTGTGGGTGGCGTGCGGAAATGGAATCAAGACCGAGGCCTTCTTGGCCACCGTGACTTCCGCGATGGTCGTCGCCCCCGCTCGGCAAAGAACGAGATCAGCCTCACGGTAGGCGCTACTCACATCATGGATGAACTCTCGGACTTCGGCCTCGATCCCCGCCTTCTCGTAGGCTTGCTGAACGTCGTCTCGATCGCGAGGTCCCGACTGATGAAGGATGCTCAGCCCCAAATCGGCTTCGGCCAGCGCGTCGGCCGCGGAGATCATTGCTCGGTTGATGCCGTGCGCCCCTTGGCTGCCTCCGAGCACCAGAAGTCGAAATCCCCCCGATGACTCGATCTTGGAGTCGAGGAAGTTGTCGAGCAGCTGGCGCCGAATCGGGTTGCCGAGCGCGACGACCTTTCCCGTCGGGAAATACTGTGACGTGATTTCAAACTGGGTAAAGACCGCCTTGGCGAATCGACCGAGCCATCGATTCGTTGCGCCGGGTATCGAGTTCTGTTCGAGGAGGACGAACGGTACGCCCAACAGCCAAGCCGCGAGGAGCGGTGGTCCCGAGGCATAGCCGCCGACTCCGACGGCGATGTCGGGACGAAATCGACGAACGATGCTCAACGCGTCGTACAGGGCCGTCGGCAGGACCATGGCGTTGAAGAAGCTGCGGATCAGGGACTTGCCCATCAGCCCGCGAACGTCGACGAAAGCATGGTCGTAACCAAGGTCCGGTAGCACTCGAGCCTCGATGCCGCGACGGGTGCCCACGAAGAGGACGGCCGAACCCGGTCGGCGAACCAACACTTCCTCCGCGATGGCGACTCCCGGGAACAGATGACCGCCGGTGCCCCCGCCTGCGATCAGAACCCTCATCGCTTTCTCCGCCGAGGGCTGACTCCGGTAACGTAGGCGCGCTGCTCGGCGCTGGCCCGGAGCACGATGCCGATCGCAGCCAGGGTCACGACCAGTGACGACCGACCGAAGGACACCAGCGGCAGCGTCAGTCCCTTGGTCGGCAGCAAGGCCAGCGAGACGGACATGTGGGTGAAGGCCTGGAGCCCCAGCCACACGGCGATTCCGCAGACCAAGAACATCGGAAAGCGGCAGGGCAGACCTCGAGCAACGATCATCGTCCGTCCGATCAAGACCGCATAGGTCGCCACCAGGACGCAGACACCCACGAAGCCGAGTTCCTGACCGACGACGGCGAAGATGAAGTCCGTATGGCTTTCGGGAAGAAAGAAGAGGTGCTGGTTACCGTGGCCCAGTCCGAGCCCCCAAACTCCGCCGGAGCCGATACTGACCAAGCTCTCCCAAGCCTGGTAGCCGATGCCGGCACGGTAGGACTCCGGATCGAGAAACGCAGCAATGCGCGCTCGGGCATGCGACCGGGTGATGACGTAGTGAAGGGCCACCGGCACCATCGCCGCCGCCGCGAAGACCAGGTACGCGATGCGCGTTCCCGCCACGAACAGCATGACGCCCAGCATTCCCGCGATCACGGCGGCCGTACCGAAGTCGGGCTGCAGGAGCACCAAGAACGAGAGCGCAGAGACGATGGCGACCGGAGGCAAGAAGCCGGCGGAGAAGTCGGAGACTCGTTCGCGCTTCTTGGCCAGTACGTTAGCGAGGTAGACGGCAACGGAGAGCTTGGCCACCTCCGCCGGCTGTATCGACAGCGGCCCGAGGCTCAACCAGCGTTGGGCGCCGTTCGCGCTTCGGCCCAGCCCTGGAACGAACACGCACACCAGAAGCACGGCCGTGACGATCAAGAGCGGCAGCGCGAGACGCGCCCACGCATCGACCGGCACTCGGACCGTCACCGACATGATGCTCAGACCGAGAACGACGGCGACCGTGTGACGAATCAGGAAGTGTGAGGTTCCTGCGCCGAGAGCGTCGGCGCGCACGGCGCTTGCGCTGTAGACCAGCACCGTACCCAATCCGACCAAGAGCACGACCGCTCCGACCAGAAATGGGTCGATGTTGCGCACGTAGTCGGCGGTCGTCCAGCCGTGGGCAGACGGCATCATGGTTGGCGCGTCGGTGCTGTGATGCCGCGTCATGGAGCAGTCCTTTGGATGAGGGCGCGAAACGTCTCCCCTCGGTGCTCGAAGTCGTCGAATTGATCGAAGGATGCGCACGCCGGAGAGAACACGATGCTCATCGCCTCGCCGCGCCGAGCGACGTCGACCGCTTCGGAAAGCGTCGTCGTGATCTGCACCGGCATCCGAGGCGCAAAGGCCTCGGCGATCTGGGCCCGCGATTCTCCGAACGCAACTACGAGTCGAACTTCGCGTTCGAGGGCGCGCTCCACGAGCGGTTGCCAGGACTCGCCTTTGCCCCGTCCTCCGGCGATCAGCACCTTGGGCCCCGTTACCGCGTCCAGCGCGACGCAGGCCGCAGCAACGTTCGTGGCCTTCGAGTCGTTGAACCACGCCCGACCGTCATCGGTGGCGAGGCGCTCCAGTCGATGCGGCAGCCCCGGAAACGTCGACAGTGCGTGCTCGACCTCGGCCTCGGACAGACCCTCCCGCCGCCAAACCTCGACCGCAGCCGCGGCGTTGAAGTCGTTGTGAGCGCCGAGCAGGGCCGGCGAATCCACGGCGTACTCCTCGAAGCGGTCGCCTACGCAACGGCGCAGCCGGCCGGGTGCCACCACGGCCGTCCCGGCGAAGCTGGTAGGCGACGGACGGGCCGAGATCCAGCGAACCTGCGCCGGGGGGTCCAGTCGGCAGAATGGATCATCGGCGTTGAGCACGACCACGCCGGCCTCGTCCGTACACTCGACGAGGCGGCGCTTCGCCTGCGCGTAATCCTCGACCGACGGGTAGCGGTCCAGGTGGTCGGGGGAAAGGTTCAGCCACACCGATACTGCGAATCGAGCGAGGACGAGGCTCTCGAGCTGATAGGAACTCAGCTCGACCACCACCCGCTCGGCGTCTCTCGACCCGCCGGCAAACTCGGACAGCGGAACACCGAGATTTCCACCGGCGAACACCCGGCGTTGGGGACCCGCGAGTCCATGGGCGATGAGCGACGTCGTCGTGGACTTACCGTTCGTACCGGTGATGCCGATGAGAGGCTCGCGCAGGAACCATGAGGCTAGCTCGATTTCTCCGATTACGCGATCGGCAGCGATGCCGGCGGCCAGTCGGGACCGCGGCACACCGGGGCTGGTGACGATCACGTCCACGTCGGACACGGGAATCTCGTCGAGCGTACGCACGGTCGCGCCGTCGACGAGCTGCCCGGCCTGGCGATCGTCGAAGACTTCGACCGTCGCACCGCGGCTCCTCAGCAGTCGCACCGCGGCGCTTCCGCTCCGACCAAGGCCGGCGACCGCGGCCCGAATCCCGCCGTGTGAGTGAAGCCGTGCACGCAGCTCGAGACATCGATTCCGCAGAGCGGACGTGGGCCGAAAATCGAGCGCGCGCAAGGTCGGCCTCACCGGAGCTTCAGGGTGGCGAGTCCCACTAGCGCCAAGAGTACGGATACGATCCAAAAACGAACGATCACTTTCGGCTCGGGCCAGCCGAGCAGCTCGAAGTGATGATGGATGGGGGCCATCTTGAAGACCCGCTTGCGGCGTAGCTTGTATGAGCCCACCTGAATCATCACCGAGAGGGCTTCGACCAAGAAGACGCCGTGCACGATCGCGCTGACGAGCTCGTTCTTGGTGACGACCGCGAGCGCGCCGAGAGCCCCGCCGATGGACAGGCTTCCCACGTCGCCCATGAAGACCTCGGCGGGATGCGCGTTGTACCAGAGGAAGCCGAGGCCCGCTCCGCACAGCGAAGCACAGAACACCGCGAGCTCCTCTGCACCCGGAGTCCGAGCGATGCCCAGATACTCGGCGAGGTTGAAGCCCGAAATCACGGCTCCCGAGGCATAGGCCAGGATCAGAAAAACACCTCCGCTGATGACGGCGGGGACGATGGCCAGCCCGTCCAGGCCGTCGGTCAGGTTGACCGCATTGCTGGTACCCATCAACACGAGGAGCGCAAACGGCCAGTAGAGCACGCCGAGCTCGGGACTGAAGAGGTCCGGCTTCACGAAGGGCAGGCTCAACCGAGTGTCGTAGGTCGTTGCCCAAAAGAGGTAGGCGAGCGCGATCAGTCCGAATCCGGCCTGACCAATGAGCTTGTAGCGACCCGAGAGACCCTTGGCGTCCTTCAGCGCGACCTTGCGGAAGTCATCGATGAAGCCGACGAGTCCATAACCGAGAAAAACGATCAGGACGAACCAGACGTAGCGGTTACGTGGGTCGGCCCACAGCAGCGTCGGCACGAGGGCACAGAACAGGATGAGCGTTCCCCCCATCGTCGGCGTGCCTTGCTTGGTTTCCTTATGGGCCGCCGGCCCATCGTCCCGAACCTCCTGACCGATGGAGAGACGACGCAGACCGCGGATGAAGGTCGGCCCCAGCCAGATCGACAGCACCAGAGCGAATCCCGCAGCCAACAAGATGCGAATGGACGGATACCGGAAGAGGTTCACGCCCAAACGCTCGTAAAGGAGCCAGTAGAGCATCAAACGTTCTCCAGCCGTGCCAACAGCCGCTCGAGTCCGGCCTGTCGAGACCCCTTCAGATAGAGCCAGGTTCCAGGCGCGAGACGGGAGGCAACGAAGTCCCAGAGCCCATCGAGATCGTCGTCGTAATGCTCGGCCGCGACACCTTCGGCCACCGCCGCTTCGAAGGCCGGACGCGCGTCGGGTCCGTACGTCGCGAAGAAGTCCGGTCCGGCCCCCGCGATCGCAGCTCCAGCCTCGCGGTGGAGGGCTTCGGAGTGCGAGCCGAGTTCACCCATCGCTCCGAGGACCACGCCCAGCCGGGCGGTCGGGGCCGACTCCCGCACCGAGACGAGGCCTTCGGTCAACGAAGCCGGATTCGCGTTGTAGGTGTCGTCGACCACGACCCTACCGTTCAATCGCCGCACGACGAATCGGCCCGCCACGGGAGGAAGGTCACGGAGAGCCTCTCGAATGGCGTCGAACGACGGACGAAGATCGTCGGGGAGGGCGGTCGCCGCGGCGATCGCCGCGGTTGCATTCAGGGCGGAGTGGCGCCCTGGCCAGGCCAGTGGGACCTCGACCGCCTGACCATCGACCCCGATGCTCAACGCTTGGCGTCCCTCGTCGACTCGCCGGGTCAGCAGCTGCACGTCGGCACCCGCGTGCTCCCCGAACGTGCGAACGCAGGTTCGGCCGTGCAGCGCGAGCTGCTCCATCACGCGGTGGTCGTCCCGATTGGCCACGGCGACGGCATCCTCGGGGAGCGCTTCGAACAGCTCGCCCTTGGCTGCCGCGATCGCTTCCATGCTGCCGAGCTCGCCGATGTGCGCTGGACCCACGTTTAGCAGAAGGCCGACCTGCGGTCGTACCAGCTCCGTCAGCCGGCGAATCTCGCCCGGCTTGTTCATGCCCATTTCGATCACCGCCACCGGATGCTCGGGGCGAAGCTCGAGCAGCGTCAGGGGGACGCCGATCAGGTTGTTGAAGTTGCCCGCGGTGGCGAGGACCTCGTGTTCTCGTCCGATCAAGGCGGCGAGCAGCTCCTTGGTCGAGGTCTTCCCGTTGGATCCGGTCAGACCGATCACCGTCGTCGCGCACTGCTGTCGCCAGGCGGACCCGAGCCCACCGAAAGCGCTCAGAACGTCCGGGACCTCGATAACCGTCCCCTCCGCGGCGACGCCGCGCCCCTCCTCGACCAAGAACCCGGAGGCCCCGCGTGCCTCGGCATCGAAAACATAGTCGTGACCGTCGAAGCGTGGGCCGGACAGCGCCACGAATAGGTCCTGGGGCTGTACGCGACGCGAGTCGGTGGCGACGCCGCCGAAGTCTCGCTCGCGACCCCGGACCTTCCCGCGGGTCGCCTGCACGACCCACCGGGCGGAGACCGTGATGGCCCGCCGATTCAATCCGGCTCCCGAGCATCGTCCGGCGCTTCGCCGACGATGTCCGGCTCGATGTCGACCGACTCCACGACCTGTTCGGTTTCTACGCGCTGCGTGGTGGGGCCGATGCGACTCGGGGGTGGTGGCGGAGGCAATCCCGCGAGGATCCTCCGCGCCTCTTCGACATCGTCGAACGGAACCCGCTGATCGCCGACGATCTGGACCTGCTCGTGGCCCTTCCCGGCGATCACCAATACGTCGCCGGGCCGAAGCCGGGCGGTCGCCACGCGGATCGCCTGACGCCGATCGAGCTCGACTTCGTAACCTCGTGCCTCGGCGTCGGCACCGAGTCGAGTCATGCCCCCCTCTCGGAGTCCGGCCTCCGCCTGCTCGGCTATCGCCGCCGGATCCTCACTCCGTGGGTTGTCGGACGTGAGCACGACGCGGTCCGCGGCCTCGGCCGCCGCCCGGCCCATCTCGGAGCGCTTGTCTCGATCTCGGTCCCCGCCGCAGCCGAAGACCACGACGAGGCGCCCTTCGGTAAAGGGCCGCACGGCCTCGAGAACCCGGCGCAAGGCGTCCGGGGTATGGGCGTAGTCGACGAACACCCGAACGTCTTCGTCGTTCGGGACGGCTTCGAGCCGACCCGGTACACCGCGGAGGGAGTCCACCCCGGTTCTGATCCGATGGTCGGAAAATCCCATTGCCTGGGCCATTCCGACCGCGATGAGGACGTTGGCTAGGTTGTGAGGTCCGACCAGGGGGCTTGTGAGTTCCAGCTGTCCCTTGCGCGTGCGGATGGTGGCTCGCGTCTCATCCAAGGAGTAGTCCGCACTGAGAACCGCGAGATCCGCCTCCGGTGCACCCGAGAGGGAGGCGGTCAACGTCTTGCCTTTCCAGATCTCGAGGAGCCGCGCACCGTACGCGTCGTCGACGTTGATCACCGCCATCCGACCCCGGGCTTCGCTGCCGGCGAGAACCTCGGAGAACAGGCGGCTCTTGGCCAGGAAGTAGTCTTCGACGTCGGTATGGTAGTCGAGGTGGTCCTGAGTCAGGTTCGTGAAGCCGGCGACCTTCAGGTGCACTCCAACCGCTCGCTGCTGGTCGAGCGCATGACTGGAGACTTCCATGACGACGTGGGTCACCCCGGCTCGCTTCATGCGGGCCAAGACGGACTGAAGCTCCACGGGGTCCGGCGTGGTGTGCGTGGCATGCTCCGTCCGATCGCCGAACCGATAGCCGACGGTGCCGATCGTCCCCACCGCCTTCCCCGCCGCTTTCAATATCGATTCGAGCACGTGGACGACCGTCGTCTTGCCGTTGGTTCCGGTGACTCCGGCCATCACCAGGTCCCGCGAGGGACGGCCCCAGAAATTCGCGGCCGCCAGCGCCAGGGCCCGACGCGAATCGGGCACGAGGACGACGTTGGGACGGGTGGCGAGGGCGTCGTCGAGATCGTCGGGCCATTCCTCGGCCACCACGGCCCGAGCGCCGCGGTCGACGGCCGTGCGAATGAATCCGTGTCCGTCCGCGGCCCGGCCCCGCACGGCGACGAACACGTCCCCCGACCTGATCTGCCGAGAATCGGCAGCGATCCCGTTGACCGCTGTTTCGAAGTGCCCCCGGCGATCCTTGATGCTCAGGCCGCGGATCAGTTGCTCCAACTTCATGGTGCCCCCCCTCGAGGCGCCAAGCTCACCCGCCACGCCACGCCCGATTCGATTCGAACGCCAGGCTCGGGCACTTGGCTGACGACGCGTCCCCGTCCGATCAATCGCGGACGACACTTCGCCTTCGAGCAACGCTTTAACACTTCGCGGAGTTCGAGGCCGCTCAGGTCGGGCATGATCCCGTTCGTCAGCGACGAATCAGGTTGTTCCGGGGTACGACCCAACACGTATCGAGCCTCGGCGGACAGCGCTGCGTCGAGGTCGGGGCTTGGAGCGACCGGCGCCTGGAGCTCGGCGCGGTCGCGCTCGGGGGCATCGACGACCGGAGCGCCGACCACCGACTCCGGAGGCAGTTCTTCCGGGCCGACGTAGGCCCCGCTCGCAGTGAGCGCTGCCTCTGCGATCCGGCGAAAAGCCGGCCCCGCTACCGGGCCGCCGTAGATCGAGCCGCGCGGCTCGTCGATGAAGACCGCAATGACCAGCTTCGGTCGGTCGGCCGGGATCATGCCCACGAAGCTCGCCAGATACAGCTCGTGACTGTAGGCCTTGGTCACGGGGTCGATCTTCTGAGCGGTCCCGGTTTTGCCGGCGACGGTCCAACCGGGCACGGCGGCCATCGGCGCGGTGCCTTCCGGACCGGTGATCTGGGCGAGCATTCGGCGCAGCGTGCGGGCGGTCCGAATCGAGACGACTCGCCGGGCGGAGGGAGGATCCGGCGCCGTCTCGGTTCCGTCGCGAGCGATACGCGAAGCGATGATCCGGGGAGGCACGAGAAGACCGTCCTGGGCGATCACCGCCGCCGACTGCACGAGCTGAAGCGGTGTGACGGCCAGCCCCTGACCGAACGCGATGTTGGCCAAGGCGATCTCTCTCCACGTCGACACCGGCCGAATCAGGCCCGACAGCTCCCCGGGAAGTTCGATACCGGTCTTGTCGGCGAAGCCGAATCGGTGAAGCCACCGATTCATCCGCCGCTTCCCCAGCCGCAGCCCGACCTTTGCGGCACAGACGTTCGAAGACACCTTCAGCACGTCGCCGATGCTCAACCGGCCCTCGTCGGTGTGCGTATCGTGAATGGTACGCCCGCCGAGCCTCCACTTCCCGCCTTCACAGTCGATGCGGCTTCCTGGTGTCACCAGGCCTTCCTCCAGGGCGGCTGCGATCGTGACCATCTTCATGGTCGACCCCGGCTCGTAGACGGCGCTGATGACGCGATTCAGGTGATGGTCCGGTACCGAGCCGGTCAGGTTGTTGGGGTTGAAGGTCGGGTGGGAGGCCAAGGCCAAGACGTGTCCGGTCCCCACTTCGAGAACCACCGCCGCGCCAGCCTTGGCGCCAAAGTCGTCGATGGTCTCGGCCAGCACTGCCTCGGCCACGTACTGGATCCGCCGGTCGATGGTGAGCCGTAGGCCTTCCCCCTTCAGCGAGGACGGCGGAACGAAACCTTCGGTCATCACCCGATTTCCGAGCGCATCTCGCAGCGCGGATATCGGGATCGTCCCCCCTCGCAGCGAGTCATCGTACGTTCGCTCGACGCCCGCCCGACCATCCTCGTCCACGTTCGTGAAGCCGAGCACGTGCGCAGCCAGACCTCGATTCGGATAGAAACGGCGAGCCTCCTGGTGGGTCCCGATGCCGGCGAGACCGAGCGACCGCACGCGAGCGCCGACCTCGGGGTCCACGCGACGGGCGAGGTACACGAAGGAGCGATCGGCGCTAAGCTTCCGCTCCAGCTGGGCCGCCGGCCGGTCGAGCACGGCGGAGAGGCGCCGCGCCGACCGAGACGCCTCCCGCACGCGGCGTGGCTCGGCGAAGATGGAATCGACCTGTACCGACAGCGCGAGCTCCGCCCCATGCCGATCGAGGACGGGACCGCGACCGGCCCGCACCCGGTGGTCTCCGGCAGCCTGCCGTTCCGAGGCCTGGAGGTAGTCCTCGTGGTCGCGGATCTGGATCTGGGCGGCCCGTACGATCACCGCCGCGGCAGCGACCCCGAAGACGACCGCCACGACGCCCACCCGCATCCGGACACGGTCCGGATGGTGAGCGGGCCGGGCCGGCGCCTTCGAGCGGGCGCGGGGCCGTCGGCGTCGGCGGCCGCGACGAACCAGGTCGGCCGACCCGAGCCGCAAAGCAACGGTGTCCGGCTGCAGATTGCGGGCTCGGGTCACGGTCGGTCCTCCGCTTTCAGGACCTGGTCCTGGGTCGGCGGCATCAGACCGAACTGGACCCCCATCTGCTCGAGGCGCTCCGGCGACCGAAGCGAGGCGGCCTCCAGCTGCAGACCGCGGTTGACCTCGCGCTCCTCCTGAAGCTCCCGAGCCGCCTCCGAGAGCCGATATCCCAGGATCACCGTCGTCACTTGAGCCCAAACGTAGAACAGCGCGGCGGCGACGACCGGGGTCGCGACCAACAGAGCCGCGATCATCGTGTTGCCGGTCCGCTTCATGCTGCCCTCCGTTCGGCGATCCGGAGTTTGGCGCTTCGCGCGCGCGGGTTGGCAGCGATCTCACCGGCCGTGGGTACGATCGGCCGCCGGGTGATGACCTGCCACGGTCCGGGTGCACTGGTGATGGGAAGGTGCCGTACAGCCGGATCGGTCGGCGGGTCGGCGAAGGTCGTCTTCACGATCCGGTCTTCGAGGCTATGAAAACTGATGATCGCGACGCGCCCACCCGGGCGCACGAGGTCTTCGAGGGCGCGGAGGAAGCCCTCCAACTCATCGAGCTCTCGATTGACGGCGATGCGGAGAGCCTGAAACGTCCGGGTCGCAGGATGCGTGCCGCGGGGCCCTCCCGAACCTTCCACCGACTCGACGATGCGCTTCAGGTCCAGAGTGGACGCGAGCCGTCCGTCATCGCGTGCTGCGATGATCGCCCGGGCCATTCGCTTGGGTCGGGTCACTTCGCCGTACGTGCGCAGAATTTCGGTCAGCCCCGTCGCGTCGATACCGGCGAGCAGCTCCGCCGCGGTGCTGGAGACGTCGGGTCCCATGCGCATGTCGAGAGGTCCGTCCGCCCGAAAGGAAAAGCCCCGCTCCGGACGATCGAGCTGCAGCGATGAGACTCCGACGTCGGCCAGCGCACCGTCGAGGGCGGGCTCACCGAGCAAGACGTCGGACACGTCGCCAAAGCTCGCCAGTACGAGACGGACTCGATCGCCGTAGGGCTGAAGCCGCCCTCGGGCGTGGGCGAGCGCATCGGGATCGCGATCGATGCCGATGACGCGCCCGCCGGGCGCCGAAGCCTTCAAGATCGCTTCGGCGTGGCCGCCCAGGCCGACCGTGGCATCGAGGTAGAGTCCATCCGGCACGACGGCGAGACCGGCGACGCACTCGTCGAGCAGAACCGACGTGTGAAGCTCGGAGCCCATCATCAGATTCCCAGCTCGCCCAACTGGGCGAGCACATCGGTATCGACTTCGGCTCGCATCGACTCCACCCCACGGTCCCATCCGTCCTTGGACCAGACTTCCATGCTCCGCATGCCCCCGACCCAGTACGCCTCGCGCTCCAGGCCGGCATGAGTGCGAAGCACGGGGGGCACCAGGATCCGTCCTTGGCGATCGATGGGACAATCCATGGCGCTGCCCACGTAGAGCCGTCGAAGCAGCATCACGCTTCGGTCGAACTGCGGCAGCTGACTGAGCCGAGCCTCGAATGTCTCCCACTCCTTGACCGGATAGGCGACCAGACAGGGCGACGAGATATGGGCGGTCAACACGAGCGTTTGCTCGTGCGTTGCGGCCAGCACTCGGCGAAACGCGGCGGGCAGCGCGAGACGACCCTTCGGGTCGATCTGATGCTCGAATCGTCCTCTGAACATGCGCCCCGCTCGCGACTCCTGGATCCACACGATGGCACGTTGTCACCACTTTGATCCACTTTGCCCCACTCGGAACCTATTGATCGGCCCGGACGGGGTCAAGGCGTGTGAGGGGGAGAAAATGGACCGAGAGCACCTGAACGTTCTTGCAGCTGCAAAGCTGATGAGGTCGTAGAGCGGCAGCGATGCTAGGGTCCCGTCGTGGCCAAGAAGCACTCGCACTCTTCGGTCCTCCAGCGGGGCAAGCGAGCGTTCGAAGACGGGGACTACGTCGCCGCCCGCCGGTTCCTGGAAGAGCCCATGCCCGATTCGGATCGACCGGTCGCCGACGACCTCGTGGCGGCCACCCTCGTCGACCGGGCGACGCTCGCCGTCGGAGGCGCCTGCCTGGGCCTTTTGGGCCTGGTCGTGTTGGTCACCTCCTTCAAGCAGCCGTAGCTGCGTTCGCTCGAGGTTGGTGCGAACGCCCAGCCGCGTTACAGCAGCTTCGTGGCGCCATCATTGGTCCCCAGCACCGTCTTACGCGAGCTGTCCGGTCGCGTGCTCGACGCCTTCATCGCCGACCGTACCGTGCTTTCGTTTTCCGAGTGGTTCAGCCTGGCCTTGGAGAATCCGGCCCGAAATCTGCGAAGCTCGAGTCAGTACCTGCTCGACGTGTTCGCCCACTTCGGCTCCGAGGAGCTGCACCTGCCGCAGGGCCCGGTGACCCGCTTCAAGGTCTTCGACGCGGAATGGTCGAAGGAGGCGACCCGGGTCGCCGGTCAGGAAACTGTACAAAACGAGATCTACCGGCTGCTCAACAACTTCGCTCGGGACGGTCAGAACACTCGGCTCATCCTGCTGCACGGTCCCAACGGCTCGGCCAAGAGTTCTCTCATCAACTGCCTCCAGGGAGGCATGGAGCACTACTCCCGGACACCGGAGGGCGCGGTCTACACGTATGCCTGGGTCTTCCCGTCGGAGCGTATCGTGAAAGGGACCTTGGGCTTTGCCGATCCGAGCAACGCGTCGCCGGAGGCAGGGGAGAGCTTCGCCCGACTCGGTGCCGAACAGATCGACGCGCGAATGGCCTGCGAGCTTCGAGACCATCCGATCTTCCTCGTTCCCAAGCGGGAGAGGAAGCTGCTCATCGAGCGGCTTCGCGAAGAGGGTAAGCTACCCGCAGACTTCGTGGTGTCGCGATACATCCTCGAAGGCGACCTTTCCCCCCGAGACCGAGCTATCTTCGAAGCCTTGATGGTTTCCCACGAGGGCGACCTGGCCGAAGTTCTCCGCTACGTACAAGTTCAGCGGTTTCATTTCTCTCAGCGCTACGGGCGAGGGCTGGCGACGGTCGAACCGCAGATGCACGTCGATGCCGAGGCACGACAGATCACGGCCGATCGCTCGATCGCCAATCTCCCTCGACCGCTCCAGACCATTCCTCTTTACGAACTGAGCGGTCCATTGGTGGCGGCCAACCGTGGTTTGCTGGAGTTCTCCGACTTGTTGAAGCGTCCACCGGAGGCCTACAAGTACCTTCTGGCAACGAGTGAAGAAGCAACGGCGAGTCTCCCCCAGTTCAGCATCGGGTTGGACTCTGTCTTGGTTGCCACCTCCAATGAGAAGTACCTGGACGCCTTCAAGGATCATCCCGATTGGATGAGTTTCAAAGCGCGAATGGAGCTCGTTCGCGTGCCCTATCTCGTACGATTCAGCGACGAGGTGCAGATCTACAGCCAGCAGATCACGCCCACCACCGTAACGAAGGATCTCGCGCCCCACGTCGTCGAAGTCGCTGCCATGTGGGCCGTGCTGACGCGGCTCCGCAAGCCGGACTCCGACCGCTATGCCGACCCGGTGCGCTCCATCGTCAAACGCATGACGCCGCTGGAGAAGTTGCGCCTCTACGACGACGGCACCGTGCCCGGCTGGGTGAGTGCCAACGACGCCAAGATCCTCGTGAGCGCCATCCCCTACCTGCGCAGCGAATACCGGAACCAGGCCAATTACGAGGGGCGTCTCGGAGCTTCGGCACGAGAGATGCGCACGATCATCCTCAATGCCACACACCGCCCCGGGTACCGCACGTTGACCCCCCTACCCGTCTTCGAGGAACTACGGGAGCTCGTTCGAGACCCGAGTCTGTACGATTTCCTCAAGCAGGAGACGAAATCGGGCTTTCACGACAACGAAGGCTTCATCGATGTCGTCCACGACTGGTGGTTGAGCCTGTTCGACGACGAAATCCGTCATGCGATGGGCTTGGTGGAGGAAGCTCGCTACGAAGAGCTCTTCGCGCGCTACGTACGCCACGTGTCCCACCTTCTGAAGAAGGAGAAGGTTATGGACCGGATCACCGGCCGGTACGTCGACCCGGATCCGGACCTCATGCGCGAAGTCGAAGACGTCTTGGTAGCCGAAGCCGAGGACCGCGATGAGTTCCGGCGAACCGTCATCGGTCGCATCGGAGCCTGGAGCCTGGAGAATACGGGGAGTCAGCCAAAGTATCGCGAACTGTTTCGGACCTACATCGAACGCATGGAGGACGATTACTACCGCCAGCAGCGGAAGGTCATCGAGCGGCAGCTGCGAAACATCGTGGAACTGAGCACCGACGAACGACCGGCGCTCGACGAAGCGAGCGCCAACCAAGCGCGCAGTACCATCGAGCGAATGACCCGCGAATACGGCTACCCGGCGACCTGCACGGCGGAATGTGCGAGCTATCTGCTCAAGACCCGGTATGAGGACGGGTCGCAGTGAGCCTCAATCGTCCTCTTCGTCGACCTGCGTCCTAGGACGAAAGGGCGACTGTTCGCCGGGAGCCAGCCGATTTCCGATGTCTTCCGGCGGGAGGTGATCGTCGGACTCGGGACGGATACGGTTGCCGATGTCCTCGGGCACGTTCGTCCGCCCCCCCGGGGCTCGATTGCCGATGTCGTCCGGTACGGGGCCCCGGCCCGCTCCACCGCCACCGCGCTGACCTCGTCCACCACCGCGACGACGTCGGCCATCGCGACGACCGTCACGGCGACCTCCACCGTCTTTACCTTCACTTCGGCGTCGCCCATCGCGCTTGGGGGCTTCTTCGGCCGGTGCCGTGTCGGAAAACGACAGCGGCCAGCATTCGCCGTGTCGCAGGGCTTCGATCAGCGCCACCGAGTCCTCGACCGTCCGTCGGAAGAGGGTCGCGGTCGTGCCCAGACCCTCCGCACCGCGCGCCGAGGACGTGCCGACGCACGGCATTTCCATGTTGGAAGCCGCCTCGAGCGCCAGGTCGTTCGCGATCTCGGAAATGCGGCCGTTCTGGACCTCGCAAGCGGCGAGACCGTGGAGCGAGAAGAGGTGGTCACCCATCGGTACGCTCACGTCTCGATCGTACGGACGCAGCGCCACGGTCGCCCCGCCCAGCTTATCGATGGCCTCGATCGCGGCCGCGGCATCGAAGAGCGGTCCATCCTTGGGAGCGAAATCGTCCGCGAGGGCCGTACCGTCGGGCAGAATGCAGAGGATCAGGCCGTGATTCGTGGAGATTTCGGCCCCAGCGAAGACACTGAGGCCGAGCTCCCGACCCGCCGAGCGATAGGCTTCGAGGTCGGGCACGAGTTCCCCTTGGCGGGTGAGGACGTAGCCGTCCAGGCCCGCGTCGAGGGCCCCTCGAGCGAGAACGGAGGGGTCTACGTCACCCTCGGGTGTTTCGACGTTAACGTGGAGATCGATGATCATGGTCCCGGTCGCAGGCGAATCCAGGAGGCCTGCGGTCCGTCTTCACTAGCGGCAAAGCAACGAGGATCCAAGTCCAACATGCGCTGGTCCCTTCCGGTCAGCGCTCCGGCCAGGCCTCCAGCGAGACGCCACGGGCTGGCCGCGAGGGACGCCGCGGTTCGTCGGCCGCCCGCAGACGAGCCCTTCGCATGAACTCGTTCTGCGCGCGAAAGCCGCCGCTGGCTTTGTTGCGGCGATGAAATCGCCCATCGGAGCCGAGGAAGGCCGACTTGACGTCATCCTGCAGCTCGGTGGCCAGGATTTCGTCGATGATCCGTCGCTTGATGGTCTCGTCTTCGACGGGGAGCATCACCTCGATCCGGGTATCGAAGTTCCTCGGCATGACGTCGGTGCTGGTGATGAAGACCTCTTCATCGTCGTCGATGGCGAAGTAAAAAATTCGACTGTGCTCCAGAAAGCGGTCGACGATCGTCCGGACGATGATGCGGTCGGTCAGCCCCGGTATGCCGACCTGAAGGGTGCAAGGACCGCGGATGAGGAGAACGACCTCGGCCCCGGCCTGCGAGGCCTCGACCAGCGCTTCAATGGTCGCCGGGTCGATCAGCGCATTGCTCTTGAAGACGATGCGAGCTCGACGCCCTTCCCGGGCTGCATCGCGAGCGCCGTGTACGAGCCCCACGACCCGTCGGCGAAGCCCCAAGGGCGCCACCGCGAGGCGCTCCCACTGCGGTGGAGCCGAGTAGCCGGTCAGAAGATTGAAGAGCGCGGATATGTCGCGTGAAACCTCCTCCCGACACGTGAAGAGCGAGAGGTCCGAGTATATTCGGGCCGTACTGTCGTTGTAGTTGCCCGTTCCCAGGTGGACATAGCGGCGGATTCCGTCCAACTCGCGACGGACGACCAGCGTGATCTTGCAGTGGGTCTTGAGCCCCAGGAGTCCGTAGACGACGTGGACGCCGGCCTCCTCGAGTCGGCGCGCCCACTCCACGTTGACCTCCTCGTCGAAGCGAGCTTTCAGCTCGACGAGGGCGGTCACCTGCTTTCCGTTTTCTGCCGCGCGGGTCAACGACCGCAGGAGCGGTGATTCCCGATTCACCCGATAGAGCGTCTGTTTGATCGCCAGAACGTGGGGGTCGTCGGCCGCCTTGTCGAGCAAGTCGAGAACCGGCTCGTAGGAGTCGTACGGATGATGGAGAAGGAGGTCCTTCGCCCGGATGGCCTCGAATATGCCCTGCTCCCGAAAGGGAGCAGGCAGGACCGGTTCGAAGGGCTCGTCGCGCAGATCGGAACGACCAACCCGATCGAGCACGAGACCGAGGTCGGTCAGAGCGACTGGACCGCGAAGTCGCTGAACGTCACCGGGCGAAAGGTCCAGCGACGACCTCAAGCGATCGATGAGACCATCCGACGCCTCGGCGTCGACCTCCAAGCGAACGGCGTCCAGTCGCCAGCGGCGTCGCAGTTCCCGCTGAACCGTCGAAAGAAGGTCGTCCTGCTCATCTTCGTCGAACGACAGATCCCAGTTTCGGAGAACCCGGAAGGGAATGCATTCCAGGATTTGCATGCTGGGAAACAGGGCGCCGACGTGATGCCGGATGGCGTCTTCGATGAGAACCAGGGAAAGGACGCCCGGCTGGGCCACGGGGACCACCCGCGAGAGCAAGGAAGGTACTTGAATCACCGCGAGGAGCGGCATCGAGTCCGGCGGCGCTCCGGCGGGCAGCAGATGGACCGCGAGATTCAAGCAGCGGTTTCGGAGCAGCGGAAAGGGGTGACCCGGGTCGACCGCCAGCGGGGTGAGCATCCCGAAGAGCTGCTCTCGAAAGAAGTGGGACAGGCCGGCCTGCGCTTCCTCGTCGAGCTCGTCGACCGACAGGAGATGGATGCCCTCTTCATGGAGCGCGGGCACAAGCTCATCCAGGAGAATGCTCTCGGTCTCGGCAACCTGAGCGGAGACCTCCTCTCGGATCGCCCTCAGCTGCTCGGACGGGGTCATCCCGTCAGGTCCCACCTCGAGCGAGCCGCTCTTGACCTGCTGTTTGAGGCCCGCGACCCGGATCATGAAGAATTCGTCCAGGTTGGCGCCCACGATCGACACGAACTTGAGGCGCTCCAGCAGGGGAACATCCGGGTCCCTGGCTTCATCGACGATACGGCGGTTGAACTGAAGGAAGCTGAGCTCGCGGTTGGCGAAGACCCCATCAGTTTTTCCCCTGATCCGGGCCACCGTGGGGCCGGATCCTTCGGATCTCGCCATGCGGTCAGGATACCGCACCCGGCAAAAGGGAAAAGGCCAACCTGTTCGGGTTCCTCATTGCGGTCGAACGCTCGGGCCATTAGGGGGGCGGGGCATGTTCTCGGACCCGGTGCGCACCGAGGCCCCCGGCAAGGTCATCCTGCTCGGTGAGCACGCGGTGGTCTACGGGACGACGGCCGTCGGCTTCCCCCTCGCCCGCACGATCCGGGTCGAGGTCGGCCCGGGCTCGGGCCACATTCGGCTCGAGGCCGACGACGATGTGACCGTGCCCTTGTCTCGAAGGGCCGCTTCGCCGCGGGAGCTGGTGAAACGAGCTCTCGGGCGGTGGCTCTCGCGGGTGGATGTGGTGGTCCGTTTCGGGTTTCCTCCAATGTCGGGGTTGGGCTCATCGGCAGCGCTCGCGGTGGCACTGATGCGAGCTCGATTCGCAATCGAGGGGCGACCCTCGCCCGGCTTCGACGAAGGCCTCGCCTTGGCGCTCCGCACCGAGCGCGTCGCTCACGCCAAACCCTCGGGCCTGGACCCCGCGATCTGCCTCGCTGGACGCCTGATTCAGTTCCAGCGGGACGGGCGCCTGGTCACCGCCAAGCCCATCCCCATCACGAAGAGCTTTCACTTCGTCGTGGGCGCAGTCGGTGCGCACGGAGGGACCCGAACCGTCGTGCGCCAGGTCGCGGACCTCAAGCGCACGAGCCCGGCCTTGATGGAAGCCGCGATGGAAACGCTGGGCCAGTCCGCGACCGCCGGAATCCGGGCGATGAAGACCGGGGACGGTGAGCGACTCGGGGTCGCGATGAACCTCGCCCACGGCGTGCTCGCCGGCCTGGGTCTCGTCTCGACCGGCGTCGCATCCGCCATCCACACCGCTCAACAGGCGGGGGCGCTCGGGGCGAAGATGAGCGGGGCGGGAGGCGATGGCGGGGCGTTCGTCGCCCTCTTCACTTCCAAACGGGCCGCGGACTCGGCTCGCGACGAGCTCCGTCTCGGCGGCGTGCCGGCCTGGGTGGAAGAAGTGCGACCCCCGCGCAAACGGCCGGCAAAAAGCGCGGTTGGGGGCAACCGATAAGTCTGCTAGCGTCCGTGCGCCGAAATCGAGCGCTGGGAAATCGCGCCGATGCCGGCATGAGGAGAGTACCCCAAGCATGCGTACACGCATCCTGATCCCGGTCTTCGGCCTCGCCTTCGCGCTGGCCTGCGGCGACAGCGGGACCGGCAACGGGGGGGGGGTCGATCCTGGCCCCTCACCCGACGACGTCGATGGCGACGATTGGCTGAACGAAGAAGACAACTGCCCGAACGACGCGAACTCCGAGCAGCGAGACCGCGACGGCGACGGAATCGGCGACGTGTGCGATTCCTGCCCGGCGACGCCCAACGCGGCGGCGCTCTCCGGCGATGACCCCTGCGTCTTCCTCGACGAGTCCGAACCCAACGACGAGACCGCGCAGGCGATCGAGCTCGTCCCTCTCGGACAGATTCGCGAGGTCCGCGGCATCATCGAGACCCCGCGTTCGAACACCCAGGCCGTCGACCGCTTCGCCCTGACGGTCGAAGCGCGCACGACCCTGCGCATCCGGATGGTTCGGTCGACCTCGCAGTCGCGACTCGAGCCTGCCTTCTCCGTGCAGGGCGAAGCCTATGCGTCCCGTGAGGCCGAAGGCCGGTTCGAGGCCTCCCGTGAAGTCTATTTCCCGACCGCCGGGACCTACGAGGTCATGGTCGGAGACCGGCGAGGCCTGTTCGGCGACACGCCGCGCGGGAGCGATCGGAACGCCTACGCCCTCTCGATCGAGACCGTCGAGAAGTCGACCCGCAGGGTCGAGCTTCCCTTCACCGACCGGACATTCTTCCTCCAGGAGGACCCCGATGCGGTCTCCATTCTGGAGGCCACGATGTACGACGACCCGGATATCCCGGGCCCCGAGCGGTTCACCTTCTTCGAAGCCAAGACCCTCTTCGGCAACGGAGCGGAGGCGTTCGGTTACGACACCATCCTGATCGTCGAGCTCGGCGACGAGCCGATGGTGTACGAGAACGACGACGTGGGTCGCGGATTCACCGACTCGCAAATTCTGCTCGAAGACGTCCCGGCAGAGATCCCGGTCCGGCTGGTCCTCGATCACCGACGACGGGTGGGTCCGGATGACGCCGAATGGGACGACGACGAGAGTGCCTTCCGGCAGCTGGTGACCGTCGAGCGCGAAGAAGTGCGCAACGAGAGGGAGCCCAACGATTCTCCCGACGTCGCCAATCCTCTCCAGTTTCCGAATCCGTGCGTGGCTCCGGCGCGCGAAGCCACCCAGGGCGACATCGAAGCAAAGCCGTTCATTCGCGACGAAGACTGGTACGAGTTCGTGGCCGTGGCCGGGGACACGGTCCGCTTCTCGGTCGCCGAGACCGGCGATGCTTTCATTCCGGCGTTCGATCTCCTGCAAAGGCGAGGCGGCGGCAACGTCACCCTGTTCACGAACGAGCGCGACGACCCCGGGTCCGCCGCGATCACGGCCGTGTTTCCCGAGAGCGGCACCTACCTCCTGCGGGTCAATCACGCGCCGAACCTGGACCCGGACGCGGACGCGGTCGGCGGACCGCTGCTGACCTATACGATCCTCGCTCAGTGCCTGCCTCGGGCGAACAACACGGCGATCACGCGCAGCGACACCCGGACCATCGTCGTCCCGGTCAACGATACCGGCAGAGTCGAGTTGATCCGACCGGCGACCGAGCCCGGTGAGGTGATCGTCGCCGATCTGTACATCGACCCGGCGCGTATGGGGAACAATCCGGACGACGCCGGGGCTCAGCCGATCGGCCCGCAGCTACAGATCCTCGGCGTCGATGGCATGGGGCTGCTCGCCGACGCCCCGGGCGGTTTCGGCTTCGCGCGAAATGCTGCCGTCCTCGAGGAGGCGGACGTCCCCTATCTGGTCTCCGTCGTGAACCCGCTGTTTCAGCAGTTCTCGTTCAAGATGCGGGCGGACTACGAGGTCATCGCGCCCCAGGACGAAGTGGAGCCCAACAACAACAGCAACCAGACGCCGATCGTGATCGATGCCTTCCCCTTCGTGGTTCAGGGCAGCACCGAGCCCGGAGACCCCGATTTCTATCGACTGACCGCCCCTGCATTCCCCCTCGACATCTTCGCCAACAGCGGCGGACAACCGGTGGGCATCCAGATCACGGACCGGTTCGGCAACGAAATCGTCACCACCACGAACCAGGTCACCTTCAACCAGCCTCCGCAGGATTACTTCCTCCGGATAACGGCCAACGTGTCTCTGGATTACGACCTGATCCTCACGGACCGGCCGGCGGCGCCATAAGAGCCGCCGCTTCCGCGAGTCGGCCCGTCACCATCGTCTCGACCGCGGCGCGGCCGAGAAGCGAACCGACCACGTTGCCCGTGCCCGAATAGCCGCCGACCACCCAGGCGTCGCGGGAGAGCTCGGTCATTCTGGGGCGACCGTCCGCCGTGTACGTGACCGAGGCCGCCCAGCGGCACCGGATCGGCGCAGCAGACCCGATCACGCCGCGTAGCAGCCCTTCGATGTGGTCTTGAACGCGAGCCGACGGCTCGCGTCTCGAGGTCTCTTCGCGGCGTCCCCCCACATCTCGTCCGCCACCGACGAAGAGTGAACCGTCGTGTCGCTGCTGCCAGTAGTCGTACCCCCACCGCGCATAGACGGCACGACGTATGCGGACGGCGGGATCGGGCTCGGTGGCCAGCATCTGGAGGCGCACGGTGGTGAGGCCAGCGATCCAGTCCGCCGCGGCACCGTCGGTGGCGAGGACGACATGTCGACCGCGAACCCGACCGTGCGCGGTCTCGACCACCCCATCGTCGACGTGCTCCGCCCGCGTGTTCTCGAAGAGCCGGGCTCCCCGACGCAACGCTCGCTTGGCGAGCGTACGGGCCCGCCGATGCGGCTCGAAAACCGCGTCCCTGGGGGTGAGGACACCCTCCCCATCGCCGTCGGCCGACCACCGCGCCTCGATCCCGTCCGCGCGCATCTCGGCGAGCTGCCTTCGGCAGTCGTCGGACTCCTCATCGCTCATCGCGCGCCGTAAGGACCCGACGCGGCGCACGCACGCCGGGGTTTCGGCGATCATGCGCTCGCGCTCGGCTTCCGTGGCGCGGTACCAACGGACCGCATCCTGGCCCCATCGAGCCTTGGCATCGTGATGAAAGGCCGCCAACCCAGCCAGAAGGAAACCTCCGTTCCGGCCAGCCGCCCCGCCGGCCACTGGTCCGGCATCGATCCCAACGACGGTCAGTCCTCGATCGAGCCCGGCATGAACCGCGGCGAGCCCCGAGCCCCCGAGCCCCACGACGACCAGGTCGGCTTCGATCTCTCGAGGCGGCGGTCCGAGCGCGAGCGAGCCATTCCACCAGCCGAAGTCGGAGGTCGGCTCGTTGCTCAACGCGGCGCCTTGCGCTGCCCCGGCTCGAGCAGCGAAACGCCGTCCGCTTCGATGAGCAACAGACCCCGAAATCCGGGGTGGTTCTGCGTGTCGTAGAGCTCGTGGGCGCGAGCCCGGACCGGTTTCTTGGCCGTGAACTCATCTTGGTCGAAGAGCAGAAGGACGTTGCGGATCGGTACGGCAGCGCCGACCGCGGGCTTGTTGAACCGCTTCAAAACGGACCGCCGAAAGGCCTCGCTCAAGATGAGGCCCGAGATGCCCTCGAGATTGGGCAGGTCGACGGCGAGGAGTTTACCGTCGTCCGACCGTACCTCGACGCCCTCGTGTTCCACGCCCACACGGGCCTCGAGGTTTCGGACGGCCTGGGCTAGCCACCCTCCTTCGACCGTGGTCGTCGCCGTTTCGACCTCGCGGATGGAGGCGAAGCGGAATCCGAGCTTCTCCTCGGGAATCCCGAGAACGACAAACACATCCTCGGTGACCTCCTGGCGCCAGGGACGAATGTCCTTCTGGATGCGCTCCGGTCCGATCGCGGCGAGGTCTTGGACCCGAACCCAGCTTCCGCTGCGCACGATGGGAATCACGTGTCGGCGCGACTGGTCCAGCGTACGGCGGCGAGCCTCGATCTCCGCGCGCTGCTCCTCCTTCCAGGCCCGGAAGAAGGCTCGGCCGCCTTGACCGCTTTCCTCGTAGCGCACGAACAGCTCGTCGACGGGGAGGCGGTCGAGCTGGTCGCCCCGAACGTAGATCGTCTCCGCGTCCTCCCGCCGGTAGATCGTCCAGCCCGGATGGACGTCGGAGTACGCCTCCTCCGCAGCTCGCCGGAAACTCCGCTCGTCGTATTTCGTCTCGCAGCCTGCGAGCGCCAATAGAAGGGCCACCGCCCCTATGCTTCGCACTCGGTGATCCAAGCACAGATCACCAGCGGGGAACTAGAATCCCCAGTCGATGCGCAGCATCGCGCCGCCGTCCCAGCCTGGCCCCCGCAGGGCAAAAGCTTCAAACGCCAACCAGCGGAACAGTCGAATGCTGCTCCGGAGATAGAAGATGTTGACCCGCCAGTCGTCGTCGAGGGGCGCGCGGACGGCATATCCCGTACGTAGAGAAAGGGTTCGTGTCCCCGACAACGGGATCTCGCCCAGGTCGAGGGACAGGGCGAGCGTCCGGTCGAGGGGGCCCGGCGCCCCGGCCAACGCCTGATCGTATCGTGCCGTGAACTCGAAGCTCTGAATGCGAAGCAGTGCTCGACCACCGACCAGGCCGCGCTCACCGCCCTCGCCATAGGCCTCGGCGGTCGCCTGGCGCCCTGCGGGATAGGTTGGTCCGAACGGCTCCCACAGGCCGCCGTCGAACGCATAACCGATCCGAGCCCCGAAGCCGATCGCGTCCTGGCGCCGTCGTCCCAAGAGGAAACGGAAGTCGGTTTGCGCGTCGATGAGACCCGACCGCCGGTCACCGAAGAGCGTCGCTCCGCCGCCGAGATTGGCCAGAACCTGCGCCGTGCGGTCAGGACTGCTGTGAAAGAAGGCCTCGCCATAGACGGCGCCGAGGTCGGCTTCGTCGGCCGTTCGCAGGTCGACGGCGCCCTCGACGCGGGCACCAAGGCCCGAGTCGAAGCGCAGGCCCCCGCTGCCGCCGACGACGCCCGGCTCCACGACGTCGTCGACCAACAGCTGAGTGTCGACGATGCCGATGCGGGCACGGCCATAGGCGGTGAGAGCGGAATCGGTGGTCCCCAACCCGGGCACGGTGCGCGTGGCAAACATCGGAGCGTGCGCCAGCACGCTTCGTCCTGCCCCCAGCGTGTAGGCGCGCTCACGCTGCAGCCCGAGCTCGACGTCGGCCCCCGTCAGGCCGGCGCGCGCTTCCCTCAAGAAGCGAAGGGCCTCCCCAAAGTCGTCGACGGTACCGATGTCGGCGCCATCGGAGTCGAAACGAATGGGCAGGCCCAGCTGGAGCGAAACACCGTGCTTGGGCCAGGCGAGACCCACCTCCGGTGCGACGACGGCTGCCGCCTGGCCGTCCTGAGTCAAGACCCCGCTGCGGACGCCCAGAAAGCTGCGGCCTCCGCCGAGGAGTTCCGGCTGGAGGCCATCGACCTCCACCGCGGCTCGTTTTCGCACGAGGGGTGAAAGGCGGAACTCCCCATCGTGCTCAGAGAGCTCGGTGATCGTCAGAAGGTCGTCGGCTCCCGCGGTCAGTGTACTCGAGAGTACGCGCCGAGCCCCAACCAACCGGTCCCGGAACCAGCGCCGGTCGACGCTGTCGATGATCACTTCGCCTTGGCCGCTCGATGCGTGAACCATCTGGCGGGAACCGAGGTAGATGCCAACGTGCGACACCGGCTGTCCGCGCTCGGCGAAGAACAGCAGGTCGCCCGGCGCGATGCGGTCGAGCGAGACGGGCGTTCCGGTTCGCGCCTGGTCGCGACTGACGCGGGGAATCGCGTATCCGGACTCGGCGAACACGCGACACGTGAACCCCGAACAGTCCATCCCCGGCGTGCCGACGCCGCCCCACACGTACGGGCGGCCCAAGTACTGAAGCGCGACCCTCCGCAAGTCATCGAAGGACTCCACCGGGGGTGGAGGAGACACTTCGAGCTCGGGCGGTCGCCAGTTGCCGGACGGGGGAACGATGAAAAGCAGGGCGCAGAGCGCGTCGACGCCTAGCACGAGCCCTCACGCCGAACGTGCACGCGACCGTCCTCGACGCGTACTCCGTACGTTGCCGCCCGATACTGCGGGTTGGCGGCGCATACACCGGTATGAAGGTCGAAGGCCCATCCGTGGATCGGACAGATCACCGCATCCCCCCGAACCTCTCCATCCGACAAGATTCCTCCGCGGTGCGGACAGACCCCGGAAAGTGCGGACAGGCCGGCCGCGGTGCGGACCACGATCACCGGCTCGTCGAAGCCGACCACCTCCCGTACCGTCCCCAGAGGAAAGGCGTCTTCCGGCCCGACGTCGATGGCCACGGCGACGCCGCCCCACAGATCGTCCCACCACTGGTCCACGAGCGCGTACCGTCGGGCGACCCACTGGAGAAGAATGGCCAGGCGACGATGCGGCTCGCCGCCCCCGGCGAGGCCCCCCTCGATGGTCTCGACGATGGGGTCTTCGTCGTCGCGTCGCGTCCGATAGCGGGCCGAGCGGCCGGCGCGAAGAAGGACTTCGAGCTCGGAGAGCGCATGGATCTTTCGTCGCGAGGGTGCCCCCGGCGGAAGGGGAGCCGCTGCACGAACCCGGGTCAGCTCTTCGCGGACCGCGCGACCCCGTGCCCCCAGGCGAGCAGCGGAGGTCGCCCGCGCCTCGCGGTAGGCGGTCGGGTGTCGGCGGAGGAGTTCCGCGACTCCGGAGTCCGGCGCTCCCGACTCGAGCCAGGCTCGAATCCAAGCATATCGATGGACCAAGCCCTCCAGTCGAAGCAGCGCGTGGGGACGAGAAAATGGGAGCTCGACGTAGGCCGAAGGTACCTCGATCATGGGGGCGCCTCGGATGGGATCGCCAACGGGACGTGTCGGGTGAAGATGTCGTACTGACTCTGCACTCGGCTCACGTAAGCGATCGTCTCCTTGGCTCTAGCGTACCCGTGCTTCGTCTTTTCATGCCAGCGGGGGTCCTGCTTGAGGGCGAGCGCGTCCTCGACGTGGTCGAACCACCGGTCCGGGTCGCGGCCCGTCTGCCGCGCGAGCTCACGAGCGTCGAGCACGTGTCCAAGCCCCGCATTGTACGAGGCCAAGGCAAACCGGACGCGCTGTCGTGCGTCGACCCCCTCGTCGGCGAACACTCTCAGCAACCGCCGCAGGTACCGCGAGCCGGCCAAGACGGAGCCCCAGGGAGTCGATGGATCTTTGACGCCCACGCGTCGAGCCGTGGAAGGCAGCACTTGCATCATCCCGAGTGCGCCCCACGCACTCCGCGCCTCGGAATCGAACTTGCTCTCGGTGTACGCCACGGCGGCCAGCAGCCGCCAGTCGATGCCGGTCAGATCTCCCGCCCGACGGAACAGGTCGTCGTACGGTGAAATGGCGCCGTCTTGGTCGGCTCGAAACGCCTCCTCGGAGGCTCGACGAAAGCCCAGCGTTCCTGCGCGGTAGTAGCGGTGGTAGTAGATCCGGATGAGACCGCGACGTTCGGCTCGGGCCAAGAACTCGTTGGCCGCGGCCTGCAGGTTCGCTGCGTCGGGATGAACCGCCCAGGCTTTGGGGAGCGGTTCGCCGAGCGGTAATCGGGCAGTGACATCGAGTCCGGAAGCGACCGCCAGATCGACGATGGGCTCGTCGACGATGACCGCTTCGAACTCTCCAGAATCCACGCGCCGAAGCTGTTCCTCCATCTCCGCCCCGTCTTCGACGTCTTTGAGATTCAGCTCGACCCCCGTCTCGGCTTCGAAGAACCGGGCCGAGCGGAGCGTGGTCCAGCCGAAGCTCGTGTGGAGCTCGAAAGCCGCCAAATCCGAGGGTTCACTCAGCGGCTTCACGGTGTGGCGATGCGTCGCGACCACCCGGCGCGAGGTCAGAACCGGTTCCGTGAACCGAACGGTCTCGGCGCGGGTCTCGGTCCGCGTCATGCCGGCGGCCACGATGTCGCCGGCGCCCGCGAGCAGTTCGCCGATGAGCGACCCGCGGTTCGAAGGGACCACCACGGCCAAGCGAACCCCGAGATCCTTGGCGAAGGCCTCGGCGAGCTCGAACTCGAAGCCGCGCTGCGTTCCTCGAGAGATGAAGTAGGCGGAAGAGTTGTTGCGCGTGATGATCCGCAGCACACCACGAGCTTTCACCTGTACCAGGTCGGCCGCGTAGCGCGACTGCGTATGACGGGTCAGACTCGTCTCGAGATCCGCGAAAGGCTCGGGTGGGGGCGGCGGATTGCTCACCGCCCAAAGCAGCAGTCCACCCAGCCCGGCAACGACCATGCTTCGTCTTCAATCAGCGCGAGGCTCGAGGCAACCTTTCACGCGCGGAGGATAGCGCCATCACAGCGTCCACCACGCGATGCGTGACCGCACCACCTCATCGACGGGCATGTCCCCCCGCTCGCGGGGATAGCCGAGAGGCGTCCCCGCCACCCTTCGGCCGCCGACTTCGACGTCGCGTCCGTAATGCGTATGACCGAACACCACGCCTTGGACCTTTTCGTAGCTGAGGATCAACTCACCGATCCGCGGACTGCCCATGAACGCGTTGAAGAACTCCCAGGGAAGACTGTGGGTTCGGAGCACGACTTCGTTCACCGGGAGGTGATGAGTGGCAACCAGGATCCGCTCGGTCTTGGGGTCGTCGCGAAGAGCATCGAGCTGAGCGCGGAGGTCGTCGAGCAGGACTTCCAGGACTTCCGCATCGGTCATGTCGCCGCCGTCCGAGTCACGGAACCGAACGAAGCGAGCGTCGGACCACTGAAGTCCGGCGTGCTGTTTGCGAGCAAACTCCTCCGACCGCAGGATGTACTGGTGCTCGGGCAACACGAATCCGTAGTCGTACCATCCAACGGTGCCGACGATGGCGGCGGCACCCGACCGGTATGGGCCGGCCGGCAGGTAGACCGCCCCGCTATCTTCAACGAGCTTTCGAAGCTCGGTCCGATAGCGTGTCCAGGTATCCGCGCCACTGGCGAGCCGCTCCGGCGACTGCCAGACGTCGTGATTGCCCGGCACGTACGCCACCTGGGGAGCCACGGTGGAGAACGCACTCAACGCCGCCCGAATCCGCGCATCGCGATGCGAAACATCACCGACGATCAGCACGACCTCCGCCTCCCCCCGGTGGATCTCAGCGGCCAGCGCCGGCAAGATGTCCAGGTTGGCGGCGTGGTCCAGGTGCAGATCCGAGACGCTGGCGACGCGCACGACGAGCCGTCGTGACGTAGATCGAAGGCGATGTCGACCGTGATGGGACGAATGCCGCGCATCGTGAGCCGCCAGGTGCATCTTCGCGCCGAGGGCCCGCAGCTCCAGGTGATGCTGGCGACCGTACCCTCACGCGCGCTCCTGCAGGTGGTCGCGGCCGAGGTCGAGCGGCACCGCCGTTCGCCGATCCGCGGCACGCTGGGGCCCTGTGCCGCGTCCGCTCGCGACTCGCTCGTGCTCTTCGAGTTTCCCGAGTTCTCGGCCGCAGCGCTCCGCCTGGACCTCGTCGTCGAGGCGCTTCGCGCTCGGGGCGAGCGACTCCCCACCGGGGTCTTCGCTCGGATCATCGCTCGGACTTTGGCGATCCTCGATCGGCGGCCCGACCCGGACGCTCCGGTGATCGTGGATGTCTCGACCGTCTGGCTCGGACCCGGCGGCCGTGTCGTGCTTCTTCAGCCCGACGCGGTCGTGGCCAGCGAGCTACTCGCCCCGCGTCGGCTCGCCGATCAGGACGCTCGGGCCGCGCCGTTCGCGCTCGCCCGAGCGCTCCTGCCGAACACCGACGACGGCGCCTCCGTGTCGGATGCGCTGATGGCCGCCGAGAGGTGGTCCGTCGAATCATCGAGTACCGAGCCCTTGCGTGCGCTCGCCGATCGGCTGGCGGGCGCGGTCTCGACCGCATGGTTCGACGGGCTCGACGACAGGCTCGGCTCGAGCGTGCCGACCGGTCCGACCGCGTTGGCCCCACCTGCTCGACCGTCGCCTGGACTCCCGGTCGCGGCGCCTCGCGCCCCCGCCGACCGGCCATCCCCGACGGCGGCGCCGGCCAGGTGGGAGGGCTGGCCCACACCCGGCCACGGCCTGGGCTGGCTCCTCTTCGCCGGGGGGCTGGTCGTCTTCGCGGCGATGGGGGGATACATGCTCTCCAGCCGCCCCTCCATGGTCGTCGACTCCGCCGGCTCTTCGGTCTCCACCGAGCCGTCGCCTCCCACCCCGTCTTCCCGCCCCGTCAACGACGGGTCACGGCGACCGTCCCCGCCCGGTCCCCCTCGACCACCGAAAGCCGAGCCGGAGCGCACGGTCCGACCCGCGCAGGGCGATCAGCGCGCCGATGCCCCCGAGCGACGTCGACTGCCTCTGTTGACCGTGATCAGCAACCCGAGCGGCGCTCGGGTATTCGTCGACGGCCGACCCTTGGGCCGTACGCCGTTGGTTCGCCAGCATCGCTGGGAGGGGCGGCGACGACTGGAGATTCGACGCCGGGGGTACGCCACCTACGTCGCGGAGCTGGAGCCCGACGAGCGCTCCGGGACGATCACCGTCCAAGCCGACCTCGAGCCGATCCGAAGGCGCTAGATGCCGGGCAAGCCGCTCGCTATTCGGGACGCTTGCCGGAGACCCGCGGCACCTTCCGCAGCGGCTTCGGCGACAGGCGGCGGGTGAGGGACACGTACTGCGTCTTGGCGTCACCGAGATCTTTGGCGATCCAGGCGATGCGGGTGCGTATCGCGGACCAGTCGGTCTCCGGTGGGGCTTCGCCTTCCTCATCCTCTTCGTCAAGGGCCTCGTCCTCGTCGACCGTCAGCCGCTCGATCGCGAGGTCGATCGTCGTATTGAACTTGGCGAGCTCTCGCTCGGCGGACACCAGCGACTCCCTGAGCTTCAGGAGCGCCGCGCTGTTCTTGGCCAGCTTCTCCGGAAGGAGCGCATCGGTCTTGTCGATCTGCTTCTTGGTGCCGGTGATCACGCGCCCCAGCTCTTCCGCCGCGGTCTTGGTCAGCTGCGGGTCGAAGATCCGATGAGCGACCACGCCGTAGAGAACACGCGCTTCGGCGTTGGCGTACGTGAGCATGGCCCCGGCTTGGGTGAAGTACAGCTCGTGCTCCTGAGCCTGGGCTGACCGGGCTCCAACGCCGAGCCCCAGAGCGGTCGCTAGGATGAAGGAAAGACCTTTCATGGCGGGGGGACATAGCTCATCCCCACGGGCACTGACCACGGAGAATCACGGCTTTGACCCTGATTTTCGCCCCATGATAGCCGCCGTGCATGGGTGGACTGTTCGTCGCCTGGGCCTTTATTGCGGCCGGACCATCGTTGGCCGGCTCCGACGGGTGGACCGCGGTCCAGTCTCATTCCGGCTCGGACGACGTTTCGAACACGAGCTCGTTCACCTACGCCCAGCATCATCTGCGCATCGAAGACGAAAAGCGCGCGGTGATCCTCGATCTTCAGACCGGGACCATGACCTACGTCGATCCCCCGTCCAGGGCTTGGGCCCGCATTACGCTGGCTGAGCTGGTCGAGCTCCGGGACGCCGCACTCGCCCAACTGGAGACGAAGATCGAGACGCTACCACCCAACCTGCAGAAGCAATTTCGGGCCGAGCTCGAGCGGCAGAAGCGGGATGATCGCACGGCGCCCAAACTTCGCCCGACCGATCGCGAGGACACGGTGCACGACGTTCGGTGTCGAGTTCACGTTTGGAGCGGGAGCGACGGAGAAGGCGAGGTATGCCTGGCATCCAAGCTTCCGGTCGACACTCGGGCTTTCGAAGATGACGCGAAGGCCCTCGGCCAGCTTCTGGAGCGGTCAGGGGCGAGCCAGACCGTGAGCTCACTCGCTTTCCTCCGCTTGAGTCAGGGCGGCTTCCCCGTCCGCACCGTGCAGCGCGTGGAGACCAGCCCCGGATCATCGATCCGGGTCGAGTCGACCTTCAAAGACTTTCGCCCGCTGGCGGCTCCCGCTTTAATGAAGCCGCCGGCCGCTTACGAAAGACTCGAGTTCTCCGAGCTGATGAACCGGGTCCTCCGCCGCGGCGCCCAGCCCTAACCGGACGACCGCGAATCGGAGGATGCACCGACGATACCGTCGACGAGGGTCTGGAGCACGAGGTCTCGAACCGAGTCGAGGATGCGACGCAGTTCGCGCGGCAAAATGTAGATGTAGACGTCGGAATCGTCGGCATCGGCCGACCGCTCGTTGATCCGGCTGGCCGGCACCCGCAGCGACAAGACGCCTCCACTGCCGAGCTGGGCCAGAGCTTCCTCCAGCTCGGCGACCGGCTGTCCGATGGAGAGCGTGACCTGGGAGAACTTCTCGCGGTTCACCAAAAAGACCTCCTCCGCATCGAGCAGCCCGAGGTCGAGCGCGCGCACGGGAAAGGGGCTCGCGAACGCATGCACCCTCCGTTCTTCGGGTAGGTCTGCCTCCGGTGCATCGTCGTACCCGGAGAGCTCGGCCGAAAGGCGACCGGCGACCTCCGGGCTGCCGCGGACCTGGGCCAGCGCGCCGGCCAGTTCGAGGACCTCGCGAAGCGTGCGGTTCGGGGCCGAGCGGACGCGGTCGACCACCTCTTTGACCTCCAAGGTCTCGAGCGCATCGGTCAGGCGGATCGTCGAGCTGTTACCCGTCATCGGCTTACTTCCAGACCTTTTCCCAGAGCGTCCTACCGGACCGGGGATCGGCTATCCGCAGACCCCGCACCCGAACGGCGACCCCTTCGATGGGGTCCTCGCCTTTGCGACTGAGCTTCCAGGGCTGCCCGGGGACGACCACCCACGTAATGTCCACCCGACCCTGTTCGATCTTTCGCCGGACCATGAAGGCAGGTTCGTCTCCGGACAAGCTGAACTCGATGTCCATGGTACGGACCAGGGGAGCGCCACTCCGATTGACGCCGGTGGGCTTGCCCCGAGACATGGCTCGCCCGCCCGCCGACCAGAACGGCAGGATCCGAAGCCGAAAACGTCCGGTCGACTCATCTACGGAGCGGACGGTGACCTGAGAGACGGAATCGCCGGCGATGCGGAGGGTTCGACCGGCGACCTGCTTTCGGCGTTGGCTCGCTTCCTCCCGACACTCGGGACCACGATCCGGCGGCTGTTCTCGACAGTCTCCGATGTAGGACGCAAGGAAGGAGTCCAGGTGGGGGATGCTCTCGGCGCTTTCGACCAACGTGTCGAACGGCGTCGAGACAGCGAGAGCGACCAAGAGGCTCGGAAGCACAGTTGCCCGTTACCAGGTCGGAAGAAGAGAAGCGATCGAGCGGTTGTTTCCCGTCATGCGGGGCCTTAGCGTCCGGGCCGTGTCGGTCCCGCCGGACGTACGCTCGGACCTGGCCGAGCGATACCGCCAGGTTCGTCCCTTCGACGAAGCGGAGGTTTCACTGGTCCGGGCCCTGTCCAGCAAGCCGGACCGCCTGCCCCGTCGGCACGAGGTGGCTCTCCGCCTGGCCTTGAACGTTGCCCGGCTCTGGGTGATCCGGCAGACCCACCATGATGTCGTCGTGGGGCATCGGCTCGGCGTGTTCCGTGACCGAATTCGTCCGGTGGCCGATCGACTGGTCGCTGCCGGAGGCGATATCGACCCGCGACATCTCGGCCGCGAGGCCGAAGAGCTTCAGACCCAGGTCCGGTGGGTCATCGACGACATCCTCGCCGCCCACCAGGGCGAGCTGTCGGTAGCTCGCCTGGAGGAGGAGCTGTGTCGGAAGAAGCTGGTGCTGGCGTTGGGCGGCGGCGGAGGATGCGGCTACGCCCACCTGGGCGCACTATCGCTGCTGTCGTCGCTCCAGCTCGAGGTGGACGCGGTCGTTGGAACGAGCATCGGGTCGGTGCTCGGGCTGTTCTTCGCTCGCGATGGGACCTACCGCGAGGCCTACCTCAGGATGGCGACCTCGGGCCTCCGCTACTCCGATGTCTTTCGTCTTCTCGATGGACCCACCCGCTACGGGATCCCCGGCGCACTACAGCTGCACCTGAGGAGCGGAGTCGAGCGATTCTTTCTTCGTGAAGACGGCCTTCCCATGCGTATCTCGGACCTCCGGATCCCGTTCGCGTGCGCCGTGACGGGGCTCCAGCGGGAGGCGGTCGATGAGGTGCGCCCCTTCGAGCGAGAGCTGATTCGACAGCTCCGCCGAGGAACCCTGGGCCGCCTCCTCCACGTGACGGAGATGATCTCGGGCCTCGCCCGATTGCTGGGTCGACTGATTTCCCGGCCAGGGGCGCTCCAAACGATCGCCCTGGGTGCCGACCCCTTGTCTCGCAGCTTCGACGCAGTCGATGCGGTCGGCTTCTCGTCCGCCCTCCCCTCCGTGATCCAGTACGACATCACCCGGAGCGATGGCCGAATGCACCAGTTGGTTTCGGAGATCATGCTCCGAGAGAACGTCGACGCCCTGGCCGACGGGGGCCTGGTGGCCAATGTTCCGGCGAGGATCGCCTGGGAGATGGTACAGAGCGGCACCGTCGTCAGCCGGAACGCTTTCGTTTTGGGCTTCGACTGTTTCGCACCCGTGCTCGGACGCAATCTTCTCTTCCTACCTCTCCAGCGGATCGCTGCGCAGAGCGTCCGACGCAATCGTCCTTTCGCCCACACGATCTTATCCCTACGCCGCGTGCCCGGCCCGCTCGCCGTGCTTCCTCAGATACGTGACGTGGAGCAAGCCTTTCGAAATACGCGGGACGAGTTGTCTCGTAAGTCGCCGTATCTACAGAAGATGCTCGAACCCTTGCCCGCTCTTCATCTCCGCGATCGCATCTCCGCCTGAGACGATTTTCGCGAGCACCTCCATGGGGTTGTCGTTTGTGTCACGCGACCGACACGGAAAGAGTTCCTTGGGGATGCGCGCCCTCGAACGCGTTCATCGATCGCGGCCTTCATCACGCTTTCATGATCCATCCGCGCCTACGCTCCCACTTTGGCCCATATGAATTCGAGCCAGAAAGTGGCTTTTCCAAGGCGAATACGGCAAACGAAGGCTAGCCTGCGGATCAGGATCGGACGGATCGAAATTCGTCTCGATGGATGATGGAAGGCGGGAGAGGCCGTTGACAGATCAACAAGTAGGTCGCTATTCAATAGCTGACGAATCGGGTCGGGCTGGCAGCGACTCAGCACTACAATCGTTCGGCAGTCTTTTCAGAAGTCTGAAAGGGGGGAGCTAAAATGGTGATGACGAAAGAGAGCGTTCGGGACATCGATGACCGAACCGAGGATCTGCGGGACCTCGCTCAGGAGCACCCGGATATCTGGCGCGACTTCCTCGATCGCTACGAGATGTCCTGGATTTACCACGAGAACGCCCTCGAGGGCATCGTCCTGACTCATGCCGAGATCGCGAGCGGTCTGAAGGGCCGTCCCATCGCGGCCGACACCTACCCGGCCATCCGGAACTTCCGCCTGGCGATGGACCAAGTCCGAAGCCTGGCGCCGAGCGGCGGCCCCATCACCATGGAGCTCGCCCTGCGATTTCACGGGATCTTCGGTTCCCACGACTCGAAATACGAGGTCGGCCGCTACCGGAAAGACATTCCGCTGCACCGAACCTACTTCCACGACATCGCGCAGCCCGAGGACATCGCCCCCCGACTGAACAAGCTCATGGCTTGGGCTGCGGACAACGACCCGGTCGAGGACGAAGACGCGGTCCGGTTCGCCTCGCTGTTTCACCACGAATTCATGAGCATCTTCCCGTACGCCGTGAACAGCGGGAAGGTCGGTCGGATGCTGGTGAACTACATCCTTCTTCGGCACGGCTTCCTTCCGGTCGTCTTCCACGCTCGGGAGCGGCAGCGCTACTTCGACACCCTTCGTCAACCGAAGAAGGAAATGGAGAGGCTGCTCAACGAAGCCATGAGTCAGTGCGTCGACTACGGTGCCGACTTCATCGAGAAGATCCTCGAAGAACGCGCGAAGAAGGGCGTACGACGCCTGGCCGTCGCTTCCTGACCCGGCTTCGGCCGACACCATGCCTCCGCTTCTGCTCGCGCTGCTGGCAACGGCCCAGGTCGAGATCGACCCCCTCAGCACGAGCGACCTCGACCGGCTCGCCGGCCTCCTCAAGGCCCGCGTGGCCGTCATCGAGGTCGAGCTCATTCCGAACGAGGACGAGCCACTGCGACCCGAGGAGCGCCTGGTCTACGGAATTCCACTGACCCCGGACCGCGTGGCCTGCGTTGCCCAGCTCCTCGAAGACCATAGGGCCCTCCGGATCGCGGGACCGGGAGGAAGACTTTCGGCCGCGGTGGACGTGATCGATCCCGAGCACAGGGTAGCCGTCCTCGCGACGCCAAAGCCTCTTTCCACGATCGGATTGACCGTTTCCGAACCGTTATCGGCCGAAGCTAGGGAGATGGATGCTCCCGTCTTCGCGCTCGTTGCGACGACGGACGAAGCCACGGCGATGTCCGGCGTCATCACCGACCCGGGATATCGACCCGAGCATGAAGGTTTGCCTACGGTCTCGCTGATCCTCCAGCTCGGGATGCCCGTGTTCGACGAGAAGCTGCGCTGGGTCGGCTTCGCCCGCACGGTGGCCTGGGACAAAAACCGAAACCTCCTGATCACACCCGAGGTCGTTGACGAGGCTCGCCGAAAGGCGGAAGCCGAACGGTCTCCCGCCGTCGACCCCCCCGTACGTCCGTGGTGGGGTAAGCCGATCAGCCCTCGGTCGCGCTAGACGCCTCGACCAACCGCCGGAGCTCGTCCAGGAGGTCCGGGACCTCCTCCGGCTTGAGGTCGAGCGACTGAGAAGCGCTGAAGTCCAGCCGGGCATGCTGCAGACGGGGTCGCTCGACCCGCCAGGCCTGCTCGACATGGGGCAGCAGGCGCCGGGCGCTCTTCGACTCGCCTCGCCAGCAGTGGACGGCGACGCACAGACGTAGCTCGTCGAAGCCCCCATGAGGATTGACCTCCGACCGGGAGCGAGCCCGGCGCGCTTCGGCGAAAGCCAAGAATGCATCCGGTTCGCTTTCACGGGACAGCCAAGGCAGTCCGTGGCGCACCAAGGCTTCCGCCATGTCGGCGTACGCCTCGTGACGATCCGTCGTCAGGTCCCACCAGCGGTCGCGGGCTCCGGGCATGACCCGCCCGATCCGAATCCACCGATGAGCGCTGGGGACGAGAGCATCCCGACCCCCGTCCCACGGCAGCGCGGGCGCCAGGGTCGTCAGCCCGAGTCCGAGGTTGAGGGTCATTCGAGCGGCGTAGACCGCCGTCTGCGGCTCGACCATCTCGGTCATCGAGCCCTTTCTGCGCACGAAACACGGACCACGACGGACGAATCCGTACCCGAGGAGAAGGTTGGTCACCGGTCCCAGGTCGGTGGGCTGCGCGGAGGACGTCATCGAGAAAACGCGGCCGACTAGAACCGCCTACCTCCGACGAAACTTCCACCTCATCCCAAGAGCAAGAGGCAGAGCGCGAACCAGACGAAGCCAGCGAGCAAAACCACGAAGGTGTACCCGATGATCTCGCCGGCTCGAACGCCGGTGATCCCGAGCAGAGGTAGAGCCCAAAACGGCTGCAGCATGTTGGTCCACTGGTCGCCGTATGCGACGGCCATCACGACCGAACCGAGCGGCACGCCCAAAGATGCGCCCGCCTCGACCGCGATCGGGCCCTGGACGGCCCACTGTCCTCCGCCGCTGGGAACGAAGAGGTTCACGAGGCCCGCGGAGAGGAACGTGAACAGGACGAACCCCCGCGGCGAAGTCGACTCCGTCGCCGAACGTGCCAAGTGTTCGGCCATCCCCGTTGTGGTCATCACCCCCATGATCCCGGCGTACAGGGGAAACTGCAGAATGATCCCGCTGCAGCCCGAGGTGGCTCGGGCCGCGGCTCGCGCGTACCTACGCACCGAGCCATGGAGGGCGAGCCCCGACGTCAGGAGCATGAGGTTCACGACATTCGGGTCCAACCGACCGATCCCCCGCTGCTGCAGAACCACGACGACCGCGAAGACCAAGGGGACGACGATGACTCCGGTGATCAGTGGATGGTCTTGCCAGCTTCGCGTCGCGTCGTCTTCTTCCGCAACCGGCGAGAGCGCCGGATCGAAAGGGCGCGCGTCACGCTGAGGCGCGAGCATGTACATGACCAACGGAATCCAAACCAACGCGCCCAGGCTCGCCCCCAGGTTCAGACCGCTGAGCAACGTGTCCTGCAGCGGCACCGGCTCGACGCTACTCCCGAGGCCCGGCCCCAAGAGCTCGAGAAGGTCGGGGCGGGTCGTCATCTTCAGCGGGGCCGAGCCAGAAAAGCCCCCGTGCCAGGTCATCATGCCCACGTAGCCGCAAGCCGCGATGAGCGGATAGTGGACGGCGACCGCGCGCTCCCGACACGACCGGCCGACCTCACGAGCCAGCAGCGCACCGCCCACGATACAGAGTCCCCAATTGAGCAGACTGAGCGCGACGCTGACCGCCGCGACCAGGGCCGCGGCTGCGGGTCCGCTTTGGGGACGGTCGGCCAGCCAGCGCAGCGCTCGACGCATCGGAGGCGAGACGGCCAGCGCGTGGCCGGTGACCAGGACCAGACACATCTGCATACCGAAGGAGAGCAGCCCCCAAAAACGCGCCTGCCATGCATCGATGACGGTCAACACCGACCCGGTCCAGGCCCAGCCCGCCGTCAAGACCACGCCCGACAAGAGGACGGCGACGACGAACGGATCCGGCGTGATGCGCTGAAAGACCCGGTCGAGACGCTGTCCGAAGCGGGCGAGCACGTCAGTCGGTTGGGCCTTCGCGCGGCGGCGGCTCGGCCAGCTCTCGAGTCCGATCGAAGTCGTCGGTCGGGTCCGCAGCGTCGTCGGCAAGATCGGACGGCGCGAGCTCCGCCGCCGCGAGGTCCCGGGTGCGTCGGGCTTCGGACGGCGCCCGCTCCTCGGAGGCCGCCTCGGACTCGGCGAGTCCGTCAGACGACCCCAGGTCGGGAGTCGAAGCGGAGGTGGAGATCGTTCTCGTCGGCGACTGCATCTCGGCGAACAGCTGCGAAGACGGTCGGTTTTCCAGATTCGGGGGACGCTTGATGCGCGGGAGCGAGGGGTTGGTCGACGCGGTCGAGTGGACCGGGTCCAGGTCTCGCACGCCGGTCGAAGCGCGATGGGCAGCCAAGGGTGCCCGGGTTCCCGCGACGAACTCGACGCGAAGCGGGCCTCCGGAGGCCAGGCGCCAAAGACCCCGACCGCTGCCGTCCAGCCGTTCCTCGAGCACGAAGTCGAGCCGGCCGGCGACGGTCTCGGCGGCGACTTCGAGACTGACACCTTGGCTGCGGGCCGTCCAAGCGACCAACCGACGCACGACCTTGTCCGCACTCGGCGCCTGAAAGCGGAGGAGCAGGGGGACCGTGGTCTCCGCCAGTCGCGCCCACACCCTCGGCCCTGGATGCTCGACCACGATGACGTCGGGTCGCAGGCGCAAGGCGTCCTCCAGCGCGGCGACCGACGGGCGGGCGGGGAGGACCCATGCGACCCCGACCGCGTCCCAGGCCTTCACGATCGCGGCGAGGAGTGTGCCTCCGTAGCGGTCGTTGGGCGTGGACATCACCAGACTCTCGCGGACGGCGATCGAGCTCTCTACGCTGACGCGAATCTCGGGGAGCATCTCACCGACCTGCTGTAGGCGCCGAAGGTCGGACATCGCGTCGCAGGTCCTCCGCCAGCGAACGGCCGGACCATCCAGGGTATCGATGACCTCCCCGGCGAACCGGCTTCCTTCGAACTCGATGGTGGACGGCTTGTCGGTGACCTCGGCCCACCAGGCGGCGTAGCGCAACAGCTCGAGCTGCTCCCGGGTGGTTCCGGCTTGGTCCCGCCACCAGACGGTCCCATCCGGGAACACGGTAAGCTCTCGACACTCGGGTTCCCTCAGCCGATCGATGATCGGCGGGGTCGTGGACGCAGCGCCGTCCATACGGGCGCCAGTCTATGGGAATCCCGCCAAACGCACGAGTTTCAGTCCTCGAGGAGGCGTCGCAATCCGCCCAGGGCCTTTTCGACCGAGGTCGTGATGGGTGCGGGAACATCCTCCTCCAACAGCAGACCGTACAGCCGCTCGGCGAGCGTCAGACACTTGCGCAGGCGAGCCTCACCGTCGGGAGCGGCCTCCACCGGAGCCGGCGCTCGCTCCTTGAGCGTCTTTCGGAGCTGTCCCGGCGGTGGGTCTTCCTGAAACACCCGGTCTCGCAGGTCCCGGTAGTCGGCGTCCGAAAGGTACGGGTTCTGTCGCGCCTCGGCGAGAATGTCCAAGGCTTGATAGCTCGGTAGGGGCACCATCTGGCCCTGATCTTCTGCGTCCTCGACGGCCCGTAGGGTCGGTCGCTCGTGAGCCGACAGGAACTCGAAGGAGCGGACGAGCTTCTGCGTGGTCTCGCGCCGCAAGTGGAGCTCGTGCAAGGCGTACGCTTCGAAGTTCTTGTAGCCCCACTCGGCAAACATGGTCCCGTCGCGAACGTCGACCAGGTGTCGGGCGAGCCGAAACCATGAGCGTTTGAACTCGAGAGCGGTGTGGAGAACCTCGTAGCGCTTCGTTCCCTCTTCGAGCGTTCGAAGTCGGTCGACCATGGCTGCCTCGGCCTTGGTTGCCGTCTGGGGGAGTGCACGCGTCCGGCGGCGCCGAGCGTAGGCCATCGTCAGCCTCTCGTGTGAGCCGGCTCGACGGTCACGGGCTTATCTTCTCGCTCGATGCCTTCGGCCGCTGCGCGCAGGGCGGGCTCCGAGACCTCCGGGGTGACTTCGACGAAGGCGTGGGTTCGACGCACCTGGATGCGGCCGATCCCCTCCTCCTGTCCCGAAATCTCGATCATCAAGCTCCGGATCTTGGACTCGTCGTACCCGTCGATCTGCCCACGATTGACGAAGAGGCGCAGCCCTTCGTTGAGAAGCTCCTTGGCTTCATCCTTGTCCGATCCACGTTCCCCGCGGACTCGGCGACGCTTGGTTTTCTTGCGGGCCCGACCTCGGTCTTCCTCGTCGGCGGGAGGCTCCGGCGCGGGCGGCTCACCGGACTCGACGCGACTCAGCGGGTCGCGAGCGCGTTCCTCTTCCAGCTGAAGGAAGTGATTCTTGAGGAGATAGGCGATCGCCTCCACCGATGAGTCGACCGAAACCATGTGCTTGGCTAGGCGGACGAAGGACGTGAGCTCGGTGTCCCGCGCAAGCTTGGTCAGATCGCCGACGACTCGCTCGGCCTGTTTGCGCATGATCTCGCCGTAGTCCGGGAGCTCGCGGGTCTCGAAGTCGACGTTGAAGTCGCGCTCCAGCTGCGTGAACGTGATCTCGTCTCGCCCGCTGACCAGAGAGACCGCGGTACCCTTCTTGCCCGCTCGACCCGTTCGACCGACGCGGTGCAGATAGACCTCGGTAAACTCCGGCAGCGCGTAGTTGATGACGTGGGAC
>CAYYOT010000006.1:16659-115716 GCA_964473255.1 uncultured Myxococcales bacterium | reverse complement strand
TGGCCAGCCTCTGCTCCTGGTGCCACATCCACGGAATCCACGAAGGACGCCTGACTGCCGAGCCCCCCGCCACCAACATCCGCTGGACCTTCGGACGCACCCCCATCCTCCACGTCCACGGACGGGACCGGGCGCCGCCTGCCGAACCGCGTCCCGCGCGGTGAGCTCACTGGCGCCCGCCCCGAAAACGACGAAGCCCGGCGGGCGCCAAGGCCGACGGGGCTTCGAGATCCGCGGAGGTGGTGCGAGATCGTCGACGGCGATCCCGACGAGTGGTAGCCCGCTTCGGGTCATGCGCGTCCTTGCCGCTGCTGTCTTCGTCGCTGCGACCGCCTGCGCTTCGAGTCCGAGCGGCGCGCTTCCCGATGCGGGGCCGCTCGAGTCGGTCGATACTCTTGAGACCGAGCGATACCTGGGCCTCTGGTACGAGATCGCCAAGTATCCATTTCGATTCGAGAAGGGCCTCGTCGGAGTCACCGCCGAATACTCGCTGCGCGACGACGGGAAGATCCGCGTTGTCAACGGCGGCAACAAGGAGACGCTCGACGGCGAGCGCACGACCTCTGAAGGCAAGGCCTGGGCTCCCGACCCCGAGCACCCGGAGCGCCTGAAGGTTCAGTTCTTCTGGCCCTTCAAAGGCGACTACTGGGTCATCGCCCTCGACCCCGAGTACCGTTGGTCGGTCGTCGGTGAACCCAAACGCCGCTATCTCTGGATTCTGAGTCGAACGCCGACTCTCCCGACCGATATCTACGAGTCCATCGTCACGCGCATCACCGAGCTCGGCTACGATGTCTCCCGCCTCGAGCCGATGCCTCAGCGGTAGTCTCGGGAACGCCGCGGGCGGGGTATCTTCGAGCCTCCGGCTTCGGTAGCAGTCTGTGGCGTGTACGTCCTCGACGCGACGGCGACCTTGTTCGTCTTGGCCGCGATCTTCGGCCTCTTCAATCACCACGTCCTTCGGCTTCCCTTCACGATCGGCCTGCTCGTTTCGGGTCTGGCGGCATCATTGGCCATGCTCATCGTCGATGCGCTCGTACCCGGGTTGGGCCTGGCCTCGGCTACCCGCGAAGCCGTCCAGAGCATCGACTTCGCGAACGCCATCCTCTACGGGATGCTGAGCGTTCTTCTCTTCGCCGGAGCCCTCCACGTCGACATCGAGCTCCTCGTCGACCGCAGGGTTCCGATTTTGGCTCTGGCCACGGTCGGGATCGCGGTTTCCACCATCACCGCGGCCGCGCTGGCCTATGGCGTATTCACCGCGCTCGGACTCGACGTCGGCTGGCGCTGGTGCCTCGTCTTCGGAGCGCTGATTTCGCCGACCGACCCCATCGCCGTCTTGGGCATCATGAAGCAAGCCGGGGCCCCCAGAGACCTCGAGGTCAAAGTGGTCGGCGAGAGCCTCTTCAACGACGGGGTGGGCGTCGTCATCTTTCTTGCTCTGTTGGGCTACGCGACCGCGGGCGAGGGACACGGCCCCCCCGTCACCGCGCTTTCGGTCACTGGCCTTCTCGTGCAAGAGGTGGTCGGCGGTGTTCTGGTCGGTCTCGCTTTCGGGTATGCCGCCTACCGCGCCCTCAAGACCCTGGACGAGGCCAACCTGGAGATCCTGATCAGCGTCGCCACCGTCCTCGGACTGAACTTGGTGGCGACCCGTCTCCACGTCTCCGGGCCCCTCGCCGCGGTGGTCGCGGGCCTCATGCTCGGAAACAGCGGCCGCTACCTCGCGATGAGCGAATCGACGCGAAGACACCTGGACATCGTGTGGTACTTCGTCGACGAGGCGCTCAACGCGCTGCTCTTTCTGCTCATCGGCCTGGAGGTCTTCGCCATCGAGCTGGAGCCATCCACGCTGCTCGCAGCGGTGCTGCTCATTCCTTTGGTTCTGGTAGCGCGCACCGTGGGGGTCGGGGTGCCATTGACGGTGCTCCGGCGGCAACTCGCGCTCGCTCCAGGGACGACGCAGGTCTTGATCTGGGGCGGCCTCAAAGGCGGCGTCAGCGTGGCCCTCGCCATGAAGCTCCCGCCATCCGATACGCGAGACATCCTTCTCACCGCGGCTTACGCGACGGTCGTCTTCTCGATCTTGGTCCAGGGCCTCACGGTCGGGCGGCTGATCCGCCGTTTTTTCGGCTCCGCCGAGACCGTTCGAAGCGCGTCCTGAAATTCCTGCGAAGATGGCTGCTGCACGATTGGCGTCGTCGATCGCGCCAACCGAGCGTCCGCCCCTTTTGCGGCTGACCGCCCACGAGCTCCCGCGGTGCGTCACTCGCTCTGCATCGAGTCATCCGTAACTCTGCGGTAAGGCCTCTTCAGCACGAGTTACCTGTCGACACCTCGCCACCAGAGGGCGAGAGCCAAGAACGAGGCGCGAGCCCGTGGCATATTAAATGGATCGTAACCTCGCGCGTAGTCCACCTGCGCTGAACCTGGAGGTTGAAATGCAAATCGTGCGAAGACCAGACAAGTGGAACCCATTCCAAGAGTTCAACGAGATTTCCAATCAGATGAATCGGCTCTTGGGCCTGACGAGATTCACCCCGGCGATCAACTGGCCGAGCGATGTTGAAGGTGAGCCCCTCGCAACAACCGACTGGTCGCCCTCTTGTGACATCAGCGAATCCGACACGGAGTATCGCGTCCAGGCCGAGCTGCCCAACATCAAAAAGGACGACGTCCACGTCACCCTCGAAAACGGCGTCCTGGCCATTCGAGGCGAGCGGCGGGAAGAAAAGGAAGAAAAGGGTGTGAGGTTCCACCGGCGAGAACTCAGCTACGGAAGCTTCGTCCGCCGTTTCACGATGCCGCCCGATACCGACGAGTCGAAGGTCGACGCGACGTTCAAAGACGGAATGCTCAACGTCGTCATCGGCAAGTCGAAGAAGAAGGAAGCAACCGCGAAAGAAGTCGCGGTTCGGTAGGTGAAATTAGTTCGAAAGGAGACTATATGAACATACAAGAACTCATGACCAAACCGGCGATTACCTGTCGGCCGGGAGACACGCTCAACACGGCGGCGCGGCTCATGTGGGAGCACGACTGTGGAGCGCTACCCATCGTCAACGATGAAGACCAGCTCGTCGGCCTGATCACCGATCGGGACATCTGCATGTCGGCGTATACGGAAGGCAGCCCTCTCCTCGCCATTCCCGTGTCCCACGCGATGGCGAAGGTCGTATTTTCGTGTCATGCCAACGACTCGCTCGAAGAAGCGGAGCGTCTCATGAGCGAGAAGCAGATCCGGAGGATTCCCATCGTCGACGACGACGATCGGCCGATCGGCATTCTGTCCCTGAACGACGTCGTCCGCTACGCGGCTTCCCCGGCGCAGCACGAGACTCTCGACCACGAGGTCACCCAGACCATGGCCGCGATTGGTCAACCGCGCGTCGAAGCCCAGCCCGCTTAGCTTCGACGCAATACCCATGCTGGGGATGGGGGGGCGCAGATCATTCGCGCGCAGACTCCCGGGCGCGGCTCCGGTCGGTCATGACAACCGCGAGGCATATCGCTCCGGATGCCGTCGCCGTAGTCAGGCCGGCCGAAGTCGGGCCGTGAAGTGACGCAGCTGAGGCGGCTGCTCCACGATTTCGAGACCGCAAGTCGTCCTTCGTTTTCGCAGCCTCCTCGGCCACTTCGAGGACGTACTCGGGATGGCTCTGCGTGTAGTGCGCTGACGGCACCGGTACGCGGCGGGAGAAACGCATGATTGGCGCATGTGTAAGGTATACTTGACACATTTAGCGGTATCGTCACGTTGACACGCGCCCTTCGCTGAGGTGAAAACCGGTCCGCCCGGGAGGGCCGTCCTTTGTGGCTGACCTGATGCGTCGGGGCCTCTCCGGAGCTTGAAGCGAAGGGATCAGGGCCTCGGTGAGGCCCCGGTGATTGGAGGAACTGTATGGCTGATTTCGACGATCCGGATCGCGTATGGCCGACCGGACTCACGCTCAAAGAAGCAGAGGAGATGCATAAGTATCTCATTGACGGCACGCGAGTGTTTTTCGTCATCTCTGTAGTTGCTCATATTCTTACGGCCGCGCTGACGCCGTGGCTGGGATGAGGAGCTAGTTCATGAATAATGCACGAATCTGGACGGTGGTCAGTCCGACCGTAGGCGTCCCGGTTTTCTTCCTGGCTCTGATGTTCACGTCGCTGTTCATCCACTACCACGTGCTCACGACGACGGAGTGGTTCGGTGACTTCTGGAAAGGTGCGAGCGCTCAGGCGCCCATCGAAGCGCAGGAGACGCCGGCGACGACGGTCGCGTTCGACGACACGACCAAGTAGCGATGAAGAGTTGCTGAGAGGCCCGGCCCTCGGGGTCGGGCCTCTGCGGCAGTTTTCATCCCACACCGACGACGGAGACGGAGGACTCCATGATTGCGTACGCAGGGATTTTCGAATCGAAGGACAAAGCCCAGACCGCGGCCAAGAACCTGGAAGCGGGCGAGTTCTGGACGACCGACATTCTGGTACTGGACGACGAGGCCAAGCTCGATGCGACGCCTGCGGCCACTCGCTTCGTGGAGGGCATCGAGAGTCGGGTTCGCGACGCTTTGAAAGGCGGACACTCGGTGGTGTCCGTCATTGCTCCCTTCGGTTCAGGCCTTCAGGCCATCACCATCCTCACCGAGGCGGGCGCAACAAAGACGCTCGAAGGCAGCGTGGACGCACCGACCCGTTTCTTCTCCGAAGTGATCGGCATGCCGCTCCTCGCCAGCAGCAATCGACCGCGCACGGTCATGATGAGCAGTAACGCAAAGCCTCTTTCCCAGATGCTAGGCATGCCGCTCTTGGCCACCCCGAAGGCCGGCCGGAAGTCGAGCCTGGGCCTTCCGCTGGCTACCAAGAACCCTCACCCGCTCTCGTCGATGCTGGGGATGAAGGAGATCATTCGCCCGAAAGCCGGACGTAAATCGAGCTTCGGCATTCCGCTTCTCGTATCCGACAAGAAGCGCCGCTAGTTCGGACGGTCGTCCGTGGACGTCGCGAGGACTGACGCATGAACCGACTCAGCCGAAGGCTGATGTATGCCTGGATGGCCCTCGGCCCGAGGGTGCTCCCTTTCGCCGACGTGGCGACGCCCGACCTGCCGCTCACCCGGCTCCTCCGCCTTTCCCTCTTTCAGGTCTCGGTGGGGATGGCGATGGTGCTGCTCGTCGGCACGCTCAACCGGGTAATGATCGTCGAGCTCGGCGTGCCCGCCTTCCTCGTAGGCTTCATGATCGCACTCCCGCTCGTGTTCGCGCCCTTTCGAGCGCTGATCGGCTTCAACTCCGACAATCACCACTCCGAACTAGGCTGGCGACGAGTGCCCTTCATCTGGAAGGGTACGCTGGCGCAGTTCGGCGGCTTCGCCATCATGCCGATGGCCCTGCTCGTGCTCGCCGGCAAAGGTGAATCGGGGAGCTGGCCCACCTGGGTCGGGCAGCTTTCGGCGGCGCTGTCCTTCCTGATGGTCGGGGCCGGCGTGCACACCGTACAGACCGCGGGGCTGGCGCTGGCTACGGACCTCACTCCGCCCGAGTCCCACCCCAAGGTCGTGGGACTCATGTACGTGATGCTGCTGGTCGGGATGATCGCGAGTGCGCTGATCTTCGGCTGGGCGCTCACCGACTTCACGCCGGGACGACTGATTCAAGTCATCCAGGCCGCTGCGGTGGTCGCCATGTTCCTGAATGGCGCCGCGATGTGGAAGCAGGAACCGCGCGACCCGCCGCGCGGTCGGGTACGACCGCCGGACCCGACATTTGCCGAGTCCTGGGCCACTTTCTGCGAAGGTGACCACGCGATTCGACGCCTCGTTATCGTGGGTATCGGCACGCTTGCATTCGGGCTGGCCGACGTTCTTCTCGAGCCTTTCGGCGGACAAGTTCTGCACTTGGCGGTCGGCGCCACGACGAAGCTGACCGCCCTCTTCGCGGTCGGCGGGCTCTTCGGCTTCAGCTATGCCTCCTACGCGCTCGAGCGCGGCGGGAACGCCTATCGGATGACGCTCCTCGGATGCGCCATCGGCGTGCCGGGCTTCGGGCTGATCTTGGCCGCCTCGCCCCTCGACCTCCTGTGGCCCTTCCTCATGGGGAACCTGATGATCGGCTTTGGTGGTGCCTTGTTCGGCCACGGCACGCTGACGGCCACGATGAACCGCGCCCCGAAGAAGCAAGCGGGCCTCGCCTTGGGAGCCTGGGGCGCAGTGCAGGCCACGGCCGCCGGAGTGGCCATGGGCCTCAGTGGGGCGCTGCGTGACCTGGTCAACTGGATGCTCGCGCTCGACGGCGCGTCTGGTTCTGCCACCGGCTACAATGCGGTCTACGTCATCGAGATCGCGCTGCTGCTCTTGACCATCGCGGTGGCGCGGCCCCTGGTCGGCGATGCTGCCGCCCACCGCCGGACGGGCGTTCGAGGCCTCGACGGTGCGATCCCGATACCGGTCGAACCACCCACGGAAAGCGCCTAGGAGCGAGCGGTGGCGCAGCGAACCGTCCTCGAACACCCGGACCCGCGACTCGGCGAGCGCTCCGAGCCGGTGACGGCTTTCGGCTCGAGTCTCGCTCGCCTCGTCGAAGATCTGGTCGACACGCTTCACGCCTCGGAATCGGCGATCGGTTTGAGCGCGCCCCAGATCGGCGAGCGGCAGCAGGTTGCGGTCCTGGATTTGAGTCCGGACCGCTCCGAACCTCAGGTCTACGTCAACCCCACCATCCTCGCTCGGTCCCACTTCGGATTCGTCGAGGAAAGCTGCCTCTCCGTCCCCGGAGCCAACGTCAACGTCTGGCGCGCCACGAGGATCCGGGTCCGGGCGCGGGCGCCGTCCGGCGAGACGTTCGAGCGAGACCTGGACGGCCTGTTCGCCGTCTGTCTTCAGCACGAAATGGACCACCTCGAAGGCCGACTCCTGGTCGACCGAATGTGGTTCTTCCGTCGACTGCGCTACAATCGGACGCTAACCAAGGAGCTACGGACGAGCCCGGCCGCCTGACGGCGGGCCGTTCCAAGGGGAGACCGCACATGATTGCTCACGCCGCGATGTTCGAGACCAACGACAAAGCCGAAGCGTCCAGCGCCGAGCTGGCGGAAAACGGTTTTCCACGAGCCGACATCCTCGTGCTTAAGCCCCTGGTCGACGGTGCATCCGATGACGATACGGATGATCCGAACGTTCAGACCTTCATCAAGGGCATGGAGTGCCGCGTACGGGATGCGCGCGTCGACGGAAAGTGGGTCGTGATCACCAAGCCCGCCTACTATCGCGCGGGCACCGCCGTCGAGATCTTCGAAAAGCACGGCGCCACCAAGGTGGTCGTTGGGCCATCCCAGGCACCTCGATTCCTCTCCGACGTCCTCCGCATTCCCTTGATCAGCACCCGTCGCCCCGTCGTCTAGTGGCCGCGACGCCCACCAAGCGGATCCCGAGGTGCGGTCGTCGAGGAAAGGTGTAAGTGAGGCAGTGTTGCGGTGGGTCGCGGTGGCTGCGTGGACGCTCTCGAATTCGTCCGTAGCGCAGGCGGTCCCCGCATCGGACGCGCCGGATGCGGTTCCGCAAGCGGAATCGGAAACGACGGGTGACGAATCCTCGTCCGACGGAGAGCGAGCCGGGTTTCCTGGCCCATCCGAGACGACCGAGCGAAGCAACGTGCTCGGAGGTCACCGCTTCATACTGACCAAAGCGTTCGTCACCGGTTTCACGACGACCTATGTCGCGAGCGAGGTGGGAGCCGGCTACGCGAGGCAGACTGTCTTCGACCCCGGACCGGTCGCCGGGCTCATGGGGGAAGACGAGTTCTCCCTGCTGACCGGTGTTCTCGGCGCGGACGCCCAGATACGCCTGGCCGATTGGATCGCGGTCCGCTTTTCTGCTTCCGGGTTGATCTACGTCGGCACCGGGCTGCTGGCCGCCATCAACAGCGGCGCAACCGGAGCCTTCGATGCCCAAGGCGGTGCGGTGTTGGGGTGGACAATCGGTGATTGGCGCCTGGGCGTTACCGCCGACCTCGGGTACGGATACGATTTCGTCATCTTGCCAGCGGCCATCTTCGAAGACGCCGACGCGGAGGCCTTCTCGAACATCAATTCGTTCAAGACCGGCGGCAGCCTCGTCGCGAGCTGGGGCGTGACGCCCTGGTTGGGCATTTCCGGTCGGTTCCTGCTCGCCTACACGTACCTCTGGCAGGTCAATGAGACGACGAGCGACGACGGAACGACGGTCGAAACGACCCGCCTCGAGACGGATGGGGTGAGCGTCGGCGGCGGGTTGATGCTGGATTTCGACCTACTCCCGGTCGTCCGGTGGCCGATTTCGCTGCTGACGACCTATACGCCGGTTTATGCATCGGTCAGCAAGACGACGAGCCATTTCCTCACCGTAGGCATTTTTTACAGTGAGTTCGACTCGTTTCAGATGGGTCTGGATGCTCGATTGGTCGGGAACCGAATCACAGCCGTTGCTCCCGATCGCGAGAATCGAGTCCTCACCGGCGTGCTGACCATGCGCTACCTCTGGAACTAGCAGCGCGACCACCGTCCTCGATTTCGGTTGTCGCAATCTGATCGACGACCATCGGGTGATGCGCCTAGAGCAGGCGAATGCCGGAGGGGCCGGAGATACGTCGTGCCGCAGACCGCATCGAGACCGTCCTGAAGGACGAGGAAGCTGTCGAGGTCCGCTTTGCGTTCGCCCACCTTCAGGCCCACCAGCCCGAGCTCGAGGGGCGGGTGGTCACCCGGGTCGAGACGCGAGGTAAAGCCATGCTCACGTGGTTCGACGATGCTCTCGCCGTCTACAGCCACAACCAGCTCTACGGCCGCTGGTACATCCGCCGAAAGGATGGCCTACCCGCCATCCGGCGCCAGCTCCGCTTCTCCGTGCGAACGAATCGGGGAGCCGCCCTCCTCTACAGCGCTTCGGAGATCGTCGTTCTTCGATCGTCCGAAGTGGAGGCCCATCCCTTCCTGGCCAAGCTCGGGCCCGACCCGCTGCACGCCGGCGTCACGCCGACCACCATTCGGCGACAGCTGCAGGATGCGCGGTTTCGTCGCCGAAACCTTGCTGCCCTGTACTTGGACCAATCGTTCGTCGCGGGGATCGGCAATTACCTGCGGTCCGAGATCCTGTTCGCTGCCGGTGTCCACCCGCAGCGACGACCGATCGACCTCGACGTCGACGAGCAGCGCCGACTGTCTCGCGCCACACTGACGATCACCCGGCGCTCGTACCGGACGGGGGGCATCACGAACGAGCCAGCTCTCGCGAAGGCCCTGAAAAGCCGCGGCGAGCGGCGGAGAAGCTATCGCCATTTCGTGTTCGGCCGGGGCCGAGCCGCCTGTCGAGTCTGCGACGAAGCCGTTCGCCAGGTCGAACTCGCCGGCCGACGGCTGTACCTCTGCCCGGGATGTCAGCCGCCCGTGGCGGCGGATTCTGCGGCCTGACCGGGAGGAATCACGCAGTAGGGGGTCGAAAACCGGGCCTTCACCGGGGTCGACCGATCCGACTTGCCGGCTTGCGCCCGGCGCCTACGGTCGTCCTATGCCGAGCACCCGCACCGCCCGCGACATCATGCGTGAAAAGCTGGTCACGTTCACTTCGGAGACGTCGGTGATGGAGGCGGTCGAGGCTCTCCTCAAGAACCGGATCTCGGGTGCGCCGGTCGTCGATGTGAATGGCGTCCTCTTGGGGGTGGTCAGCGAGCTCGACTGCACCAACCACCTGGTCCATGCCCTCACCCATAACGAGCCCACCGGGTTCGTCGCCGAAGTGATGAACTCCGACGTGAAGACCGTTTCGCCGGACGCCACGCTGTTGACTCTGGCTCATCACTTCAATCAGCTGCGAGTGAAGCGACTTCCAGTGGTGGACAGGCACGGCAAGCTGCTCGGTCAGGTCAGCCGACGAGACCTCATGCAGAAGCTGTTCGAGATGGCCCGACCCACGCGACCCAAGAAGTCGAAGCCTCTCTATCTGAGCGCGATTCACGAATCGAGCGATGTGCCGGCCGCCATCGACCCCGACACCAAGTGGTAGTGAGTGGGGCCGCCACCGATCGCCGAGCGCGCGAAGTGGTCGGTCAGTCGGGCCGCCGCTTACGCCGATCGCCGAGCGCGTAAAGCCGGGGCGGCGACGGCTCATCGCGGCAGGCAGCGCCCACCTCCAGACCCTGGTCGCGGCAAGCGCAGCTGCCCGACGCCAGCCCCCCGCAGGACCCCCTGAGCCGTCGTCCCGAGAAGACGACGCCGATCGACATGGCGATGACCACCACCAGCATGACGAGGAGCGTGAGCGCAAAGACGGCCATCTTCGGTTCCTATTCAGGGTCCCGTTTCGGCCCGGATGGCCGCGAGACCCGGCGTAATCCGTTCCTCGAACGTCCCACCTGGGCCGGCAAAGAGCAACATGACCTCTAGATCGTTTTGCTGAGCAAGGCTCCACGCCTTCTCTCCACTCACCATCAGCGCGGTGGCCCACGCATCCGCCCACCCGCAGCTATCGTGGAAAACGGTTGCGCTCAGCAGCCGATGCTCGACGGGACGCCCGGTCACCGGGTCCAGCGTGTGCACGTACTTCACCCCGTCTCGCTCATAGTAGTTCCGATAGTTGCCGGAGGTTGCCAGCGCGCCGTCCTGAACTTCGAAGACCGCGTGAACCCGACGGTCGTCCGGGTCGGGAGCCTCGATGGCGACGCGAAAGGGAACGTCCGGTGCCTTGGTCCCCCGCGTCCTGACCTCCCCCCCGACTTCGACCAGATACTGCGAGGCCCCCAGGGCATCGAGAGCCTCGGCGACGAGGTCCACGGCGTAGCCCTTTGCGACGGCGGAGAGGTCGAGTCGCGTTTTCGGGTGCGCCTTCGCGAGGCCAGCCTCGGTGAGCCTCAGACCCTCCGAACCAACGCTGGCCATCGCCGCTGCGAGCTCCTCGTCGGTGGGCACGGCCTCCGGTCGACCGCTCGGACCAAAGCCCCAGAGGTCGACCAGCGGTCCGACGGTCGCATCGAAGGCCCCGTCGGAGCGGCGCCAGACCTCCAGCGCCACCTCGACGACCTCGCGCGTCTCGGGAGCGAGACCAAACGCTTCCACGGACTCGGCATCGTTGAACCGGGTGAGCTCGGAGTTGGGCTCGTAGGTCGACATGAGGGCGATGACGCGGTCGAGCCGATCCTCCACCGCCGACCGGATCTCCTCTGGGCCGACCGGAGGCTTCGGGACGACGACCCGGTAGTGCGTCCCCATGGTCGGGCCTTCGACGACCGTCGGCTCGGACTTCGACGGCGGCCGAGCGTACAGCCAGACCGTGCCACCGACGAGAACCGCCAGCATCAGCCACCATCGAGGCGAGGCGTTGGCGACGGAAAAACCTTGGAGCGGCTTACCCATCAGCCGAAATCGTCGAACGCGATGTTTTCGGGCTGCACGCCCAGATCATCGAGCATGCTCATGCAGGCCTTGAGCATCATGGGTGGCCCGCATAGATAGTACTCGATATCTTCGGGCGCGGGGTGCTTGCTCAGGTACTCGTCGAGCAAGACTTGATGAATGAAACCGGTTGATCCGGCCCAATTGTCTTCCGGGAGGGGCTCGGAGAGCGCGAGCTCCCAGTGGAAGTTCTCGTATTCCTTTTCGATACCGTCGAAGTCTTCGACGTAAAAGGCCTCACGCAGAGAGCGGGCCCCGTACCAGTACGTGACTTTGCGGTCGGTGTGGAGCCGCTTGAACTGATCGAAGATGTGCGAGCGCATGGGCGCCATGCCGGCACCGCCGCCGATGAAGCACATCTCGTTCTTCGTGTCCTTGGCGAAGAAGTCGCCATAAGGGCCGGAGATGGTGACTTCGTCGCCGGGCTTGAGAGAAAAAATGTACGACGACATCACGCCGGGCGGTAGGCCGGTGGTTCGCGGCGGAGGGGTCGCGATGCGAACGTTGAGCATGATGATGCCGTGCTCTTCCGGGTAGTTGGCCATTGAGTAGGCCCGGGTCACCGGCTCCTTCACTTCCGACACGAGGTCCCACAGCCTGAAGCGATCCCAGTCTCCTCGGTACTCCTCCTCGATGTCGAAATCCGCATACTTGACGACGTGTGGGGGGCAATCGATCTGAATGTACCCGCCCGCTCGAAAGGGGACCGCTTCGCCTTCGGGGAGCTCCAGGACCAGCTCCTTGATGAACGTCGCCACGTTGTGGTTCGAGCGGACGCGACACTTCCATTTTTGGATGCCAAAGATCTCCTCCGGAAGGTCGATCTTCATGTCGCCTTTGATTTTCACCTGGCAGGAGAGGCGAACGCCTTCGCGACTCTCCCGCCGATTGATGTGTCCGGTCTCCGTCGGCAGGAGGGCACCGCCACCATCGGTCACCTTGACCTTGCAAACGCCACAGCTCCCCTTGCCGCCACATGCCGAGGGAATGAAGATCTTGTTGTCGGCGAGTGTGCCTAGCAGCGTCCCTCCGCTGGAAGTGTGAAGTAAGTGGTCCGGATCGTCATTGATGAGAATGTCGACCGCGCCCGTGCTCACGAGACGCGAACGGGCGCCCAGAAGCGCCATGATCATCAAGAGTACGATGACGACGAAAGCGAAGACTCCAGTCACGACGGTTAGCATCTGAACTCCCTCAAAGCTGAATGCCGGCGAAGGCCATGAAGCAGATGGCCATCAGGCCGGTGACCATGAACGTCGCCCCCAATCCGCGCAAGGGAGGGGGAACATTGCTGTACCGGAGCTTTTCGCGGATGGCGGCCAGACCAACGACCGCCAGTAGCCAGCCGATCCCCGAGCCCAAACCGAAGATCATGCTTTCGGCGAGGTCGTACTCGCGCTGCTGCATGAAGAGCGACGCCCCGAGAATGGCGCAGTTGACGGCGATCAGCGGGAGGAAGACGCCCAAAGCGGAGTAGAGCGTGGGTGCGTACTTGTCGATGGCCATCTCTACGACTTGGACCGTCGCGGCGATGCTGCCGATGAACGTCAAAAAAACGAGGAAGGTGAGATCGACGTTGGCCAGCGCCGGACTGATGAAAGCCAACGCGCCCTCGTCCAGGACGTTGACCAGAAGCAGATTGTTGATGGGGACCGTAATCACCAGCACGAACGTGACGGCCAGCCCCAGGCCGATGGCCGTGCTAATGCGCTTCGAGACGGCGAGAAACGAGCACATCCCCAAGAAGAACGCCAAGGCCATGTTCTCGACGAAAATCGCCTTCACCATCAGGCTCAAATAGTGCTCCAGCATCTCCCGGTCCTCCTACATCGCCGCCGCGACTTCGCGGGCGGCTGCCGCAACGGGCTGTTCCTCGGGGGCGGCGGTGGCCGCGACTTCCTCGTGGACCTCCACGACCTCTTCTTCTTCGACCTGGTCCGGCTTCACGCTGCGCAGCACCCAGATGATGCCTCCGATCAGGAAGAACGCGGCCGGAGACAAGACCATGAGACCATTGGGCTCGTACCATCCTCCTTCCGTGGTCAGCGGCAGTACCGAGTAGCCGAAGAGCTTTCCCGAGCCGAACAGTTCGCGGAAGAAAGCCACCACCAGCAAGATCCAACTATAGCCGAGGGCGTTGCCCAGAGCGTCCATCGCCGAAGCCTTGGGGCCGTTCTGCATGGCGAAGCCCTCGGCCCGCCCCATGATGATGCAGTTCGTGATGATGAGGCCCACGAAGACCGACAGCTGCTTCGAAATGCTGAAAGCGTAGGCCTTGAGCACCTGGTCGGTCACGATCACCAGCGAGGAGATGATGGTGAGCTGGACGATGATTCGAATCGAAGACGGGATGTAGTTTCGCAACAGGCTGATGGAAACGTTGCTCACCAGCAGCACTGCCGTGACCGCCAAAGCCATCACCATCGATGTACTCAGCATCGTGGTGACGGCCAGCGCGGAGCATATCCCGAGGACCTGTCGGGCGACGGGATTGTCGTCGAACAGCGGCTCGGTCAGTGCGTCGGTCGCCTTGTTCATAGGGAAGCCCTCTCCTGCTTTCGAACTTTATCGAGATACGGCCCGAAGGCCTCGTCGCCCAGCCAGAACTCGAGGGTGTTGGTCACGCCCCGCGAAGTTATCGTTGCGCCCGATAGACCGTCGACGGAATACGGGTCTTCAGCGGGCGGTCCGGCCGCCCCTTTTACAACCTCGATCTTCACGTCTCCCTCGGGCCCGAACGCCTTCCGCCCGCGCCACTTGGCTTGCCAAGCGGGATTCTCCACCTCGCCTCCGAGCCCCGGCGTCTCGCCGTGCTCGTAGAACGTGATGCCGGTGATCGTTTCGGCGTCCGGCTTCAAGGCGAGATAACCGTACATCGTGGACCACAAACCATATCCGTGGATGGGGAGGATGACCTGGTCGAGGCTGCCGTCCTTCTTGACCTGATAGACGAGCGCATTGAGGGGCAGGCGTCGCACCTGGGCCGCGTTTTCGGGTGCGCGCTCGCTCGTGCTGGGATCCGAGGCGGCCCTCCTCTGATCGTAGGTGGCGGGGTCGAGACTCGCCTCGTTGTACTCGCCCGACGCAAGCTCGACGATCCGGGGTTCGATGTTCGCCTCGAATCTCTCGAGCACTTCCTCCGGAGTCAGGCGCTCTCCGTCCTCGATGAGGCCCGCTACCTCGAGCACTCGCGTCAACCGGTCCACCCGAGCGTTACGTTCTTGAAGCGGCTTGAGACCGACGGCGGCCCCGGAGACGAGTAGGGCGCACACGAGACACACCCCCATGGCGAACCCGACGACGTACGATACGGAAGACTTGCGATCAGGCTCGGGCATAGCGGGCCGCCCTCCTCCGTTTGTTGGCTTCGATGACGTAGTGGTCGATCAGCGGGGCGAACATGTTGGCGAAGAGAATCGCGAGCATGATGCCCTCGGGATACGCGGGATTGATGCATCGAATCAGCACTGCCAAGACACCGATCAGCGCCCCATAGATGAGCTTGCCCGTCCCCGTGAAAGCCGATGAAACCGGGTCGGTTGCCATGAACACCATCCCGAAAGCCCAGCCGCCGATCACGAAGTGGTAGTACCACGGCATATTGACCATCGGCGTGCTGTCCGAGCCGATGCCGTTGAGCATGAGCGCCATGGCGGCCGTCCCGACGGTCACCCCGAACATCGTCTGCCACGCCCCGATGCGGGTCCACAGAAGCAGGACTGCCCCGAGCAGACACGCGAGCGCCGATGTCTCCCCCATCGAGCCAGGAATCGTACCCACGAAGGCGTCCCAGTACGTATGGCCCGCCAAATGCCCGGAGCCCTCGGCGTAGCTGGCGAGCCAGGTTGCGCCGCTCGTGCCGTCCGCCTGTTCGGCCGCCACCCACACTTCGCCCGAGAGCTGAGCGGGATACGCAAAGAAGAGAAAGGCCCGAGCGGTCAGCGCCGGATTCAGAAAATTCATCCCCGTTCCACCGAAGATCTCTTTTCCGATGACGACTCCGAAGACGACGCCCAGCGCAAGCTGCCAGTACGGCACCGTCGCCGGCATCGTCAGAGGAATGAGCATGCCCGTGACGAGGAGGCCCTCGTTGACCTCGTGGCCGCGAATGACGCTGAAGGCGACCTCGAAGACTCCTCCGACGACGTAGGTCACGATCATCACCGGAACGAAGTAAAGGGCTCCGTGGATCAAGCAGCCCCAAAAAGACTCGGCCGCAATCGGGAGACCCGTCCACTGATAGACCGCGGTTTGCCAGCTACCGAGGAGGGCGCCCCCGTTTTCGACCGTCCGGTGGATCTGGAGACCGGTGTTGTACATGGCCATGAATATGGCCGGGACCAGAGCGTAGACGACGGTGATCATCATCCGCTTGAGATCCATGCCGTCGCGGACATGGGAATCAGCGCGGGTGACCGACGCGGGGGTGAACAGAAAGGTCTCCCCCGCTTCGAACGCCGGGTGAAACCTCTCCAGAGGTTCTCCTTTTTGAAACTTGCGGCCTGCGCGCTCCAGAAGTTGCAGGAGAGGCTTCACGGTCACATCTCCTTCTGCATCTGGTCGAGCAACCGCCGAAGCTCCGGGCCATACTCGATCTTGCTCGGGCAAACGAACGTACAAAGGCTCACGTCTTCCTCATCGAGCTCGAGCACGCCGAGCTCTTCGGCCCATTCCACGTCGCCGGCCGATATGGCGCGCAGCAGGTGAGTGGGCATAAGGTCCATGGGCATGACCTGCTCGTACATGCCGATGGGAACCATGGCTCGATGGGAGCCGTGGGTCGAACTCGTCATGTCGAACTTCTTGCCCGGCAGCAGCGCCGACGCGAACGCGGGAATCGCCGAGAACAGATTGAAGCCCGGCACTGTCCAGCCGAAGAAGACGCGCTCTCGGCCCTCGCGAATCACGGTTATCTGGCGGGAGAATCGACCGAGGAAACCGAACTCTTCCCCCATTGCCCGCGTCCCACTCAGCACGGAGCCGGAGATGACGCGGGCCTCGCCCTCCTCGAGTTCTCCCCGGGTCAGTGCCGCCGTCTCTGCCCCCAATCGAGTCCGCAGCACGCGCGGCTGCATCACCATCGGTCCCGCCAACGAGACGACCTGGGTTACGTCCAGGCGACCGGTCGCGAAGAGATGACCGATCCTGAGTACGTCCTGATACCCGAGGTGCCAGACCGTCTTGTCGCGGTGAACCGGATCGAGAACATGAATGTGAAAGCCAACGGTGCCATACGGGTGCTTCCCCGCAAACTCGGCGACCTGGGCACCACTGTTGCCGGGCTGAATGCGACTACCTTGCGCGACGCAGAGATGCACCGGCCCGTCCGTGAGTTGGGTCAGGGCGCTCAAGCCCCGCTCGAACTCGGCCTCCCGGCCCTCGATGGCCAGCTCGGGATTCGGCGCCAGCGGGTGGGAATCGACTGCGGTGACGAAGATGGAGCGGGGTACGGTACCCGGGTCGGGGGTCCGGCTGAAGGGACGCGTGCGGAGCGCCGTCCACAGTCCCGACTCCAAAAGGAGTGCCCGCACGCCGTCCCGCGAACGGTCGGCGTCGGCGCGGTAGCTCTCGAAGTCGGCCGCCTCGTCCGACCCGTCGTCCACGTCGATCACCATGGCGTAGAAGACGCGCTTCGGGCCCCGGTGAATGGCGCGAATCGTGCCGGTCGCTGGCGCGGTGAAACCGACCCCGACCGTGCGGTCTTCGAAGACGCGGTCGCCGAGCCGAACGCGGTCGCCCTCCTGAACGTGCATGCGGGGGCGAAGGCCGACGTAGTCGAGGCCGAGGAGCGCCACCTGTCGAGGCTGCGGCCCGTCGACCACGGACTGGGCCGGCTGGCCCGAAATCGGGAGGTCCAAGCCTCTGCGCGCTCTGAACACCACCGTCGGCCCCGCGCCGGTTTAGGCATTGCCCGCGAACGGGCAGTGCGTCAATACTCGCGGTCGTCCGCGCAACAATCGCCCAAGCGACGGGCCGCGGTTCGAAGCCATCGCCTTTCGACGCTCTTTGGCGGGCGCGAGGCGAGAGCGTGACTCCGACGCTCGATCTATGGCGCATACGTAGTTCTTTCGCCGGCGCCACGCTCGAGCTGCCGTTCTGGACGGCCTGGGCGCACTCGTTCGAAGGTTCGGCAGCATGCCGGGTGTCGCCGCATCGCGCTGGTCGACGGCCGCTTTGCTGGCGGCATCCTTGGGCAACCTAGCCTGCTCCGCCGACACGACGATTCCGATCCGGGGCTCGGGCGCTTCGTTTCCCAACCCGCTCTATCAGGCCTGGGCGCTCGAATATAACCGGGCCGGATACCCGTCCCAGATCGACTATCAAAAGAAGGGCTCGAGTGCGGGCATTCAGGATATCACGAAGCGTCACGTCCATTTCGGGGCGACCGACGCTCCCATGAATGCCGAGGAGCGGGCGCGAGCCCCGGGCCTCATGCATCTGCCTACGGTCGCCGGACCAGTGGCGTTGGTCGTCAACGGCGTCGACCCCGAACGAGTCATCCTGGATGGAGCGACCGTCGCCGCCATCTATCGAGGCTCCATCCGCCGTTGGAACGCGGCCAAAATCGCCGCCTTGAATCCCGGGCTCGACCTTCCCGATCTCCCCATCGTGCCCGTGCGACGAGCTGACGGATCCGGCACCACGTACATCTTCACCTGCTACTTGGCTCGAGTCTCGACACACTTTGCCGATCAAGTCGGCCGAGGGAAGGCCGTTCGGTGGCCAGCCCACACTCTGGGTGGCAAGGGCAACGATGGTGTCGCTCAAGTGGTCAAGAACACTCCGGGAGCCATCGGCTACGTCGAGCTGAAGTTCGCCCGATCGGCGGGGCTCGAACCGTTGGCCCTCCGCAACCGATCGGGCGCAGCCATTCGGCCGACCGTTGCCTCGGCGCAGGCTGCACTGCGCTCGGCAGGCGACGAGAGTGACCTCGTACTCGACGTCCTCGATGCCGCGCATCCCGAAGCCTATCCGATCGCCGGCCTGACCTATCTCCTCGTGTACGACGATCTAAGCTATCTCGAGCCAGACCGGGCCCGCGAGCTGACCCGTTTTCTCCGTTGGATGCTCGACCGAGGTCAGGCGATGGCGGAACTCGAGGGCTTTGCTCCGCTGTCGGATGGGCTCCGGAGCCGGGTGCGCAGTCGGGTCGACGGCATCGCGCAACCGGCGAGGAGCACCGATGATTGAACGACGAGCGTCGCGCTGGGTGGACGGGGTCTTCACCGGTCTCAGCAGCCTCGGTGCGCTCGCGCCCGTGGGAATCGTGGCCCTGATGGGGACCGTACTGGTCATCGCCGGGTACCCGGCGATCGTGCGCTTCGGTCCATCGTTTCTGTGGTCGGTTGCCTGGGATCCGATCGACCTCGACTTCGGCGCGGGCGCCGTCATGTTCGGGACGGTGGTGACCTCGGCCATCGCCCTGCTCCTCGCCGTTCCGGTGGGACTTGGCGCGGCGGTCTTTCTGTCGCGCTTGGCTCCGCCCTGGCTTTCTCGCCCGGTCGGGATCCTCATCGAGACTCTCGCCGCCATTCCTAGTATTGCCTTTGGTTTTTGGGGCGTCTTTCACCTCGTTCCCTGGGTACGCGATACCTTCGGAGGCCCCGGGTATAGTCTGCTGTCGGCGGGTCTCATTCTCGCCATCATGATCCTTCCTCTCATCGTTGCGGTGAGCCGAGACGTCTTGGCGGCGGTGCCTCGAGCCGTCGAGGAAGGCGCCGCGGGGCTGGGAGCCAACTGGTGGCAGGCGACCTGGATGATGATCGTCTACGGACGCCTCGGGATCTTTGGAGCCGTGGTGCTCGCACTCGCCCGAGCCGTCGGCGAAACGATGGCGGTGACGATGGTGATCGGCAACAGCCCTCGGCTCAGTTTCGACCTCCGCCTGCCCGCAGAGACGATGGCGAGCGTTCTCGCGAGTCAATACCAGGAGGCTTCGCGCGAGTTCTATCGGCAGTCGATGATCTACGTGGCTCTCGTCCTGCTCGTCATGACGGTGGTCATCAACCTCGCGGCGCGACGTCTGGTGGAAGGCGGCAAGCGGTGACGGCCAAGAGCGCGTTCGTGGCCCGCCAGGGCCTGTGGTCCCGACTGGCAGTGACCGCCTGTATCATCGCCGCGCTGGTCGGAGTCTCCGTCCTGTCCGGCATCGTGGTGACCATGTTGGAGCAAGGTCTCGGGAGCGTGAACTGGGCCTTCTTCGAGAAAACCACGCCCGAGGGCGGCATGCGCAACGGCGTATTGGGCTCGCTGGTGATGGTGAGCCTCGCGACGCTCGTCGGCCTACCGATCGGACTGGCCGGTGGCATATGGCTCTGCGAGATCGGCCAGCCCGGTGCGCGTCTCGTACGGATATGCCTCGATATCCTCGCTGGGGTACCGTCGATCGTCGTCGGCATTCTCGTCTACGCAGTCTGGGTCCAGTACTTCGGCTACTCGGGATGGGCCGGAGCCGTCGCCCTCGCCATCATCATGGTTCCCATCGTGGCCAAGACCGCGGAGGAAATGCTCCGACTCGTACCCGACGCCTATCGCGAGGCCGCCTACGGTCTCGGAGCTCGACGCAAAGACGTGGTCCTATCCGTCGTACTGCCCGCGGCCGCTTCGGGTCTCGTCACCGGGGGAATGCTCGCCGTCGCGCGCGTCGCCGGAGAAACCGCGCCTCTGCTGTTCACCGCCGGCGGCAGCTCGTTGGCTTTGACCAATCCCCGAGAACCACTCTCGGCGCTGCCCCTCGAGATCTATGCCGCCGCGACCGAGCCGAGCGCAGAGCGAATTCGTCAAGGCTGGGCGGGCATGCTGGTGTTGGTCGGCCTCGTGCTCGTCTTCAACGTGGTCGTGCGGTGGCTGGTGGAGATGCGGGCGAGGAGAGCGACTTGAGTCCAACGAAGGCAAGGGTGGAGGGTCTGAACTTCTTCTACGGGAGCCACCAGGCCCTCCGCGACATCGACCTTCCGGTCGGCGAACGGCAAGTCACCGCACTGATCGGCCCGTCGGGCTGCGGAAAATCGACGCTCCTACGCTGCTTCAACCGAATGCACGACCTATATCCCGGCAATCGCTACGACGGTCGGATCGTTCTCCATCCCGACGAGATCAACCTCGTCGGACCCGGGGTCGACCCCATCGAGGTACGGCTCCGCGTGGGCATGGTTTTTCAAAAGCCCAACCCCTTTCCCAAGTCGATCTTCGACAATGTCGCGTACGGCCTGCGTCTACGGGGCCTTCGCAATCGAACCGAGCTGCGCGACCGCGTCGAAGCCGCCCTCGAGGATGCCGCGCTCTGGGACGAGACCAAGGAGCGCCTCAAGGACTCGGCGTTGGCGCTGTCCGGCGGGCAACAGCAGCGGCTGTGCATCGCTCGCGCCTTGGCGGTCGATCCCGAAGTCATCTTGTTCGACGAGCCAACGAGCGCCCTCGATCCGCTCGCTACGGCGCGGATCGAAGAGCTCGTCGGCCGGATTCGCGATCGGGTCACGGTGGTCATCGTTACCCACAACATGCAGCAAGCCCGGCGCCTCAGCGACTACGTCGCCTACATGTACCTCGGGGAGCTCATCGAGCACGGCCCCACCGAGAAGCTGTTCACGAACCCCACCCGGGAGATGACGGCCGACTATCTCGGGGGACGCTTCGGGTGACCGAACCGTCCTCCGCCCTTCGACGCTACCGAGCCTAGAACCGCAACGCCAGCCCCGCTCCGGTGCGTGTGGGAACCAGCTTGACCGGCAGGTCGTCGATCTGAGCGGAGACCGTTTGCCCCAAGATGAACATCGTCACGTCGTAGACCAGGAGAAAGCTACCTTGCATGACGACAGCCTGACCCCACCCGGTCAACGCGTCCTCGTCGGTTCGGAGTCCACGGTCCCACAACCATGCTCCCGTCGCCACGTAGGCCAAGTCCAGCACCCCATTGAATAGATTAGCCAGCTTCGCCACCCGGGCACGCTTGATGCTTTCCTGGTAGTCCACGCTGGCGGGGTCTTCGCGAACGACGCCTGGTAGCGTGATCCCAACGATGATCAAATTGACCGAGTTCCAGATCCACGTCGCCTGGAAGAAGTTGGCCCGCACGTCGCGCTCATCGGCGGTCACGTCTCCAACCACGCCCACCACGACGTTGGCGGTCGCCCACGTGCCCAGCGTGAGCATGCCGCCGAGCTGAATGTTCTTACGGCGACGGTTGATCCGCTCGAGCTCGGAGCGGACGTCCTCGCCGAGCCGGTCTTCGATGCCGGCCGTCGCCGTTGACGTCTTTGCGCTTCCCGTCGCCTCGGCCTGCGCGTTTCCGAGGGCGAGGATCAGAAGGACGGTGCAGAGACCGCTGGCAACCCCGTCCCGGAGCGGATCAAGCGGCTTCAACGACGAAGCGCACGAAGTCGCTCTCGGTGATGATCCCGGCCAAACGACCACCTTCGACGACCGGCAGGCATCCGAGCTTGTGTAGCATCATGAGCTCGGCGGCCTCCTCGAGCGCAGTCTCCGGCTCGACGGTCTCCGGTTCCTGAACCATGATGTCACGGACCCGCATCTGCCGGAGAAGCTCGCGCTGAACGCTCACCGGGAGCTCCAATGCTTGCCCGAGCGCACCCTTCAAGAGGTCACGATGCGTCACGATGCCGACGAGCGTATCTTCGCTGTCGACCACGGGCACGTGGCGGAAGTTACCGCGCGCCATCATGTCGTACACCAGCGCCAGATCATCGTCATCGAGCACGGCTTTGACGTCATCCGTCATGAGATCGCGGACCTTTAGCTTCGTCATATGGTTTCGCCTCCTGCCACGACTCATAGTTGCTTCCATGAATCATGCCATGGGGCTAACGCCCGTCCGGTCTCGGGTCGCCGGCGCGTTGGTTACCGCGGCGAAAGACCGACGGCACGTCACCGTAACGATGACGTGCCATCCCACTCCGCTTGAGGAGGCGATTCAGGCGAGATACGCCGGAGGGCGATGTATGGTGCTGCCCTCGACCGCGTCCGTGAGACGTCACCGCTCGTACACTGCATTACGAACTACGTGTCGATGGATCTGGCCGCCAACGCGCTCCTCGCAGTGGGGGCATCGCCCGCCATGGTCCATGCCACGGAGGAAGTCGCCGACTTCGCGAACCTGTCGTCCGCCCTGGTGAACAACATCGGAACGCTGTCACCTCGCTGGGTGGATGCGATGGAGGAGGCTGCGCGGGTCACCGTGCATCGGGACCGGCCGGTGGTCCTCGACCCGGTGGGTGCCGGAGCGACCACCTACCGGAGCCGAGCGGCGGCGCGGTTGATTCGGGCGGGTGTGTCGATCATTCGCGGCAACGCTTCGGAGATCCGAGCGCTGGTCGGATCCGGCTCGGGCGGTAAGGGTGTGGACAGCACCGACCCGGTCGAGGCGGCTCTCAAGGACGCCAAGCAGCTCGCGGGGGCGTCCCATGCGGTTGTCGCGCTCACCGGAGCTCGAGACCTGGTTACCGACGGGAAACGCGTCATCGAAGTTCGCGGCGGACACCATTTGATGACGCGGGTGACCGCCGTCGGTTGCGCGCTCAGCGCCGTGGTTGGCGCATTTGCCGCGGTCGAGTCCGACCGACTGACCGCCGCGGTCGCCGCCCTCGCAACCTTCAAGGCCGCCGGGAGCCAAGCCGGGAGCGCTGCGAGCTCGGGCCCAGGAAGTTTTCGCGCCGCTCTCCTGGACGCCCTGTACAGTCTAGATGGTCGGGAGCTGGACTCGGGAGCGTGGATCGTCGAGGCATCGTGAAGCTCGACCTTCGCGTCTACCTCGTCACCGATCCCGCGTACTCGTGGCTCCCGCGGCTGGGAGCGCTGATCGGTGCGGGCGTCACAGTCATCCAGGTGCGAGCCAAAGACCTTTCGGATGATGCGGTCGCCGAACAGGTCCGCCGGGCCATCGACATCGCTCGCCCGAAGGGCGTGCCGGTCCTGGTCAACGACCGGGTCGAAGTCGCACTCCAGACTGGAGCCGACGGTGTTCATCTCGGACAGCGGGACGAAGGCATTGCCTCGGCGCGTCGGCGACTCGGAAAACGAGCGTTCATAGGCCTATCGATCGACGAGCTCGCGCAGACACCCGAGGAGCCCGGCGCCGACTACCTGGCCGCGAGCCCCGTCTGGACCACGCCCACGAAGCTCGACACTGCGCCGCCCCTGGGGCTCGATGGCGTCCGCGCGCTTCGAGCCCGCGCTGGACGTAGGCCCATCGTCGGGATCGGTGGCATCACGAGCGAACGAGCGCCCGATGTCATCGACGCCGGCGCATCGGGGGTTGCCGTCGTTTCTGCGATCCTCGGGGCTGACGATCCGGTCGAGGCCGCGCGGTCGCTTCGACGGTCCGTCGACGACGCATTGTCACGGTCCCGGGAGCGGACCGAAGCGCTGTTCCGCCGTACCCAAGATCCGCTCGACCCTCCGAGCCACGCCGAGTAACTCGGATTCACGACCCGCCGGAAGCATGAGCATGAGACCCACGGGAAGGCGTTGGGCGTCGAGCCCGCACGGAACGGATATGGCACACCACTGCAGCGAGTTTGCGACACTCGTGTTGCGCAACGCCAAGAGATTTGCCTTCCGATAGCCGTCGGACGTCGATACTTCGTGCAGCGTCGGGGGACCGCGAACGACCGTCGGCGCGACCAAGACTTCTCCCGGTCCAAAGCGGAGCCTCGCCGATCGCGCGAGCCGGCCGAGGCGCGCGCGCCGTCGCACGTACTCGGGTCCAGAGATCGTGACTGCCGAGCGAACCCGTGGAGCAACCGCGGGTTCGAGCCAATGTTCCCACTGCGGCAGCTCGCGACGGATGAAGGACAGGCACTCGACGCCCGTGACGGATCCTTTATTGAAGAGGCCGAGTGCCGCACCAACCTCCGGCATTCGGGCGGTCCCGATTCGAAATCCGCCGCGGCCCAGTTCTCGCAAGGCATCCTGCAATGTTTCGAGCGTCGACGGGTCCCCGTCGTCGAAGAAGTGGCGCTCGTGGATGCGAAGATCGACGTGGGAAGCGTCGGGCATCGCGGAGGGGTGCCAGGCCTGATCGGGCCGGCCATCGAGCGCGTGAAAAGCGAACGATGCGTCGTCGACGGTCCTCGCCATGACACCGACCGAGTCGAGCGTAGGACTCAAGGGTACGATGCCTTCGCGGGACCAGCGTCGAGCGCCGAGCTTGAGTCCGACGGTCGCAGTGAAGGCCGCCGGAATCCGGATCGAGCCCGCGGTATCGGTGCCCAGAGCGACATCGGCGCTACCTTCGAGCAGGCTCACGCCCGCCCCCGCGCTGGAGCCCCCCGGAACCCGGGGCTGCGACCCGTCCCAGGGGTTCAGCGGCGTTCCCCAGTGGGCGTTCGTTCCCAGCCCGCCGAACGCGAATTCGACGGTGTGCGTCTTGCCGGTGACCAAGGCGCCACTCGACCTCAGACGGCGAACGACGGGGCCTTCCCTTTCGAAGCGTGGAGGCAGTGGACGCGGCGTCCCCGCATAGGTGGACCAGCCGCAGACCCCGTAGAGGTCTTTGACGGATACGGGCACTCCCGCGAGCGGCCCGAGGTCGAGCCCTCGACCGAACGCGTCGGAGACCCAGCGAGCGCCGGCGACCAGGTCCTCGGAGCGAAATTCGCGATATGCGCCCCATTCCGGGCGACGCACGGCCACCGCGCGCTCCGCCCGTTCCTGGACGGCGCCACCTCCACGTATCCACTCGGCCCACGACCGGAGGCCCTCCCGCTCCATGGCTGTCACAGAGGTTGCTCGGGCCGCGGTCGGTTTGCTAAGCCCTCGGAAACCCCCGCGATGAGTACGAAAATGTTCATGACGCTGCTCCTGATGATCCTCGGCCTGGGGTCGGCTCACGCCGCCACCCTCCCCGTCCAAGTCGGCGATCCGCTGAACGGCCGCAAGCTGTTCTCCCAGCTCTGCGGCGACGCCGCGGCTCGCGCCACCTTTTCGAGCGCAGAGATGGCCGCGATCGGCGACGAGCGACTCCACGCTGCCTTTTCCGACGGGAACTGCGTCGACTCCGCGCAGTCTTTCTCCGCCGAGCTCGACCACCTGGACGCTTGGGACATGGTGGCATTCGTTCGAACCCGTCACCTGGGGCTGGGCGACTTCTTTCCCGACGCCTCCCGCTACCTGCAGAAGGAATACACCATCGACAAGTACGGCAAAGCTCGGCTCGAGAAGGCCTTGGGCCGGGTCCCGGACCAGCTGACCCACGTCGTCTTCACGTTCTTCGATTTCGAAGGAGAGAAAGGCAACCTGCGCCTCATCCCCCAAGACCCGATCATGCTTTCGGAAATGACGTACGACAAGAAGTCCGGCTACGTGGTCTTCGTGCCGCTGGAGACGAAGTCCTACCGTGGTGAGGTGGGGATCGGTTTCACATCCAGCGGCGACATCACGCACATCGCCGTGCACTCCTCTCAGGAGGGCGCTGACGCCCTGAACGCCAAGCTCGCTTCGTATGTGGGTCTGGGAAAGATGGGCCGGACCGATCCGCTCGTGCCGAAGAAGAATGCCCCCGGTCGCGACCTCAGCTCGGCCGTCACCAAGTCGTACCTGCTGGCCATGGAAGCGGCGACCATGTTCGTCCGCGAAGAGCGCAAGCGAACCTGGAACTGAGATACGCCTAGCTCCCGCCGGACCCGCGAGACGACACACCCTCCACGCGCGTGAGGGCCTCACCCCGGCCCTCCGGACGAAGACGACTCCCTTTTCCGATCCGCATACGGTTGCCGCGCCAGGATATGCGCGTGCGAAAGAGCCCGGAGATCCAGGCATAGGCCAACAGGAAGTCTTTGACGACGAGCAGCGGCCACTGGATGGGAGGAAGGAGGCCGCCGCGGCTCAAACTGGCCACGACCGCTTCCACCACCGTCCGGAAGGCCCAAAGCGCAAGGAAGATGCGTCCGGTGTCGGCGGCGCGGGGATCAGCGACGGCAAACGAGACCGCGGCAATCAGGGCCAAGTAGGGCAGCGGGTTGGCCAGTGGCTCCCACGCATACGCGAACGGTGAGACCCACCGCCGCATCGTCGACCAGCGAACCTGGCGCGCGATGACCTCACCGATCGTCTGTCGCTCGTGCACGACCTCGACCGGACCCGACGCCAGGACCACGGGTCGACCTGCCTCTCGGTAGAGGCGGCCCATGAAGTAGTCCTCGGCGAGGACGTCCTGCATCTGCTCGAACCCCCCCATCCGAGCGAGCTCGGATCCCGAAAACGCGACCGACTTGCCCACGACGACGGGGTAGCGGAACAGCTGTGCCCAGGCGGTCATGGAGGCCACCCAGGTGTTCATCATGAGATTCTCGAGCGCCGAACCGACGTCGTGTTCTCCCACACCCCGCAGGGGGGAGTGGACCAAACCGGCAGCACCCCCGTCGTACGCTTCGGCCAGGCTGTCGAGATAGGACGGCGGAGGTCGCACGTTCGAGTCCGAGATCACCTGCAGGTCGTGCTGCGCTTTGGCCTGTATTTGAAGGAGGTTCGCGACCTTTGGGTTCAGGGCGGCCGGCGCGCCGCCGGTCACCACCGTGATTCGAGCCTGCGACGACTTCGCGCGGAGTCGTTCCACGACGGCGAGCGCAGGATCCTCCGTACTCGCCACCCCGAAGATGAGCTCGAATTCGGGATAATCCTGCGCCACGAGCGCAGCGAGGTTTTCTTCGAGACGGTCGTCGACGCCCTTCAGCGGCTTCAGAACCGAGATCGGGGGGCGCGACCGCGGCCGAATCGAACGACGGCGACGCGTCCAGATCAGGGAAAGTGCGCCGCAGGCCGTGGCCACGATGGAGCCGACCGCCCACAGGGAGGCAAAACGCCAGACGAGCTCCGAGATCATCAGATCCGGGCCGAGAGTGCGTGCAGGCCGTGTCGGTGGCGTGTCGAGCAGGCAACAAACGAATCCGGCACGGAGGTTGCTGTTAGGGCGCGACGAACCATGCTGCTCCACGAAAGCCTGCCTGCGGCGCCAAATCAACGGCCGGATTGTGGCGGAAGCGTCGAATTGGCCGCTCAACTGAGGCGAGATGCCTCACCCTGCCCGACGAACGGCTGCCGCGCGACCGGCGGCAGCTCGCGGAGTCTGGAGAATCTCGATGACTGCTGTGATGACCCGAACCGATGAACAAGCGCCCCGACGAGCGCCTCGAGTGCTCGTCGTCGACGACGAGCACCTGATTCGCTGGTCCCTCCGGCAGCGCCTCGAAGACGACGGATTCGAAGTCGTCGAGGCCGCGCAAGGGTCGGAGGCCCTCGAGATCTTCGCCAAGGGCTGCGACCTCGTTCTCCTCGACTGGCTCCTTCCCGACGTGAACGGTCAAGAGGTGATGCGGCGGATGCGAGGCCTCCGGCCGAACATCCCGATCATCATGCTGACCGCGCACTCCTCTGTCGAGCATGCGGTCGACGTCATGAAGGCAGGTGCGTATCACTACACCGGCAAGCCGTTCGACCTCGACGAGGTGGTCCAGACCGTGCAAACCGCCCTCCGCACCGGTCAAGCAGCGGTGAGCGCCGCCGACAGCGGCGCCAAACGGGTCGGGCCGATCATCGGCGAGTCCGCCGCCGTGCGAGAGCTGCGCCAGATGCTTCAGCGGGTGGCGACCAGTCCAGCATCGACCGTCCTTCTCGTGGGAGAGAGCGGAACCGGCAAGGGCTTGGCTGCGCACGAGGTCCACGAGCAGAGCCCGCGGTCGGGCCGCCCGTTCCTGACGGCAACGTGTTCGGCCCTTCCGGCGCTGCTGCTGGAGAGCGAGCTCTTCGGTCATGAGCCGGGAGCATTCGCCGACGCGTCGAACGAGAAGGTGGGACTCATCGAGCGGGCCGACGGCGGCACACTGTTCCTCGACGACGTCGCCGACCTCGATCCGACCGTTCAATCCAAGCTCATGCGCTTTCTCGAGGATAGGCGCTTCCGACGGATGGGCGGATCTACGGACCGTAGCGCCGAAGTTCGGATCATCGCCTCGACGAACACTGACCTCCGTCAGCTGGTCGACGAGGGCCGTTTCCGAGAGGACCTCTATTATCGTTTGGCCGTACTCACCGTCCGTGTTCCGCCGCTCCGCGAACGGAAGAGCGACATTCCGATCCTCACGCGCTACTTCATCGAGCTGTTCAGCCGCGAGTTTTCGAAGAACGTGGAGGGCGTGAGTCGTGAAGCGGCCGAGCTCCTCGAGAATCACCCGTGGCGGGGGAACATCCGCGAGCTTCGTAACTGTCTGGAGAGGGCGGTTCTGCTGTGTGACGACCCCCTGATCGGGCCGGGATCACTCACTCTCGATGGCTCGATACCCGACGATGACGGGGACTATCACCTGCCGAACCAAGGTGTGGACCTTCAGGAGCTCGAGCGCCGCCTCTTGATCCAGGCGTTGGAGCGCGCGAACGGGAATCGGACGCGGGCGGGACAGCTCCTGGGCATGAACCGGGATCAGGTGCGATACCGCATCGAGAAGTTCAACCTCGAGGACCTCGACCCCAAGCGCCGGCACGACAAGTGACGCCCCCCCGTGTCGCCTGGTTCGGTCCGGACGGCGGCCTCGCGGCCTACACGGCGTCGGCAGGTCGAGTCTGGGACCTAACCGAGTCGGACCGGGGTCGCACGTTCGAAGCCATCGCCGGACCCCGGGAGTGGCTCAACGCGGACGGATCGCTGCATCCATCCCTTCGCCGCGTCGACGGCGTGGGGGGCGGTCTATTCATCCTAGGAGAGGACGACGGCGCCGTCGCATTTCGGCATCGCCTCTCGGAGATGGCATCGGTCGTCGCTCATGAAGTCAAGAACCCGCTGGCTGGCGTGGGGAGTGCGTTGCGCGTCTTGCTGACTCGTCTCGGCGCGGGCAGCATGGAACAAGCGATCACGCACGAGATGATCCTCCGCTTGAAGACTCTGAACGATACGATCGACGACCTCCTGCTCTTCGCTCGACCGGTACGGATTCAGCGCGGCGTCACCCCTATGCGGCCGGTGATCGACGGTGCGATCGCCGACCTCGCCGACCATCCGGATGGTCGGGACGTCGAGGTCGCCGTGGTCGGCGAAGCGCCGGACCTCCGGGTCGATGCCACGCTGATTCGCCGCAGCTTGAGAAACCTGCTCTTAAACGCCGCCCAGGCCGTCGGGCCTCGAGGAAGAATCGAGCTTCGGATACGGACGGACGCCGAGGGCGTGAGGCTGGAAGTGCACGATCCGGGTCCCGGGATCGGCGCGGGCTTGGAGCGGAAGGTCTTCGAGCCATTCTTCACTCAGCGCAGCCGAGGGATTGGCCTGGGCCTTCCCGTCGCCCGGCGCATCGCCGACGTCCACGACGGCCGGGTGGACTACGATGCGTCCTCGACGGACACGTGCTTCGTTCTGAAGCTACCCGTGGAGTGAAGCGCCTCTATCTCGGACAGCCAGCTCGACAGCGGTTCCCACCAATCGCGCTGATCCGGTGGGAGAATGAGGATCGGCTGACTCAACCACTCTGCCGGGGCTTCCGCCTCGTTCGATACGAAGACCACCGTGTCCGGCTGGGCCATCTCTGTGGCCCAGGCGAGGTCGGAGGCGCCCAGGCCCGAACCAGCGTAAACCGGCTCCCAGCCGAATAGTCCCGAGCAAACGCAAACGAGCATGGCAGGAATCTCTTGCGCCTCCGACGCAGCCCCGACGAGGGCTCGGCGAGCTTCCGTCGAGTCGACGGCTCGCCGCAGTCCCAACGAGGCGCAGAGTCCGTGCAGATGGTGACCAAACAAACCCCGATGCCCGCGCGCTACCGCGGCCAGGCACTCCCGACCGCCGATGTCTTCGGCGACCGGGCCGAGAACGTCGTCTACCAGGTTCGACGGCTCGAGCTCGCCGAGAGCTCGGGCCAGAAGTTCGAAACCGCCCCGGCTATCGTACCGGCTGAGCGCCCCCAAGTACGCGCTGCGGATGTCACGGGCGAGCTCTCCTGGGTCTCGCGAGCGACTGAAGGAAAGAGCCAACCCTAAGGGGTCATCGGCGAGCAAACTCTCGAGCTGCTCGATGTTCAAAGTCGCGATACTACCGATGGCATGCCCGCGGAGCGTCGCTTCGCGCAGGAGCAAGAGCCGCCGCACTTCGCGGGAAGAGTATCTTCGGGTGTTGCCCTGGGTTCGGGCCGGTCGAACCGCGCCGTGTCGCCGCTCCCAGGCACGAATCGTATCCGCCGATAGCCCTGTTATCTGAGTGACCAGACGCATCGGGTATAGGTTCGGCGCCGCCATCTCTCAGGCTCAACTGCCCGGTCCCAAGGCGGGGGGGCTGCAGCCCGGGAGCCCATCGAGACCGCGGTGCAGTTCGCGCCGATGGGCTCGACTGCCGGGCGGAGGCAAGAAGAAGCCGCGGCCCAAAGCTACGACGGACACCCAAGCCTTCCGGACCGACGAAACCACCGTGCGACCATGAAGCGCATTGCCCCGATAGCTCCGCCACAGCACGCGACCGATCTCACGGTACACCCGAGACGCGACCAAGATGGCGAAGCGGGGTCTCACGGGGATGAAGCGCATGCCCTGATCCGCACTGCGATAGTACTCCTCGGCCAAACGAAGGATGTCTCCCACGACGCGAGTCACCGAAGCCGCCGAGACCCGCCCCTGCACGAGTTCCTCGGGGTCGACGCCGACGGCCCGCAGGCGTTCTGCCGGAAGGTAGACGCGCCCGAGCCGCGCATCCTCGGCGACGTCGCGGCAGATGTTGGTCAGCTGCATGGCGATGCCGAGGTCGATGGCGTGCGGCCGAGCCCGCTCGTCGTCGACTCCGAGCACTCGGCACATGACGAGCCCGACGGTCCCGGCAACCCGATAGCAATAGCGCAGGAGCTCACCGTCGTCAGCGATGCGGACCCGCGCCAGATCGGACCGGGCGCCTTCGATCAGCTGAAGGATGGGCGTCACGTCCATACCGCGGCGGCGTGCGACCTCGAGATACAAGCTCACCAGGGGACGAGCAGCGCTCTGGCCGGTCAGCTCCGCGGCGATGGCGTCCAGCTCTTGGGCGGCCGCCGACGCATCCGTCGCCTCGTCAGCGATATCGTCGATGGTTCGACAGAGCGTGTAGACTGCGGCTGCGTCGTCGCGTCGCTGCGCGGAGAGAAGGCGTGATGCCCAATTGAAGGATCGAGACCCCTCAGCGAGGACCGCCCGGCAGTCGGCGGCCGTCAGCGTCATCCGGCCGCCCGCCGACGCCCGGGGACCGGGACGAACTCTTTGGCCTCCGGACGGGGAACGACTTTCTCCATGACCTTCGCTGTCGAGAGCACTCCCGGAATTCCAGCTCCAGGATGCGTGCTCGCGCCAACGAAGTACAGCCCGTCGACGTCCTCGGAACGGTTGTGATACCGGAACCAGGCGCTCTGGGTCAGTATCGGCTCCAGGCCGAAGGCTGCACCGTCCACCGACCGAAGCTCATCGCGGAAGTAGTTCGGGGTCACGAAGTGGCTCGACACCAAGTTCTCGCGAAGCCCCGGTACGCCGCGGCGCTCGAGCTCGGCATAGATGCGGTCGAGGTAGCGTTCGCCTTCGGCGTCCCAGTCGATACCGCTCCGATTGTTGGGCACCGGCGACAGCACGTAGAAGTTCTCGTGCCCGGGGGGCGCCACACTCGGGTCGGTCCGGGTCGGCGCATGCAGATAAAGAGAGAAGTCCTCGGCGAGGACTCGGCGGTCGAAGATGTCGTTAAGAAGACCTTTGTAGCGCGGACCGAGGACGATCGTATGATGCGCGAGCTCCGGGTAGGTGCGATTCGTCCCGAAGTACGCGACGAACAGGCTCATCGACTGTCGGCGGCGGCGGACCGCTCCGTCGGTGTGCTTTCTTCGATGGCGCGCATCGACCATCCGACTGTACACGAACGACGGGTCGGCGTTGGAGACCACGAACTTGCAGGGGATGCGTTCTCCTGACTCGAGCTGGACCGCTTTGACCGCACCGTTTTCGACTTCGAGCTCCGCGACCGGCGCCTGCAGGCGAAGTTCGACATCGCAGTCTTCGAGAAGCTTGACCAGGCCGTGGATCAGGGCGGTCGTGCCCCCGCGAGCGAAGTACACACCCCACTTTCGCTCGAGCCAGTGGATGAGCGTATAGATCGACGTTACGCGAAAAGGATTACCGCCGACCAAGAGCGGCTGGAACGTGAAGACCTGGCGTAGGTTCTCGTCTTTGATGTAGCTGGATACGAGGCTGTAGACCGAACGATAGCTGCCGAGCCGCACCAAGTCAGGAACCACCTTGAGCATGTCCCAGAGCTGATCGAAAGGCACATCGGCCAGCTCTTGGTAGCCGATATCGAAGATCTGGCGAATCCGTTTGAGAAGCCGCTGATAGTTGTCGACGTCTTGGGGATTGAACTCCCGGATCTGACTCATCAGGCGCTCTTCGTCGCCGACGTAGTCGAAGGAGCGGCCGTCGTGAAAATCGATTCGATAGAAGGGGTCGACCGGCAAGAGGTCGACATAGTCGGAACGGTCTCGTCCCAACTCCTCGAACAGCTCATCGATCAAGTAGGGAGCCGTGATTACGGTCGGGCCGGCATCGAAGCTGAACCCGTCGCGCAGAAAGACACCAGCGCGCCCGCCGGGCTGATCCCGCGCTTCGAGAATCAGAACGCGATGTCCCATGGAACGGAGGCGGACGGCCGCAGCCAGCCCGCCGAACCCAGAGCCGATGACGACGACCGGATCGCTCATCGCGAGACCTCCACGATGTGCTCGATCGGTCGGAGCGACCGCTGAATGAGAGACTTCGCCACGTGCAGCAAAGCGGGCTCGCCGGCGAGGTGCGGCGCCCCCTCGACGCGCGCCCGAAGGTTGGCAATGCGGCCGTTAACCGACCGAAGCGCTCCGCCCCGTTCGAATCGAGTCGCCCACGCCTCGACGGACGCGTCCGTGGTCGCCTCCCGGGACTGGGAGAGTAGACCCACGAGCTCTTTCGTGTCGCCGGGGTGCAGCCGCAGGTGCTCGGCGACCAAAGCCGTCACGCGGCCCTCGCGAAGGTCGCCGCCGCGTTCACCGCGGCCCTTGTCGCCGAAGAGGTCGACGACGTCGTCCTGAATCTGGAAGAGCAGTCCGACATCGCGGAAGGGCTCGGCCAAGGATTCGGCGTCTTCGGGCGAGCGGCCCGCGATGAGCGCGGCGCCGTGAACCGGCAGAGCGAAGAGTGCGGAAGTCTTACCTTTTGCCGCTTCCGCGTACGATTCCCAGTCCCACTGACCACCGGGCAGCAGCCCCATTTCCTGCGACTGACCGCGCACGGTCTGCTCCGACCGTCGGGCAATGGCCCGGCACAGATGCCACCGGATCGCGTCGGGCACATCGACGTGCTCTACGGCGATGAAGGGCAGCATCAGGAGCAGATCCCCCGCGTTGATGGCCTGCGCCTGACCGTGGCGAACCCACACCGTGAAGTGACCTCGTCGGATGGCATCGCCATCCTGAAGGTCGTCATGCACGAGCGTGGCGTTGTGCAGGAGTTCGCAGGCTGCGGCCCACCCCGCGGCACTCTCGTCGCTGCCACCGAGGGCGTGCGCGCTCGCGAGGGCCAGCCTCGACCGCAGCTGCTTGCCGCCGGTGAAGAGGTGCTCTTGAACGATGGCGCCGAGTCGTTCGAAACGATCGCCCGCGGCGAGCTGGAACATCAGCGCGCGAGCCTGGTCGAGGGCTTCGGACCGCTCGGCGGCGGGCTCCGGATGACGGTCGAGTCCTTCGGCGACCGCGCCGGAATTGCTTCTTCTTGGTCCCATCAATCGAATTCCCCAACCCGGCCTTCGGCCATCGTCGGCATCTCCTGTCCAATGTTTGTCCGGCAAGCCTGTTTTAACATTTCATTCACCGTGAAGATTCTGGCGGTCCAGACGTTTCATTTCCTGGACGAGACTCCCCGACGACCTGTTCACGCGGACTCCACGACCTGTTTCCACACCAGGCTCCGGTCGTCGGTGTCCATTTGTCGAAAGGCCGCCAGCATGGCGGCAGAGACGCGCCACGGAGCAGCGTCCGCCTGTAGGTATGCGCTCCATGCCCAGCGGGGAGCACGAAAGAACGCTTCGAAGAAATGAGGTACCCGCTCCGGACCCAGGGCAAGGAGGATTTCGAGTCCGGCATCGAAGAGTCGCCGCGTGGCCCGCAAGCCGCGGGACCATACGGCCCGGTTGACGCGAATCATGCGCTCCTCGGCTCGGCGAACCCGACGGTTGGCGGCGAGAGCACGACCGAGGTCCGGGGCACGTCGCAAGACCTGGCCGACCAGGTATCCCGTTGCCGGGTGGACCATCGACGCCGCCGCTCCGAACGGAATGACGGCCTGCTCGGCCAGCGGCAGCGGGCCTCCCATGGGGATGTATACGGTTTCGCGGTCGACCACGGTCCAGTCGGCGGCGCCGTACCGTGCGACCCGTTCCTGAAGACGTGTCTCGAGGTGCGACGGGTCGATCGGCGGACGAGCAGCAAGCACGGTTTCCTCGATGAGGACCGTCCCGTCGGAGAACGGGAGTACGTACCCGAAGCTCGGTGGGTCCCCGTTTGGACGCTGCACTGGTTCGTAATCCATCAAAACGGCCGGCAGTGTTCGTCCTTCCGGCACGCGCAGCACGACCCCGAGGGCGGTCTGAACCGCTGGCTGGGCGCCCGGTCCCCAACGCACGAGGGGTGATGCCGAGCCCGTACAGTCCACGACGTAGTGAGTCTTTCGCTCGCTGCCGTCATCCAGATGCACCAGGACCCCGTCGTCGGCGAAACGGCACTCGGTAACCCGACCTTCCGTGATCGTCGCGGATGCGCGCTCCATCATGCGGCGACGGAAAGCCTCGTTGTCGAGGCACACGTACGGACGTTCCAGCCGCAAGCCGTCCTGGGCAACGAAGCGGGCACGAACGTCCGGCCATCGGTCGCGAACCACGTCGCGCCACGGAGCCGGAACTTCGTCTTCCCAGGCGCAATAGGTGGCCGAAAACTGGGCGTAAGGCTCGGGAGCGACGACCTCGACCTCGAAACCGGCCTCCCTCGCGGCGACCGCAGCCGCCCAACCGGCCGGCCCGGCGCCGACGATCAGCGTCCCTTCACCCCTTCCCATGGCCCTATCCCGCTACCGCGGCCGTCTCCGACATCACCAGTGCTCGATCGGGAGAGTTTTCGCCACCTTCAACGCTGTGCAGGCGAGGGCTGGCTCTCGGCGTGCGGTCGTGAAAGACGCATCGAAGAGGCCCGTTCGTGCGAAAGGTACGGTTGTGAGCGTCCCGATGAGCCTCCACGACCCGGCGGAGGTGTTCGACCGCTCGGTCCTGACGGCGCCGGGCGGCTTCGTCTGGTGGTACATCGATGCCGTCGATGCCGACGGCAACGGGCTGGTGATGATCTGGTCCTTCGGACTCCCTTTTCTGCCGGGGTATCTCGACTCCGCGCGCCGCGGAAATCCGGCTACCCCGGGGATGCGACCGTCTCTGAACCTGATGACCTTCCGCGCAGGTGAGACCGATGTCTTTCACCTGGAGGAGTTCGACCCCGCAGCGGCCGAGTGGGTACAGGGCGATGGGCAGGAGACATGGCGCTTTGGGGACACCTCCATCGACCTGAAGAGCGAGGCCGGTCGCGTGTACCTGGAGGCCGAGCTGGACTGCGCGGTCCCCGGATCGAAAGACCGACTGCGTGGAACCGTGAAGGCCGAAGGCGCGGCGACCCGCTTCGCACCGGAGGCGGCAGCCGGGTTCGATGACTCGCACCACGGCTGGAACCCCGTCGCCGGACCGGTCCACACCGAAGCCATCCTCGATTTTGGAGCGCGCCCGGTTCTGCGTCTGCAGGACCTGGGGTACCTCGACCGCAACCTCGGCTTCGTCCCCTTCGACCGCTTGGGCATCGACCATTGGATCTGGGGTCGCTGGGTCGAGGCCGACCGCACTCGAGTCTTCTTCTCTCTCTTCGTGGACGATCCGGATGCCGAACCTCAGGCCTGGCTCGTCGAGGTCGAGGCCGGGGGCCGAATGACGGTCGACGGCCATGCCGTTTGCCGACTGGAGCGCGGTCGCTCCGGAGCCTTCGGTATGCCGTACTGGGATGAAATCGAGATGCAGAGCTCACTGGGAGACGTGACGAGCCGTCATGTGCGACTCGTGGAAGACGGTCCGTTCTACCTCCGCTCGCTGTGCGAGCTTCGCGATGCCGCCGGACGGTACGGCCGTGGAGTGACCGAGTGGATACGGCCGGACCGCGTGGACCGCGCCTGGCAGCGGCCCTTGGTCGCAATGCGCGTACATCGTGCGCACAACCGGTCCATGTGGACCCCGCTGTTCATGGGCCCGCGTCAGGGCCGCGTACAGCGTTTGTTGAATGCTTGGAGGACTGGCGCATGAGTCGAAACCGGCCGGAAGTCATCATCGTTGGGTCGGGCCTGGGAGGGCTTTCGGCGGCGCTCCATTCCGTAGGGCGCGGCTGCTCCGTGACCGTGGTCGAGGCCGCCTCCGATCCAGGAGGTAAGGCGGGTCGCCGGGAGCTCGAGGGCGTCGAGGTGGACACCGGTCCCAGCGTGCTCACGCTGCCGGAAGCCTTCGAGAGCGCATTCTCCGCGGTCGGGGAGCGGTTCAGCGACCACGTGACGCTGCGACCGCAGGGCGGAACGTTCGACTATCGCTTTGCCGACGGTCGCTCCGTTCGATTCTTCCACGACTTCGAGCGTACCCGTGAATCCGTTCGGTCATCGCTCGGTGCGGCGGCCGGCGAAGAGGTGAAGCGCTTCTTGGAATATGCCGACCGCATCTGGGACGCCAGCGCGCCCTACTTCGTATTCGCCGACGCTCCGAGCTTCGGTTCGGTGGCCAAACTCGGCCCTCGCGTCTGGGCTCAACTCAGCAAGATCGACCCTTGGCGCTCCATGTGGGCCGGCATCGAGTCACACGTACGCGACCCGTACCTTCGGACCATCTTCGCCCGATATGCGACCTACAATGGCTCGAACGTACTGGCGGCTCCCGCCACGCTCAACTGCATCGCCCACGTCGAGCTGGGTCTGGGTGGGTACGGCGTCGAGGGCGGGATCTTCGCCATGGTTCGAGCCATCGTGAAGGTGGCGGAGAGCAAGGGCGTCACCTTCCGCTACGAGGCGCCGGTCGCCCACATCGAGACGAGCGGGGGTCAGGCCAGCGGGGTCAGGCTGGAGAGTGGCGAGCGACTCGCCGCCGACGCCGTCATCGCCAACTGCGACTCTGGGTATCTCCATGTTCTGCTCGGATGGTCCAAACCCGTCTACTCCCACGAGGAAGCCCCCTCCATGTCGGGTTGGACGGCGGTGGTGAAGGCTCGCCGTCGGTCGAACCGCCCTCCGCATCAGGTCCTCTTCCCCAACGACTACCTGGAAGAGTTCCGCGATATCTTCGAGCGCGGACGATGCCCGGTCGAGCCGACGGTCTACGTCTGTGCCGACGAGCAGGCCCACGGACGGTCCGGCTGGGCCGAGCACGAGCCGCTGTTCGTCATGGCGAATGCGCCGGCGCTGTCGCTGGCCAAGACCCACGTCGATACGGAGGCCTTGGAGCGCAAGGTCTGGGACCGGCTACGACAAAACGACGTGGTAGCCCCCGACGACACGATCGTTTGGCGCCGGGGTCCGGACGAGCTCGCGGGGCGGTTTCCGGGAAGCCAGGGCGCAATCTACGGCGTGTCGTCGAACTCGATGTGGTCCGCTTTCCGTAGGCCATCGAATCGCGTGCCTGGAGTTAAGAACGTCTACCTCGCCTCGGGCAGCGCGCATCCCGGCGGCGGTATGCCCTTGGTGACGCTCTCCGGACGAGCCGCCGCCCGGTCCATGCTCGACGACCTGCGCCGCTAGTCCCGCGCGCCCAAGCCCACCGTGGGGCAAGCGCAGTAGCTCCGGCTCTCGCCCTGTGCCAGGGTAGTTCGCGGTGCTGTTTCGTCAGCTCCGGATCACTCTCGCCGCCTTCGTTGGCCTGATCTCGCTGTGGGTGGTGGGCTACGCCTGGATCGAGGGCTGGACGCTCCTCGACTCTCTTTGGATGGTCGTCATCACCATCTCGACCATCGGGTACGGCGAAGTGAATCCTCTCTCCGATACCGGGCGGGTCTTCACGATGGTGCTGATCCTGATCGGCTTGAGCTTGGGGGCGTATACGGCCACCGAGGTTACTCGCTATTTCGTCGAGGGAGAGCTGCTCCGGTCGCTTCGCGACCGCAGATTGAGGAAGATTATGAGGCAGATGCGCGACCATTACATCGTGGTTGGCTACGGTCGGCTGGGCCGAGAAGTGGCCGAGGAAGTGATCCATCGCGGGAGAGAGGTCGTCGTGATCGAAACGAAAGAACAGGAGTCGGAGGGCGTCGTCTACATTCACGGAGACGGGGCTTCGGACGATGTGCTCCATTTCGCCGGCATCGAGACGGCGCGCGGTATCGCCGTCTGTACCGGCAACAACGCCAGCAACGTATTCATCACGATGAGCGCGCGTCAGCTCAATCCGAAGCTCCACATCATAACCCGCGTGGACGACGACACCCATGCTCCGAAAGCGCTTCGCGCCGGAGCCGACGCGGTGCTCAACCCCTACGGAATTGGCGGAGCTCGCATCGCACAGGGCCTTCTTTATCCGTCGGCGGCCGCATTGCTCGACCGCACGATGGGCCGGGCGCACGACGAGCTGTACATGGAGGACATCGTGATCGGCGATTCCGACGTCCAAGGCTCGATCCGCAACTTGAGGATCTCCGAACGCTTCAAGGTACTGATCGTCGCCGTGCGCAAGCCCGACGGCGCGTTCGAAACCGCGTACGAGTCAGATGCGACGCTCGACGTCGGTGACGTCGCGGTCGTGGTGGGAAGGCGAGACGCCATCAAGGTGTTCGCCGAGGCCGTGCACGATCCCACCCTGGACTAGCGTGACCTCGGAATCGAAGGCGGCGCTCAGTTCGCCCGACGCTTGAAGAGGAATCGGGAAAAGAAATACCGGTTGCGGGCGACGAGCCAGTAACCCAGCTCGACGAACCAAACGAAGGGTGGCCAGCTGGCGACCCGAGCCAACGCACCATACCCGACGAGCTCGAGCGCCTTCAGGACCGCGCGGCCCGCCGAATAGATGGTGCCGTCGGGACTCACCAGGTGCACAGCCCGAGCGCAGGCGGTTCGAAGCTCCGCGGTCATGGGAGGCGAGCTCGCCATTTGATAGGGCACGGCCTCGAGCTCGCCCTTCTGGTCGCGCTTCAGTAGCCAGTCCACGGACCGCCGGCAAAAGCCGCACTCGCCGTCCCACAGTACGAGATACTTGTCGGTCATGGCGACGCCACCTCAGCTCGATATCCGAGGTCGGTCACGACGGAGACGACCCGCGGGCGGAGGTCATCCGCACGCGCGGCATCGACCTCGACGGCCGCCTTGCCCGTCTCGAAGTCCACGTTCACCGCCTGCACGCCATCCAAAGCCTCCAGCTCGCGGGTGATCGCATCTGCGCAGCCACCGCAGTGCATCCCCGAGATGGTCAGGGCTACCTGCGTGGTAGGTCCTGCGGTCTCCGCCACCGGTTGACAGGCCAGCGCCCAAGCCAGGCAGACGGCGAACAAACGCATGCATCCGACCACGGTGTCCACACTACCACCCTCCCGGGAGCATCCAGCAGGAAATCGAGCCGTCCGAGACCGGACTTTGACATTCGGCCAAGAGTTCGAAATACGCATCTAGTTCGAGGCGCCTGTGAGTGAAGATCCCCTGCTAGCCAAGCGACGCATCGACCAGTTCTACGCGCTCCTCGACAAGCGCAATCACTTCGAGCTCCTCGGCGTCGAGCTCGAGACCCCTCCCGAGGTCGTGAAGGAGCAATACATCGCTCGGGCCAAGCAGTGGCATACCGATGCCTTCGTCGGCATCGAGCTCGGCGATCGGAAGCGGAAACTGGACGAGATTTTCCAGCGGATCAACGAGGCCTACGAGGTCGTCGGTGACCCGGTCAAACGCAGTGAATACCTGACCTACCTCGACCGCAAAAAACAGGGCCTGGCCACCGACGTTCACTCCGTCCTCCGCGCGGAAGGGCTCGTGGATGACGCGCTGGCCAAGATCCGCAAGCGCGATTTCGCTTCCGCCCTGTCGGACCTCGAAGAAGCGATGAAGCTCAATCCGGACGACCCGCTCTACGAGGTTCAGTACGCGTGGGCGACCTACTCCGCGAACAAGCGGTCGACGGAAAAGCGCGAGGAAGCCATCAAGCTGCTGAAGGCCTGCATAAAGAAGCAGGAGAATCTGGTCGATGCGTACCAGTACCTCGGACAGATCTACTTCGAACAGGCCGACTACAAGAAGGCCATCCGCTGGTGGAAGGGCTGCCTGGAGTGGGATTCGAAGAACATGGATGCAGCTCGGGGCCTGCGACTCGCCAACACCCGGCTCGAAAAAGAAAACCGCTCGGGGATCGCCAAGTTCTTCGACAAGCTGAGGGGTAAGGACTGAGCCGGGCTCAAGCCCCCTTCGTCGCCTTGAGCATGAAAAAGATGGCGACGCCGGTCACCGAAACGTAGAGCCAGATGGGAAACGTCCAGCGCGACACACGTTTGTGCCGCTTGAATCGACGCGTCAGCGAGAGGTAGAAGCTCGTCAGGATCAGCGGCAGCGCCACCGCCGAGAGCACGATGTGGCTGATCAGAACGAAGAAGTAGACCGGCCGAATCCAGCCTTCGCCCGTGAAGCGGGTGTCGCCGTGTAGGCTGTGATAAATGATGTACGAGACCAGGAACAGGCTGGAGCTGACGAAGGCAGCGGTCATGAACCACTGATGCCGCCGGCGGTCGCCGCGACGGATCATCGTGACTCCGATGAGGAGGAGCAACGTACTCAACCCGTTCAGCGACGCGTTGACGGCGGGTAGAAACGAGACTGTCTCGGGAGACCGACCGCCCTCGTTGAAATAGATCAACCAGATCAGGAATCCGAAAGCCGCCGCGGAGGTGGCGGCGATCGCCCACATCGGTCGTTGATCCGACGCTGCGGTCACCATGGGCCGCGAAACTAGCGCCTCCGTCGGCGGGGGCAAGGACAACTGGCCTTTACGTTTGGTCGTCGTCCGACGGAAGATCGCGGTCGATGCGACCGATCGCCGTCGTCCTCCTCACCGCCGCGTGCACGCGGCCCTCATCGTCTCCCGAGACGCCGGGCCCCGCGACCCCGCCGACTTCGACCGGCGCAAAGCACGCCGAATCCGCTGGCGCATCCTCCCGCCCCGGGGCCGATGTCGGCGAGCCGCGCATCGACGCCGCGCGGCGGGCTCTCGCGCCCCTCAAGCGGGGACTTCAGGAAACACTTACGGAAGCGCTGGCCGCTTCGGGGCCCGCGGGAGCGCTTTCGGCCTGCAGAATGGAGGCCCCCAAAGTGACCGGCGATGCCCAGACGCTTCAGGTCGAGGTCGGTCGCGCCGCCCTGCGCGCCCGCAATCCCGACAATCATCCAGAACCGTGGATGAAACCCCTGATCGCCAACCTCACCCCTCAGCCCGGGGTGTTCGAGACCGTCGAGCTTCCCGACGGCCGCATGGGCTACGTCGAGGCGATCCCGATGCAGGCCATGTGTCTGCAGTGCCACGGCTCGGAGCTGGGCGCGGACGTGACGGCCGCCTTGGCGCAGTCATACCCTAATGACGAAGCCACGGGCTTCCAGGTGGGCGACCTGCGCGGCGTCTTCTGGGCCAAAGTCGGCTCCCCGCACCCCGTCGAGTGACGAGCCGCGGATTCCCAAGGCCCGGTCCCCACGAAAATCCGAGGCTTTACCGGCTTTCTTCGAGCGGTCAGCCGTGGCACGACCCTTGGATATCGGACGCCTGTTCGCAGACCGAGGAGAAATCATGTTCAAGACGTCCATCATCGCCCTCACCGCCACCTCCTTTGCCGTGTTGGTCGCGCCCCGCGTCGCCGAAGCGTGCGGGTGCTTCGCGCCTCCCGACCCGACGGTGCCCGTCGTTCAAGCGGGCGAGCGGCTCGTCTTCGCCCACGAGGACGGCGAGGTCGTCGCGCACATCCAGATCCAGTACGAGGGTGAGGCCAGCGAGTTCGGCTGGCTGCTTCCGGTTCCCGCGGTCCCCGATTGGTCCCTGGGCACCGAAGAGCTCTTCAATCAGATCATCCAGCAGACGCAGCCTCGGTATCGACTCAATCAGGTGTTTCCGGACCAGTGCGGCGGCGGCCTCGTGCTCACGGGGGGCGCCGGCCGAAACGGCTTCGAGTTCGACGACAGTGCCGGAGCTCCGGAGGCGGGCGATCCGAATTCACCGCTCGTGAAGGAAGGCAGCCTGGGGCCGTTCGGCTTCGCGGCCCTGCGGGCCGACGACGAAAAGGCCATGTTCGAATGGCTCAAGAACAACAACTACTTCGTTCCCGCGGGCACCGAGGACGTCGTCGGTCCCTACATTCGTCCCGGCGCCTACTTCCTCGCCGTCAAGCTCGAGAGCGGCGAAGACGCCGGCGATATCCAGCCGATCGTGCTTCGGTACAAGAGCGACTACCCGATGATCCCCATCATCCTCACGAGCGTCGCCGCCAACCCTGACATGGGCATCCAGGTTTGGGTGCTCGGCGAAGATCGCGCCATTCCGAGAAACTACCGCCACACCGTCCTGAACGACGAGAAGATCGACTGGTTCAACGCGGGCGCCAACTACAACGACGTCGTCATCGCGGCGACGAACGAAGCGCCCGAGGGGCAGAGCTTCGTTACGGAGTACGCGGGCTCGACCGACGTCATGCGGAACCTCTTGGCCGACGATGAGCGGTTCGGCGAGCGGTCGGATTTCAACGACCGTAGCAACTTCATCGACTACGTCGAAGGCCTCGTACTCGAGGGCTTCAACTTCGACAGTGCGCTGATCGAACGGCTGGAGAGCGCGATTTCGATGCCGGCCCATCTCGTCGAGCAGGGTCTTTCGCCCGAGTTCTTCTTTCCGTCGATGCGGTTCTATCTCGAGGACTTCGCCATCGAGGATCCGCAGGGCTATGCCGCGTACGTCGAGTCCGTCGATTTCGACCCGGTCGCGCTGACCACCGCCATCTGGGAGCGGATCGTGATTCCCGCGCGCGAAGCCAACGCGCTCTTCGATCGTCATCCCATGATGACCCGAATGTATACGACGCTCTCGCCGGACGAGATGACGCGCGACCCGGTCTTCGCGTTCAACCCCGACCTCCCTGAGGTATCGCGCACCCGTGAGGCCACCTACGTGGTGGACTGCGACGGCAGTGGCGGCATGCTGACGCTGCCCGACGGTCGGACTCTGCGGGTCGAGAACCCGACCGAATTCATCGATCAAGACGGCGCCCAGGTGCCGTTCAGCCGCCGCATCGAGGTCTTGGCCGAAGAGGGCGCTCCCGAGGTGGTCGTCGACAACCGAGCCAGCATCACGCCTTCATACGACGAAAGCAGCGGCTGCACTGCGACCCAGGCCTCCGACCTGGGGCTGCTCGGGCTGCTGAGCGCGATCGCGCTCACCTTTGCTCGACGCCGGCGTCGAGCCTGACCGAGGACTCGACCGCTTGAAGACTGCTGTACGTACGGTCGGTCTGATCGTCGGCTCCAGCGTCATGGTGGGCGCCTGCGGCAACGTGGGTGACTTCCGGCTGGGGGCCGATGGCGGCCTTTCCGACGTCGAGACGTTCGATGCCGGCTCGCCTCAGGTCGAGATTGGGACCAGTCCCGACGGTGAGAGCTTCCTCTCGCTCGTTCCCGGAGTCGCCGTCCCTCTCGAGCCGGGCGGACAAGGGGGCTTCCATGTCCCCATCCACGTCCGGATCAACGCCGCGGCTCGCGCCGTACTGGGGGAGCGCTCCCCGTTCAATCGACGGGCGCGGCGCGTGGCCGACGACCGCCTGGTCTCGGTCGGCGTGCCCTTTACCATCGAGTGGCTGCCCGAGGGCGAGGGCCGATTCATCATGGACGCGGCCGTCAACTTGTTCCTCTGTCCCACGCCGGTCGGCGTGGAGGTAGCTGACCAGCTCCTCGAAGTTCAGGTCGAGCTGGGTGAAGAGGGCGAGACCGTGCTGACCGCAACCCAGCGCCTGACCCCGGAGTGCCCGCCCGGCGGGCAGGAAGTCTTCTGCAATGAGATCTGCCGCGGCTAGCGCTCAGCTTGCCGCGAACACGCGGACATCAACGGCCCGAGGGGCGAGGTCGGCCTCGAGCTGGTCCTCCAGAAGGTCGGCCCAGGCCCGCAGATACCGGACCGTGTCCTGCGGTGCCCGGTGGTCGAGTTCCCGCTCGCCGGGTGGCAGCCGGCGTCGAACCGAGTCGTTCTGAAGCCGCTCCAGGTCGGCGAGGTCGTTGGTGGAGAGGCCGAGGTCGAGCAGGGACCGGATCACGTGGTCCAGCGGGTACCCGCTATTGGGACAGTAGTCCCGGGCCTGCTCCGACCAATCCCCGGCCTTTTCCAGAGCCATCCGATGGAGGCTCGCCCGGTCGAGACGCGTCACCGTCTGGGCGAGATGGCCGCAGTTGCAGCTCCCCATGTGGGTCCATCGATAGTCAGCGCCCTCGGCCAGGCGCTGCGCCGTGATCCGAAGCGCGTCGATCAGGGGCAGGTTTGGACGGGCCATGCTTACAGGCTAACAAACGAGAGCACCCCTCCCCAGCACTGATGCTATCTTGATCGCTGATGGCGCGGCGCCCGATGCAGCTCTACACGAAGATCTTGATCGGTATGGCGGTCGGGACGGCACTCGGCCTCCTGGTCGGACCGAATTCCGCCCTTCTCGCTCCGACGGCGGTCGACTTCAGCGGACACGTTCCCGTCCGCGAGGGGCCGAGCATCGAAACGCCCGAAGTCTTTTGGGCTCCCGTCGTGGACCGGGCCCGGCTCCTGGAGACCCAGGACGGCTGGGTCGAGATTCAGGTTCGCCTCAACGCCCAGAAGCTCTTGCGACTCCGCCGCGACGGAGTGGCAGCCGCCGAAAAGCTCGAAGCGGGGACTTCGGTCCGGGGCTGGGTGCGGGTCGATCACCCGGGTGCGCGCCTCTACTCGGGACTGGGACAGTCACTGGTCGATGGCACCGAATGGATCGGACGCTTGTTCTTGGCCCTCATAAAGATGGTCGTCGTGCCCCTGGTGTTCTTCTCCTTGGTGGTCGGTGTCGCCTCGCTCGGCGACGTTCGTCGCCTCGGTCGGTTGGGCGGGCGCACACTGGGGCTCTTCATGGGCACAACCGTCGTCTCGCTCACCATCGGTGTTTCGCTCGCCAACATGCTTCGGCCCGGCGCGTTCCTGAGCGAGACCGACCGCGCCGCGCTGCTCGCCACCTACGAAGGCGAGGCATCGACGACCATGGACCGGGCCGTCGATGCCCCCTCGTTCGTCGATCAGGTGATCTCGGTGGTCCCCAGCAACCCGGTCGCCTCACTGGCCGAGGGAGACATGCTCCAAGTCATCTTCTTCGCCCTGATGTTCGGCATCGCGCTGACCCTCCTGGGTACGGAGCACTCGAAGCCCTTCGTAGGCCTTCTCTCGACGGCCAATGACGCCATGGTGATGCTGGTCCACATCGCCATGAAGCTCGCCCCGCTGGGAGTGGCCGCCCTGCTCTTCAAGGTCGTGGGTACGACCGGGCTGTCGGTCTTGACCGCGCTCGTGGCCTACGCATTCGTGGTTCTGGCTGGCCTCTTCGCCCACGCCGCGCTCACTTACGGTTCGATCGTCCATTTTGGAGCCCGATTCTCGTTCCCGCTCTTCATCAAGGGGATCCGACCCGCACTGCTGCTCGCTTTCTCCACCTCGAGTTCGTCGGCAACCCTGCCCGTGAGCAAGGAGTGCGTCGAGGACAACCTCAACGTCAGCAACAGCGTGAGCAGCTTCGTCTTGCCGCTGGGGGCCACGGTCAACATGGACGGTACGGCCCTGTACCAGGGCGTAGCCGCGATCTTCATCGCTCAGATCTACGCCTTCGATCTCACGCTCAGTCAGCAGATCACCATCATCACCTCCGCGACCCTGGCTTCGGTAGGTGCCGCGGGTGTGCCCGGAGCGGGCCTGGTCACCTTGGCGATGGTCCTCACGTCCGTGGGTGTACCCAGCGAGGGCCTGGCCTTGATCCTCGGTATCGATCGGCTCCTCGACATGTTCCGCACCGCGACCAACGTGGTCGGCGACTGCGCCGCCACCGTCTTCATGGCTCGCCTCGAAGGCGATGACGTCGTCTACGTCACTACGCCGGAACCGCTGGACGCGACACCGGCGACCGGCCAGCGGGCGTGATCAAAAGAGAAACTTCGCCTTCTTCTTCACTTCTGCCGGACTGTCGAACGTGGGGAACTTGATGCGCATGGCCTGTCGTTCCACGCATGGGGCCAAGGAACGCGCGAAGGGGCTCGACGCATCGATGACCTTTGCACGAGCGACGTCTCCGTCCTTTTGGATCGTGAACCGCACCTGGAGCGCCCCGTTTTGCGTCGCCGAACCGCGGGTCGTTTCGGTGGTCAGACAGTTCTCGACGCCCCGCCAGCCCTTGATCGTCATGTTGAACTGGGCGTCGCTCAAGCCGCCGCCCGTGTCCCCGGCTCTGCTCGCTTGCTCGGCGCGGAACTTCTCGATCGCGCTGAGCTCCCGCGTGGGCTTGGGGCGCTTCTTCGCCGGTTTCGGCTCGGGCTCGGGCTCGGGCTCGGGCTCGGGCTCGGCGCCAGCGTCCGGCTGGTCCCCGAGGCCGAGAAGCTGTGCCTTCAAGTCCTCTTCCGCCTCCGGTTCAGGCTTCGGTGCCGCCAGTTCCGGAACCGGGGCTTCAGGCACGGGGAGGGCCTCGACCGCCGGCTCGTCCTGACAGGAGCATGAACCCTCGCAGCTCATGGTCCACGCCAGGGCCCCGAGGATCGCGGCCCTTGCGGCCAGGGGGGACCTCCGGAGGCCTGTAAGCCAGGACGGCTCGCTTCCAGGTACGGTCAACATCCAGCGTAGTTTTACCCGAAGCGCCGTCGAATGCGTACCCAGGCGGAGCGCGCGAAGAGCTCGCCAGCAAACGGCAGGTCCTCCCAGAGGTAGCGACGGGCGAGGCGCCGCGGCTCGGCAGCCAAACGGGTCGTCCACTCCAACCCCGCGGCCTGCATCCACATGGGCGCCCTCCGGAGCCGTCCGGAAGCGAAGCTGAAGCTGATTCCCACCCCGACCATCCAACATCCAGGAAACGCGGGGCGTAGAGCTCGGATGAGATACTCCTGCTTTGGTGACCCAAGACCTACCAGTAGGACATCCGGCGCGATCGTCTGAACCCAGTCGGCCTCTTCTCGAACCTGGGCCTCGGTCGGTGGACTATCGATCCACGGCTCCCGCGTACCCGCCACCTGCAGATCGGAGAAGCGTCGCTGCCATCGGTCAGCCGTTTCCTCGGCCGCGCCACCGACGCCGCCGAGGAGAGCCAATCGCCGGCCTTCCCGAGCCGAGCGCTGAGCGAGCGTCTCGACCAGGGTCGCGCCCGTCACGCGTTCCGGGCACTCATCGCCCTGGAGACGGGCCGCCCAGACGAGCGGCATGCCGTCCGCGACCCGCAAGTCGGCCCCCGCGTAGAGCTCGCGAAACCGAGGGGTCTTCGAGTAGCGGCGAAGGAAGTCGAGGTTGGCGGTCACCAGCCAGCCCCCGCGCCCAGCTCGAAGCTCGGCGAACATGTGGTCGAGGAGCTCGTCCTGGGTCAGGGTCGCCAGCTCCATCCCCATCAGATTGACGGTGGGAGCCGACATCAGCCGTACCGTCCGGGACTGGGGCGCCCGGTGGTCCAGCCGTCAGTAACGCGGTACGCTGGTGTCGACGCGAAGAGCCCAAGCATCGATTCCGCCGCGGAGGTTGTAGACCCTGCGGAATCCACGAGCCAGAAAGTTCTGGGCCGCCTTGAGACTCCGATTCCCGTGGTGACAGAAGAAAACGAGCGGGACGTCCTTGTCGAGCTGGTCGATCCGAGCGTCCTCTTCCGCCGTGAGAAGCGTGCTGCCCTCGATCGACGCCGTCTCTCGCTCCTCGGGCGTGCGAACGTCGATCAACTCAAATGGATCGCCCGACTGCTGACGACGAAGGAGCTCCTCCGGCTGCATTTCTCTCACGCGCGGCGGCTCGTTCGGATTGTCGATCCGAAAGCCTCCCGACTCCCCGGGAACGAAGTCGATGAGCAGTCCGTTGGCCCGGGAAGCGCTCATTCGGTCGATGAGCAGCGGTACGCCGGACGATTCGAGCTCGAAGTCGCCGGGGCGTGGCCCGTCGACCTCGAGTCCCGGATGAAAGCTCGCCGAGATGCTGACCCGAACTCGGTGACCCGGCCCGGCCTGCTGGAGGGCCGGCAGGAGGTTTTCCGCCGCCGCGGGCGTGATCGTGAGCTCGGGTGAGGCGACGTCGGGCACTTCGACGCCGAGAGCCTGGTGCAGGTCGCCGTTTTGATACATCTGAACGACGATGTCGCACCCGCCGAGGAACTGCCCTTTGACGTACAGCTGAGGGATCGTCGGCCAGTCCGAGAATGCCTTGATGCCCTCTCGAATCCCGGGATTCTCGAGGACGTTGACGGTTTCGTAGTCCTCGAGGACCTCGTCGAGGATCTGAACCACCTGCGCCGAGAATCCGCACTGCGGCATCCGGCGCTTCCCCTTCATGAAGAGAACGACCGGGTTCGTGGCAACCAGGGTCTGAAGCTCCTGACGGAGCTCTTCGCTCAAGGTCATGACCGGGTTTGTAATGTCCGGTCGCCTTTCTCGCAAACGATCTCGGTCGAGAAAGAGCGTTCTCAGTCCTCGCTGAACGACTCGACCGACGGGCACGTACAGACCAAGTGACGATCCCCGTAGGCGTTGTCCACGCGGGCCACCGGCGGCCAGAACTTCCGGGTCCGAATCCAGGGGCGAGGGAACACCGCCTGCTCACGCGGATAGGGGTGGTTCCACTCGGTCGCGGCCGCCATCGCCGCCGTGTGCGGTGCGGACTTCAGGGGGTTGTTCGAGCGGTCCATGTCGCCGGACTCGATGCTCGCGATCTCCTCACGAATCGCCACCAGTGCCTCGCAGTAGCGGTCGATCTCGGCCTTCGACTCGCTCTCCGTAGGTTCGACCATCATCGTTCCGGCGACGGGCCACGACATGGTCGGGGCGTGGAACCCGAAATCCATGAGCCGTTTGGCGATATCGTCGACCTCGACCCCCGCGGTCTTCTTGAACGGGCGCATGTCGATGATGAACTCGTGCGCCACACGGCCCCCCGCGCCGCGGTACAGGATGTCGTAGTGCCCCTTCAGCTGATTCGCCATGTAGTTGGCATTGAGGATCGAAAGCTCACTGGCCCGGCGTAGGCCGTCCGGCCCCATCATGCGGATGTACATCCAGCTGATGGGCAAGATCGACGGGCTGCCAAAAGGCGCGCTGGCGACCGGTCCGATCGCTTTTTCCGCCTCGCGGTCGACGAACGGATGCCCCGGAAGGAAGGGCGCGAGATGCGCCGCGACACCGATCGGCCCCATGCCCGGCCCGCCGCCCCCGTGCGGGATGCAGAAGGTCTTGTGCAGATTCAGATGGCAGACGTCGGCGCCGTAGTCCCCCGGCCGGCACAGACCGACCTGTGCATTCATGTTGGCGCCGTCGAGGTACACCTGTCCGCCGCACTCATGGACGATCTCGCAAACGCGGCGGATGCCGGCCTCGAATACGCCGTGCGTCGAGGGATACGTGACCATGAGCGCCGAAAGCTCGTCGGCGTGGCGACGCGCCTTCTCCTCGAGGTCGGCGATGTCGATGTCCCCGGCTTCGTCACATGCGACGGGTACGACCTTCATGCCAGCCATCACGGCGCTGGCCGGATTCGTGCCGTGGGCCGAAGTGGGGATCAGACAGACCCGTCGATGCGTTTCTCCTCGGTCTCGCTGATACGCGCGAATCGTCAGGAGGCCCGTGTACTCCCCCTGGGACCCAGCGTTCGGCTGCAGCGAGACGGCCGAAAAGCCGGTGATCTCGGATAGCCACGCCTCGAGGTCCGCATAGATCTGACGGTAGCCGTCCTGCTGATTGGGCGGGGCGAACGGATGGATGTCCGCGAACTCCGGCCAGGTGACCGGAATCATCTCCGCCGTGGAGTTCAGCTTCATCGTGCAGGAGCCCAGCGGAATCATCGAGCTCGTCAGCGAAAGGTCGCGCCCCTGCAGGGTGAAGAGGTAGCGGAGGAGCTCGTGCTCGGAGTGATAGGTATTGAAGACCTCGTGCTCGAGGAACGCCGAGGTTCGGCGCAGACCGTCCCCGTAATCGGCGTCGTGACCGTCGAGCATGGCGTCGAACTCGAGCTCGCTGCCGTCGGTCGAAAAAGCCGTCCACGCGTCGACCACGTCTTCCGGCGTGGTCGTCTCGTCCAGGGACAGACCGATTCCCCCGCCGTCGAAGGCTCGGAAGTTGAGCCCGAGGGACCGAGCTCGCTCGAGGACGGCCGCCGTTCGCTCGGCGTCGCACTCGACCCTGAGGGTATCGAACACCGGACCCTGCACGACCGACTCCCCCAGAGCGCGGAGGCCGGTGGCCAGCACTCGGGTCAAGCTTCGGACCCGGCGAGCGATGCGCAAGAGTCCCTCCGGTCCGTGGTAGACGGCGTACGCCCCGCTGATGATCGCGAGGAGGACCTGAGCCGTGCAGATGTTGCTCGTCGCCTTGTCGCGGCGGATGTGCTGCTCGCGGGTCTGAAGGGCCAACCGGTAGGCCGGCTGCCCCCGAGCGTCTCGGGAGACGCCGATGATCCGACCCGGGATGTGTCGCTTGTGCTCTTCTTTGGTGGCCAAGAAGGCGGCATGAGGCCCCCCCGCACCCATCGGAACCCCGAACCGCTGCGCCGCGCCGACGACGATGTCGGCGCCCAGGGCGCCCGGGGGCTCGAGCAGGGTGAGCGCGAGGAGATCGGTGGCGGCTATGGCCAGCGCGCCCGCCTCGTGGGCTCGCGCGAATACCGCCTGCGGCGACCGGATTCGTCCGTCGGTGGCGGGGTACTGGACGACGACCGCGAACGCGTCCGACAGGTCGGCGTCGGCGGGGTCAGCCACCTTCACCCGGATGTCGAGGGGTTCGGCTCGGGTTTGAAGGACGGCGATGGTCTGGGGATGACAGTCCGGCGAGACGACGATCGTGTTCCGCTTGTGGCGTGTGATTGCGATGCTCATCGACATCGCTTCCGCCACCGCCGTCCCTTCGTCGAGCAGCGAGGCATTGGCCAACGGCAGGCCGACGAGGTCGGAGACCATCGTCTGGAAGTTCACCAGGGCTTCCAGTCTTCCCTGGGCGATCTCGGCCTGGTAAGGGGTATATTGAGTATACCAGCCGGGATTCTCGAGAATGTTCCGGAGAATGACCGGGGGGGTGACGGTTCCGTAGTAGCCCATCCCGATCATGGACCGCATGATGATGTTCCGGTCCGCGATCCTCCGGATCTCGGACAGGGCTCGCGTCTCCGTCAGTGCCGGGGGAAGGTCCAACGCTCGCTCCATGCGGATGGCGTCCGGCACCGCCTCGTGCACCAGAGCGTCGATGGACTCGGATCCGATGGCTTTGAGCATTTCGGCAGCGGCGTCGGGGCGAGGGCCGAGGTGGCGCTCATCGAAGCGCTCGAAGCCCTCCAAACGGCGGTTCATGGACGGGCGTTTATCCGCGCTATCCGGGATCTTCAAGGCAATTCACCGTCGTACGTTTGTGCGCAGCGGACGGCCAACCGCAAGACCGACCACTCCGTCGTTCGCGTCGCTAGGCGGTCCCAGTCGACCCACTCGACCTGAGAAACCTCAGCGTTGGCGCGCGGCTCGTCCGTCCGCCGGGCGTAGAGGAGATGCCGCACGTCGTAGTGGAGGTGCGCCGACTCGCTCCCGCGAGCCGGAATCTCGTGGATGTCCAAGTCGAAGACACGCTCCGATGCGACGAACACGTCGACGAGTCCGGTTTCCTCGCGGGCCTCACGGAGGCTCGCCTCGACGGTCGTCTCCCCGGCTTCGATGTGTCCGCCCGGCTGGAGCCACCGCTCGAGCTTGGGATGGCGGATCAAGACCGCCGCCTGGGCAGCGGGGTCGACCACCCAGGCCGAAGCGGTCACGTGCCCGGTAACCGTGGACCGATCCAGAGCCTGTGGGTGGCCGGCGACGAAGGTCATGAATCGCTCGACCGTCGAATCCGTGCCGTGCCGGTCCCGGTAGCGCTCGAGCTCGGCGACGAGCCGACGACGAGGTTCCATCCTTCGGGTCAGGTCCCAGAAGCGACGCAGGACCGCAAGGGCGGGCCGACTTCGACCACCGAAGTGTTTACGACATCGGCCAAGCAGAGTAGCGATGAAAGGGCTCGAGCCTTGTCCGACCTCGCAACTCATCGACCTCTTACCCCGGTCCTGCCCGGTGGCGTTGGCCTGTTCGACTCTGGGGTCGGCGGCCTCACGGTCCTGGCGCCGATCGTCGGCCACCGCCCGCGGTGGCCGACGGTCATGGTTGCCGACCAAGCGCACGTTCCCTATGGCGGCCGACCGCTGGAGGAGATCCGCGGCTTCGCCCTGGCCCAGACGACCTTTCTCTTCGAACGAGGCGTCGACCAGGTGGTCATGGCCTGCAACATCTCGTCGGCCACCGCCCTGGACGAAGCCCGCAGGCGCCACGGAGCGGACCGCGTCTGGGGGATGGTCGAGTTCGGCTGTGAGCTCGCGCTGACCGCTTCCAGGACCGGACGCATCGCGGTGATCGCCACGCAGGGCACGATCCGCTCAGGTGCCTACGACCGCACGCTGACCGCCGCCGGCGCCGCATGCTTGTCCGTGGCTTGTCCGGCGTTCGTTCCCCTAGTCGAAGCCGGAGAACTCAGCGGTCCGAGGGCCGAACGCGCCATCGAACCCGTCGTGCAGAGACTCTTGGCCTGGGAGGCGGACGTCGTGATTTTGGGCTGCACCCACTATCCGTTCTTGCGCGCCACGCTCGAGCGACTCGCCCCGTCCGTGGGTTTCGTCGATCCGGCGGACGGGGTCCTCGCCCGCCTCGACGGGCGGGTACGAGCCGCCGAGGAGCTCCTGACTCCCCAGATCTTCACGACCGGGTCGCCGGCGCGGCTGGCCCGCCAGCTGGAGACGTTCGCCCCCGACCTGTCGCCGCGGCTCGGGCGCCTCGAGTGGCGCTCCGTCCACGACCCTGCCGGGTCGCAGGCTACCCTGCAACTCGACTCGCGCTGTGCGTAGCCTCTGGCATTTCTTCGTCCACCTACGCTGGCACTATCAGGTGTTCGTGCTGTCCGGTGGCTATCTGGTCGGAGGTCTTTTCCAGCCGCTGCAGACACCGCGAGAGTTCATTCTTCAGTTTCTCTCGGTCCACCTCCTCTTGAACGGAGGCATCACCGCGTTCAACTCGTACTTCGACGAAGACGAGGGACCGATCGGGGGCATCGAGAATCCGCCGCCGCTGGATGGCTGGATGCTGCCGGCTTCGATCATCGTGCAGCTCGCAGGTCTTGTGCTCGCGTGGCGGGAGGGGGCGGTCTTCGTCGGGCTCTACGTGCTGACCATGGTGCTCTCCGTGCTCTACAGCGCCCCACCGTTCCGCTGGAAATCGAGCCCCGTGCTCAGCCTGGTCGCGGTGGGAGTCGGCACGGGGACCAACACCTTCCTCATGGGCTACCTCGCTGCCGGAGACTTCGGCATCGACGGCCGGACCGTGGTGGGGGGGCTCGGCACGGCGACGCTCCTGCTGTCGATGTATCCCGTCTCCCAGGTCTTCCAGATCGAGGAGGACCGAGAACGGGGGGACCTGAGCTTTGCCGTGCACTTCGGTCTCGAAGGCGTGAAGCGCTTCTTCGCCGCCTCCTACCCGGTCGGACTGCTCCTGACCTCGGCGGCGTTGGCTTCGCGGCGCGCGGACCTCGGGCTGGGCTTCCTGATCGCCGGGACCGCGGGGGGACTCATCACGGCACGGACCCTGAGTCGGCTCCAGGGATCTTCGGAGGAGTACCGGGTGGTGATGCGCCTCAAGTACTCGGCTTCACTCGCGTTCGTCGGTTTTCTGACCGCGGCCCTGATCTACGCCCGGATCTCCGGGACGCCGTGAGACGAATTCAGACCGCAGCGTCGGAATGACGGCCCGGCTCTCGTCCGGGCTCCCTCGAGTGGGCGGCCATAGAGCGGTCTTTGCGTCAATCCCGTGACGGGGACCTGTCCGTGATTTGTTTGTCCACTTCGCCTCCAGGCTCACCGCCCGGGAAAAGGGAGTGTTTACAATGCCTTGAGAATCTCCATCCACAGGCCTGGAAAACCTGTGGATCATGGCGGGACCGCAACGCCCCGATATCGTTCGAAGTTGCGGCATCCGTCCTCAACGCCGTACGCACCGCGCCGAGCCCCTCCCCAGAGGGCTTATCCGGAGGCTGAGGGGATCTCGTACCCGGCCCGCTCCAGCACCTGCTTCATGTTCTGCTGGTCGACCGCCTTGGCGTACGCCTCATGGGGGGCCACTTTGCCTTCCTTCACCAGCTGCATCATGTGGTCTGGCTGGGTGAGCATGCCCTGCCCTTTCGCCGTCTGCATGATGCTGGGTATCTGAAAGGTCTTTCCGTCGCGGATCAGGTTGGAGACGGCGTTGTTCACGACCAGGATCTCGAGGCACGCCACGCGTCCACCTCCGATCTTCTTGCACAGGGTCTGAGCCACCACACCCTTGAGGGACTCCGAAAGCATCACGCGGATCTGCGCCTGATGGTCGGTGGGAAACTGGTCGATGATGCGGTCGACGGTACTGGGCGCCGTATTCGTGTGGAGCGTCCCGAACACCAAGTGTCCGGTCTCCGCGGTCTCGATGGCGATGTGCACCGTCTCCAGGTCCCGCATCTCCCCGACGAGGACGATGTCGGGGTCCTCGCGAAGCGCCGCGCGGAGGGCTGCCGAGAACGACTTGGTGTGGGTGTGAACCTCGCGCTGATTCACCAAGCACTTCTGGGACTGATGAACGAACTCCACCGGATCTTCGATGGTGATGATGTGGTCCGACCTGGATTTGTTGATCAGGTCCACCATCGCGGCCAGCGTCGTGGACTTGCCCGAACCCGTGGGACCGGTGACCACCACGAGGCCCTTGGGGAGCTGACAAAAGCGGCGGATGACCGGAGGCAGTCCGAGCTGGTCGGCGGTCAGGATCTTGCTGGGGATGGTCCGCATCACCGCGCCGGACCCGCATCGGTCCAAGAACCAGTTCATGCGAAAGCGGGCGACCCCGGGGATCTCGTGGGCGAAGTCGGCGTCGTGGACCTCGTAGTACTGGTCCCGCGCCATCTCGTGCGCGACCTCCTTCATCCAGCCCTCGATCTGATCGGAGTCCAGCACGGACCACCCGGGGAGGTCGCGGATGTCTCCATCCTTGCGGAACTTCGGCGCCTGCTTGGAAGTGAGGTGCAGGTCGGACCCGCCTTCCTGCACGAGCTGCCGGAGAATCCGGTTGATCTGCGGCTCTCCGGCCACCGCTTCGGGAACACGGGCTGGGGCCGCCTCGGAAGGGACGGCCTGAGGAGCGGGAGGCGACTCCGCAACTCCGGCGATGACCGCCGGCGGAGCGGTGGCGGGCTGCTCGACCGCACTACCGACCACCTCCGGCGCAGAATGCGCCATACCCGCCGCCGAGCCGTACGCCCCGGCGGACATCGGCGCCGCATTGCTCATGAGCTCCAGGCCCTCGTCCGAGGGCGCGACGGGAGCAGCGTCTTCGGTGGGGCGAATCAAAGCGTGCAGGCGCTGTCCGCTGGCTCGAACCTGCACGCTGACCGGCCCGGTCGGACTGTCGTACCGAAACTCTTGGTCGCCGCCCAATTGAGCGGTCAGCGGCTCCAGCAGAGCGACGATCTGGTCCGTGCGGACCGGCTTGTCGAGGATGACTCGGTCCACGCCGTCCACCCGAATCTTGACCGGATCACCGGTCCCGAAAACCAGGTACTGCGCCTGCTTTCGATGCATCGCCTCGATGAAGCGATCGATCCGCTGCTCCGCCACGGAGGTTTTATAGCAGGCCTTTCGGCTCGACCGCCACGTCCCGCCCCGCCAGACTATCGTACCGATGAAGATCCATCTCGTGGACGGGACCTTCGAGCTGTTCCGCGCCTACTTCGGGGCCCCCTCCGCCACCACCAAGGACGGATTCGAGGTGGGTGCCGTCCGGGGTCTCGCCCGCTCGCTCCTCCGGCTCGTCCGCGAGGACGGCGCAACTCATGTTGCAGTTGCGTTCGATCGAGTCATCGAGTCCTTTCGAAATGAACTCTTTCCGGGTTACAAAACTGGGGACGGTATCGATCCCGACCTCTACCAGCAGTTTCCCCTGGCCGAAGAGATGGCGAGCGCTCTGGGGTTCGTGGTGTGGCCGATGGTCGAGTTCGAGGCAGACGACGCTTTGGCCAGCGCCGCCGTGAAGTTCGCCGAGCATCCCGACGTCGACCAGGTCTTGATCTGCTCGCCCGACAAGGACCTGGCCCAGGTCGTCCGGGGGCAGACGATCATCGCCGTTAATCGAATCCAGCGGCGAATCCTCGACGAGGCTGGTGTGACCGAAAAGTTCGGAGTTGGCCCCGACTCCATTCCGGACTTCCTCGGCCTGGTGGGGGACTCGGCCGACGGGATTCCAGGCGTCCCCCGGTGGGGTGCCAAGAGCGCGGCCGCGGTTCTGGCCGAGTACGAGCACATGGAAGCCATCCCCGGTGATGCCGCAGAGTGGACGGTCAAGGTCCGGGGGGCCGCCTCGCTCGCTCGGAGCCTGGCCGAGCATGCGGAAGAGGCCCGACTGTACAAGCGGCTCGCCGTACTCCGGACCGACGTCCCCATCGACGAGACTCCGTCGGACCTGGCGTGGCAGGGCGCCAGCGGACTCAGAATCCGGGAGCTCGCCGCTCGCCTCGGTGATAACCGCCTGCTCGAACTCATCCATGTGTTCCGCAACACGGCCTGACGCCGAGCCGTGTCGTTCCACAATCTGATTTTCCCTGACCCTTCACGTCATGTTCCGATCGGATCCGTTTTTGCACATACTTGCGGTATCCGGACCAACGTATGTTTGTGATCGGTCGTATCGCCCCTCCGCGAGGAGCCGTCGGATGAACGTGCGCACGCTCGCGGCCGCGTGCGGGGTCACGGTGCTCGCGGGCTGCGGCTCCGAGTCTCCCGGCATGGGCAGCGGCCCGACGGAGCCGGTCGACGCCATCCAGCGACGCGAGCTCCGCGTGGAAGCTGCTTCGCGCTCTCCGGTGCGCACCCGAGACCTGCCGGAGGGCTTCACGACCGCGGGGGTCACCGCTGCCGGAGAGCTCCTCGTGGCGCGACGATCGGACCTGTTTTCCGCCGGCTCTCAGGGCCTCGAGCGTCTCGAGCTCTTCGCTTCCGACGGCGCAGACGTCCCCGTTGCCGATGTCGTAGCGATCGCGCCTCGACCAGCCGGGGGCGCTTGGGTCGTGGGCACCAACGGTTTGTATCGGACCGAAGGACGATTTCACGTGGTGGTCGACCCGAGTCTCACCGGAGTCCGCCGAGCCTTCACCACGGCGGTCTCCCCCCTCGATGGGCTATGGCTGACCACGGCCGGCGGACTCGTTCGGCTCGCGGCGGAGTCGTTTTCCAGCTACGACGTGCCGTCGCCCCTGGACATCGTAGACCTGGACGTCTCGGCCGACGGCACATCGGTGATGGTCGCTTGGAGCGATACCGTCCGTCTTCTCGTCGTTACGCCGAACGGTATCGAGCTGCAGGATACCGCGGGCTCGATCGCCGGTTCTCTGAGCGTCGCCCGAAACGGAGGGCGCTGGTGGGTGGGCTCGGATGCGATCTACGAGACCAGCGCACCACGCGACGGCTGGACGGCCTACGAGCTCTCGAGCGCCCCGACGGACCTGGGGACGGGGAGCGACGGCAAGCTTTGGTGGCGTTCCGGCGACGGTGTGTTCGTCTATGGCGATCCGGCGCAGCGGATCATGGACGAAGAGGTGTCGAGCCTCGTGTTCGCCCCCACCGGCGACGTCTGGGCTCTGACCAGCTCCACCGCCCACGGATGGCTCGCCGACGCATCCCGCGTGGGCTTTTCGCAAGACGTCCTGCCATGGCTGCGGAGCGAGGGTTGCGTCGACTGTCACGCGGACCGCGGCGAGGACTTCACCGATTACGACTATGCGCGACGGGTGGGTTCCGACTCCCTTCGTCGGGTTCAAAGTGGGGACATGCCGCGATGCGGGGCGGGCCTATGCCCCCCCAACGACCGACTAACCCCCGAAGACTATTCGGTACTCGAGCGATGGCTCGAGGCCGGAGCACCGGAATGAGGTAGAGCATGAGCAGACTCCACCCTTGGCTATTGGCGCCGATCGTCACTCTGCTGCCGAGCTTGGCCGCCGCCGACGAGCAGTGTGAAGCTTCGCAGGCGCTGTCCCCCACGCGGCTGCTCCGGCGGCTGAGCCTCGATCTTCGAAACCACGTTCCCCTTCCTGAGGAGATGGCTGCCGTCATCGAGGCGGACGCCATTGGTGGGGACGTCATCGCATCGTATCTGGAGTCGGATGCCTTCCGCGACGTGATGCGGGAACACCACGAAGAGCTCTTGTGGCCCAACGTCGACATCGTCGAGCTCGTCCCGCCGACCCATCAGCTCTACCCGTACCCGGCCGGTGACGGTACGGTGATCTACTTCAGTCCGGTCCGCTCGGTCTTCGTCCGCACCGTCGGTGCCGGGGCGCTCTATCAGCCGTGCACCAACGAGCCGGCCCGGTTCACCGATGACGGCAAGGTCATCCTCGAGCCGGTGATGGTCGGCGACGCCTTGGTTGCCTACGCCGAAGGCTACGTCGAAGTTGAACCCTACTGGGCTCCCGGCACGACAGTAAAGGTCTGCGCGATCGATGCCCTCGACCGACCGACCAGCACGCTCTGTCCCGGTCCCGCCGACCGCTATCCCTTTGCCGAGCCGACCTGCGCCGCCATCTCCGGTTTCTCTCGCTTTCTGTCGGAGCCGCCCCGAAGGACCGAGGTGGCGTGTGATTCACCCTTCGCTTTCTTGGCGCCCGGCTGCGGATGCGGTGCCGGCCTTCGCCACTGTGCACCCTTCGAGGTGATCCAGGAGGTCCGGCAGAGCCTGGTGGAACAGCAGATGCGGATGGTCGACCGCGTCGTCGAAGAGCGAAGGCCTTACGAGGACCTCCTGACCTCGGCCCAGGTCGATTGGAACGGTCCGCTCGCCCACTACGTTCGGTATCAGGCGCCCCTGAGCTTCGACGTGTACGAGGGCGAGCCGGAGGACTGGACGATCCCGGTCCTCGACTACACCGACCGCAGGTGGCTTTCCGGCGCCGGCAGCCCGAGCCACGCTGGCGTGCTGACGAGTCCGGGCTTCCTTTTGCGCTTCGCCGGCAACCGCATGCGGGCGCATCGGTACTACGATGCCTTCGAGTGCCGCTCCTTCGTGCCGAACGGGCCGCTGCCCTCCCCCTTCGAGGAATGCTCGCAGTTCTCCGATCTGACGAAGCGCTGCGGCTGCGATGCCTGCCACGTCACGCTGGAGCCGCTCGCGGCGCACTGGGGTCGATTCACGGAGTACGGCTTCGGATACATGTCGGAAGACGCATTCCCAACGAACGTCAACGACGATGAAAGCTGTCGGGCGCCGATCGACAGCCCCGAGCGCCTGTACCAGTGTCTTCGCCTGTACAACCTCAACCCACCAGGTCCCGAGGAACAGGCGTTCTATGGTGCCTTGAACAGTTACGTGTTCCGCCCCCCCGAAGAGCATCGCTTCATCGAGGAAGGCCCCGGAGCGCGAGTCGAAGCCTCGATCGCCGACGGCACGATCCAGTCGTGCGTCGCGAGCCGACTATGGACGAGGATCATGCATCGAGCGCCGACGCCCGAAGAGTCGGCGACCATCATACCGGAGTTGGTCGTGACCTTCGATGCGTCGGGGCGACGGCTGGACAAGCTGGTCGAAGCGATCGTCACTTCGCCCGCCTACGGGAGGACTCGCTGATGAAACGCATCCTGCTGATCGTCCCCGCGGCCCTTTGGGCCTGCAACAGCGAGGTCGCTCCCACGAGCGGGGCGGATGACCTCGACATCGAGCTGCCGACGCAGCCGGTCGACGTGGAGGAAGACTCCTGGAAGCCCCAGAACCCCGACCGGATCCCGGGTCTCGACCAGGTGGCCGCCGAGCCTCGGCGACTGTCGGTCGCCCAGCTCGAGCGTTCCTGGGACATCGTGCGCGGCGTTCCCCTCGGCTCCAGTCAGCTACCCGACAACCTCGCGCTCACCCTGGGCGAGCCCGACTTCCGCAGCGTCAACGAGCCGTCGTACGAACCCACCCCGCTGTTCATGAAGTTCATGGTCGATCTCGCCGCGTTCTTCTGCAGCGACATCCTGCGCGCCGACGCGGAGCGTCCGGTCGCCGAACGGATCTTGAGCCGCTTCGAGGACCAAGACGAAAACCTACGGCACATCTGGGCGCGCTTCACCGGCATCACGGGCGAAGCCGCCGATGCCGACGTCGAACGACTGAAGACGGTCCAGGCCGGGCCGGACGACGCCGTCGAGGGGTTGTGGGCGGTCTGCATAGCCGCCGGAACCTCGCCCGAATTCCTGCTGTACTGAGGAGACCCCGCGATGAAGATCAACCGACGACAGTTCGTTTCCATCGCCGGCACGACCGTGGCGGGCTTCAGCCTGTCCAGTCTGGTCGGGCGCCAGGCCGCGGCCGCGGTCGCCCCCCAGCGCCGATTCGTGTTCGCATACTTCGAAGGCGGGTGGGACCTGCTGCTGGGCTTGGACCCTCGCGACCCTGGAACCACGAGTCCGACGGAGGACCGAATCGACCCCGCGTACGCTCAGCTCGCCGCGATGTATCAGGCGCGCGGCATCCAGGAGCGCCGGGGGATGAGCTTCGGACCGGCCGTGCCCGCGTCGATGCTGGACCATGCGTCGGATCTCGCCATCGTCAACGGCATCGATCCCGGGACGGCTGCCCACGAGGTCGGCCGGCGCTACTTCATCACCGGTAAGTTTCCCCAAGGCCTCAACCCCGTCGGGTCCTCGGCGGCGGCCGAGATCGCGGCGCGTCAGGGTGACGTCTCAGCCATCCCCCACCTTTCGGCCGGGGTCGAAGCCTATGCTCCGGGCCAGCCGACGTACGCCGCCCCCTTCACGGTGAACAGTCGTGACGACCTCACGGTCGCCCTCACGCCATTCGTCCAGCTACCGGCGAGCGTGCTCGCCGCCGTCGAGAACTTCCACGACGACGGCCCCGGATGCAACGCACGGCGACTCGACAAGACCGAGGTCGTTACCGGCCTCGAAACGAACCGGCTCCGGGCGAGAAGCTACGTCGACCAGAACCTCGGTACCTACTTCGACCTGCAGCGGACCGACGCCGAGATGCAGGCGCTCCGCGACCTGTACACCATTCAAGGCAACACCCCGGCGGACAGCCCTCAGGTCTTGAGCTTCCTCGCCGGGCAGGCGCTGAAGTTCGGGATCAGCCAGTGCGTCTCGGTTCGGGTTGCGCGCAACCTCGATACCCACTCGGCGTGGGCCGCCACCCACGCACCAGCTTTGGAGGCGGGCTTCGAATCCTTGGCCGCGCTGATCACCGACCTCAAGTACACCCCACTTCCCGAGGATGACGGCCGGAGCATCTTCGACGAGACGACGATCCTGGCCTTTAGTGAGTTTGGCCGAACCCCGCTTCTCAACGACCTGGATGGCCGCGACCACCATCTTTGCAACTCGTGTTTGTTGGCGGGGGCCGGTCTCCAGACGGGGACAACGTTCGGGTCGAGTCGGTCGATAGGGATGCTCCCGATCCCGGTGAACCTCGCCACCGGCGAGATCATCGAGCGGCCAACTCCGGAACAGGAGGCGTCCGGCTACGCCCGGACACTTACGCCCGAAAACATCCTGACGACGGTTTTTCGCTCCGCCGGTATCGAGGACGACATCTTGCGAGCCGAGCCGATCTCGGCGCTGCTTCGCTGAATCGTTCAGCCCGAGGCCGGGACCGGCGAGGTTCCCTCGAGCAGCCAGCGCTTCCCTTCGTCCGCCTGATCGTGGCCTACCGCTCGGATGTGCATCGGCGTAACCGAGTCGATGAGACCGATGAGCGTGGTCATCCACTGCGCATCGACCACGTAGACCATGCGCTCGATTCCGTCCCACAGCGCCCGCATGTGCCCCATCCTCTCAGCGGCCACCGATGCGGCGCGCCTGCCGTCCATCCGGGAACCCCCGGCACTAATTGTTGGACAGACAGACGTCGCCGTTGACGCTGGTGATGCAGAGGAGGCCGTCGCAGCAGATGCCGGGATCGTCGGCGCACGACTGTCCGAAGATGGCGCAGACGCCGGCGTCGGGCTTCCCGCCGCCAGGATTACCGGGGTCGGGATCGGTGGGCACGAACTCCCGCGTCCATTGCCCGATGTGGTTCGACGTCGACAGATCCTGGAAGGGAAGTGCGAACGCCGGGAAACTCCCGTCTTCGCCCCGGAGCACCGCATCGGGATCGACGGCCGCCATCCACATGAGTTGCCCCGGCAGGCTCTGACCCGAGTCGGGCAGCGGATAGAGCCCGTACCGTCGCCGAGACGAAAAGGTCATCCAAACGATCCGGCCCGAGCCGTCCGCCCTCCTCGGACCCTCGAATGGCGACCATCGGGGAAAGGTGTTGGTGAGCTCGACTTCACCTTCATCGGCGGGACCACCGGCGTTGGCGCGCGCCAGCTCGACGCGGTCTCCGCCGTTCGACCGGATGGCGAAGAGAGCCGCGGACGGGTCGGCGTCGCCGTCACAAAGCCGATCACCGTTGTCTCCCCCCGGGCACACCGAGCGGTTGTAGACCATGAACTCGCCTCCCGGAGCGTAGGCCGGGTTGTAGTAGTTGAAGCCGTCTTCGGGCGGGATCAGCGACCGCGATTCGCTCCAGCCGTCATCGAGCTGCTCGACAAAGGAGATCCCGCCACGACCGGGGCGTTGGGACGTTCGATGGCGGGTCACTCGGGTGTACGCGATCCGGTCACCGCTCGACGACCAGTCGGGGTGGGTCGGCTCGTGACCGAGAGAAATAGTCTCGACGACTTCCCCCGTGTCGGCGCTCCGAATGCGGATGGCGTCATGAAGGTCGGGTCGATCGTCGTCGCCGTAGATGCCGGCGAAGAAAGCCGAGTCGGGACTCCAGGTCTGAAACTGTTCCTTGTCCCCCGTGTCACCCGCCATCAGGAGTTCGCCGCTCTCGACGTCGAGGAGATAGAGCTGTCCGTTGCGCTGGCCGTTCCGACTGAACGACATGCGGGTACCGTCGGGGGATAGGGCATGGCAGCCGAAGCAGGTGTCCGAGGGCTCGAATGGGAAATAGACTTCGGGCTGATTCCCGACGCCGAAGTCCACCCGCACGATCGACTCGGCGTCGGCGGCCCAGTAGTACAGGCCCCCTTCGACGGCTCGCGCCGAAAACGACACTTCGATCGAGGCCGAAGCCGCAACGCCGGTTCCATCGTCGTCGGTGCCTCTGACCGTGACCGTGACCGGGCCCCGCCCGGCGGAGGCGTCGGCGATCGTCTGGTAGAGCTCGTTCGCCAGGCGAAAGATACAGCCGCCTTCGAGCTCGGTGCACCGAGTGTAGAAGGCGACATCGACAGCATCACCGCGGAAGCTGACTTCGAACAGCTCGAACCCTCGCGCCTCGAAGTGGACGTCGACCTCACCGAGATTGCGCGGAAGAAGAACGCCATCATACGGATAGATCAGCGTCGGCGGATCTTCGGTCGACGGAGGAGCTTCGGAGAAGACCGTCTCGGGATCGTCCGGCAGGGCGGGTTGCCCGGGCTCCGGAGGCACGATCTCTCGTGCCAAGAGATTCACCGTCACGCGCGCGGTTGCCGAGAGTCCTCCCAGTCGCGCCGTGACCGGCGCCGTCCCCGGTAATCCCTCACTCGTGAAGCGCGCACCGTCCATCTTTCCGAGGAGAACCGGGGCGGCGAGCCAACCCACCTGGTCGGTCACGTCGGCGGTCGTTCCATCTTCGAAGGTCCCCCGCGCGCTGAAGTCGAATGCCGAGCCCACCGAGGACTGAAGCTCGGCCTCGTCCGGAAGGATCTCGAGCGCGGTGAGCGCTACGCTCGCGTCAGGCTGGCTGCGCGCCACATCGGGTTGGCCGCCGTCGCCCGAATCGATGGGTCGCGACCCCGACCCGTCGTCGGAGCACGCTGCGCCGAAGGACACCATGGAGAAGACGGTCAAGCCGAGTATGGGGAGGGGCGCCGCGCGCATCACTGCCGAGTCTACGCGAATTCTCCGATATGGGTCGAGCGATCGGCGCGCTCGCACCGATCCCCACAGTGCATTAACCCGGAGCTCGGTGGCGCCCCCGCCAGACCACGAGACACCCGACGGCGACCGCGATTCCGAACAGTTCGAGCGTTTGCAGCGCGATGTACTCGACCAGCGATCCTCGGGGCGGTCCGCCGAGAAGGACCTGCGGCGCTGCCGCACACGCGAGGACGCCGAGGATCAGGGTCGGTGGCTCGATCCGCCCGCCCGCGACTCGAACCGCGGCAAAGGCCAGGCCGCCCAGTACGACGACACCATGCACAGTCTCGAATCCCCAGAGGTCGAGCCGATCGACGACGCCGGGAGCCGCGCCCGCAGCGACCGCGGCCGACACCGCGACGGGGAACGCGAAGACCGTCGCCCCGAGCGCCCGCCGAACCACGGGCGACGTGACGAGGACCACGAGCATCGCGACAACTCCGGCCCCGGTCCAGGCTCGCGCGACCGTCATGAGCAGAGGCTCCGGTCGCCATAGCCAGATCACGGCGGCGTCGGCCAGATCGCAGACGAGATATAGGAGCGCCGAAGTCAGGATCCGGCGGTCACCGAACCTCGCGGCCGCCAACACGTACGCCGCTTTGGCGGCGTAGAGAATCCCGACCAGCGCCAGCACGGGAGCGCGGCCCTCAGGGTTGGGCTTCCGTGCGCCCGTCGCAGTACGGCGCCAGGATTTCGCTGAAGTCTGGCTCGCTGAGAGGTTCGAACGGGTTGGCCATCCGTGGCAGCACGAACACCGGAAGCCCCCCCACGAAGGGCAGCATCTGCTCGACCGTCTCCTCGAGAGGCATGGGCTCCTGAGCGCTCTGATTCACGACCACCGCCGCCACCGGCACCGAGGCGTACGCTAGAGAATCCAACGTGGCGAGGAGGTGACTGATGCTGCCCAGGTAGCTTCCGGAAACGACCACCGCCGGCAGCCCGAGCTCCACGATGAGGTCGCGAACGGTCCAGCGTCCGCCCAGCGGTACGCGTACGCCACCGACGCCCTCGACGACGACCGGACCGCGGCGCGCCACGAAACGCACGTGCTCGATGATGGCCGGATAGTCGACGCGACGCCCTTCGCGGGCCGCCGCGGCATCGGGGGCGAGTGGGGCATCGAAGCGAAACGGACTGACCCTTTCGAAGCCCGCATGGTCGAAGGGGCGGTCCATGGCCGAAAGCAGCCGGGCAGGGTCACTCTGACGCCAGTCGGTCCCCGCCATGCCGCTGACGACCGGCTTCACCGCTTCGACGGGAATGGCCTTGGCGCGCAGCTGTCGCACCACGTGATGGGTCACGACGGTCTTGCCAACCTCGGTTCCGGTCGCCGTGACGAAGATCCCCTTCACGAGCGACCTCCGAGCATCCGTTTTAGCTGCGTGATCAGTCGTTCCACGTCGTCGTCCTCGTGCGCCGCGGAGAGGCTCACCCGCAGTCGGGCGGTACCTTCCGGTACCGTTGGAGGGCGCATGGCGGGCACCCAAAGTCCAGCCTCGGCTAGGGACCGGTGCACCCGCAGGACGTCGTCGTTGGTACCGATCGGAACCGGAACGATCGCGGCATTCGGCGGTGGGAGCCCGAGCGCATCGGCCAGGCGCCGGGCCAGGGCCCGCACCCGTCGGCGACGCCACGGTTCGTCGGCGGACGCCCGGAGCGCCGCCCGGGACGCCGCAACGACGGACGGGGGGAGGCCCGTCGAGTAGATGAGCGTGCGCGCGCGGGTGTGCATGAGCTCCACGACGGGCCCCTCTGCAGCGAGGAACCCTCCGTAGCCCGCGAAGGCCTTGGACAGCGTACCGACCTGAAGAGGGACCCGATCCGACCGGAGTCCCTGCTCGGCCACTGAACCCCGACCCTCCCCGACCACTCCGGTCGCGTGCGCATCGTCGATCAGGAGCCATGCGTCGTGCTCGGCGCACACCGCGGCCAAAGATGCGAGGTCGGCGGCATCGCCATCCATGGAGAAGACGCCCTCGCTGACGACCAGCGCCCGAGGATGATCGCCTCGCGTGCGCTGCAGGATGGTGCGCAGCGCGTCGGGGTCGTTGTGACGGTACGTCTCGCGCCGGCCCCCGGCCAAGCGGGCCCCGGCATGCAGACAGGCGTGCGCAAGCTCATCGAGGATGATCACGTCGCTTTCCGATACGACGGCGGGAATGACACCGAGATTCGCATGGTAACCCGAGCCGAACACGCATGCGGCCTCCGTCTGCTTGAGCTGGGCGAGGTCGTGCTCGAGCGCCTGGTAAAGCGGGTGCGTGCCCACCACGAGGCGCGAAGCCAGGGCGCCACTGCCCAGCTCGGCGAGCGCCTCTTCCGCGGCCTCGATCACCGACGGATGCTGGGCCAGACCCAGGTAGTCGTTCGAAGCGAAAGCGACGTACCGTCGACCGTCCAGGTCGAACGTTCGCGCAGTCGCGCGTCCTGGTCGGACGGTGCGCAGCGCTGCCCGACGGGCGGCTGCCGAGAGCTTCCCTTCGGCATACTCCCTGAGGCTCTCCACGAGAGACAGGGCGTAGCACGCACGCCCAAAGAGGCCCAGCGTCGAAGCCGAACGCGGTTGACCGCAACCGACGAAGCACCGAAGACTAAAACCATGGCGATCGACGTCGAATCTCGTACCTCGCCCGCGGCGGCCGAATGGACGGTGGGGCGTGCCCTGGCGCTGTTCGAGCAGCCGTTCTTCGATTTGCTTCGCCAGGCCCACGAAGTGCATCGAGCGCACTTCGACCCGGCCGAGGTCCAGCTGTCGCAGCTGCTCAGCATCAAGACCGGTGGGTGCAGCGAAGACTGCGCCTACTGCCCGCAAGCCTCTCGCTATGACGATCCGAGCGGGCGCGAGGCCCTCATGGCCATCGAAGACGTCGTGGTTCGTGCACGGCGAGCCAAGGAGCAGGGGGCCACGCGATTCTGCATGGGAGCGGCCTGGCGATCGCCGAAAAAGGACGACCTCGCCGTGGTGGTGGAGATGGTGAAACGGGTCAAGGCTCTGGGGCTCGAGACCTGCGCAACCCTGGGTATGCTCGATGCCGAGCAAGCCCGCTCCCTTCGCGATGCCGGACTCGACTACTACAATCACAACATCGACACCGATCCATCGTACTACGGCGAGATCATCACCACGCGCCGCTTCGCCGACCGTATCGAGACACTGGGCCACGTGCGGGAGTCGGGGATGAAGGTGTGCTGCGGTGGGATCGTGGGGATGGGCGAGAGTCGGCGTCAGCGGGCCGGCATGCTCGTCGCTCTGGCCAATCTGCCCGAGCCACCGGAGAGCGTTCCCATCAATCGCCTGGTCCAGGTCGAAGGGACCCCGCTCCACGGTACCGAGGCGCTCGACCCCTTCGAGTTCGTTCGCACCATCGCCGTGGCGCGCATCGCCATGCCTCGCTCCCGGGTGCGGCTATCGGCTGGGCGGGAAGACATGACCGACGAGCTTCAGGCTCTGTGCTTCTTCGCCGGTGCCAACTCGATCTTCTACGGAGAGAAGCTGCTGACCACGCCGAACCCCGAATCGGGCCGCGACGCGTCGCTGTTCGAGCGGCTGGGGTTGCGGCCAACCCAGGTCGATGTCGAGAGCTGACGACGCCTTCGCGCACCACACCTGGCGGCCGTACTGCCAGATGAAGACCGCGCCACCGGCCCTGGAGGTCGCCCGGACCGAGGGCTGCCGCCTTCACCTGGCCGACGGCCGAACGCTGGTCGATGGCATCGCATCATGGTGGACCGCCTGTCATGGCTACAATCACCCCCACATCCGCGCCGCAGTCGTGCGCCAGCTCGAACGCGTGCCCCACGTGATGTTCGGCGGTCTGACCCACCGACCCGCAGAGCGGCTGGCCGCCGAACTGGCCGCCCTCCTCCCGGGAACGCTCGACCATGTCTTCTTCACCGAGTCGGGTTCGGTCTCGGTCGAAGTTGCGCTGAAGATGTCGCTGCAAAGCTGGCAAAACGTGGGGCGCCCCGAGAAGCGCCGCATTCTCGCCTTCGACGACGCGTACCATGGCGATACGTTCGGAACGATGCCTCTCTGCGATCCGGTCGAAGGCATGCACCGTCGGTTCCCAGGTTCGCATCTAGCGGTGGAGCGGGCCCCGATACCCGTTGGCGAGTCCGCCCGACGAACCTTCGCCACGCTCGTCGAACGGTCCGCTTCCGAGCTGGCTGCCGTCGTGGTCGAACCGTTGGTTCAGGCGGCCGGTGGGTTTCGCTTTCACGACGCGGAGGCTCTGCGCTTCATCCGCGAAGTATGCACGATGCACGACGTCCACCTGATCTTCGACGAGATCGCCGTCGGCTTCGGGCGCCTGGGCGACGCGCTCTTCGCCTGCGAGATCGCTGACGTGACGCCTGACGTGATCACGCTGTCCAAGGCCCTGACCGGGGGAACGCTGCCTCTGGCGGCCACCGTGGCCAGCCGGCCGATCTTCGAGGCTTTCTGGCGCGACGACGCGGAGAGCGCGCTCATGCACGGGCCGACCTACATGGCCAATCCCCTGGGCTGCGCCGCCGCCCTCGCCTCCCTCGAGCTGTTCGCGCGCGAGGATCGCCTGTCCCAGGCAACCCGGATCGGCGGTCGGCTACGCGACCGTCTCGCCCCACTGCGGACCGTGCCCGGCGTGCGCGACGTCCGGACGTGCGGTGCTCTGGCCGTCGTCGAGCTCGACCGGGATCCCGATCTGGACTGGCTGCGGACGCGTTTCGTCGATCACGGCGTATGGGTCCGGCCGCTGGAGCGTTGCGTCTACCTGATGCCGGCCCTGGTCATCGACGACGTCGACCTCGAAGTGCTGTGCCAGGCGGTCGAGAGAGTCGTCACGGAGTGGTCGACGCGCCTCGAGGCCTCCGACTAGCTCCGGATCTTGGCGACGGCCGCACCTACGTCCTTCCCGTTGACGGTCGCGCCCGCGGCCTTCAGGTGCTTCATCGCCACCCCGACCGCTGGCCCACTGGCCGGCGCACCTTCGATGTCGGCACGCACGGGCGCCAGCGCCGCGACGATCTCGTCGACCGTGAGCTCCTCGGGCAGAAGAGCCGACAGGACGCTGCGCTCCTCCTCGAGCTTCGGCACCTGATCCGCGTCCTTCACGACCTGCAGCGTTTCGTCGATCGACTTGATGAGCTTGCGCAGGACCTTCTCCGCGTCCTCTTCGGAGAGCTGGCCCCCGGCGCGCGCCTCCGCGGTCTGAAGCTCCCCGAGGGCCGTCTTCAGGATGTCGCGCTCGACGGCTCGCTTCCCCCGCATCGCGTCCATCATCTTCCGGCGGATCTCGTCCACGATCATGGGGTTCGGATAGGCCGGATGGCGGCGCACGCCAAGACCCGGGCCCACGCCGACCCCGCCGTCGAGGAGCGCCCCCGCCATCGCGGGTTAAAAACCGGACCGCGTCGCGCTAAGAGTCGGACCGTGAAGCGACTATCGCCGTCCGCCGTTCTTCACGACGAAGACTCCGAACTGCGGGTTCTTCCGTCCTGCGAACACGTCGCCGGGCGAGAGCGCTTCATCGACAAAGCGCTTCAGCTTCAGGACGAGGCGCCGTACGCCTTCGACGTGACGATGGACCTGGAGGATGGCGCGCCCGCCGGACGGGAGAGCGAGCACGCCGACCTGGTCACCGACCTACTCAAGACCCTTCCGACCGACCGACCGCACCGCGTCGGCGTCCGCCTTCACGACGTTCTCCACCCGCACTTCCATGAAGATGTCCAGCGAGTCCTGGGCCACGCGGGCGACCGGGTGAGCTATGTCGTGCTGCCGAAGGCGCGAGATCGCGCCCATGTCGAGTATCTGTCGTCGTTCCTGCACGAGCTGGCCGTCGAGCGGGGGCGTCACCGGACGTGGCCGATCCACGTCCTGATCGAAACGCAGAGCGCGCTCGCCGACATCGCAGCCATCGCATCCCACCCCGATGTCGAGACTCTGGACTTCGGATCGATGGACTTCATTTCCGACCACAATGGGGCGATCTCGAGTCGCTGCATGCGCTCGCCGGACCAGTTCGAGCACGCCCTGATGCGTCGGGCCAAGACCAGTCTGGTAGCCGCGGCGCTTCTTTCCGGCCGGGTACCCGTCCACAATGTCACGCTGGATGTGAAGAACCCGGAAACCACCCGGCAGGATGCGCGGCGGGCCCGCGACGAGTTCGGCTTCTTGCGCATGTGGTCCATCCATCCCATTCAGATCGAGCCCATCGTCTCGGCCATGGCTCCGTCGCACGAGGACGCGACGACGGCGGCCCGCATCCTGGTTGCCGCTCAAGATGCCGATTGGGGGCCCATACGACTGGATGACGAGCTTCACGATCGCGCCTCCTATCGCTACGAGTGGGCGGTATTGCGGCGCTCTCACCTGGCGGGCGTGGACGTGGGCGACGAAGCTCGGGACCGGTTCTTCTAGCCGGTCCGGACACCCGACTCAGGGTCGCCGACAGACGAAGACCTCGTCCGAGAAGCCCTCGGCGACCTCTCGAACCGTCGTCTCGGGATGGAAGCCCACCTTGCCGAGCAGATCGAGCCAATCACTGCGAGAGAAGAGGCCCTCGACATGACGATCGAACGCGGTCTCCATCATCACGCCGTCCCGAAGCATGAATGCGTAGTCGACCGTGTAGGTCGAGTCGGTCGGGTCGGGATCCCACACCCACTCCAAACATTTCAGCTGGCGAGCCCCCTCGCTCCCCTCGTAGACATGGCTGCCCTCGACGAACGTCTCGGTGAACAGGTCCGGGGCCACGATGGCTGCTCCCCCGGGTCGGGTGTGCACGAACGCGGTCTCGAGGGCGTCCCGGAGCTGTGCTTCCGTCGTCATGTACACCACGGCATCGTGAAGAAGAACGGCATCGAACTGACGACCCAGCCGCAGGTCGCGCATGTCGCCCACCAGATGCTCGCATGCGGGATTGAGGGTTCGACTCGCGGCCAACATCTCGGGAGATATGTCGGTGAGCGTGCAGCGAAAGCGGTCTTTCAAGAAGTACGCGTTGTTGCCCGCACCGGCTCCGAGCTCCTAAAGGGTTGCCTCGCCCGGGCCGAGGATCGATTGGATTTCGATTTGGAAGAGTCCGGCTTCCTCCGCATGTTCCAGCGTTGGGTCCAGCAGTCGGTACCAGGGGGCCAGGCGGGCGTAGAGGGGCGCGCGCATCACGCCCGGGCCGAACCGTAAGCGGGCGAGACGCTGTCGAGGAGGCGGAGCGTGAACCGACGCTTGCGCTCCGCTTCTTCGTTCGGATCCGCGACCTCCTCCCGGTCGTCGGGCGTGACTCGAAACAAGGGTTGGCCCTTGGCGACCACCGTACCGTCGGAGCCATCGACCAGAATCTCGTCGATCGTGCCCGAGAACTCGGCCACGACCTTGTTGAACATCTTCATGACCTCGACGATGTACAGCGGCTGGCCACGCTCGAAATGATCACCCGGCTCGATGAGGGGCGGGCGGTCGGGCGCCTCCCGTGCGTAGAACATGCCGCCGCTCACGGCGACGATCTCGTCGGCCTTCGCCCGCGGCGGTGGCGAAAGGACCTTCCGCATGCGTTCGTACAGGGCGGGGTCCTTGAACCGTTCCGGAATGTGCACCGCCAGGTCGTCGCTCACGGTCAGCTCGTAGAATCCAACCGCGTCGGCGAGGGCGAAGAGCACGGCGAGAGACTCGAGTCCCGCTTGCCATCCGGCGTGCGCGCCTCGCACCCGGTCCCAAAGGTCGGGGTCGGCCACGCCGTCCGGGCGGTCAGCCGAGGCGAGAACCTCTTGGACTCGAGCCCAGTCCCGCGTCTGAAGACGCTCGTAGACGCCCTCGTAGAAAGCCAAGCCGCGCGCCAGAAGCTTCGCATCATGGTCCCAAACGCAGTGGGCTGCCGGGAGGTCCGGCCGATAGTCCATGTTCAAGTAGACGTAGGTGTCGGCCACGAGACGGAGCGGGTTCCGCGCGAAGACGATGCGGCCGTCCCGGCGCTCCACCCGGTCGGCGAATCGGCTGAGCCAGCCGCTCATGATGTGAGGCGAGCCCAGAAGTCGCAGGAGCGGCTGAGAGACCAGCGTCTCCTTTTCCGCCAGCGACAGAGCGGCGGACTTCTGTCGCGCGGGATCCGGCCCAACCAGCTCTCGATAGCGAGCGGATAGCTCCGAACTCACGACCGAAGGCTCCACCTCCGCCGCCGCTTGAGCGAGCGAGCCCACCACAGACAGGTATGGACGTATGAACGCCGTCGTAACTCGGGCATACGGCCCCTGGGCCAGGAGCCACTCGACCAGCCCGTAGTGAAAGTCGAGATTCGTGGCCAGATCGGAACCGCGGAGTTTGGTCACGCGCAAGATATCCGACAAACGCTCCAGGGATGCTCGTCGATCGTCGGCTGCGGTCACGATGAGGGCGATGTTCGAGTCGTACGCGCCCGCGAGGCGATACCACATGAACTGGCCGGTATCGGGGTTCTTGATGCTGATTCCCTGGTCGTCCCGAACCTCGTGCGGATGCGGGTCGGACCAGTTGATGATGGTACCGCCGGCGTGGGGGGACAACGACCGGTCGGTGGCGTTGAGGCGAGCCTCGACCGCGGCGCCTTCCCGGATGATGCGGGTGGGCCTGGGCAGGCGCGCGCCATGGCGGGAGACCAGGACCATCGCCTCGACCAACGACGTCACGTCGAAGTGGTCTTCCGGATCATCGGGATTCGTAAAGCGCAGCGCATAGCAGAGCTCGGACACCCGATGTTCAACCTGGATGCGGGTGTTCATCTCCATGAAGTAATGGTCGGCGCCATCCACGATCGACTCGAACGTCGAGGCCGAATCCAGTCCGACGGCCACGCCAAAGCGTTCCGCTTCGGCCTCCATGCTCTCCAGCGTATGAAGGTCGGTCCGTAGCGCATCGACCTCCGGGGGACGGCCTTGGGCCTGGGCGTCATCGATAGCCCGCTTCAGCCCTTCGCGCGTGATGGAGATCTCGAGGAGCTTCTGCTCGTGCATCTGCAGCGAACAATCGCGACCACCGAGTGCAATGCACCACGTCCCGTTGCCGACCAGCTGGATCTCGTGATGACGCGTTGTCTCGATGTTGACCTCGAGCAGGACGTTCTTGTTATCCCCGGCGCCCGTTGCTTTGACCTCGGTCAGCACCTGTCGCAAGAGGTCCGGGGCCTGCTCGGCGACCACCCGGTTGGCTTCGGGACCGTCGCCGGTCGGGGCGGGCAAGATCCGCTGGCCCTTCCCTCCTCCGCTCCCGACGGCCTTGAGACGAATCCGCCGACCAGGATTCTTTTCGAGCAGCTGACCGACTTCGACGGCAACCTGGGCACCCAACTGGTCGATGGTGAAGATGTCGACGCCCGCTCTTTGGCTGGCCGCGAGCAAGTCATCGGCCGCCCTACGCCGGCCCTCGTCATCGTCGGCACAGCCACTGAGGTCGACGTCGAATCCGCGCTCGGCGGCCGCCGAACGCATGGCATCCAGGCTCGGATACAGGGCGAGCACGGTCCGGGTCGTCACGTCGTCGGTTCCGGGTGTGGTGCTGACGTCCACGGTCTGCGCCGTCCTTTTGGCTTCGTCTTTCTGGCCCGCGGCGAACTGTGTACGGGAGCCGGGACCGACGAAGTTCAATCCCGCGTCCTCGAGCGCTCGGACGAATTCTCCGTCCTCGGCCATGAAGCCATACCCGGCGAAGACGGAGCCGTAGCCCTTCTCCTTGCAGATCGCGATGATCTGCTGAACGCGCTCCTTGCGTTCTTCCTTGGTGGCCCCCGTGTAGTCGCGTACCCGATGGACGTGCTCGGGTCGCACGGTCCGGAGCTCGGGAGCGAGCGCGTTGGGATAGACGATGGAATCCTTCTCCGACAAAAGGATGCCGACCCGCTCGATACCCATCTCCTCGAACACATCGAGGGCCTCCCGGCGGATGGGACCGCGGCACACGATCAGGATCGAGAGGTCTTCGCAGCCAAACGACCGGACCCAGGCCGACGACGAGCGACGGAGGCGGCGGTTTCGATGTACCCACCGATGGGCGGGGCTGGGGTTATCAGTGGAATTCACGCTGGACTCCAGTCATGGGACTCGGCTCGTAGTGCCGCATCATGAAATCTAGATTGCTTCCGAGGACGGCTCGTAGCTCGGTCGGCATCACGAGCTGGGAGATCGACCCGAGGCTCAAGGCCTCCCGTGGATTCATCAACTCGCGCTCGTAGCGCTGGGAAAGGGCGAGCTCCTGCTCGGCCACCCAAGCCTTGACCTCGGCCTGAGCTTCGCTCCGCGCCGCGTCGGGTTCGGCCCCGGCATCGACCCGGGCCTGAATGCGCTCCGCCGTCCGCTCCGGTACCTGGCCACGGAGCTGCCGCAGCTCGCTCTTGTAAACGAACTCTTTCCCCGCGGGCCCCATTACTGCGACGCGGGTCGTGGGCAGCCCCAAGACCAGATCGGCCCCGGTCGAATAGTTGTTGAACGACGCGTAGGCGCCCCCGTAGGCATTCCGCACCAGAAGAAGAATCCGGGGCGTCCGCACATCGACGATCGCATCCAGCATCGCTCGGCCAGCGTGGACGATTCCCATCCGTTCCTGCTCGCTTCCCGGCCGGAATCCCGTCGTGTCCTCCATGAAGACGAGCGGGATGTTGTAGAGATTGCAGAAGCGAATGAACCGAGCGTTCTTCAGGGCGGCCGCGACGTCGATCTGACCAGAGTCGAACGCGCTGTTGTTGGCGATGAAGCCGACCACATGCCCCCCGATGCGACCGAAAGCGGTAACCGTATTTGGGGCTCGCTTCGGCTGACATTCGAAGTAGTCCCCGTGATCCACGAGGAGCTGAATCATGATGCGGATGTCGAGCGGGGTGTTGAATCCTGCCGGTCCGGTCAGAGCAGTGCGGAGCAAGGTATCGATTTCGGGAGTCGGCCTATCGACTGGATCGCTGGTCGCGGAAAACGGGGCGCACTCGCGATTGTTGCTCGGGAGATAGGAGAGCAGACGCCGCGCCGTCCGAAGTGCCCCGACTTCGTCTTGCACGGTGAAATCTGCCACTCCCGACGCACCGTGGACTGCGGGTCCGCCGAGTTGGTCGGGGGTCACGTCCTCGCCGAGCACGGAGCGAACGACGCCCGGTCCGGTGAGCCCGAAGAAAGTGTTTTGGGGCTGAATCACGAAGCTTCCTTGCCGTGGCAGGTACGACCCTCCCCCGGCGTTGAAGCCGAACATGCACATGATGCTCGGGATGACGCCGCTGACCTTTCGCAGAGCGGTGAAAGCATCGGCGTATCCGTCGAGCCCACCCACGCCGGCGGGCACGAAGGCACCGGCGGAGTCGTTCATCCCGATCAGCGGAATCCCGCGCTCTCCGGCCAGCGAGAAGAGGCGAGCCAGCTTTCGGCCGTTCGTCGCATCCATCGATCCGGCGCGGACGGTGAAGTCGTGGCCGTACAGCGCGACGTCCCGCCCCTCGACGCTGAGGATGGCCGTGACGAGCGAGGCACCGTCGAGGTTGGGACCCCAGTTCTGAAACAAGACCGTGGGCTTCTCGTCGGTGAGAACGCGGATGCGCTCCCACACCGTCATCCGGCCCTTGGCGTGCTGACGAGCGACCGCGGCGGTACCGCCAGCGATATAGGGCCGCCGACGGAGTACTCGGGCTTCGTCGAGCGTGCTCTGGTAGGTCGGTATCGCGGTCTGGTCCGCATCCGACGACGGCGGCTGCGCTTCGAAAGGATTGTCGAGAGTGAACTGCGGGCCGGGACCCGTTGTCTTTGCCGGAGCCATTCGGGGTTAACCCTCAAATTTCATCATAGCGCGGGCTGGGCAGTGCAAAAAGCACGGTCAATGGACGAGCACGGGGGAGGGTCCCCTGGAGATAGAACACCGCCGGTCGAGTGCACCCCGCCTCGTGCTCCTCTATGGTCTCGGGCGTGCAGCCGGGCCTGGTCCTCGACGAGCGATTCGAAATCCTCGGTTTCGTCGCCTCGGGGGGCATGGGGTCGGTGTATCGAGCCCAGGACCATCGGGTCGGCTCGATGGTCGCTCTCAAGGTCTTGGACAAGGCCAAGCACTTCTTTTCCGACCGCTTCGCCCACGAGACCGTCGTGCTCAGCGAGCTGCGGCACCCCGGAATCGTGGCTTACGTCGGCCAGGGACTCACGCCGGACGGTCGACCGTATCTCGCCATGGAATGGGTCGAAGGCTCCACCCTGAGACAGATCCTGCGGGCGAGGAGGCTCACCACGCCGGAGACGATCCGCGTGACCAAGGGCGTCGCCGAGGCCCTCGGCGAAGCTCATCGACGCGGGATCATTCATCGCGACCTCAAGCCCGCCAACCTGATGTTGACCGATGAAGGGTCGTTTCAAATGAAGATCCTCGACTTCGGGCTCGCCACGCTCGGCGACGACACCAACGTCGTGAGCTCGCGCCTCGAAGGTACGCCGGGCTACATGAGTCCCGAACATGCGCTCGCCGAGGAGCTCACACCGCGGAGCGACATCTTCAGTCTGGGGTGTGTCCTCTACGAATGCCTGACGCAGAGTCCGGCGTTCGTCGGCCAAGACGTCTCCGCCCTGCTCGCCAAGGTGGCGGTCGGCCGCCCGGAACCGCTTCGCCGACTGCGCTCGCGGGTGCCGGTTCGCCTACGGCAGTTGATCGAGGCGATGCTCGAGAAGTCCCCGAGCGCTCGGCCCGACGTGGACGACATTCTCGGCGAGCTCGATCGCATGGAAACCGATAGCCCCTGGTCGTCGGACGTCTCGCCGGGGCCGCAGATCACGTACGACGAACAGCAGATCACCTGCGTGGTCGTGGCCCAGCCGAGCGGCCGGATCGACGCCCCCGACCTCGAGGACCTCGGATTTACGACCGAGCGACTCGCCGACGGCACCGTCGTCGCCGTCCTGGGTCGAACGGAAGGCCCGCTCGACAGCGCGATCCGCGGTATTCGCGCCGGAAGGCGGCTTTCCGCGCATGCCGGCTCGGGCCGGGTCACGGTGGGTCTCGATCACACCCAGATCACCCGGAGGCTGCCGAGCGGCAACGCGTTGGAACGAGCCTTCGCCCGCCTGGGGGCCACGCCTTCCGGAGCGCTTTCGGTCGACGAGTCGACCGCGACTCTGGCCGCGGATCGCATCGACCTGGTCCATCGCCACAACATATGGCTGGTCGAAGGCGAACGCTCCGCCGCCGAGGAACCACGGCCGGTTCTGGGCAAGATAACCCCCCTGATCGGCCGCAGCGACGAGTCCGAGCTCCTCCGGCAACTGCTCTCGGAATCCGTCGGTCGCAGCACGGCCCGAGTGGTCTTGGTTTCCGGCGAGTCGGGTGTCGGCAAGTCGCGGCTCCTCTGGACGTTCGCCGCCGAAGCGGCGCAGGGCCGCAACCTGCTGCTGCGCGGGCGCGGCGAGCTGGACCGGCTGGAGCCGAATGGCCTGTGGCTGCGGATCCTCCAGGACCACCTTGACGCAACCCCAGCCACTCCGCCCGAAGTCCTGGAGACGAAGCTGGAGGGTATCGGATTCTCCGACCAAACGGAGAGCCGCGACCGAATGCTGGGGTGGCTCTCCGGGGGAGGCTACGCCGTACCCTCCGGCGGAGCGAACGCCGTGCCCTTCGCCGACTTCGTGCGCCGTCGACTGATCGGCTGGCTGGAAAACGAGCTCGCGTCACGTCCCGTCGTCATCGTGGTGGACGACCTGCACTACGTGGACCTTCCATCGCAAGACACCCTGCGGAGGGTCGTGGAGCGGTTCGCTGACCGTTCCCTGCTGGTCATCGCCGGCGGACCGCGAGACGCCGCCGACCGCCTCAGCGACATCCTCGACATCGCCGGCGGGGCGCGACTGGACTTAGGGCCGCTCGCGTCCGAGGCGGCGTCCCGGCTCGTCGTGGACGTCCTGGGTTCTTCCTGCGACCAGCCGACGAGGGATCGGATCCTCGACCAAGCCCAAGGGAACCCGTTCGTGCTCGAGGAGCTCATGCGCGCGGTAGCCCGCGGTGAGGACGACGACCTTCCGCAGACCGTGCTGGGTCTGCTGCAGGCCCGGTTACAGAAGCTATCACCCTCGGCCCGCCGGATCCTCCGCGCGGCCTCCATCTTCGGAAAGCGCTTCTCCCGAGATGGAGCTCGACAGGTCGCCGGAGCGACCGATGCCGAGGTCGACCAGGCGCTCGAGGAGTTGGTGAAGGAAGAGGTCGTCCGCGAGCTGGAGCACCCCGACGTCCCCGAGGACCAGACGTACCGGTTTCGACACTCGCTCATCCGGGACACGGCATACTCCTCGTTTCCCACCGTCGAGCGCCAGGGCGCCCACGCTCGCGCCGCCGAGTGGCTGGGGCGGACGGGACTCGCCCAGCCGCGGGCCATGGCTCGTCACTGGGAAAAGGCCGGTCTCGCCCACAAGGCGGGTCCGCTTTACCGACTGGCCGCGGAGCGAGCCTTCGAAGCCCACGATCTGGACTCCGCACTGGAACTGAGCCGCCGCGGGCTCGGTCGCGAGCCCAGTCGGGAAGATCGCGCGGCGCTCGCCTTGGTGCAGGCCGAGGTGCGCAGCCTCCGAGGGCAGCTCGAAGATGCGGCTCGACTGGCCCTCGATGCATCGTCGCTCGCCCCGCCCGGCAGCCGGACGCGATACGCGGCGCTCGCGCTCTCGGTGTCGGTCAGCGGACGCCTGGGTGAGTCGGAACCGATCGCCCGGGCGGTCCGCGAGGTCCGCGCCGAGCTCCACCCGGATCCGGCGGAAGCGGTGATGGTGCTCAGTGAGTCGGTGACCGCCTGGCTGCGGGTCGGGCGGCCGGGCGAGGCTCGCACGTCCTTGCGGGACGTCGACCGTTTCGTGGCTCAGTGCGGGGCTGATCTGGAGCCCACGACGCGGGGCTACGCGGCCAGCGCCCACGCGGCGTCCTCCATGGCCGGGGGCGCGGTCTTCGACGCCCTGGAGCACTGGGCGGAGGCCGCCAATGCATTTCGCGACGTGGGAAACATGCGCCGCTCTTGTGTTTGTCTGGGCGAAGCAGCGCGAGCCCGTATCCGGATCGGCGACGTCATAGGTGCTCAAGACACCCTCGACCAGGCGATGGACGAAGCGCTTCGGGTTGGACTCCCCCACACCGAGGCCTTGTTGGCCTGTCTGCTGGGAAACGCCCTGGGACGACAGGGACACTTCCAGGCTGCGCAAGAAAATCTGCGACGTGCGATCCGATGCTTCCGCGCTCTCCGCGATCGCCGCGGCGAAGCCGTAGCCCGGGTCTACATGGCGGCGAACTTTCGCGGCGCCGGAGCCCCCGAGGAGGCGGACGAGCAGATTCACAAGGCGATCCGCCTCGCTCGCGAGTTTCCCACCGTCTTGGCTCCGGCCCTGGCGGTCTCGGCGCGGGTCGACCTCCAGCTCGGACGGGTGAACGAAGCGGTCGCCAAGGCGGAGGAAGCCAAAACCATTCTCGGCCGCTTGGGGCACATCGAGGAGGGCGAGACGACCGTGCTGCTGATCTACGCGCTATGCATGCACGAAATGGGTAGGTTCCCCCTCGCGCGCTCCGCGATCATCCAGGCCCGCGACCAAATCCTGGCCGAAGCCCAGCGCCTCCGCGACCCCGGCCTCCGCAGCAGTTTCCTCGTGCGCGTCCCCGAAAACGCCCGCGTGCTCTCCCTCGCCCGCCGCTGGAATCGAGCCGAAGAAGACGACCCCACCATCACTCCCAGCTAGTGCCCCGACCTGGTGGGCTAGCCGACTTTGGAAACGGGGTCGTGGAGGGCGGCCAGGTCGCGAACGAGGCTGGCGGGCCGAGCCGGGTCGACGAGCGTGGCGCCTTGCTCGGCCACCATTCGTCGTTCGGCCTCGGACAGACCGCGCGTATCGATCCAGATCCCGAGACGACGAAGGTCGTCCCGAGCCCGGCAGAGCCGAAGGAGCGACAGCGCGTCTCGCCCACGAAGCTCCGATGAAAGGACGGCACCAACGTAGGTGGACTGCCGGAGGGAGGTCCACGCCGTATGGCCGTCGGCTACACAGTGGACGGCCACGCCCTCGCGTTCGAGCTCCTCGACCAGGCGCGGGGTCGCGAGGCGACCGGCCAGCAAGACCGGAGGATGCGTCGCTTCCTTCCAAGCGGGCGACGCGGCAAGCGAGGCCACGCGCTCGGTCAACGCCTTCAGCACATCGGGGTCCGTGCCGTCGGTCAGCTCGACGAGCGCAGCGCGGGGCGAGATCTTGCGCCCGCGCACCAGGTCGCCGTAGGCCTCCACCGCGGCGAGAACCTGAGCGACGCGTTTACAGTCGCCGGGGGTCGGGTCGTCGAGCAGCACCTCGCGAGCCAGGTCGGGCACGATCGCCTCGAGCTCTCCGCCCAGCGCAGGAAGGCGCGTTCGCCGGGCCAGGTCGCGAACCGCCGCCCCGACGAGAGCCGAGAACACCGCCGAGGGTCCCAGTCCGAGGCGCCGAGCGACGTCGCCCGACCACAGACTCACGTCTGGTCGTCCCGTGGAGTCTTCTTCGTCGATCGCGGTCGAGATGCCCGCGACCCGACGACATAGCTGAGCGAAAGCGAGAGCGAGTTGAAGCGCGGTGTCGCGGTGGGGCGCGATCGTCGAGCGGATCTCGACCGTCGGCGTGTTCCGGAGGTGCGCGAGCACCTCGCCCAGGTCCGGAAATCGGTCGCGCGGTCGCCGGGCCATCATTCGCATGCACACCATCGAGAGCCCTTCGGGAACGCCGGGATCGATCTCGTGAGGGGGCGTCGGAGTCGTATCGGTTCGTTGAGAGCCACTCGCCTCGCCGGGAACGATTCCGGTCAGCATCTCGTAGAGCAGGGCGCCGAGTCGGAACTGGTCGGATGCCGGGCCATAGAATCCTTCTTCGACGAGCTCGGGCGGCTCCGGCGCCGAGCTGGGTTCGTGGGTCGGATGCGGGGCATGGGCGGCGGGCGTCACACTCCACAGACCGCGAAGCTCGGCTCCGCCGTCGGGCCGGATCAAGACGGCGGTCTTCGGGATCGAACCCACCACGAATCCCGCTCGGTGCACGGCGTCCATCGCCTCGGCGAGATCGGCCACCAGCCGATTCGGAGCGACCGAGCGCCCTTCTTCGAGATGACGGGAAAGTGGACGTCCGGGGCGGTGGGCGAAGACCGCGAAATGGAAGCCTCCGCCCCGGCCGGCGTCGAGAATGCGCGGAAGGCCAGGACCGTTCAAACGCCCCAGAACCCGACACGAGTCCTTGAAGCAGCGGACCCAGCCATCGGCATCGAGCGCGCCCTCCGGCCAGGCCGGATCGAGAACGTCGAGATCGACTTCGCGATCGAGGTTCGGGTCCACGGCTTCGTAGGACTGTATGGGTCCTTCGGCACCAACGCGGCGCTTGATGCGGTAGCGAGCCAAGCGAACCAGCCGCGTTCCGGCACCCGATTCGTCGGGCTGAAGGTCGGCAGAAGCGGCCGCCGGCTCGCCGAGCACCTCCCGTTTCGGAGGTGCAGTGCGATCGGGTTCCGGTGCTGGCGCCACGACGGGTTCCGGGGGAGGCTCCTCGGCGGAGGGAGGAACGATCGGCTCGGGAACCGTGTCTACGACCGTCGCTTCGAGACGCTCCTCGACCGCGGTCTCGACCCCGGTCTCCCGGCTGACCACCAAGGCCGAAACCATTCGCTGCCACGCCTCGCGGTTTTCGCCGAACCAGGCGTGCATCGCCATCGGCAGTTCTTCGTCCGCGGCCGCCTGGCGCTCCATGGCCCCGAGCAGCGAGTCGAGGCTGTCGGGACGGGCTCCCGCCCGAGGCACCAGGAATCGCATGAGCTCGTCGCTCACCCGAGGATCGAGCCCGAGCTGCGCCGGCTTGAGCGGAGCAACGTTGCCGAGACGCAGGGCGTGGCGAGTTTCCCGATCGTCGGGTCGTCGGAATGCGGGGCGACCGGTGAACATCTCGTACACGATCGCAGCGTAGGAGAAGTAGTCGCTGCTGCGCGTGGGCTCGCGACCCGACACGACCTCGGGAGCGGTATACGGAAGCCGCCGCAACGAGAGCGGCGTGCGCAATCGAGCGCGGGCGAGACCCAGGCCGAGCAGCTTCAGCTGACCCTCGTACGTGAGAAAGAGGTCGCGAATGCTGAAGCGTCCCAGCACGAAACCGCGCCGGCCCAGCCGGGGTGCTCCGTGGAGAGCCTGAAGCGTGCGGCCGATCCGGACCGCGAGCGCAACGCGGTGCGCGAGAGAGAGCGGCTGATTCTGCAACTTCGCTTGCTTGAGCACCGAGCCGAGGCGCTGACCCGCCACTGGCTCATGCGCCACCCAGAAGCCGTCGGCGCTTCGGCCGGAATCGACCACGCCGGCGACCGACTCGTGCTCGAAGGTGCGCGCCGCCGACGTTTCGAGGTTCAGCTCCCGGACGAAGTTGAGGTCACGGTTCCAGTCGGAGGCTACGCGGAGCAGAGCCACCAGATCCGAGCTCCCGGCGGCCGCCATGTAGACCTCGCCGAGGGTACCCGACCCGAGACGCGCTCCTAAGACATAGGGTCCGATCTCGCGCACGCTTCGATGTTTGTAGCAGGACCACGGTATTCATCTCCAATCGGTGACCGCACATCCGCCCCAGCCGGTCAGCGACACTTTGCGTCAGCCTGCGAACGAAACCGCTCGTCCACTACATCCACCCACTCCAGGCTCGAGGAACCGCCGTTGAAGCGAACCGTCGCCGCATGCCAGAGCAGGCCGCACCTCGACAGCTCGCGCTCTCGGGTGTCCGTGGGTCCTCCGAGCGGCGTCACCGACAGCGAAGCGGACGTCGGTCGCTCGAAGAACACTTCTTCGTAGTCGTAGTACTGAACATACACGTCGTACCGAACCTCGTTCGCGCGGGTGAGGCTGAACTCCTCGGGTCCGAAACCATCGGTCGCATCACGGTCGAGGAACGGATCGTCGAGGGCGTCGTCTTCGTCTCCCCACGACGGATTCTTGGCCGCCCAGTAGCAGTCGTCCCCTTGAACGAAGGGATCGCTTCCGCTCCGAACCACGTGGAGATCGAGGTCGAGACGATTCGCATCCCAGGTCAGCTCGACGGTCAGCGCTCCGTCCCCGGGCTCGGGTGGAAGGATCTCCGCGGTGAGATCGACGGAAAGCTCGGATCCGTGGGTCGTCTGTAGCAGGAGGGCTTCCCTTCGTAGACCCGCGAACCCGAGGGCGACGAACCGAAGGTCAGCCTGCAGCTCGGAAACGGCCGTCAAACCCGAGACGGCAAAGGGTTCGTCGACGCTCGCAGCCGAAACGCGAACCGGTCCCTCGACGACCGAGCAGTTGAGCATCCGCACCGCTTCGGCCCCGCGCAAGACGGAGCCGAAGTCGACGGCTTCGGGGCATTCGATCCGGCCGGGGGCCACGGCCCGGCCCTCGATGGGCAGCGGAACGACGCCTGGACCAAACTCGAACTCCGCTCGTCCCTGCGGACTCTCCGGTTCGCTCGGCTCGTACACCAGACGAAGGGGTACGGTGTCCGCGGGTTCGATGAGCAGGCCGGAGTCGAGCAAGGGAGCGTTCGCCAGGTTTACCAGCCGTAGGCTATCGACCGGACTTCGGAAACCCAAGAGCCGAACCGGCAGGTCACCGGCGTTCTCGACCACCAGTTCGCGCGTGACGCGCTCCCCGACGATGACCTGGGAGAAGTCAACGTCGGATGGCGAGACGGTGAGGTCCGAAAGCGCGACCTGTCCCGCCGCGGCCTGCACCTGAAGCACCGCCATACTCGTATCCGTCTGTACGCGGAGCTCCCCATCATCCGAACCGACGGAAACCGGCCCATACAGGACGTCGACCGGCACCGGCTCGTCGGGCTGAAGCCGCACGCCGATCAAGGATCCTCCCCCACCCGCGGGCCGAAGCTGAAAGACGGACGTGCTCGGCGCGAAGGTAATCGACTGGATGCGCGCGGAAGTCGGACCTCGGTGAACGAGCTCGACGCGCGCGTTCGCGAGCTCGCCCACCGCCGTCACGTCGAAAGCGATCGCTTCCGGACTGAACCGCGTCCCGGTCTCGCCTTCGGTCAGCGGAGTCGAGTCGCCGCACGCCCAAGCGAATCCCGCCAGCATCGCGACCGACGCACGAATCACGGGTCGAGGGTGCCACTCCGTGCCACCGGGGGCCAGTCATCTTCCTCGGCGGCACGGACGGACGTGTGATGCCCCGGCGTCAAGATCACGTGGTCGAGAACCGGGATGCCGAGAAGCTCGCCCGCGTCCTCCAGGCGTCGGGTGAGACGGAGGTCTTCGGCGCTCGGCCGAGCGTCGCCGCTGGGGTGGTTGTGCACCAGCACGAGGCTCGCTGCTCGAGCCCGGATCGCGGGGTGAAAGACTTCACGGGGATGGACAAGACAGGCGGTCAACGTTCCCTGTGCCACCTGATACGTCCCCAGGGGGCGCGAACGAGCATCGACCGCGATCACCCAAAAGCACTCCCACGGGAGCCCCGCGAGTCGCGGGCCCATGTACCGGGCGACGTCGCTCGGCCCCTCGAGCGCAGGTGGTCGCTCCTGGGCGCGGTCCCAGAGGCCGTACACGTAGAGTAGAGCCTCGAGCCTGCGCCGGGCCCGCCGCGGGAGTGCGTCGCCCGGGTCGATGCGCAGCAATGCCTCGGGTCCGCCCCACGGCTTCACGCAGCGGCGGATGGTGGCCGGGGTGGTTCCGAGCAGGTCGGCCAGGATGTGAACGTCGTTTCGGTCCCCGGAAGCATCGAGTCGAACCGAACCGCCGAGTGGAGCCCGCATCTCGACTGCTCGAGCAAGGCTCGGGCCGAACGTCCGGACGAGGCGCGGGCTCGAACGAGGACCGGATCTCGAACGTCGAAACCGCTTTTCGCCGGTTCCATCCTGGTACAGTCGATCCCGATGGGCGCATCGGACACCGAGCCGCGACCGCTGGTCGGCTGCGATCGTGCCCTCCTGGCCGAGGCCCCCATCTGGGACGAGCCCATCTGGGAGTGGCTACCCGCCGCGGAGCGCGCGTACGGGTCGGCACTTCCCGGCCTCAAGCGTCGCCGCGAGTGGTTTTCGGGACGGGTCGCCGCCCACGCCGTGCTCGATCGTCTCGGGGCGGGAAACGCGGTGCTTCTACCGGATGCGGATGGCGCCCCCACCCTCACCGGCCCGAATACGGCCGGGATCGACCTGTCGATCACTCACGGGAGCCGGCTCGCGGTCTGCGTTGGGCGCCGGATGCTGGCCGACGACGCATCGCTCGGCGTCGACCTCGTGGACGACGCCGATGCGCCGCGCGCGGTCCGGGTCCTGGACCGCCACCTGACGCCACTCGAACGCCGGCTCATCGGTCGGGACGCCAGCGTCGCAGCCTTGCTCTGGGGTGCCCGGGAAGCGATGGCCAAGGCCACTCGAACCGGCATGTTCGCCTATGCGCTCCTGGACGTCGCGGTAGAGCATATCGACCATCGGGCGGGAACGCTCGACGTCTCCGTCCCCGGTTCTCGCCTGTGGTTCAGCCGGGAGATTTCTGGATGTACCCTGGTCTACGCCGCGGTGAGCCCCCCCACTCGGGCCGAGGCCCAGGAGCGGGCCCGCGTGCGTCGTGAGCGATCCCATCCCACGGGATCGGATGACGATTCGGGGCCGGGCTGCTAGGACCCGCCGCGGTGTCGCTCGAATCCACGAAAGTCCACTTCGTTACGCTCGGCTGCCCCAAGAACCGGGTCGATTCCGAGCTGATGGTGGGGTCGATGATGGCCGGGGGCCTCGAGATGTCGCCCGATGTCGACGGCGCCGACGTCGTCGTGATCAACACGTGCGGTTTCATCGAAGATGCGAAGAAGGAGTCGATCGACGTCATCCTGGATGCGGCCCGGCTGCGCACCCAGGGTTCGATCCGGCAGCTCGTGGTGACCGGGTGCCTGGTGCAGCGCTACGCCGACGAGCTCGCCGCCGAGATTCCCGAGATCGACGTCCTCCTGGGGAACGGCGCCTACGAAGCGGTCACCCGAGCGATCCACGGCGACGCGCGCGATCACCGCCACGTCGAGCCTCCGACCTTCGAGCATCGAGCCACGATGCCCCGCGCCAACACCTTCTTGCCGCACTCGGCTTTCGTGAAAGTCTCCGAAGGTTGCGACCAAAAGTGCACGTTCTGCATCATCCCCCGGCTACGCGGTACCCAGCGCAGTCGTCCTCTGGACGACATTCGCCTCGAAGCCGAGACCTTGGTGGAGCGAGGCGTGGTCGAACTGAATCTCGTCGCGCAGGACCTGACCGGCTATGGCTACGACCAAAGGCCCCGGCAGCACCTGACCGACGTTGTCGAGTCGCTGTCCGAAATCGAAGGCCTGCTCTGGGTGCGACTTCACTACCTGTACCCGCGAGTGCTTCCCGAGCGCTTCTTCACCGCGCTGGGGCATCCGAAGGTCGCCCCGTACATCGACATGCCGCTGCAGCACATCAGCGATCCGGTTCTCCGACGCATGCATCGAGGCCGAGACCGACGCTTCATCGAGCGGATGCTCGAGCGCCTGCGCAAAGCCAAACCGGATGGAGCCATCCGTACCTCGTTCATCGTAGGGTTCCCCGGCGAGACGGATGATGACTTCCGTCAGCTCACCGAGTTCGTGCGCGAACAGCGTTTCGATCACGTGGGCGTCTTCAAGTTTTCGCGGGAGGAAGGCACGCCCTCTCACGACCTCGACGATCAAGTCGCGCCGGAAGTCGTCGACGAGCGACATCAGCTGCTGATGACGCTCCTGATGGAGCAGTCTCGAGAGCGACTCCAGTCGTACCTCGGTCGGCGCCTGCCCGTGCTCGTCGACGGCGTTTCGGAGGAGACGGACCTGCTCCTGACCGGCCGGCTGGCCACCATGGCGCCGGAGGTCGACGGCACAGTCTACATCAATGACGGCCAGGCTCGGGCCGGCGACCTCGTCGAGGTCGAGATCACGGAAACCTTCGATTACGACCTCGTGGGGGGGATCACAGACGTCATTCGTCGGGCCCCGGACCGGCCTCACCAGCCGGTCATGAACGCGCGACTTCCCATCGTGTCCTGAGGCGACCCGGCGTGGCGCGCTCGAGCTCGGCGCGGAGAGAGCACACGAGGGCCTTTACAATCCCCGCGATGCGCACCAAGGAACTGACGTCATGGAACTCGCTGTCATCGGCACGGGCTACGTCGGTCTCGTGGCTGGAACGTGCTTTGCGGAAATGGGCCACGACGTGGTGTGCATCGACAAGGACGAGGAGAAGATCCGCATCCTGGAAAACGGGGGAATCCCGATTTACGAGCCACGTCTGCGAGAGCTGATCGACCACAACGTCGACAAGAAGCGTCTGCGTTTCAGCACCGACCTGAACACCGGAGTCGAGCACGCCGAGGTCGTCTTCATCGCCGTGGGCACACCGATGTCCGACGATGGAAGCGCGGACCTGTCCATGGTCATGGCGGTGGCGGAGGAGATCGCCAAGGCCATCACTCGACCGATGATCGTCTGCACGAAGAGCACGGTGCCCGTCGGCACCGCGGCGGCCATCCGCGAGGTGATGTCGAAGCACACGGACATCCCCGCGGACGTGGTTTCGAATCCCGAGTTCATGAAAGAGGGCGCGGCGGTCGACGACTTCATGAAACCGGATCGAATCATCTTGGGCACCGACTCCGAGCATGCCCGCGAGGTCATGGCGGATATCTACGCACCGTTCAACCGCACCTCGAATCGAATCCTGTTCATGGATACCGCTTCAGCCGAAATGACGAAGTACGTGAGCAATGCCATGCTGGCCACGCGCATCTCGTTCATGAACGAGATGGCGAATCTCTGCGAACGCCTCGGCGCGGACGTCACCAAGGTGCGCCACGGCGTGGGCGCCGACCCGCGGATCGGGTCATCGTTTCTCTTTCCCGGCGTAGGCTTCGGCGGGAGCTGCTTCCCCAAGGACATCCGAGCTCTTCGCTACATGGGAGTGGAAGCGGGCATGCCGCTGAAGGTTCTCACGGCTGTCGATGACGTCAACGATGCCCAGAAGACGGTCATGGTCGATAAGGTGGTCGAGGCATTCGGTGAGGATCTGACCGGCAAGACGTTCGGTATCTGGGGCCTCGCCTTCAAGCCGCAAACCGACGACATGCGGGAGGCTCCGAGCATCCGCATCATCGAAGGTCTGCTCGCCCGAGGCGCCCGCGTTCAGGCGACCGACCCGGAGGCGATGGATACCGCACGCGCCGTGTTCGAAGACCGGGTCGAACTGGTCGACGACCAGTACGATGCGCTCGACGGTGCCGATGCTCTTCTCGTCGTCACGGAGTGGAACGAATTTCGTCGTCCGGACTTCAAGCGGATCAAGGCCCGCCTCCGACAACCGTTCGTCTTCGACGGACGCAATGTCTACAATCCCGACCGCATGCGTGAGATGGGCTTCAAGTACGCCTGTATCGGACGCGCGTAAGCACGGACATGCGCATCCTGCACCTGGTCGACGGCCATGTCTTCGACCGCAGCTCGTGGTGCGCGCACCGCGCCTACCGCGTGGCTCGAAGCCAAATCGAACTGGGCTTCGAGCCCTTCGTCGTCAGTTCTCGCTCGCCTTTCTGCCCGCTGACCGATCCCGACGAAGCGTTTCGCCACGAGTCCCTGGACGTCGACCATCTAAAAGGGTCGTGGATCGAGATGGGTCACGGCCTCAACACTCTGCGGCGCCGCGTCCGAAAGCTGATCCAGCGGGACAAGACGCAGGTACTCCACATCTATGGCCACCCACTGATCGCGACGGCCGGACTGGCCGCAGCCCGTCAGAGCCGGGTCGGCGCCGTGTGGGAGCCAACTTCGATCGCCGACAACCCTTCTCGCGTCCTGGGGTGGGGCCTTCGCGCCTTCGACGCGATCGTTACGCCCTCCCGCCTCCACGCGGCCGACTGGGCGGAACGGGGGGGCCGCCGGGCCCACATCTTCCACATTCCCGACGGCATCCCCGCGTGGGTCGAGCATCGGGCGGAACCCGCGCGCAACCGCCCGGCCTTCGTCCTGAGCCCGATCATGGACGAAGAGCCCGACGTCCGCTGGTTTCGTCGGGCGCTGGCGCGGAGACCCGATCTCAAGCCGCACATCGAAGTTTGGGTCCCCGGTCGCGACAACCTGGATCTCCTGCGGATCGACGCCGGCCTCGGTCCCCACCAGGTCCACGAGCTCGACCCATCGCTGGCCGGCCTCCGCACCGCTCTGCCTCGAGCGAGCGCTCTCATCTACCTGAATCGGTCGCCACATCGGCTGCCGCTCGAAGTGCTCCAGGCCGGAGCCGAAGCGCGCACGGTCATCGGACCTGCGGACGCCGTGATGCGGGAACTCATCCGTTCGGGGTCGAACGGATTTCTCGGGCCGCACGGCGACGACGTCGTTTTGGCCGACCACCTCGGTTTGGCGGCGGAAGACGCCGACGACATGGGGCGGTCGCTCGCCTCCGATGTGCGTCGCCGACGAGCCTGGTCGGTTCTGGTCGAGGGCTACTTTGAAGTGTACGACCAGGCGGCCCGGGCCGCCCGATCCGGCGGAACCCTCTACCGCATGACCACCCGGTGGGACCGGCTCATGAGCCCCGGGTTGACCTGGCGCTCGCAACGCTGAGCCAGCGACGACGAGAAAAGGCTTTCCTTTCCCGGAGGCCAGCGATAGCGGCGAACGGCATGTCTGTCACGGGAGGCCCCCGACGGAACGTCCGCGGCTCGCCCTACCCTCGCCTCGCCGGTCGAGCGATGCTCGCGGCGGCGAGATTCCGCGTCCGCCGGTGGAACAAGGCTCTCACCCGCACGGAGGCGGTTCAAACCGAGCATCTGCTGGATTTCACGCGCCATGCGGCGCACACCGATTTCGGCCGAAAGCACGACTTCGAGAACATCCGCTCCTACGAGGACTGGCGAGCACGAGTTCCGGTCGGGGACTACGACGCGTTCCACCCGTACATCGAGCGAATGATGACGGGAGAGACCGGCCTCCTGGTCCCCGAGTTCGTCCGCTACTTCGGAAACAGCTCCGGCAGCTCCAACAAGGGCAAGTCCAAGTTCCTCCCGATCACCGAGCGACAGCTCCGCTACCAGCGAGGAAGCGCCGCCGACAGCCTCTTTCGCTACCTCACCTTCCGGGGCGACGACGACTTCACGTCCGGTTACACACTCGGGCTGTTCCCCCCCACCACGATGAAGCCCAAGGGACCGGTGCTGGTCACGAGCAATCCCGCACTGATGTTCGCTCGCCTCCCGCTGCCCGCCCAGCCGGTCTACCTGCCGACCGGTCCCGTGAAGATCGAGTCGAACTACGACCGTAAGCTGGACATGATCGCCGACCAGTACATGGACCACGACGTCCGAGCCGTCTCGGGAACGACGTGCTGGTTCTCGCTCTTGTTCGACAAGCTGTTGGCGGCGGCCCGCGCCCGCGGCCGAAGCGCTCGGACGGTACGCGACATCTGGCCCAACCTTAGGCTCTTGCTCGGAGGTGGCGTATCGGCCGCGCCGTACCTCGGTGTCATCGAAGAGCGTCTCGGCACCGACGACTTCACCCTGGTCGACACGTACAACGCTACGGAGGGCGGGATCTTTGCCTGCACCGACCACAGTGCTCACTCCGGCATGCTGATGATCCCCGACCGAGGTGTGTTCTTCGAGTTCATCCCCCTGGAGGAGCGAACCGAGGACCATCCCCGTCGCGTGCCCTTGTGGGAAGTCGAACCCGGACGGCTGTACTCGATCGTCGTCACGACGCCGTCCGGCCTATACGCCTACGAGCTGGGGGACATCGTCCGGTTCACGACCGTGCACCCTCATCGAATCGAGTTCGCCGGACGAATCGCCGGGTGCCTTTCGACGACCCAGGAACTCACGCCCCACGTCGAGATCGAAGCCGCGGTCTCACATGCGCTGGAGCGCCATGGCGTAACTCCAGTGGACTTCACCGCCGGCGCCGACGTCGGCGTCGATGGTACTTCGAAGGCCCGATATCTGCTCTTCATCGAGACCGCGGACGGCTCCTCGATCGCCGACCCGGCCGGCTTTGCCGCTGCCTTCGACGAGGGTCTGTGCCAGGCGAACCGCGTGTACCGCGAGCATCGCAACGCCGACACGGCGATCCTCGCTCCCGAGCTCGTCGAGCTCCCTTCGGGCTCGGTACAGCGCTTCATGGACGAGACCGGCCGCACCAGCGTCCAGACGAAGTTCCCCCGCATCATCGACGACGACGGTAAGGAGAAGCTGCGCGCACTAGCGAGCGCTTGAGAGTACCGTGACCGTCGAATCTCCTCCGCGACCCCGGTCCCGACGGAGCACGCTCATCGCCCGCTGGATCCTCTTGGTGCTGGGCGTCGTCGCCGTCTCCCTCCTGATTCGGGAGGCCGGTTGGTCCCAGGTGAAAGAAACGCTCAAGCGAACGGCCCCGTTTCTGCCCTTGATCATCGGCTTCGAACTCGTTTGGGCGGTCTTCGACGTCCTGGCTCTGCGCAGTCTGTACGGCACGGCGCGGCACGAAGTCCCCACCTTCGCATGGATCAAGTCCTCGCTGATCGCGTACGCGGTGATGATCATCCTGCCCGCCGGACGGGCGGGCGGCGAGGTGGCCCGCGCGTCCGTCCTCTCCCGCTATGCCGGTGGAAAAGCTCTCGCCTATTCGGCGCAGCTTCAGGCGGTCGTGCTGCTCGGCAACGCGATCATCTCCCTGGTATGCTGGACTGCGGTGGTCCAAGAGACGGGTCTCGGCCACGCCCTCAGCCTGTTCTTGCTGGGGAACGGGGCCGTGACGGCCGTGGTCGGAACCTCGATCCTGCTGGTGGCCAAACACTCGAAGTTGGGCGAACGGCTGGCTCGGCGGTTCAGCGCGCTTCGGGTCATCGGGCGCGAGGCGGATGCCGCAGTGGCGCCGGGCCCGCTGATTCCTTGGCGAGCCATCGGTCTCATCGGTTTCGGTCGAGTCATCCAAACCGCGCAGTACGGCTTGATCCTCTTCGCCGTGGGAGGCGCACTCAGCTTCAGCTCCGCGCTGATCACGCAGGGGATACACCTCGTGGGTGCCGGCCTGGGCGACTTCGTGCCCAACGCCGTCGGTATTACCGAAGGTGCCTATCGCTTCTTTGCGGGCGCGCTCGGACTCGCGGACGATCCGGCCCGAGCGATCAGCATCGCGCTGGTCGCCCGTCTTTGCCAGTTCTCCGTTGGTGGTACCAGCTTGGTCGTCTACCAGCTGCTCGGTAAACGCTGAGGTTGCCACGGGTCCACCGCCGTGGTTCGCAGCCTCGGGTGACGGCGTTCCTGGAACGGCTCGGTTCGCTTCAGTTCGCGCGACCGTGGGCCTTCATCGTCGCCGCCTACGTCGCTGCCGCCTTGGCAGCTCCGGGAGCCTTCCAGCTGCGCCTGAACGGCGACTTCACCGCTCTACTGCCCGACCACAAGCCCGCGGTTCAGGACCTGGACATCATCGAGAAACGCTACGGGGGCAAAGCCACGCTCACCCTCATGTTGTCGGGTCCGGACATCGAAGACCTGAGACGGGTGACCGACGCCATTGCGCCCGAGATTGCGCAGCTGGAGAAACTGGGCGTCGCCCACGTGGACTGGAACGTGCGGGACTTCATCGAGTTCGCCGAAGACAACCGGTTCCTCTACGCCGGGCTCGAGGACCTCGAGGAGATCAACGACTCGCTCTACGCGCGACTGCGCCACGAGATGGAAGCGGCCAATCCGTTGGTCGTCAGCCTCGACGACTCCCCGCCGCCCGACCCCGAGGAGGTGGCGGAACGACTCGCGGAGAAGACGAAAGAAGCCCAGCAAGAGCGAACCAAGTATCCCGATGGCTACTTCCAGCATCCCGAGCAGAACCTGATCGCCATCTTCATCCGTTCGTCGATCCGCGGTGGAGAAACGGCGAGCGTCAACCGGCTTCTGAGCGCTCTCGACCGACTGATCGCCGAGAAGACCGAAGCGCTGGGCGCAACCGAGGTGGAGCACTTCTACGGCGGGGACATGATGGACGTAAAGGAAGAGGGGGATGCGCTCACGCGCGCCGTCATCTCGGCCACCATCATAACCCTGGTCCTGGTCTACCTCTCGATCTTCATCTTCTTTCGCTCGTTCCGGTCGGTCCCCCTGCTCGGCTTGGCCCTCCTCGCCCCGGTCATCGTGACGTTCGCCATCGCTTACGCGGTCGTCGAGTACTTGAACGCCTCCACCGCCTTTCTGAGCAGCATCGTCGTGGGCAACGGCATCAATCCCAACATCATCTGGCTCGCGCGCTATTACGAACTCCGACGGGCGGGCATCGACGCACGAACCAGCGTCATGCGTACCCACGCCCAGACGTGGGCCGCCACGCTGACGGCATCCCTCGCAGCCGGCCTGGCCTACGCCTCGCTCATGTTCACGGACTTTCGCGGATTTCGAGACTTCGGGATCATCGGGGGCACCGGCATGGTGCTGTGCTGGCTCGGAGCCTATCTCCTGCTGCCCGCGCTGACGGCGGCCAGCGAGCGGGCCAGCCCCATGCGCGTGCGCAGCAAGGTCCGACGCGCTCAGTACGGCGCCGTCTTCGCTCGCTTGGCTTCCAGTCAGCCCCGACTCATCATCGCGACCAGCCTGGTCTTCACCGCCGCTTCCATCGTCTTGGTCGTACAGGCCATCCGCGCGAACCCACTCGAGTACGATTTTCGGAACCTGCAGTCGAAGCGGGATCCCGATTCACGCGTCCAGTGGGTGAATGATCGTCAGGGCGAGATCGTCGATGAGACGACCACGGGAAGCTCGATCGCGATTCTGTTGGACGATCGTGCGGAGACGAGCACGGTGGTGGCGCAGTTGAACGCCTACCGCGAGGAGTTCCCAACCGCGTTCGGTGCCATCCGTACGCTCGATGACCTCGTCCCCCAGGATCAAGAGGACAAGCTCGAGATTCTCGAGGAGATCCGGGACGTGATTCCCAAATTGAAGGAATACGCCGATCCGGAGCAACTCGAGCTGCTGGAAGAGAATCAACCACCGGAAGATCTCGCGAAGATCGAAGTCGAAGACCTTCCCGATTCGGTGCTCCGGTTCTTCCGGGACCAACAAGGCCACCTGGGGCGCATCATCTATCTGGAGCATAACGAAGAGCGCAACGGATGGGACGGCAAATACATGGTCGAGTGGGCGGGGGCCGCTCGGTCGGTCCGCCTCGCGAGCGGAGGCCGTCCGCCCGTCGTCGGGCAGCCTCCGATCTTCGTCGATCTGCTCGACGCCATCTTCCAAGACGGGCCCAAAGCGGTGCTGATCGCCCTGGCGGCGACGATGGCCTTGCTACTCCTGACCTTCCGCTACTGGTCGGAGCGACTTCTGACGTTGGCGTCGCTTCTGGTGGGCATCCTGTGGATGGCGGCGCTGATGGCGTTGGGCGGGATCAAGCTGAACTTTCTTAACTTCGTTGCCTTCCCCATCACCTTCGGCAACGGAGTGGACTACGGGGTCAATGTCATGCGCCGCTTCGTTCAGGAGCTGGATGTGACGTCCGACGGCGTGGCCGCGGTGAAGAGTGCAGTCAAGGGGACGGGAGGCGCCGTCATTCTCTGTAGTCTCACGACGATAATCGGCTACATCTCTCTGTATACGAGCAGCAACAAGGCCCTGAACTCGTTCGGGGCGGCCATGGCCATCAGCGAAGTCACCTGCGTCGCCTCGGGCGTCCTGGCCCTCCCGGCGGCGCTGATCCTTCTTTATCGACGAACGCCGTCGAAGAAGTAGCCGGCGTCAGCCACCGCGAGCAGCGCGCTCCGCAGCCGCGACTTCCTTTTTCAGGGGCTCGACCCGATCCGAATAGTCGTTCTTCGCCTGCGCAGCCATGCTGTCACAGTAGGTCCGGGCATGGGCGACGTCGCCGAGCTTCAGCGAACAGCGGCTTGCCACGTAGAAGAGCTTGGCGCGGAGGTTCGGAGCCCAGAGGTCAGGGGTTTCGGCGATGCGTTCCAGGGAGGGGGTCACGGTCGACACCGCGCGATCACACTTCTTGCGCATCCAGAGGCTGCGGGTCTGGTCGAAGACGAACTGGCCGTTCGTCGGGTACTTTGCGACCAGCATCTCGCCCAGGTCGAGAGCATCACCGAAAGGGGAATCTTCGGCCATGTCGTAGGCAAAGTGTCGAGCCAAATAGAGGGCTTCATCACGATAGACGGACTCGCCGCGATACACGCGCTTCAGCGCTGCGTAACCCTCGCTCGGGTCGCCGCCCAACCCGGCCAGACTCAGAAGGCTGCGGGTCAACATACCCGACTGGCCGAGCGCCGAGTACATGATGCCCTGCACGAAATCCACGGTCGGCGTGCGACCCTTCTTCAGGCGTTCCTTCAGTGCCCGATTGGCGCGCCGCGCTTCCTGGATCGCATCGGTCGTGTCCCCATCGTCGAAGAGAACCCGAACCCGACGCATGCGCGCCTCCATCTCGAGGTCGGCGAAGCGTTGACCATACTTCGCATGAGCCTTGGCGAAGGCGTACATGCGCTTGAGGTGCTTGTCCCGATGCGCCCGAGTGGCATCGGTCGTCCCGTGGACCGCGATGAGCATCTCCGACTGGGTGGTCCTCAAGTAGACACCGCAGGCCTTGTCGTCGAGGTCGCGGCTTCGTTCGAGAGCCGTGATCTGTTGTTCCGTCGCGTCGAGTTCGAGCGACATGACGGTCTGCATCGCTGCCTGACAGGAAGATCTTTCGTACCAGGGTTGGCCGGCGTGACCGACGGCCGAAGAGAGAGAGAGGAGGGCTCCGAGCGCCACCGACCAAGACACCTTGCGCATCACCGCCATTAGAACCCACGAGCCGGGCTCGGTCAGCCGTGCGACGACCATCACACGGGAGTGCTCGTGGAAGCCCTACTTTGGGGAGCGGGAACCCGACCCCGCGAGTGCCGACAATCGGTCACGCGCCGCCCGAAACTGGACGGCGGCCCGCTCGAGGTAGGTCTGAGCCTCGTCCACGTAGCCTTCGGCCGAGCAGGACCAGACGCGGTTGATGTACCGCTCCGCCGTGGCGAACTCGCTCATGACCTCGGCGTACGCCTGGACGCCGTACACGTGCGCGATGCTCTCTCGAGCCTCCACGAAGCGAAGGACGGGCCCGGGGATGAGCTCGTCGATCTGCTTTGGAAGGTCGTAGACGTCGGCCTCGTACCGGTGACGGGCGAGCTCGCTGGAGACCGCCGCGAGCTCCGCGATGCTTTCGTCGATGTCGCGAACGTTCGCCGCCAGGACGTCGGCGTGGGTTGCTTTGCGCCGCGAGGAAACGCGGACGATGGCGACGCCGACGCAACCGAGCAGCAGCAGCGGAACGAAGGCGCTCCAGGGGACCGCCGTCGGGTCGAACGTGCTCACGAGCGATCCCCCGAGGAAGCCCACGATGATCAATAAGAGGCCGAGCTGAGGCATGGTCGTCATTCGCGCGGCTAGTGGAGGCCGCCGCCGCCTCCTCCGGCCAGAATGTGCACGATCGCCGATCCGACGCCCACGAGCGCCTCGCCCACCAAGAGGCCCGCGGCGACCGGCACGCCGACGTCCTCGCTCCAGCTCTTCCCCAGACGGAAGTCGGCGACCAGACGCGCGATCGTCCCCAGCGTGTAGGTAAGCACGATGTTGAAGGGCAGATAGAAGCCGAGGCCAACCAGAATGCCGAGGCCGCCGACCCCCGAAGCACTCAGCATGGCTCCGAGCCCGGCTCCCGCGATGTACTGGTGGAGCGGAACATCGTCGCCCATGATCCCGTTGATCATGCTGGCCAGCGCTTGTCCTTGAGGGGCCGGGAGACGCTCACTGCCGAGAGCGTAGCTCTCGTGCAGAGCAAAGATCAGAGCCATGATCACGATGGGTCCGAGCCAGGCACCGGCGAACTGCGCGAGCTGCTGTCGCCGGGGCGTGGCCCCGACCAGGTAGCCGGTCTTCAAGTCCAGCATCAGGTCGGTCGCTTGGGACATGGCCACGCACATGGCGGCCCCCACCGTGACCGCGGAAACGATCGCCGAGGAGTCGGCCACTCCACTGGCTACGAAGAGCAAGATGGTGATTCCGATGAGCGTCATGCCCGAAAGCGGCGACCAGTTGGTGCGCCCGATGCACTCGGAGAGGATGACGCCGGCGACCCAAATCCACAGCGTGCCGACGACCGCCATCGCGCCTCCGCGGACGAGCCCGATGTCCTCGGAGGAAACGATGCCGATGATGAACAGGACCATGAAGGCGCCCACCACTCCGAAATAGAGGAGCCGAATCGGCATCTCGTCCTGTGAAGCGGCGCTCCGTACCTTCGCCGCCTGCTGCATGCTCCCGATGGCGCTGGCCACGAGGGGGAGTGCCAGGACGATACCGGTCAGCGCCCCTCCGATGAGCATGCCGATTCCCAGGGGCCGGAACAGGTTGAGCCGGAGGTATTCCGGCGCCGTCGTCCGAAGCGACTCGAGCGCAGCGGGATCCGGAATCTTGCCCATGGCCGAAAGGATCGGCGCCAGAACCCAGTAACAGGCGTACCCGCCAACGATGAAATATACGCCGCCCTTGCCCGCCAGAAAGCCGACACCGATCGTCAAGAGCGACATGTACCAGATGCCGTTCATGTAGGCGGGCAGCCCGAGGAAACTCCCCACGTCCACGTTCTGCAGCCCGGCCATCTCGTAGACGAAGAAGTGGACGAGTGCGCTCACGAGCGCGGCCGAGAGCATATAGCTCGCCTTCTTCATCCCCGCACCGGGAGCCTTGAGAATCGCGGCTACCGCGATCCCTCCCGGATACGCGAGACGATTGAAGTCGATCATCTGCTTTCGCAGAGGAATGATGAACGCGATGCCCATGATCGCACCGACGATGCAGCCCAGCACCATGAAGTAGGGATTGAAGTCGGTGTAGTCGAGGATGAAGAGGGCCGGCACCGAGAACATCATTCCGCTGGAAGCGCCGTTCACCGCAGAAGCGGCCGTCTGATTGATGTTGTTCTCTACGATGCTCCTCCGGTTGAGCAGACCGCGGAGCACACCGAATCCGAGGATCGCCGCGAGCTCCGAGCCTTCGATGGAGAAGCCGAGGATCAGCGACGCGTAGCCAATGCTGATCGCGATCAAGATCCCGAGGCCCCATCCCACGAAGAGGGCGGTGAGGGTCAGCTCGGGATAGGGTCCGCGTCGAATCGGTCGCTCTTGCGTACTCACGATGGATCCCCGCCCGAGCGGGACCCGGGGAGACAAGCCGGCCCCGTGATGGAGGTCAAGCTCGTTGGCGTCCGTCCGCACGGTAGCCGCACGGAGACCGAACGCATGCCGTACGGCCGACCAGGCCGAAAGGGGGCACGATCCGGTCATAGGCCACCCAACGTGTTTGGCCCGAAGTCTGCTCTAGAACGGGTCGTGGGGGCCGGAAGTGCGCCGGGGGGTACTACCTAAGGTTATCAACCCCCCAACCCCCAAACCCCACCAGCCCCCCCCGGACACGC
>CAYYOT010000006.1:0-16649 GCA_964473255.1 uncultured Myxococcales bacterium | reverse complement strand
TCTGCTCTAGAACGGGTCGTGCGGCCGAGAAGGCCGCGGAGGTGAACTACGTATGGAAACGAACCCACGATCCGACATCCCCAAGCGACCCGACCTGGACGAGGTGCGAGAGAGCCTCGAACCAGTGGCCGAACAGCTCGTACGCCTGCTGTGCGGGGCCTCCATGGGCATCACCGAAGGCCAAGTCATGACCCCCGGGCCCCCACCCTACCGCCGGCTCGACTGCGACGCTCGGGCCCTGTGCTACATCCGCGTGCGTCCCAAGAAGCGAGGGGTCCGCGTGGATCTGTCGGGCCTATGGTTCATCGCCGGCAGCAGTCGATTCCGCATTCCCGGCTCGAGCGGGATGGCCAGCTTCATGATCCACGACCCCGCCCACGCCTTCGAGCTCGCGGAGTACCTGCGGGACGTCGTCCACTACACGCGCCACCGCTACGCGGAGGATCGACAGCGGAGGCGGCACGCCTGAGGCCGCAAAAAGGGCTTCATCCTCTTCGACCCGCTCGCTACCGTGCGGCCCATGGCCGAGCGGAGATCCGTCCTGAAGCGGCAGCTTCTTACGCGCTTGAGCCGCACCTGCAAGGGCTATGAACTGCTCGCAGACGGCGATCGCATCCTGCTGGCTCTGTCCGGAGGCAAAGATAGCTATGGCATGGTCACGCTGCTGGGTGACCTGGTCCCACGGCTGCCTTTTCGGGTGGAGCTCGTGGTGGTGCACCTCGACCAGCGTCAGCCCGGCTACGACGGAAAACCTTTGCGCCGCTGGCTGGAAGCTCGGTCCCTGCCCTTCGAGATCGTCTCCGAAGACACGTATTCGGTGGTCACCGAGCATCTGAGCTCGGCCGATACGTACTGTTCCTTGTGTTCGCGACTTCGGCGCGGCGTGCTGTATTCGGTGGCCGAGCGTCTCGGTTGCAACAAGCTCGCCCTCGGCCACCATCGCGACGACGCGCTCGAGACCTTTCTCCTGAACCTGTTTTACTCGGGAAAGCTCCAAGCCATGCCCGCCAAGTACCGGACGAACGACGGCCGCTTCGAAGTCATCCGGCCGCTGATCGAGTGCGCGGAGGACGACCTCGCCGCCTTTGCCCGAGAGCAAGCCTTTCCCATACTGCCGTGTAACCTGTGCGGCTCCCAGGAGGGCCTCAAGCGCGACGCCATGACCCGACTCCTCGGAGAAATCGAGGCCTCGCATCCGCACGTGCGGAGCGTCATGCTGAACGCCCTCAAGAACGTCCGACCTTCACACCTGCTCGACCGCGAGCTGACGGAGTTCGTCAAAGTCGAAGGCACCGGTGCTCGTCCCGCTCGCTTCGAAGGCCGACCCGTCGCCGGCCGCGCCCAGCGACTCCAGGTTCTAGAGTGACCGATGCGGCTGTGGATTCTTCTGGGTCTCGGCGCCTGCGTCCAACCGGGAGAGTCGAGCGATGGCGCGACCGAAGTCGTCCTCTGGCGGCATGAAGCACAGAGCCCCGAGCTGACGGAGAGCATCGCCGCCATCGCGCGCTTCAATACCGCCCAGCCCCGGTGGCGAGTACGCTACGAGACCCTACCGTCCGGCTCGTACACCGAGTCGGTAACGGCTGCTGCGTTGGCCCAGCAGCTTCCCTGCATCCTCGACGTCGATCAGCCCGTGGTTCCGAACTTTGCCTGGACCGGCCACCTCAGATCGTTGGACGGGCTCCTACCTCCCTCGCTCACCGCTTCGGTCTCGCGCGGCGGACTGGGGCGATTTCGCGGAGAGCTCTACAGCGTGGGTCAGTTCGACGCCACGCTCGCACTGTACGGCCTCCGGTCGGAGCTGGCCGAGGAAGGGATCCGCGTCGCTACGTCTTCCACGCCTTACCAGGCCGGCGAGTTTCTTCGGATCCTGCGTCGACTGAAGAAGGTCCGACCCGAACAGTTTCCGATCGATCTGAATACCCGGGCGAAGGACGAGTGGCTCACCTATGCCTACTCACCGTGGCTGCAGAGCGGCGGCGCCGACCTCATCGACCGCTCGACCTTCCTCGACGCCGAAGGCGTCCTCAATGGACCCGAGGCTGTACGAGTCGTCGAGTGGTATCAGACGCTCTTTGAAGAGGGTCTGACCGAACGGTCCTCGGTCGACGAGCACGGCTTCACGCAGCGGCGGGCGTTCTTCAGCTACCATGGCTCCTGGGTAGCGGAGCGCTATCACGAGCGCTTCGGGGACGATCTCGTGGTCATGCCCTTCGTGGACTTCGGAAACGGGCCCCGGGTTGGAGCAGGATCCTGGCAGTGGGGAATCAGCCGCTCGTGCGACCATGTCGACGGGGCCGTCGAGTTTCTTCGCTTTCTCATGAGTCCTCGAGAGATAGCCCGGATGTCTCGAGCGACGGGCTTGATTCCGGTGACCGCGGCTGCGGCGGAGCTCACGCCGGACTACCGGTCCGAAGGGCGATGGCGAAGCTTCTTCGAGTTTGCCCGCGACCTCTCGGTTCCACGCCCCGCTACGCCCGGCTACCCCAAGATCTCGTCGGCCTTCGGCAAGGTCATGCTCGACGTTCGCCACGGTACGTCGGTCCGCGAAGCGCTCGACGAAGCGGTCGATGCAATCGAGTACGACATCGCTCGGAACCGCGGCTACGGCTTTGGTCGGGGAGAAGAATAGGATGGCGCTCCGTACGCGACGTGAAGGGTGGGTCGGCTTCCTGTTCTGCGTACCCGCGCTGGGATTTCTATCGTTCTCGGTGATCATCCCTTTTCTGCTCGCCCTCGGGATCACGCTAACCGACCAACGCCTACTCAGCCCCAACCCGACGCGGGTCATCGGCCTGGAAAACTACCGACGGCTCCTCGGAGTGAGGATGATCGGTCTCGAACCGCTGCACGACGACGGCGGCCGTGTCGAGCTCCGCGACGATGGCGAACCGAAGTATCCGCGGCTCCGGACCGTCTTGAGGGAGCGAGGTGGCTACGCCGGATACCAGCGCTTGAGCTCGGTGACGGCCTTCGGAAAGCGGTGGGTGGTCGTTGCAAGAGACCCGGTTTTCTACCGGTCGCTCTTCAACACCTTTCTCTTCGTGGTGATGGTCATTCCACTTCAGTGCGGGACCGCCCTTGCGCTCGCGCTTCTGGTGAATCGTGCCCTGCCCGGAACGACTATCTTCCGGACCCTCTACTTCGCGCCGGTGGTGACGTCGATGGTGGTGGTCTCCATCGTATGGTCGTTTCTCTACAATTCGCAGTCGGGCCTCATCAATCAGCTCTTTTCCGCTCTGACCGGAGGATGGTTCGAGGGTGCAGACTGGTTGGGGAGCGAGTGGCTGGCTCTGCCGGCGATCGCGGTGATGTCGGCCTGGCAGGGCGCCGGGTTTCAGATGTTGATCTTCTTGGCCGGACTGCAGTCGATCGATCAGCACCTCTATGAGGCGGCCGATCTCGAGGGGGCGGACCGCTGGCAGAAGTTTCGATACGTCACGCTACCCTCGCTGAAGAATACGATGGTCTTCGTCATCGTATCGACGACCATCATGGCCTTCGGGCTCTTCATCCAGGTCGACGTCATGACCAAAGGCGGACCTAACGACTCGACGTCGACGCTGATCTTTCACGCGGTTCGAACCGGCTTTCGCGAGCTCGACATCGCCTATGGCTCGACGGTGGCGGTCATTTTCTTCGTGCTCGTCCTCGGCGTATCTCTCCTTCAACGCGCCGTCGTGGAGCGAGACCCGTGACCGGGAGCGAGCTGGTTCGCGAGCCGGTCTCGCGATTCGGACAGCCCTTGCTGATGGCGCTCGTCGGCGGCCTCTTCATCGGACCGCTTCTCTTCATGGCGAGTTCATCGCTGAAGCCCGAAGGCCAGATCTTCGAAGACCTACGGTCAATCCGGGCGTTTCTCCCCGTAGGTGACCTCTCGTTGGACAACTATCGCAGCGTCTTCCGAAAAAGTCGGATCGTTCGCTATCTCTTCAACTCGGTCTTCATCTCCATCGTGACCGTCGGCCTGGGGATCGTCGTGAACAGCATGGCGGCTTATGGACTCCAGCGAATGCGCTGGCGCGGCCAAAAACTCTTGCTGGGCCTGGTCTTGGCGCTATTCATAATCCCTTTTGAAGTCACGGCCATCCCGCTCATGATGATCGTATCGAAGCTTCCGTATTTGGCCCTGGAGGGTGGCCAGGTGGTATGGAAGGCCAGCTGGTTCAATACCCTGCACGTCCAGATCGTGCCCTTCATCGGCCACGCCTTCACGATCTTTCTGTTTTATCAGTTCTTCAAGGACATCCCGGTCGAGCTCGACGAAGCAGCCCGAATGGATGGCGCCGGCCCCTTTCGGATCTACGCTTCGATCATCATGCCAAACGCGGGTCCAGTGACCGCGACCTCGGCGATCCTGCTCTTCCTGGCCATGTGGAATCAGTACCTGTGGCCGGTCCTCGTCGTCCAAGGCCAAACCAATCGACCGGTGATGCTGGGTATTCAGCAGTTTTTTGGCCCAACCAACGCCTGGGGCGAGATCATGGCCTACGCGACGCTCATAACTCTTCCCGTTCTGATCGTCTTCATCCTGTTCCAGCGCGCCTTTGTGCAATCGGTCATGCACAGCGGCATCAAGTAAGAAAGGTGTTCCGTCGCCGCAGGGGTCACGAGCAGCAGCCGAGCCGAACCCCTCAATGCCGCCATCGACCGGAGGGCACTCAGCCGATGGAGGCGACGGGCGAAACGAATCCCTCGGGCTTTACGGCGAGCACCGCACACTGAAGCTTGTTGATGAGGCGCTCCGCAGTATTGCCGATGACCACGCCCGGCAGGCCCGTTCGACTGACCGTACCCATGACGATCAGGTCGCCTTCGTCGTTGTAATCATCGATGAGAATCCGGCGGGCTTCGCCCTTGGCCACGTGAATCTCGGGCTCGATGTCCCCCAGCCGGCTTCCGTCGATGACCTGCTGGAGTCGCTGGCGGTGCGCCTCCTCGGTTCGCCGCAGGAGATCGTCGACCTCATGGTCTTTGAGTCGCGACGGACTTCGCAGCAGGTCCTCGCCCCACATCGACCATGCGTTGAATATGATCAGCTCGCTTTTCGCGTGGCGAGCCAACGAAGCCGCCACCTCGACGACCCTCTGGCCGAGCGTCGTGTTCGGCTCGTCATCGAAGGGCTGCACGTCGACGGCTGCGATCACGCGGCGCGGCTTGAGGCGAGACGTGCTGCGCACGGCCAGCACCGGGCACGGACACTCCCGGAGGAGCTTGGTGGTGACGGTGCCGAACCCGCGGCGACCATCACGGAAGATGGGCTCGTCGACGACGACGAGAAGGTCCGCGCCGCACTCGGTTGCCTCGCGGATCAGCTCGGTCTGGGGCCGCCCCGCCCGAACCCGACAATGAGCTGGAAGTCCCGAGGCCCGTATCGGCTCGAGGAGCTCCTCCATCTTCGCTTGCCGGTGCGCCGCCAAGGCTTGCTGCAGCTCTTCGGCGGCCACCTCTTTGGCTTTCCACGTCACGCGCGGCATTTCCGGCACGACGTTGAGAACGTGGAGTTCAGCCCCGTGGGCTCGCGCGAGCTCGACGGCCGCGACGGGCACTGGCTCCTCACGAGAGAATCCATCATAGCCGACGAGGACGATCCCGACCGCACGACTCATGGAACACCTGTAACGCCTGCTACGTGAGGAAGGAACCTAGACAATCGCGGTCGAGACGAATCTGGCCGGCCACCCGGGACGCCCCACCCGCCGGGTGACCTCGTCGGCCACCGACGCGCGATTTCCCGTCGTGGCCACCGACGCGCGATTCCGTCAGGGAGCGTCGGGACGGGAGCTCGGTCGGGAAGCGGGCGCGGAACCAGTCTTCTTCGTAGCCTTGGGCTGAAAGTCGAGAGCGGCCGAATTGATGCAGTACCGGAGACCGGTCGGCGGAGGACCATCCGGGAAGACGTGACCGAGGTGACCTCCGCAGCTGCTACATCGAACCTCCGTCCGCACCATCTGGAACGCGAGATCGCGATGCTCTTCGACGGCGCCCGCCTTGACGGGCTCGGTGTAGCTCGGCCAACCGGTTCCGCTCTTGAACTTCGTCGATGACGAAAACAAGGGCTGTCCACAACCCGCACAGGTGTAGGTGCCGTGACCTTTGTGATTCCAGTATGCGCCGGTGAAGGCACGCTCGGTGCCCGACTCCCGGAGGACGTGGTACTGTTCGGGGGTCAGCTCTTTCTTCCATTCCTCCGCCGACTTCTGAACGGGATAGGTCTTTGAGCCTTCGACGGCCCCCACCGGGGCACACGCGGCCGCGCCGAACAAGCAAGCGAACGATCGAAACCAAGCCTTCATGTGGAAACGATACGCCGCGGGGAGATCGCGGTTACCGAAAGGGCGGTCTTCGGGAGTCACCGGCGACGCGTCATCGGACTAACCCGGCACCAACCGCCCAAAAAAGACGAGGGTCGATGTCGATCCGGGCCGCCTCCGCTCGTCGTGGGGGCGAGGCCGGCGCAGATGCCGGCAGATAGGAGAATCCATGAAATACCTGTGCCTGATTTACGACGACGAGAAGAACTGGACCGAGGCCACCGAAGAGCGGACTCGCGCGATCTTCGGCGAGCACACCGCGCTTTACGAAGACGCGAAGAAGGCTGGAGCCTACGTCGGCGGCGAGGGACTGCAGCCCATCCGAACCGCCACGACGCTCCGCGTTCGCGACGGACGGGCCGTGCACACGGACGGCCCCTACGCCGAGACCAAGGAGCAACTGGGAGGCTTCTACTTGTTCGATTGCAAAGACCTCGACGAGGCCCTGGCCTGGGCGGCAAAGATCCCCGAGGCGAAGACCGGGGCCGTCGAAGTACGGCCGGTGATGGTATTCGAGTGAGATGAACCCAGCGGCGCGAGTCCTGGACCAGGTCTTCCGGCGCGAGTCGGGCCGAGTCCTGGCTCCGCTGTTGCGGGTAATCAGCGGCATGAGTGAGGCCGAGGGCGCGCATAAGTGAGGGGGGAGGCGGCGAGCTCGTCGCGCCCAGGCCCCCGCTTCAGGACGCGGTGCAGGCCGCGCTCGAAACGTGGCCCCGCACCGGGATTCCCGAAAACCCTGGCGCCTGGCTCTCCACCACCGCCCGGCGCCGGGCCATCGACAAGCTCCGGCATCGGCGGATGGCGGCGCGCAGGCTCGACGCTCTGCTCACCGAGGAGGAGGCCCGTCGCACGTCGCCCACCCCCGATGAAACCGATCTACTGGCCCTGGTCTTTACCTGCTGCCACCCCGCGCTATCACCGGACGCGCAGATCGCGCTCACGCTTCGAACGGTGGGCGGCTTGTCGACGTTCGAGGTCTCGCGCGCTTTCCTGGTGCCTCAGCCTACGATCGCCCAACGACTCGTTCGTGCCAAACAGAAGATCCGAGACGCGAAGATCCCCTTCGAGGTTCCCGAAGGCAGCGAGCTTCCCCGACGGCGCGACTCGGTGCTGTCCGTCATCTATCTGATCTTCAATGAAGGCTATCTTGCATCATCGGGCGCCAGTCTGATGCGGCAGCACTTGACCGAAGAGGCCATCCGGTTGGGCCGACTGCTCATGATGCTCATGCCGGGCGAGGCCGAAGTCGAGGGTCTCGTGGCCCTGATGCTCCTCACCGAAGCACGGTCTTCTGGCCGATTGGACGCCGAGGGTCGACTGGTGCCGTTGGATGAGCAGGACCGAACGCTCTGGGATCGAGACAAGATCACCGAAGGGTCATCGCTCGCCCAGCGTGCCCTCCGTCGGGGCTCGGTTGGACCGTATCAGCTGCAGGCTGCGATCGCCGCCATCCATGGAGAAGCTCGACGCGCCGCGGACACGGACTGGCTTCAGATCGCCCTGATTTACGACGAGCTCTACCGGCACACGCCATCCCCGATCGTCGCCCTGAACCGCGTCGTCGCCTGGTCCTTGCACGGCGGACCGAAGCACGGTCACGAACTGATGCGCGAGCTGGAAGCTCTTTACGGCGCCAAGCTCGAAACCTACTGCGGCTATCATCTCGCCTGGGCCGACGTCCTCGGCAGGCTCGGGCGTCACACCGAAGCCGCCGCCCGCCTGGTTCGAGCCGAGGCTGAAGCCGACAACGCCTCGGTCAAACGCTTCGTCCGGGTGCGAAGGCAGGCCGTGCAAGAAGCGGCGAGCGGGGACCGCTCGTGAGACAGGGAACGCTCAGGCCAGCTGCTCTCGAACCTCGGCGGTCATGAGGCCGATCAGTCGGCGGTGAAGCCGGCCGCCTTGTGTGAGCCGTCGCAGAAGGGCTTGTTGGCGGACTTGCCGCACCGGCAGAGGGCGGCCTTCGTACCCTGCCAAGCCACCCGGCCGCCGCTGGCCACGATGACGAAGTTGCCCGCGAGCAAGAGCGGGCCGTGGGGAGCCTTGGTGATCTTGAGCGTACCGCCCGTGCTCGACAAGGTCTCGCCGGTCGATCCGACCGCACCGTAGTCCTTGAAGCCCGCCCCTTCGTGGCTGTTGTCGCAGAAAGGCTTGTTCTTGGATTCGCCACATCGGCACAGCGCCGCTCGAAAACGGACACCCTCCTGATGGGCGCCCTCGATCTCGAGGTCGCCTTTAACGAAGAGCGGACCGTTGTACGACACGGTGACCGTGTTCTCGTCGGCCGGCGATTCGGCCGCTCCGCCATCCTTCCGCTCATAGGTCAACGCACCCGACGGGCAGCGCTCGACGACGTCGAGCACGTTTCCGATGGGCACGAGGTCCGGCTGACACCACGGTTTTCGGCCGCCGACGAACAGCTCGCCTTCGGCACGACCGCACTCGCCGATATGAATGCAGAGCTTGCCGTCCCAGCGGACGTCCGCCTCGGTTCCAGGATAAGTCACGGTATGGTCTTCGGTCGCCATAGCGCTTGGTATCGGCGCAGGACCGAGGTTTCAAGGTCTCGGCGGCGTCAGCCGCGGATCGCGGAGACCGTGTTCAGGCCTCCTTCGGACACGTCGATGCCCAGAGTCTCCAAAATGCCGGCAAAGATCTGGGCCTCGGAGGAGGTCTGGCCCGGCGTGGCCGTGCCGTCGCTCGGCGCCCAGCCGAAGGTTCGGCCGGTGTTGGGCTCGATACCGCCCAAGACTCGGTTCCCGCGCACCATGGGCGACAAAACCATAACGCCGTTGTTGAGGTCGTGGCCGCTCCCGAAATCGGCAGCCCCGGCCGGACGGACTTTGGTGCGCCCGAATTCGGTCGGCACATAGATCACGGTCCGGTCCCAGAGGCTTTCGCCTCCTGTACCCAGCGGCTCCGTCGCCAGGAGGTCCGCCAACCGATCCACCACGCCCAAGACCCGCTCCCACATCACGGCCTGGGTTGCGCGGTGGCTCTGATGCGAGAAGTCGAAGGCGATGGGCGGGTTGATCAGGTCTTCCTCTTCGAGTCCACCCGATTCGTTCTGGATCGTGGCGTTGAACGAGGGCGCGAGCGTCACGGTGACCGACACCTGGTTGGCGAGGAGCAAGAACGCCAGCGCGGCCTGCGCTTCGAAGGGGTCTTCCAGGTATCGCGGGAAGGCCTCACGGACCTTGGCCGCCGCGGGTCCCGCCGACAATCCGTACTCGCCCAGAGGAATCTCTGCCGACTCCTCCAAAAAGATGAGCTTGTCGACCAGCTGGGCGGCCTCGAGTCGCGGTCCCTGCTCCGAGCGCAGGGCCGCCCACCGGGCGAGTCGCGGATCGGACGGTCGCCGCTGAGCGAACGGGGAGGCTGCATCGCGCCGGTTGCGAAACGCGCGGGCCGTATCGAGCGAGGAGCGGTCGAGACCGCCGATGCCGGCCAACCCGTCGAGCGAGAGCGGCCAGAGCCGCGGGTCGCTCACCGTCTCGCCAAAACACCAGGGGGGCAGGGAGTCGTCGGTTCCGCGAGCCGTGAAGTCGGTGCTCGTCGCGAGATGCACGTTCGGAAGGGGATGGGATGCTCCGTAGGTCAGGGCCGTGAGCTCTTGGAGCGTCCGGCCCGCCCAGGCTTCGTTGCCGGTGACCGACCGGCGCTGTCCCACCTGATGATTCACGCTGGTCCCCTGGACCGTCGCCACGACCAGGTCGTCCTTGCGCTTGCCGAAAAAGCCTCGCTGGTCGGAGGCGAAGGGGGCCGGGATTGCGCCCACCGAGCCCCCGGACCACTGGACCGCCCGGAAGGGTGAATCGGCGATGTCGTGAACCGCGGCATCCGGATAGCAGGCGAGAACGTTGGCATCCGCCCCGCACTCCGACTCCCGTAAAGCCATGGCGCTATCGATGATCGAGCCACCTCCGGACGCACCGACCACGACCAAGAATCTCGGCTCGGCCTCCTGAGCGAGTGAGCGACGGGTCCCGAACGGCCCGAGCGTCAGTCCGGATGCGGCGCCGACTCCGGCGAGACCCGCACGTTGCAGCAGCTGTCGACGATTCCAGGTCGGCATCGTGGCTCCTCAGTAAAACAGGCTTTCGAACGACGTTGCGACGACGAAGCAGCTGGCTATGGCCCAATCGCGGGGCCGGGTGGCGGGATCGATCTCTTCGGCCAGGGGGAGCAGCTCGTCGACCTCGCCTTCACCGGGAGGCCGGAACCAGAGTCGGTCGATGAGCTCGGACCAGGCCGCGCTCTGAGCCTCGGCGGTCCAGCCGCCGTCGCCGGGGCGGAAGATCAGCGCGCCGTCGGGGTTCGCAAAGTCGCGGTCGGCCGCTCTCGTGCACGCGGAAAGGGCCATGCGGTCAATCGCCAGCGGGGCGGTGACCGGGGCTTCGGGCAGCGGCTCCCGCGCGCCGAGCTGGTAGGGCTCGACCCCACCCAGCGTAATGACGTGGACGAGGGTCGCGCAGTCGTACCGTCCGAGTTCGCGACAGACCTCCGATTCGGGGATGTCCAATCCGCGCGCCCAGTCCGTCCGTAGACGAGCTCCGCCCTTGAAACGGACGTGCGACGCTTCACGCAGCGGAGGGGCGGCGTCGGGACGCAGTACAGGCCCCGCATCCCCGTTGGGAGCAGCGGCGTCGGGGCGAGGGGTCGCAGCGTCGGGACGCTGAGCGAGCGTTCCGTCGTCGCTGGACGAGCAGGCGCAAAACAGCAGCGCCGGCACAGTGATGATCAGCCCGCGATCCATCATGGCGCCGCGTATGCCTTCGTGCGCACGAGCGCCCTGATGAGAGACTCGAGCTGGTAGTCTTCTTGAAAGATACCCACGAGCGCTTCGAACTCGTCGATGGCCTCACCCGAAGGGTCGGCGCCGATGAAGAGACGCCAGTAGTCGAGAACCGTAGCCCGCGCGAAGGCATCACTGTTTGCCGCGACCCGCGCCCATTCCACGAGGTCGCGCACCGGCTGCCCGAAGAGCACACCCGACGCGGGCACTTGGGCGACCAAAGGACCGTCGGTGGCCTGAAAACGCGCGGGTCGCCCGGGCTCGTTGCGGTACGGAAGCGCTCCCGGGCTTCCCCCGCCGATACCGTTGTAGTGCGCGAACGGGTAGGTCAGTGGGTCGAGCGTACTGTGGCAAATGGCGCAGTCTTCGGCGGTCACGTCTTTGGCGTCGTAGTCGACGGGCTCGTCTTCGACGGGAAAGAGACCCTGCAGTTTGGCGATGTCGTACCCGAGGTGCGCGCGGTAGGCCTGTGCGGCCGTGGTTCTCGGGACCGCGGTGAACATGGTGTTCGAGGCGAGGTTCCAGCGGGTGGTCAAGAGTCCCGCGCGCTGGTTGGTGTCGACGGCCTGGGCGACGTCGAATCCCCGGGCCAACGCATCCTCCAGGGCCCCGCGATTCTCCGCCGTGTACACGGTGATGGCCCCGTCCTGACGATCGACGATGTACTGGGCGGTCAGGACCTCGCGGGCATCGCGCGAGCCCGAGTGCGTATAGGCGTAGAGGTTGTAATCGTCCTCGTAGTCGGCCAGCGGAATGTCCCCGGCGCCGTCGCCGGACTTGATGGCGGCGAGCGGTCGGATCTTTCGGTGTGCGACCTGCCACAGGACGCCGTCCCGCCCCCGCCAGTAGTTTTGAACGAAGCACGCGGCAAGTTGGGCATCGACCTCACTCCACGGGTCTGCCGCCTCGGCTACCGCCTGCCACTCCGACGTGAGTGCACTGTACCCGCAGACGTCGAGGGACGTCTTCCGAAACGCGGTCACGGGGTCCGGCTCTGGCGCTGGCGGCTGGGGTCGCGAGGTCGGGTCGCCGGGGAAGGTCCCCGCCGCGATCTCCTGGTCGTTGGTCGCTCCGTCGGAGTCGCTATCGAAGTCGGCGATGGCAGATAGGGCATCAGGAAGGGCGGACGCGAAATCCGATGGCGAAATCGGAGAAGACCAGGTGGCCGCCAGATCTTCGCCGAAGATATTCCGAGCCGGGGCCACGGTATGGCACGTCTCGCACGGGGCCAGGCCCGACGCGCAGAGCGGACTGCTCGCGTACGCATCACAGAACAGAATCGGCGCTTCGGGCCGGGCCTGGGCCACGGCGGGGAGCACGACGATCAACCAGGGGAGTGCGCTACGCACGGCGGTTACGATCGCGACAGGCCGCCGCACTTTGCAAGAGCGTTGCGTCACACTTACACCCCATCTCACCGATCGCTAGGGCCTTGTCGTCGACGCCCGGGTTTGCCAGCGTCCGCGAACCGATGGCCGATCAAGAGATCGTCTTGCGGAAGCCCGACGACTGGCACGTCCACCTGCGGGACGGTGCGATGCTCGAAGCCGTGGTCGCTGCGACCGCGAATTGGGCGGGTCGCGCGATCGTCATGCCGAATCTGTCCCCTCCGGTGCGCACCCGTCAGGAGGCGGCGGCCTACCGAGAACGCATCGCTCGGCATGTGCCTGCCGACTCCGGGTTCCGCCCGCTCATGACGCTCTACCTCACCGATGACACCGATCCGGACGAGATCACGGCCGGCGCCGCCGACGGGACGATCGCGGCGGTGAAGGTGTATCCGGCGCACGCAACGACCAACTCCGCGTTCGGAGTTCGGGACTTCACGAAGGTGCGCCCCGTACTCGCCGCGCTGGCCGACGCAGGACTGCCGCTGCTGGTCCACGGAGAAGTCGTGGATCCGAGCGTCGACATTTTCGATCGGGAAGCCACGTTTCTCGACCGTGTCCTCCAACCGATCATCGAGGAATTCGTCGATCTGAAGGTCGTGCTCGAGCACATCACCACCGCCGAGGGCATCGAACTGGTGTTGGACGGACCGGACCGAGTCGGGGGGACGGTGACCGCACACCATTTGGTATTGAACCGCAACGCGATGTTCCGGGGAGGACTCCGACCGCATGCGTACTGTCTACCCGTGCCCAAGCGCGAGACCCACCGGGTAGAGCTCGTTCGCGGGGTCACGAGCGGTCACCCTCGTTTGTTCTTGGGAACCGATTCTGCGCCCCACCGAGAACGCGAAAAGGAGACGGACTGTGGATGCGCCGGAATTTTTTCTGCGCCCACCGCCTTGGCCACCTACGCCGAGGTGTTCGAGGAGCGCGGAGCGCTGAAGCACCTGGAGGCCTTCTGCTCACTGAACGGCCCGGCTTTCTACGGTCTCGAGCCCAACCCGAAGTCCATTCGACTCCGTCGAGAGCCATGGACTGCACCGCGTCACGTCGAGCTCGGCGACGGGAGTCGGGTCCGAGTGTTTCGCGGCGGCGAAACTCTGTCCTGGTCACTGGCCTAGGCCCATGCGCATCGCCACTTGGAACGTCAATTCCCTGCGCGTGCGGGAGGACATGGTGCTCGACTGGCTGGAGAGCGAAGAGCCCGACGTCCTGTGCATGCAGGAAACCAAGATCACCGACCAGGAGTTTCCGGAGGACGGTTTTGGTGACCTGGACTACGACGTCACGTACCACGGTCAGACGAACTACAACGGGGTGGCCTTCGCGAGCCGGATCGAAGCCACGAACCTCCAGCGAGGCTTCCCCGAAGACGGTCCCGACACCGATCGGCGCCTGATCGCGGCAACCTTCGACGACCTCACCATCCTCAACGTGTACGTACCAAACGGTCAGTCCGTAGGCTCGGACAAGTATGCGTTCAAGCTCAATTGGCTCGAACGCCTTCGCGAATACCTCGACACCGCCTGCGACGCGGAGCAGCCGGTGATCGTCTGCGGCGATTTCAACATCTGCCCGGGCGACCTCGACCATTTCTGGAAGCCGAGCCCGGAGCCGCGATTGTTCGCCACCGACGAGGAGCGACGGGCTTTTCAAGCCCTGCTGGATTGGGGCCTGACCGACGCGTTTCGTCTGCTCCACCCGGATGAGCGGGCGTACACGTGGTGGGACTATCGCGGCCGAGACTTCATGCGAGACGAAGGACTACGCATCGACCATCTACTGGTGACGAACCCGGTTCGAGACCGCCTGGAAGCGGTGACCATCGACCGGAGGATGCGAGCCGAAGAGGGCCCGTCCGATCACGTGCCGGTCATCGTCGACCTTCGCGACACCTGAACGCACGGCGAACTCCAACGGTCTCACGGCCCCGCCGGTGCCCGTTCCGATCACGGGTCACTGCAGCAGCGAAAGCCCACCCGCACATTCGGATCGTCATCGGGCTCGAAGCTCGCCTGGCTGTCGCAAGTATGGGTGAGGTCGTTTTCGAAGCTCGAACCTACGGCCACCGCATCTTGCACGCTGAGCCCCGTCCACTCCCAGACGTTGCCGCTCATGTCGAAGGTCTGGAAGGCGCTGACGCAACCCTCTTTCGAACCGGTCGGTTCGGGAGCATCGTTGTTCGTGGTACAGACGCCGAGCATCAGCTCGTCGCCATAGGTGAAACGGCTTCCGCCCGATCCGACGACGCCATCACACGCGTCTTCCCACTCCTCGCGCCGACACAATCGCTTGTTGGCGCGCTCACAGGCATCCTGCGCTTCGGCCCACTGGACCTGGTTCCACGGCAAGCGATTGGGCGCGCTCTGAGCCTCTCGCTCACTCGTACCGACGTCTTCGGCGGTCGCGTCGAACCGAGAGGCCTCGTAGACGTCGATGCAGTACGCATTACCGTCGCGACCGTTGAGGCAAACGATATCGCCGGTGACGACCAGGGTCGCCTCGTCGGAGCACCCTACGACGGTGATGGCGAGAGCCGAAAGGACCATGATCCGCGATGCGCGCACTCCGAAAACCTGACACGAGCGTCCTTCCGAGTCACCGGAGTTTGACGAGCAGTGCCTTCCCGGGGCGACAATGGCGCAAATGACCGCGCCCGAGGCCAGCCCCCCGGTATTCGATGCATCGAAGCTCTTCTCGTCCCTGGACGAAGGCGGCCGCCGGCGCCTGATCGAAGCGGCGACCCGAATGCGCATGGCGCCGGGAGAAGTCATCGTGTCCGAGGGAGACGTGCCGGACGCGATGTACATCGTCCTGCAGGGAGAGTTGCAGGTGACGGCCACTTCATTTTCCGGCGGAGAGTTGGATGTTTCCAAGATCGAGACCGGCGCGGTCTTCGGAGAGATCGGCGTGATGACCGGTGAACCTCGGAACGCAACGGTGACGGCCGTGTCCGAAGGATGGCTGATGCGACTGGCCGTCGAGGACGTGAGGGCGGTGCTCGCCGACAATCCCGAGATCTCCGGTGACCTGATGCGATTGAGTCTTCAGCATTCGGAAGCGACGCTGGAGGCCGTAATTGCCGACGATGATTGAGGCTTTGGTGCGGTTTTCAATTCCGCCCTTGACGGCACCCGTCTTATGCCCCTAGCTTCCCCTCGTCGATTGGTGGCCTCCCCGGCCGCCTTTGGTCACACTTCAACGACTGACCGCCTCGCGGTATCACATCACTCCTGAGCACTTCGCAGCGGAGCGGGTACGCGACTGGTCCAGAAGAGGTTTTCGAGGAAAACATGGCAGAAGTCACCGAGGCTCCTCGCCGCTCGCAGAAGAAAAAGCGGTCCACCCGGAGCTCCAAGTCCGCCCCCGAATCGGTTGGCGCGGAATCAATCCCTGACAATGGTGCCGAAGAAGAGAGCGCACCCGAAATCGCCGGCGGCGACCAACCGCCCGCTGGGCGCATGAATCTCAAAGAGCTCAAAGAGAAGCGCATATCCGAGCTCACGCGCATGGCGCGGGACATGGGGGTCGAAGGGGCCGCCGGTATGCGCAAGCAGGAGCTGATCTTCGCCACGCTCCAGGCCCACGCGGCTCGAAACGGCTCGATCTACTCCGAGGGCGTCCTCGAGTGTTTGTCGGACGGCTTCGGTTTCCTGCGCTCTCCGGACTACAGCTACCTACCGGGTCCCGACGACATCTACGTCTCCCCGAGTCAGCTGCGACGATTCAATCTTCGCACCGGGGACACGATCAGCGGCCAGATTCGCCCCCCGAAGGACAACGAGCGCTACTTTGCGATGCTCAAGGTCGAGAGCGTCAATTTCGAAGCCCCCGAAGTCGCACGCGACAAGATCCTGTTCGACAACCTCACGCCGCTCTACCCGCAGCAGCGGCTGAACCTCGAGCACAAGGCGAACAACTACTCGACGCGGATCCTCGACCTGCTGACGCCGATCGGGAAGGGGCAGCGGGCCTTGATCGTCTCGCCGCCGCGCGCCGGTAAGACCGTTCTCCTTCAGGACATCGCCCACGCGGTCAGCACCAACCACCCCGAGGTTTGGTTGATGGTCCTGCTGATCGATGAGCGGCCCGAAGAAGTCACGGACATGGAGCGAAGCGTGAACGGCGAGGTCGTATCCTCGACCTTCGCCG
>CAYYOT010000005.1:0-123467 GCA_964473255.1 uncultured Myxococcales bacterium | reverse complement strand
CCGCCGCACGCCGATCCGCCCGGGCCGGGGCAGGAATCGGTTTGGGACTACCCGCGGCCGCCACGCCTCGAACCGACGCCCAAGGCGCTGAGGGTGGAATACCAGGGCCATACGATCGCCGAGACCACCGCCGGCTATCGCATCCTCGAGACCGCAAGCGCAGGAACCTACTATTTCCCGCCGACCGACGTCGTCGATGGTGCCCTTCGGCCTTCCGGGGCTCGCAGCGTCTGCGAATGGAAGGGCGAGGCGGAAACGCTCGACGTCATCGCGCCCGGCGGCACCGTCATCGGGCGTGCTGCCTGGCGCTATCCGGACGCCTGGACTCCATTCGAGACGGTGGCCGGCTACGTCGCGTTTCTTCCGTCCTTGCTCGACTGTTTCGTGGAAGGTGAGCGGGTCGCGGCGCAGCCCGGAGGATTCTACGGCGGGTGGGTGACCGGGGACCTGGTGGGGCCCATCAAGGGCGGTCCCGGTACCGGTCACTGGTAGCCCCAACGTCTCACGTCCCGCAGAACGTCTGATGGACTTCCTCCTCGGGGCGAGGCGGGGTGGCAAAGAGCGCCAGGTTCGAGTCGTATGCGGCGGGGAACGCGAGTACGTCGACCAAGCGCTCGAACGGACCGAAGTCGCCCCGGTCCACGCCCGCGCGAATGACGCCTTCGACCAGGTGATTACGGGCGATGAGTGCCGGGTTGGTCCGGAACATCGCCGTCCGGCGCGTCTTCGCCTCGCCGGGGTCGGCCTCGAAGCGCGATCGCCACCGGGCGAGCCACGGCTCCATCTCCGGCCCGAAGTCGAAGATGCGGGCCACGCTCTCCGCTGGCTCGATCGGGCCGGCGAGCTCGGCCAAGCGTCGAAACGTGAGCGTGAAGTCGAGTCGGTGGGCCTTCATGAGCGAGAACAGATCTTCGACGAGCGCGTCGTCATCCTCCCGCTCCACCGAGAGTCCGAGCTTTTCGTGCATTCCCGCTCGCAGCGCATCCACGAAGGCGTTGCCGAAGCCATCGATGATGCCCTGGGCCTTCTCGATGACGTCCGATCGGTCGGCACCGAGGACCGGCAGAAGCGCTTGAGCGAAGCGGGCCAGATTCCAGTTCGCGATGCCCGGCTGATTCCCGTAGGCATACCGTCCTTGGTGATCGATGGAGCTGTACACGGTCGCCGGGTCGAACCGGTCCAAGAAGGCGCAGGGGCCGTAGTCGATGGTCTCCCCCGACACGAGCATGTTGTCGGTGTTCATGACGCCGTGGATGAAGCCGACCAGCTGCCATCGGGCGATGAGACGGGCTTGCCGGTCAGCCACCGCCCCCAGAAGGGCGAGTACCGGGTCATCTGCGTCGGCGAGCTCGGGGTAGTGGCGTTCGATGACGTGGTCGGTGAGAAGCTGGAGGCCCTCGGCGTCATCGCGCGAGGCGAAGTACTCGAAGGTGCCAACCCGGATGTGGCTTCGCGCCACGCGGGCCAAGACGGCGCCCGGCTCACGCTCGGTCCGGTAGACCGTCTCTCCGGTCGTCACGGCGGCCAGCGCTCGGGTGGTCGGGATCCCCAGCGAGGCCATGGCTTCGCTGACGACGTACTCGCGCAGAACCGGGCCGAGCGGGGCTTTGCCGTCGCCCCCCCGAGAGTACGGCGTTCGTCCCGAGCCCTTGAGCTGAAGGTCGAAGCGTTCGCCCTTCGCGGTCACGACCTCGCCTAGCAGGAGAGCCCGGCCGTCACCGAGCTGCGGGTTCCAGCTGCCGAACTGATGACCGGCATAGACCGTGGCGATCGGGTCGGCGCCCTCGGGAACGGTGTTGCCCGACAGGACTGCGATGCCGTCGTTCGACGCCAGCCAGTCGGGGTCGAGACCGAGCTCGGCGGACAGCGGTCGGTTCACCCGGATGAGTTCGGCCTTCGGTGAGGGCTCGGGCGCGAGTCGATGAAAGAACCGCTCGGGCAGCCGAGCATAGCTGTTGTCGAAGACTTCCGGCCGCATGCTCGTCTTCTAGATCACACCGGGCCGCGGCCCTAGTTCAATACGCGTTCACGCGCACGGCCTTTTTCGCAAACCGGACGACCATGCTCGCGAAAGACACTTATTCCCGATGGGCCATGGACGCCGGTGTCTCAGAAGCGAGGATGGGGGCGCAAGGAGGCACCCCAAAATGGCAAACTTCGACGGCAAGAACATCCTCATCACCGGCGGCACCAGCGGCATCGGACTCGCGACCGCCGTCCTCTTGAAGAACGACGGCGCGAACGTCCTCGCGACGGGAACCAATCCGGAGCGCATCGCGAAGCTCCAGTCGGATCACGGTATCGATGCGATCGCCAACGACGCCGGCGACCCGGCGGCCGCCGACACGCTGGCGGAGGAAGTGAAGACTCGCTTCGGAAGGCTCGACGGATTCTTCGCCAACGCGGGGTTCGGCAAGTTCTATCCCCACACCGACGTCACGCCGGAGGCGTTCGCCGAGCAGTACGACGTCAACGTGCGCGGCCCACTGCTCCACGTACGGGCCCTGTCGCCGCTGATGAAGGACGGAGCCGCCGTCGTCTTCAATACGTCGGTGGTGAACGTGATGGGCATGCCTGGCGGCAGCATCTACGCCTCGACCAAGGCGGCGCTGCGCAGTCTGACTCGCGTGCTGGCGGCCGAGCTGGCAGAGCGGAACATCCGGGTCAATGCGGTGAGCCCGGGCCCGATCGAGACCGATTTCTTCGCCCGGACCAACCTTCCGGAAGAGGCAACGAAGGGCTTTGCCGAGCAGATTCTGGCTCAGGTTCCCCTCCGCCGCTTCGGAAAGTCCGAAGAGGTGGCGCGGGTCGCGCGCTTCCTCCTTTCGGACGACGCTTCCTTCGTCACCGGCTCCGAGTACGAGGTCGACGGCGGCATGACTCAGGTCTGACCCGCATCGTCGACGACGGCGGGGCGCTCGAGCGCCCCGCCCTGATCCGCTCGTCCGAGGATCGTTTCCTCTTCGAGAGGTCTTGGCCGAGGCCGACTCAAAACGCGCAGTCCATCGTTCCTATCTCGACCGTCTCCACGAAGCAGCCGACGGAACTCTCGAAGGCGACCTCGAACGAGACCGCTCGGCCGCAGCTCCCACAGGCAGCGGCACCGACCGGGTCGCCGGAGGTCTTCGTGACGAGGCTCGACCACTCGGCCCCGGCGGCCAGCGCGGAGGGCCAGGGAACGAACGGGTCGACGACAACCGACTGAACCTCTCGACCGGTGTTCGTCTCGAGGATACGGGTCGTCTGCACCTGGAGACCGCCGATGGCATGGGCCGTCGGATTGGTGAGTCGCAGGAAGTCGAGACTGAGACCGGTGGGATCCGGCGCCACCGCGGGCATGCAGTCGGCGAAAAAGCCCCCGGGGAACTCCATGGCGTAGGTGAGCTCGATGGGGCCATCGCCGGCGCACCCGCCGGCGTCAGCCAAGGACGCGTCGGGAGCCGATGCGTCGCGCGCGGCATCGGCGAGTCCCGCATCATCGGAGCCGGCATCGAGCAGTCCGGTGTCGAGCAGCCCGGTGTCGACACCGTTCGCGTCGGAGGAGGTGGCGTCCGGCTTTTCGCTCGAGCCATCCGGCAAAGCCGCGTCGAGCGAGCGGTCGGTCCGTCCGCTCGCGTCGCGGCCGTCGCTTCCGTCGAGATCCTGGGTTTCTTCGCTGCACGCCACGGCCGCAGCCGTGACGATGAAGACGAGGGTGGGCGAACCGCGCATGAGGTCGAAGACTGCAAGGTACCTGCCATCTCTCGGGACTGCTTCTTCACGGGTCGACCTCAGATTCCTGTGCCCGCGCGGCCGTAGGTCGGCGACCGCTCCGCACATCGGAGGAGCTACGGCCACACTGGTCGGCCCCAATGTCGTGCTCGCGCTCCGATTGCTAGGGTCCCGGTCGTCGTGGGCACGCGCATCCCGTTGACCGCGGCGTTCTGTATCGCTTCGGCCGCCTGCAATGGCACGATCCGAGAGCCGAGCTTCTCGGGGACGGGCTCCGTGCAGCAAGACGAGACCGACCGGCCCCGTCCGGTCGACCCGGACCAGACCGTCGATCCCGATCAGCCGACGGATCCAGGGCCCGGCGGCGAGCTGCCGGCCTTTCGTGCGCTGGAGCCCTTGGTGCGACGGCTCACCGTCGGCGAATACGCGAAGACCGTGGAGGACGTGATCGGACTGTCTTTGACCGAAGCGCAGGTTGCATTGCTTCCGGTGGACCGGCCGCTCGAGGGTTTCGTCAACATCGCGAGCGGTCAGACCGTCCTTCCCGAGCATGCCCTTGCGTACGCCGAACTCGCGGAGGCCATCTCGAGCACGGATGAGGCCGGCGTCTTCCTCGCCTCCCATACCGATTGTCCGGACGACACGGACGCCTGCGCCGCAGCGCTCGTGGAGAGCTCGGGTCTTCGCCTCTTCCGGCGGCCGCTGACCGCCGATGATTCTCGACCGTACGTGCTCCTGTATCGGGCCGTCCGCGCCGAGGCCGCTGATCACGAGGAAGCGGCCCGGGCGACTCTGGAGGCCATGCTCCAGGCTCCGGAGTTCCTGTACCTCTTGGAGGGCGAGGACGCGGTGCAGGTGGGCAGCTACGAGCTCGCGTCCCGTCTCGCCTATGGGCTGTGGGGAACGGCGCCTGAACCCTGGCTGCTCGACGCCGCGGCCCGCGGAGACCTCGAGACCCCGGCCGGCCTGCGAGCTGCCGTCGATCGACTCTTGGACGACGATGCCCGAGTGGGGCGGGTCTTGAATCGGTTCATCGTGGACTGGGGACGAATGGCGTCCATACCCAACGAAGACGGACTGAAGGACGACCTGATCGCAGGAGCCGAGCGGTTCTATCGCGGTGAACTGCTCGCGGGTGCGGAGCTGTTCGGTCTGTTCACCCGTAGAAAGGCGGCGCTCACCGAAGACCTCGCCCGTGCCTACGGCGTCGCGGACCCCGGGGCCGAGTTTCAAACCTACGATGTCCAGGACCTCCCGGGTCGCGGCGGACTGCTTGCGCAGCCGGGCGTGGTCGCCGGCATGACCAACGCGGACGGTGGAGCCATCGTGGCCCGCGGTCTGTTCATGCAGAAGCAGCTCTTTTGTTCCGAAACCCCCGACCCACCGGCATCGCTGCAGGAGCAGATCGACGAGTTCGTCGAAGAACAGCCGGAGAACGCATCTGACCGGCAAATCGCCGAAGTTCGCCTTACGCGTAACCAGTGCGCCGCGTGCCACAAGCAGTTCGATCCTTTGGCGTACGGCTTCGAGCACCTCGACTACCGCGGAGCTTACCGGGAGCAGGACGTGCACGGGAACGCGGTTCGCATCGACGGCTGGATTCCGGCGGCCCTGACCGCGGATCGCAAAGACTACGCCTACCAAACGTACGAGGCGTACATGCAGGCGCTGGCGGTCAACGACCGGGTCCGGTCGTGCTTCGTTCAGCGGCAGCTCGAGTACTTCCTCGGCCATCGCCTCGAGTCGGAGCACGCGCGCGCCGTGGCCGACGTCCGTGACGCGGTGGAGACCGGGCCCGGGCGCTACGAAGACCTCGTTCGGGCGATCGTCGCCCACGATGTGTTCCGCACGAGGAAGATCCCATGATGGCCAAACTCGATCGCCGAACGATGCTCAGGGGGGCCGGTACCATCGCCATCGGTCTCCCCTTCTTCGAAGAGATGCTCGGCTCATCCGCGAGCGCGCAGTCGACCGTCGTGCCCGAACGATTGGTTACCGTCTTTTTTGGACTCGGGATCGACCCGGCTTGGCAGACCGATTTCTCCGGCCCGCTCGCTCCCTACGCGCCCTTTGCCGACAAGATGGCGATGTGCTCGGTCAACGTCACCCAGGGGTCGGTCGGCGGAGCGCACTGCAACACGGCGACGGTCGTGTTCGTCGGCGAGAAGCAGAGCAGCGTGAACATCGCGGGCGGACCCTCGATCGACCAGCGGTTGCGCAAAGAGATCGATCCTACGGGGCCCACGCTCGCCTCCGGTCTGTGGTGGAGGCGCGGAGCCTGTGATGCCCAGGCGCAGCGCGTCTACAATCCCGACGGCTCGCCGCGTCCGCCGGTGAAGCGGCCTTCGGAGGTCTTCGATCGCCTGTTCGGTGCGTACATGGCCCCCGGTGACGGAACCGATCCGGAGAGCGAGGCGCTGCGCCGGCGGCTGCGCATCAAGCGCAGCATCCTCGATACCATCGTGGGTCAGTACGAGCGGCTGCGCGGCAACAACTCGCCTTTGGGGGCGGGTTCCAAGCAGAAGCTCGACCAGCACCTGACGTCGATCCGCGAGATCGAGCTTCAGCTGGCGCCGGCCGAGACGATCATCGACCCGAGCGAGGAGGCGCCAGCAGCGTGTCCGGTTCCCCAGAACCCCGCCGATCCGGACATCGCCGACTACGACCGCTTCACGTATGGCACCGGGTCGAGCGCTCCCGCCATCGACTGGGCGGACTTCCAGACCGTGTTCCGTCTGCACGCCGACCTTTGGGCCGTCGCCCTCCGCTGCGACCTCGTGCGCTTCGGCAATCTGATGTTCGAGTCTGCGGGGGGGCACACGAACTTCCAGGGCACGTACTCGGCGTTGGGAGAGTCCACGAGCTTTCCCGGCGACTCGCAGCACGACTCGTATTTTCACGCCAACAAGCGGAAGGAAGCCCGGCTCTACCAGCACTTCGCCCAGACCAACCTCGCGTACTTCCTGGAGCGGCTCGACGATCCCGCCCACGCCGAAGCCAACGGACGCACCGTCCTCGAGAACATGACCGTCGTCATCGGCACCGAGTACGGCTGGAACCACAGCAAGAACGACGCCTTCCACGCCGTGGTGGGCGGCGGAGGCCGGTTCAAGAGCGGCTTCTATACGGACCGCACCCTCAACTGCATCGACTTCTACAACGCCGTGCTGTCCGGCTACGGCATCGATGCCCGCATCGGGCAGGCGACGGGCGTCGAGTCCGAGGGGGACGCCTCTTTCCTGCTGGCCTAGCGCACGCGTTGCGGTTCAAGGCCGCCGGCGTTTCGCCCATCTCGTCCACCCGCACGAGGGTCCTGCGTCGACGGGGCCGCAAGTCCGAAAAAGGTCGTCACGAAACCTACCCAGGTTCCGTCTAGGAGGTGTGGTGCGGCTGCGGCTGCTCGTAATGGTGCTGCTCGCGCTCTGTGCGTGGCCAGCGGCCTCGGCGCGAGCCCTCGAACACCGGCGGATCGTCGGCGACCGAGGCTCGGTCGGGGTCGACCAAGAGGTGGAGGACGTACTCGTCGTGGACGGACGGCTGGAAGTCGCGGGAATGGTTCGAGGGCACCTCTACGCTCTCGACTCCGACATCTTCGTCCGCCGAACGGCGGTCGTGGTCGGCTCGATCACGGCGCGCGGGGGCTCCTTTCACCTGGAAGAGGGGGCCGTTCTTCCCCAAACCATCGAACTGCAAAAGGCCGACTTCTACGGACCGAAGGGTCGAAGCTTGAAGCCGGGGGCCTCCTTGAGCGTGGCCCCGGGCTCGACCGTCGTTCACATGCGGACGACCTCGACGTCGACTCTCACGGAAGCGCTCACGCGCGCGGTGCTCCCCTTCGATCGCTTCCGTCCCGCCGAGGACGCCCTGGTGGAAGAGCTCGCTGGATGGGCGCCCGGTTTGGGGCTCGAGCCGGCCGCAGGCCGCAAGTCGAAGGACACGCTCCTGATCGCGGGTCTCATCCGTCTCCGTCTCGTGTCCGACCGCGTTCGAGGGACCTGGCAGCAGGGCTTCGTGGGGGCTCGCGGCCGGGTTCTGGTAACCGCCATGCACCTCGATTCGACGGCGAGCGCGGAGGAACTATGGACCCAGATCGTCTCCACGCCGGTCGGCGGGGCTACCCGGATCTCCATCAAGTCCAGCCTCGGTGACGGCCAGCACTGGTTTCTCCGGAGCCGCGGTCGCTATGCGATGCTCTGGCAGCGGGGCAGCTGGTTCCTGGCGGTGGAGACGCAGTTGGCGGACGACGAAGCAACGATCACTCAGCAACAGCAATTCAACCGGCAGGTCTTGGAGGCGCTCGAGCGGAACCTCCCGCGCAAGGACCTGGTGGAGCTCGAACGATGAAATGGACGACGACTGGACTGCTAACCCTGATGACCGCGTTCGCGGGGACGCCGGAGGCCGCGCGCGCCGCACCACCCGTGGAAGTGGAGGTCGTCGTCGGCGATGACGACGATGACTTCTTCGGCGAAGAGGCCGCCGAGGAGAGCGAGGAACGGTCGGAGACGAAGTCCAGCTCGTCCAGCGGAGGTGGGATCACGAACACCCAGACCCAGGTCGTGAACATCCACATCAACGGTCAGAAGGTGGAGACGGACGCCGAGGCCGAAAGCGACGTTGCGGCGACGGCTCCGGCTGAACCGGAGCCCGAGGCCGAAGTCGAGGCCGAGTCGGCGTCCGCCGAAGCCCCGGCCGGTGAGGCGACGGTCGAGGCCGAGGAGCAGCACAAGGGTTGGTGGCACGACCCCGAGCCGCACAAGGGCAACGTCGTGCTCACGCTGAACGGAGGGACGTTCAAGGGCTTCGCCCTCGAGGGTTACCTGTCCGACGTCGTCGCTCTCCACATCGATGCCGGCTTCAGCGGTCTCGACGTGAACGACGACGACAACGAGGCCACGGACGTCGTGGAAAAGGGCAACTTCTATCTCCCGCAAACCCAATACGGAGAGCTCAACAACGGCTTCACCTACATGGTCGACACCGGCTTTCGCTTTCACGCACTCCCGCGTAAGCAGTGGGACCTCTATTTTGGTCTCGGCCCGAGCTGGTTCGGGTACAGCTTCGACCGGCTCGACGCGCTGTCCGAGTACGGGGGCTCGGTCCTCGGTCGACTCGACACCGGTTTTCGATTCCATTGGAATCGACTCGTGACCGGGGTCCACTTCAACTGGTATCCCGTCGAGTTTGCCCGTTTCCAGGCTCAGGACGACGACGACGGCGGGCGTTCGCTGCAGAGCGCCGACATTCAGTCGGAAGAACGCTACCGGGCCGACCGCTACAGCGTCACCTGGAGGGTGGGTCTGAGGTTCTGAGGTGGTCTCCTGGTCGACGTTCATCGATGGCCTCGGCGTGAGCGGCGGAGGCGGCGCGGCGCCGGAGACGGCCTCCGATGCTCGCCTATTGGAGCGCGGAGCGGCCGGCGATGAGGCCGCGTGTCGGGCGCTCATCGAGCGTCACGCCGAGCCTCTGCACCGGATCGTGGAACGTACGCACGCCGACCTGAATCTCTCCGAAGACGTCGTTCAAGAAGCGTTCGTGCGCGCGCTGCGGCATCAGGCGCAGCTCCGAGAGGACCAGTCATTCTTTCCGTGGCTCGTGCGCATCGCTCTTCGCGTCGCGATCGACTTTCGACGGAAACACAAGCGAGAGCGGTTGGTCGCCGAGGCCCCGGACCGAACCGATGATTCGGCTGTCAGCAACCCCGAGCTCCTCAGTCAGAATCGGCAGCTCGAGCGCGAAGTTCGACGAGCGCTCATCGATCTCAAGCCGAGTGTGCGCGAGCTGATCGTGCTCCGCTATTACTCCCACTTCAGCGTGGCCGAACTGGCCGCGGTCTTCAACAAGTCCGAACCTGCGATCCGGAAGGACCTCCAGCGTGCCCGCGCGCAGCTCAAGCGTCGGCTGGGCCGCTGGTTCGAGGCAGAGCGATGACCGAACGACGTATGCGTTTTCTGATGGCGCGTGAACTCGACGGGGAACTCACCGAACTCGAGCGTGAGGAGCTGGAGCGTGGCCTGTTGAGCCGCCCCGCGCTCCGGCGGGAGCGAGCTCGCTGGGCCGCAGTCCAGGCTGCCGTGTCCGAGGGCCAGCCCGAAGGGCGCCTCATGGTCCCTCGGGTCGAGCGCGGCGTGCTAAAAGCCCTCCGCGAGCCGGGCTCTTCGAGTCCTTCGGAGGGGGCTCCGTGGCCGCGGGCGTTGCTCGTGCTGACGGGCATGGCGGCCGTGGCGATCGCCGTCGCTCTGACGCTCGATGCCACCCAGACGATGGGATCGCGTTTCGGCAGCGGGGCGACCGACGTGCCTCCGGTCTCGATCGACGTCACGGTGGCCGAAGCGGAAGGTCAGGGTGAAGGCGACGTGGTGACGCTGACCTTCTGACGAAATTCGACTTCACTTCCCGCGCCTTCCGGTTGTTGTGTCGTCGGGCGTGAAGGGGCTCGCCTCCACAGCGGAGAGTCTCGCAGCGGCCATCCGCGTCGGTTTTCTCCTCGTTGGAGCGTTCGGGTGTCCGGTCGACGATGCTCGGCGGGTCGAAGTACGGGTGTTCGCCGCTTCGTCCTTGACCGAGTCGTTTCGGGAGTTGGCTGCGGCCTTCGAGAAGCGACACCCCGAGCTCCAGGTCGAACTCACCTTCGCGGGAAGCCAGGTCTTGCGCCTCCAGATCGAAAGCGGGGCCGACCCACTCGTGTTCGCCTCGGCCGATGAAGCACACGTCGAGGCGCTCGTGAGCGCCGGAGTCGGGCGACGGCCTCGGACCTTCGCCGTCAACGACCTCGTGCTCGTCACGCCCGCAAGCGATCGTCGCCTTCGGACTCTCGAGGACCTCCGCTGGTCGAAGCGGATCATCCTGGGGACAAAGACGGTTCCGATCGGCCGCTACGCGCGCGAGGTGCTCCGCCGCGCCGATGCACGCTACGGCGCTGGCTTTTCCCAGGCGGTCCTCGACCGCGTCGTCTCGTACGAGCCCAACGTCCGCTTGGTTCGGGCCAAGGTCTTGATGGGGGAGGCCGATGCTGCCTTCGTGTACCGGACCGATGCGAGGAGTCCGGGGCTTCGCGTGGTCGCCGTCGACGACGACATCGCCGTTTCGGCGAGGTATCGTCTCGCGATGATCGGCCCGACCCGGACCCCGCCGGCTGAGGCCTTTGCCGACTTCGTGGGTTCGGAGCAGGGGTACGCGATCTTGCGCGAGTTTGGGTTCGGTCGGCCATGATGACGCTTCGGCTCCGCGGGCTCTTCTTCTGGAGCGCGCTGCCCATGATGGCGCTCCTGGCGCTGCCCATCGTCGCGCTGGCGCTCGCCTCCCGACCGTCGGACGTTCTCGAGGGCCTGAGTCATCCTCTCTTCCTGCCGTCCCTCGCCCTCAGCGCTCGAACGTCGCTCCTCAGTCTCGGGTTCGTCGTCGTGCTCGGTACGCCGCTCGCATGGTGGCTGTCGAACCGAGAGGGGGCGCCGGCCCGTCTCGTCGAGCTCGTCGTCGACCTTCCCATCGTGTTGCCGCCCGCAGTGGTGGGCATCGCTTTGCTCCGAAGCTTCGGACGGCAGGGGCCTTTGGGATCGCTGCTGGCGTCGTTCGGTGTCCATCTTCCCTTCACGACGGCTGCGGTCGTCCTGGCGCAGGTCGTGGTGTCGGCGCCCTTCTTCGTTCAAACCGCGACCTCGGCGTTTCGCCGGGTCGACCGGGACCTGTTGATCGTGGCTCGCACGCTCGGGGCCAGCGCGAGCGGAGCATTTTTGCGCGTAGCCGTGCCCATGGCGCTTCCGGGTCTGGTGGGGGGGGCAGCTCTGGCGTGGGCGCGGGCGCTCGGAGAATTCGGCGCCACGCTCCTCTTCGCCGGCAATCGACCGGGGACGACACAGACGATGCCGCTGGCCATCTACACGACGCTCGAATCCGACGTTCGGGGGGCGGTGGCTCTGTCGTTGGTGTTGGCTGCGACCTCCGTGGTCCTGCTGTTCGGGCTGCGCTTCGTCTCTGGCGGCTTCGGTCGCCCGACGGGAACGGGGCGTGGAGCGTGGGGGCCGCCGTGAGCTGGCGAGTGCAGATCGCTCTCGACCTCGAGTCGTTCGAGGTCAACGTCGATATCGAGGCCGGACGGGAACCGATCGCTCTCGTGGGGCCCAACGGCGCGGGTAAGACCACGCTGCTGAGAACGATCGCTGGCGCCTACACGCCGCAGGCCGGCTTCATCGAAGTCGGGGAACGCGTGCTATTCGATGCGGAGAAGGGCGTCGACCTTCCGCCCGAGCGGCGAAGCGTCGGCTACGTCCCGCAGGGGTTTGGCCTCTTTCCGCATCTATCCGTCCTGGCGAACGTGGGCTTCGGCCTTGCCGAAACAAACCGGGAGGCTCGCTCGATGGCGGTGCTCGATGAGCTCGGAGTGGCCGACTTGGCGGGCCGTCGGCCCCGAGAATTGTCCGGAGGCGAGCAGCAGCGGGTGGCCCTGGCGCGAGCGCTGGCCACCGATCCTCGACTTCTGCTCCTCGATGAGCCGCTGTCCGCCCTCGACGTGTCCGCCCGTCGTCGCACGCGCCACGTGTTGGGTGCGCTCCTCGTGGAGCGGGGGCTGCCGGCGATCGCCTCCACGCACGACGTCAAGGACATCCGTGCTCTGGGGGCCACGGTTTGGGTCATGGAGAAGGGGCGGATCGTGCAGAGCGGGTCCGTCGAAGCTTTGGCTGCCGATCCAGCAACCGACTTCATCGCCGAGCTCTTCGACGCGGGAGGTGACGCGGGAGGTGACGCGGCCGGCCCAAAAGACCTGGCCTAGGCCAGATGCCGACGACAGGCGTCGATCGCCGAGCTCGTAAATCGGGCGACGCGCTCCGGGCGGTCGGCGGCGCCGGCCGTGGAAATGTCCGTGCCCGCGAGGACCGCCGCCACGAAACCCTCCTTGTGCCAGTGGCCGAACGGGAGGTCTTCCAATCCGTCGGTCGGCGGGTAGGGCCATGGCGTCACGTACAGGTAGGGCTCGGGGTAAGTTTCGTCGCCGGGGCTCATGCCGACGCCGATCGACCGAGCCTTCTCATGATCGGGTTCGTCGGGGTCCAGTGTGATGAGGGTAGCGATGTCGAAGTGATGCGGCCAGCAGCGGACGGTGCTCGCACCCTCGTTTTCTTTGTGGACCGCGTCGAGCAGGCCCGCCGACGCGGAGAACCAACGGTCCATCTCCTTCAGCGCGACATCGTCGGGCTTGTCGAACAGACCACCGTTCGCGACCGGATGCGGCGGAACCGTGAGGTCCGGACGGGAGAGACCTTCCACGCCCAGCTGGTCGCTCAACCAAGCGAGAGCTTCGCTCAAGGTTCGGCCATGGAGCGGGAGCTGCGAGCCGCCGACGACGCCCACTTCGAAGCGAAGGAGCGAGAGCATCGTTCGGGCTCCGCTCGCACCGACCGGCACGCCGACCAGGGCCCGCGACGCCTCATTCCACTCGAAGGCGGTGTGGCTGTAGTCGGGCTGCGGCTCGGCCATTGCGGCTGGGCCGGCCGCCGCCACCAAAGCCGCCCAGTGCAGGCTTAGACGTCCTCCGGCTAGGTCGGTCGGAGACACCCCCCCGACGTCGGCGAAGGCCTTCGCTGCCTCCGAGATTCGCGCGCTCACGCCGCGGGACGCTACACCTCATCTTTCCGGAAGGTAACCGTTCAATCCGGTCTGACGCATCCCGTCGACTTCGGGGGGTGCGTTGACCTCGATCCGGTCGACTGCGAGCGTTTTTTCATGACCAGTCCCGCCGAACTCGATGCCCGTCTCGCAAAGCTCGAGGCATCCGTCGAACGAATCGTCTCGCTGTTGGAGTCGGGCTCGACTCCGTTCGGCTCGGCGAGCCACGGAGCGCAGTCGGCGCTCGCCAATATCTACGGTCAAGAAGAGTTGCGGGAGCGCATGGCGGAACTGGTCTTGCGCATGGGCGAGCCGGACACGCTGGAAGCTCTCACGCGGATCGGTGTCCTTCTCCCGAAGCTCGAGTACGCCCTGCAGGCGGCGGCCGGAGGACCCGAGCTTCTCGAAGAAGGCATGGAACTCGCTCGCGAGCAGCTGGCTCGGCACGGTGCCGATGCCGCCGAGGTAAACCGTCGACTCGAGGCGAGCGCCGAAGCCGTGGCTTCGCTGTCTCGTCCCGAGGTGCTCGCCGCGGTGAAGCGCATGGCGGACGGACTCCCGGGCGTAGGCCCGGTGGTCGAAGCGCTCGGAGAAGCGGGACGGGCCGTCGCCGAAGTCGAGGGCGAGGAGGAGCTGCGGTCGCGCCTGACGGAGACGCTCATTCTACTCGTGCAGGCCGAGACTCTCGACTCCCTGGGGCGGATCGCGGCGCTCGCACCCCAGATCGAGTTCGCCGTCAACGCTTTGGCGGCCGTCCCCGAGCTCATGGAAGAAGGGATGGAGATGGCGAAGACGAAGCTCGAGCGGGAGGGAACCGACCCGGCCGAGCTGCAGCGCAGGCTTGATGCGAGCTCGGATGCTCTTCTCGCGCTCACGCGACCGGAGTCGATGGCCGCCATCTCCGAGCTGGCGGCGGCGGTGCCGGCGCTGACCCCGTTCGTTCGGGCCGCGGCCAAGACGGGGTCGATGCTCGCCGACTATGAAGGCGAAAACGAGCTCAGCGAGCGGCTGGCCGAGTCGCTCCTGCGGATCGCCGAGCCCGAGACGCTCGACGCCCTCACTCGGGTCGCCTGCCTGACCCCGCAGATCGAGTTCGCGGTCAATGCACTGGCCGCGGGTCCAGAGGTGCTCGAGGAAGCGCTGGAGTCGGTGCGCGAGGAGGCCGCCCGCCGTGGTTTGACCGCCCACGACGTCAATCAGCGAGCTCAGGCGGCTGCGGCAACCCTCACCTCGTTCACCGAGCCTGCCGTCCTGAAGGCTCTGGCGCAGGTCGACGTGCCGAGCATGCTGCAGTTCACGGAAGTCATTGCACGGCCCGACAACAAAGAAGCGCTCCTCAAGCTCGTCGACCTCGCGCCCATCCTGGAGCGACCGTTGTCCGCCCTACCGGTTCAGGAGCGAACGCTGGGCGTGCTGCGCTCCACGAATCAGGCGGTCGAAGAGGAGGCCGCGCGGGCCAAACCGGTCGGCCTGTTCGGCCTTATCGGTGCCCTCCGCGATCCCGATGTTCAGATGGCGACCGGCTTCGTCCTGGCTCTCGCCAAACGCATCGGCGCTCACCTCAAGGAGACCCAGAGCGACGGCAAGAGCCTGCCTCCCGGTCGCTGACTGCGAACGGCCGAGGGACGGGCCGGTCCGGCCCGAGGCCGGAGCCGACCCGCCGAGAGACTACCGCTGGCGCTTCGTGTCGACGAGCAGCTGGAAGGTGCCCCCGTCGACGCTGCCCACCGCGTAGACCAACGAGGTCGTGGCGGGGGGAAGGGGCAGACGATCACGGAAGATGGGGCGCCCCCCGGCCGGGGCGATCGTCACCCGATAGATGCCCAGGAAGAGGTCGTCGCCACCGCTCAGGCCGTTGGTGACGCCATTGAGCTCGAGCCGAGTACGGCGTGACCGCTTGAAGCGAATGTCCACCGCGCCCGCTTCGGCGGTGTGATGGACGGTTGCGCGACCGCGGAAGTACTGGCTCTTGCTGAGATCGTTGACGAACTTGGTCGCGGTCGCACCGCCTTTTTCGTCGAGGTGGGCGATCACGGTGGCGTTCTCACCCGCGGTGAACGGTACGCCCGGAGCGTCGACCGCCAGGGCGCCGGTGCAGCTGCCGTCCGAGAGTCGAATCTGAATGTCATAGGTTCCAGCGGGGAGCGTCAGCTCGTCCGTAATGGTCGAAAAGCGGAAGTCGGTGAGCACGCAGCCCAAGCCCGAGACCGAAACGTCGACGGGCAGCTCGGGGTCGAGGCCCAGGTCTTTGCCGGTGATGCCATGGATGACGGTGAGCTCGAACGTCGATGGCTTCTTCTGCGCAATGATGTCGACGATCAGCTGGAAGGTTCCCGACTGAACGTTGCCGACCGCATACGCGAGAACCGTCTTTCCCTTGGGCTGGCCGATGAAGTCCCACGAGATGGGGTGTCCGCCCGCGGGCGAGATGGCGACGACGTAGAACCCTCGCTCGAGGTCTCCGCCCCCGCTCAGTCCATTGGTGACGCCGCTCAGGCTGAGGCCGCTCTTCCGGAAGCCGAACACGTCGATGTCCACGGCGCCCGCGGCCGCGGTGTGGTGAGCGACGAATCGGCCCTCACCGCTGGGGCTGGCACTGAGGTCGTTCGTGAACTTGGTGGCCGTGGCTTTGTTGTCTTCGGTCAGGTGGGCGATGACGGTCGCGTACTCGCCGGCCTGGAGCGGGACGCCCGGAGCATCCACCGCCACCGTGCCCGTGCACTTTCCGTCCGAAAGCCGCACCTTGATGTCGTAGGCGCCCGCGGGCAGCTCGAACCAATCCGACTTCGAGCCAAAGGTGAAGTGGGTCAGGATGCAGCCGACGCCGTCGACCTCGACGTCGACCGGCAGGTGGCGGCTGAGTCCCAGGTCGTCGCCGGTGATGCCGTGCACGACTTTCAGATTGCCGGTGTTGCCGCTGCTCGCGGCCTGCGCTTCGTTCGAGCTCGAGCCCATCGCGAAAGCGCTCGCGATCATCAGGTGAGTCAGGTTCTTGGTAATGCTGTTCATGTGTCCTCCCGTGCGTGCCCGTCCCGGCCCGCGGGCAGTTCTTCGGAAGGTGCGGTCGTGCGGATGCGGCGATGTTGGTTACAGTTGTATGAACCTTGCGGAGGAAGTGCCGGAGACGACAACGATGAAGGATGGGTTGTCGTGTCTCACACCTTCGAGGCGTAGCCGTCAGCCCCGAGCAGCGTGGAACCGGAACGTTCCGGTTACTTACCCGGTTCGGTCAACGCGATGACGTAGAAATTCGCGCCATCCGGGTCCGATAGCAGCGTGAAGCGACCGGCGGGAATGTCGATGGGATCCATGTATGCCGAGCCGCCGAGCTCTTTGGCCTTTGCCATCGTCGCGTCGCAGTCCTCGACGGCGAAGTAGATGTTCCAATGCGCGGGAATCGGGCCCCATTGCTCGTTCATGAGGATCGCGTGGCCGATCTCGCGGCCCTCGTTTCGAATCATCGAGACGGGCGATGGCGCTTTCGGATCGTCTGCAAACGTCCAGCCGAAGACGTTGCCGTAGAATCTCTTCACCAGGTCGAGCTCGCGCGTGGCTCGCTCGTTCCAGCAAAAGGAGCCCGGGGTGTTGAAGATCTCACATCCGGCGTGGGCCAAGGGCTGCCACAGCGCGAACACGGCGCCCTCCGGATCGCGGACCCAATTGCTGCGACCAGCGTCCACGATGTCGATCGTCTCCATCATGAGCGAGCCGCCGTTGGCTTCGATGGCCTTCTCTGTCGCCCCGATGTCGTCGACGCTCACGTACGTGTTCCACGTGCTCGGCACGCCCTGCTCCATCATGACCGGGGACATCTGTCCGATCCCTGCTGCGCTCTTGTCGTCCTTCTTGAACATGCCGTACGCCGGCCCTCCCTTCGTGTCCTGCTCTTCGTAGGTCCAGTCGAAGAGAGACTCGTAGAAGGACCGGATCTTCGTCATGTCCTTGGCGACAAGGTCGACCCAATTGAACGTTCCCGCAGGAAATGGAGTGCTCATGGACGGGCAGCCTAGAGCTCTTGCTGCCCGATGAGGAAGACGTCGGGATCGCCTTACTCGAATCGGGTCGTCACCTCTCGATCGCTGCGCTTCAAGGCCAACGCCAGGAGCAGCCACATCACGCCGAGCGCGCCGGCCAGGCCAACGATCAGGGTCACGTCGCTCACCGGAACGGTCTTCAGGAGCCAGGGAGCGCGATTCATGAGCGGTAGACTCACCCACGGTGAAAGGCTCCACTCGACGTAGATGCGATCGTTTTCGAAAGGGAGAGCGCCCGCGTTTTCCGCCACGATCATCTGGTAGCGGAATGCGGTGATCACGTCTTTGACCACGAGACACGCCTGCTGCGCGCTGCACGCGAACGCGGCACCCAGGACGGCGAATCGGCTGCGCGCTGGGAGCGTACCGAGCCATGGCCCGACGGAGAGCAAGACGAGCGGTACCGCGAGCAGCAGGAGCCTCGGTCCGAGGGCAAAGCCCCCGTGCCAGTCGCTTCGCGTGGCGATGAACACGTAGCGAACGACGACCGCAGCCAGAATGGCGTCGGCCCAGATGGGCCGCACGCGGCGAAACGAGCGCCAAGCGAAGGCTGCGATCAGCACGCTGGGGAAGAACAGCACGAAGCCCTTGGCCGGGGAGACCGCCATGGCCCAAAGAGCTCGCCAGGGTGCGGTGAAAACGCCGTAGCCGAAGGTCTGGGCGGCGGACAGGTTGGCCCACCGACCGGTCTCGAGAGGGCTCCCGAAGCGCAGGGAGTTGTAGATACCAAGAAGCGTCAGCGGGACGGCGAGCCCTCCGCAGAACCAAGCGACGGCTCGACCGCTGCGGCCGTCGGCGCTGCTACGAAACGCGATCCAGGCGAAGAAGGGGATGAACAGTACGGCGGTGACGTGGGCTCCGACCGCGACCCCCAGACTGACGCCGGCCAGCGCCGCCCCCGTCGGCCGGTCCCCGTCGAGCGCCAGCAGCGAGAGCAGAACGAAGAGGACGGCGAAGGGCTCGCTGAAGAACGTCCCCGAGTACCACCAGGTCGGTGAAGCGAATGCGTACACGAGCGCGGCAGCCAGTGCGCTGTCGTCGCTCGTCAGCCGCCGACTCAGCACGAAGAAGACGAGGACGCCCAGCGCCGAAATCAGCGAGCCCAGGACCAACGTCATCAGTCCGCGCCGAATGTGGGGTCGCTCGTCGCCGACGATCGGTGTTCCCGCCCCGAAAGCCTGCAGCCCGTTTCCGAAGTTTTGACTCGGCTGCGGTTCGACCCGGGTCAGCCAACCGGCTTCGAGCGCTCGATTGAGAGCGGCCAGGATCGGGGCGCAGACCATCGAAGGGACGGGGCCGAAGATCGAGTGCATGCGACCATCTCGGCCCGGGGCGATGCCGAACCCCGGCCACGACGATGACGGCGTGTCGATCCCAAAGCGCCCATCCTCCACCAGCGCCTCGCACGTCTCGTACATGACTTCGGCATCGGGCGACCGAAGTCCGGCGTAGCTCGTGAGCGCAAAGCCCCCCCAGCAGGCGATGAAGAGAGCGGCGGGCCGCAGCGCTCGCACTCTCGTCGCATCCCACAGCTGATGCGCTGGGTCGACCGGGGGACCGCCGACCTCAGGCGCTCCGGGCGCGAATCCAGTCGAACCAGGCGCCGAGTCCTTCGCCGCTCTTGCTGGACAGCTCGAGGACCTCGGCTCGCGGGTTCACCTCGCGCAGGCCGGCCAAGGCCCGGTCCTTGTCGAAGTCGAGATGAGGAACGAGGTCCACCTTGCTGAGGACGACGAGATCGGCGGCCCGGAACATGTGGGGATACTTGAGGGGCTTGTCCTCTCCCTCGGTCACGGAAAAGAGCACGACCCGCGCCCCCTCGCCCAGGTCGAACAAGGCCGGACACACGAGATTGCCGACGTTCTCGATGAAGACGACCGAGCCTACGGGCGGCTTCAGTCGCTCGAGTCCGCTCCACACCATGTCCGCTTCGAGGTGGCAGCCCTTTCCCGTGTTGATCTGGACGACGGGAACGCCGGTGGCGCGGATCCGCTCCGCGTCGAAGGGCGTCTCTTGATCGCCTTCCAGCACGGCCGACGGGCGGCCCAGATCTTTCAACGTTCGCTCCAAGAGCGTCGTCTTACCCGCCCCGGGGGAGCTCATGAGGTTGACGGCAAACACCTCTCGGCCGGCGAACCATCCTCGGTTCCGCTCGGCGAGCCGGTCGTTCTTGGCAAAGATCTGGACCTCGATCGGCTCGACCTTCGGCTCGGAGCGCAGGGTGCCCTCCTCGTGCGAATGGCTGTGGCCGTGGTCATGGGGATGGTCATGATGGTGGGCGTCGTCGTGCGCCTGATGACCGTGCGCTTCCCCGGGCGCATGGCGGTGGCGCACCACCGTCCCATCCTCGAGAACGTGCTCGTGTTCTTCTCCGTCGATCGTGGTCTTGCTGCCGTCCGAGCAGCCGCATGTTCCGCACATCAGTCCACCTCCATCTCTTTGATGAGGAGCTCTTCCCCTTGCTCGACGTTTACGAAAGCCTTCTTGTCGCAAGGGCACAGGGCGATCGGTTGTTCGATCTGAAGAATCTGGCCGCATTCCACGCACGTCCCGCGTCCTTGGACTTCATCGATCACCAGCTCTGACCCTTCCAGGGGAGTCCCCTGGGCTACGAGATCGTAACAGAAGCGAATCGCCGGGACCTCGATGCCGGACAGCTTGCCGATCCGAAGCCGAACTTTCGACACGCGCCGACCCGCCGCTTTCTCCGACACGATACCGACGATGTTCTGCGTGATCGAGAGCTCGTGCATCAGCAGATCCTAGGTAGCGGTTCGCCCACGAGCATGTCCAGGATGCGCTCTCCGCCGAAGCCGGTATCCAGGGTGACCACCCCCGGGGGCTGAGAACGACACCGACCGATCACCGCGGCATCGCGGCCGAGCGGGTGGGCGCGGAGTACGGCCAGCGCCTCTTCGGCGTGGTCCCCGGGGATCGCGGCCACCAGCTTGCCTTCGTTGGCTAGATGGACCGCATCCAGCCCGAGGATCTCGCAAAACCCGGATACCTCGGGACGGATCGGCAAGCGGCTCTCGTCGATGACGACCCCCACCTCGGACGCGAGCGCGAGCTCGTTGACGACAGCGGCGAGTCCCCCCCGGGTCACGTCGCGCATCGCGTGCACCGGCACCGCGGACAGGAGAGCTTGCACCAGCGTATGAAGCGCCGCCGAGTCGCTGGGAATGTCGGTCTCGAGCTGAAGCTCGCCGCGCGCGACGAGGATGGCCGCCCCGTGGTCGCCGAGATTGCCGTTGCACACCAGGACGTCGTCGGCCTGGACCCCGCTCGACCGAACTTCGATGCCTTCGGGGATGACGCCGACCCCGGAAGTGTTGACGAAGAGCCGGTCGGCCGCTCCCTTGGGGACGACCTTGGTGTCCCCGGTGACGATCCGGACGTCGGCTTCGCGGGCGGCTCGACCCATGCTGCGAAGGATCCGCCGGAGCACGTCGACCTCCAGGCCTTCTTCGATGACCAACCCACAGGAAAGGTACAGAGGTACTGCGCCCCCGACGGCGAGATCGTTGATGGTGCCGTTGACGGCCAGTCGGCCGATGTCGGCTCCGGGAAACTCGAGCGGCGTGACGACATAGCTGTCGGTGGTGAAGGCCAGGCGGTCCCCGCGGGCGGTCAGCTCGGCGAGGGAAAAGCGGGCCTGATCTTCGTCGACGTCGGGCTCGCCCAGCTCCCGGACGATCAGATCGTCGATCAGGTCACGCATGGCCTTCCCGCCACCCCCGTGCGCCTGAACGATCACTTCTTCGCGGATCCGCCCCGACCGCCGTCGATGGCGCTCGATCCGCTGAAAGAGCGGATGCTCGCTTCCTATGCTCACGACCCGGTTCCCACGACCGGCAGGGTGCTCAGCCGCCCGTAGTTGTAGTAGGCCGCGCAGGCGCCTTCGGAAGATACCATGCACGATCCGATCGGCGTCTCTGGCGTACAGGCGGTACCGAAGACCTTGCACTGCCAGGGTTTGATCGCCCCCTTCAAGACCTCGCCGCACTGGCACGCCTTGGGATCGGCTACCGAGAGCGCCGGGACTTCGAACCGTCGCTCGGCATCGAAGCGGGCATAGCGTTCGTTGAGCTGAAGACCCGAGTGGTCGATGGACCCCAGGCCCCGCCACTCGAAGAAGCTCCGCAGCTCGAACACGCGCGTGATCGCTTCGAGCGCCGCCTCGTTGCCGTCATCGCTGACCAGGCGGCGGTACTGATTCTGGACTTCGCACCGGCCATCGACCATCTGCTCGAGCAGCATGTAGATAGCCTGCAGGACGTCCAGGGGCTCGAAGCCGCTGACCACGAATGGCTTTCGATACTGGTCGCTGACGAACCCATAGGGCTGCAGGCCGATCACCATCGTGACGTGACCGGGGCCGATGAAACCGTCGATCCGAAGGTCCGGAGAATCGAGGATCGCCTTGATGGTCGGTACGATCGTGATGTGATTGGAAAACACGAAGAAGTTGTCGACCCCGCGGGATTCGGCCTCGAGCAATGTCAATGCCGTACTGGGGACGGTGGTCTCGAAGCCCAGTCCGAAGAAGATCGTCGGGCGGGAGGGGTTGGCTTCGGCGAGGGCGAGGGCGTCCATCGGAGAATACACGGTGCGGACGTCTGCGCCCTCGGCCTTGGCCTGGAGGAGGCTCTTTCTCGATCCGGGCACCCGCATCGCGTCGCCGTAGGTGCAGAAGACGGCATTCGGCTGCTCGGCCAGGGCGATGGCGTCGTCGACTCTCCCCACGGGCAGGACGCAAACCGGACAGCCCGGTCCATGGACCAGCTCGATGGCATCCGGGAGCATCTCTTCGAGACCGAACTTGAAGATCGAGTGCGTATGCCCGCCGCAGACCTCCATGATCTTGATGGGGTCGTCCTTCGTTCGTCCGCTTCGCTCCACGAGCCTCTGGATGTTGTCGACGATTCGGCGGCCTTTGGCCGGGTCGCGGTATTCGTCCACGTACTTCATCGAGCTTCCCCCTTCCGCTGTGGTGCAAGTATCGTGTGAACCAGGTCCCAGATTACATGATAGGCGGCCACGTGACTCTCCTGGACCCGATGGATGCTAGGGCTTTCGACGACCACGCACAGGTCGACATCGGGCGAGGCCCGCATGCGGCCACCGTCGCCCCCGGCGAGACCGAAGGTGCGAATCCCCAGCTCTCGTGCTTTTTTGAACCCGGCCAGGAGGTTGTCCGAGTTGCCGCTGGTCGACAGCCCCAGGAGCGCGTCTTTGGGGCGGCCGAGAGCGATCAGCTGCCGCACGAATACCTGGGTGAAGCCGACGTCGTTGCCCACGGCGGTCATGAACGGCACGTCGGCGCCGAGATGCACCGCTGGAAGCGCGGGGCGCCCGACCGTGACGGGGTGGTTGAACTCGACGGCGATGTGAGCTGCGTCGGTCGCCGAACCGCCGTTCCCCATGGTGAGTAGACGCCCGCCGTTCGAGAACGTGGACGCAATCCCTTTGGCCATTGTCACGAGGGACTCGCCCTGGTCGGCGAAGAATCGCTCTTTGACGTCGGCCGAGTCCTTGGCCTTGGCCCGGGCCGAATGCAGGAGCTCGAGGTCCGACGCCGGAGCCTTCGCCGTCAGTCCGGGATAGAGGCGTTCGAGCGGAGTCGTCACGGCGCGCCCCGCATGGCCTCCAGCTCCTGCTGTACTTCACCCATTTCCTCGAGGAGCTGCATGGTGCGTTCCGCCTCCTCGGGGTCGATTCGACTCATGGCGAAGCCCACGTGGACCAGAACCCAAGCGTCGATCAGCTCGCGGGGATGCTCCCCGGCGAGCACGCACGCCAGGTTGGTCACGCGTCGAACGCCGCCGACATCCACGACGCCGAGCTTCTTTTCTTCGTCGTGGATGGCCACGATTCGTCCGGGAATTCCAAGACACATACGGGTCAGCTCCTTGACTGGTTCGCGTTCGGCCCGAGGGCGTCGAGCGCCTCCCGGGTGAGTGAACGCAAGCGGTCCGAGTCGATGCCGTCGCCCGCTGAGAGGACGGCATCGGGGTGAGTTTCACGGAGGTGAACGAGGCGGGCGAGGCCATCCGCTACGGCGACGTACCAGCGGGCCGCCATCGTCCGGGGGGCGACCTCGGCGAAGCGATCGCCGAGCATGGCGCGCCACATCCCCAAGGGCTCGAGATAGGGAAGGCCGGTTTCGACGAGGCGCGGAAGTGCGATCGGGTAGTGTTCTTCGCGTCGAGCCCCCGCGATCGCCGCGTCGTCCACGAGCGCCTCGAGGGCTCCGATACCGTCGACGCCGGCCGCCAGCTCATGCGCGCGCGAGCGATCGGCCTCGATGAGAAACGCTGCAGCATCCGCGAACCGAGCGAACGACGTGGTCGACGGGCGGACGCTCAAGAGAGGCTCGAGCTCGGGCGCTCGCGATCGAAGGTCCTCTAGAAGAGGCAGTCCCCCGAAGTTCAGCCGCAGCTCCGACCAGCTCTGCTCCGCTCGGAGCTGAGCGTACAGCGATGCGCCGGGATCCGAACCGTCCACATCGAGGAGGGGCACGGGCTTCAGGCCCGAGTCGTGGGATTGCGTCGTCGGTAGGTCGTTTCGCAGGATCCAGTCGGCCAGTCCTCGCGCCTCGCTGAGCGTGGCGACCCGAACGTAGGCCACCGGATGCTTCACTCGGTGGAGCGCCAATCGGTGCAGTGTGGAAGGTCGAGGCTCGTCTTCGCGCCAGCGGAAGATCCGCCCCTCCGGAGCCAGCTGGCGATACGCTTCCCGGAGCTCGGACAAGGGGGCTTGCTGTCGCGCGTCGCAGCACACATCGAAACCTTCGCCCCACTGGAGCGCCACCCGTTCACCCATCGTCACCAACGAGCCCACGGCGTCGACCGCGTCCATCATCGAATAGCGCTCGACGCTGAACGCCCGACCGTCCGTCCGCTCGAGCCACGCTCGCGGACCGCAGGCGTGACACGCGATCAGCTCGGCCTCGTAGTACCGCGACGAAGGGTCGTTCCTTTCGGCTACGCAAGCTGGGCACGGCTCGAAGGCCGCGAAAGGAGAGGCGGCTCGGGAGGTCCGTGGCTCACACGATGCGCACGTTGTGAAGGGGTAGCGATACCGCCGCTGGTACGGGTCGACCACTTCGGCTTGGCAATCCGGACACGCGCTGGTCGTCGATGCCACGGACTCGAGGGTCAGGCTCATGCCGCGAGCCTCCATAGGAGGACGCGGTGGTTTCCGGTGTCGGAGACCACCGCCAGCTCATCGACGACCTGCAGTCCGTAGGGCCAGCAGAGGCTGTCCCGCACGGGCAGCCGGTTCCGGTTGTCGCCCTTGGTCTCGAAGTGGGGCTGGCCGGTCAGTCGAGAGGCGGGCCCTCCCGAGACCAGCGGCGCTGAATAGGCGACAATCCGAGAGTTCGCGGTGTCGGCGACCAGCAGCTGCCCGTCGGCGGAGGCCAGGGCGTACGGCATGCTGAGGGCGGATGCGGTCGGCCAGTAGGTGGCGCGATTATGGTCGGTTCCTCCGAAGTCCGCTTGGCCGAGCACCCGGGCGGCCGGGGCATTGGCTTCGTCGGGGAGCCCCTCCCAGATCAGGATCCGGTTGTTCCCGGCGTCGGCGACCGCGAGGTTGCCGTCGATGATCGTGAGGTCGTGAGGCCAGCGCAGGCTTCGAGCGTCGGCCGTCGATCCGCCGTTGTCGCTGCGTGACGTCAGGTCGGCTTGACCGAGCACGAAGTCGGCGGGCTGACCCGACACTTCGGGGAGCGTTCGCCACACCAGGATGCGTCGATTCCCGGCATCGGCCACGTACAGTCGTCCCTCGTGCGCCAGGACCTGGAAGGGCCAGTGCATGGTGTCGGGACCGGGTTCGGCCCGGTCTCGATTGGGCCGCTGGTGCTCGAAGTCGGCCTGCCCCAAGACGAGGTCGGCGGGCTGGCCGTCGCTCGCCGGCATCGATCTCCAGACGAGAACGCGGTTGTTCCAGGAGTCGGCGACCGCAAGACCCGATCCCCAGCGACACAGCCCCGTGGGGACGTTCATCGTTTGCGCCGTGGGCTCGTCGCGTCCGGCATTGCGCGCCTCGGTCTGGTCGTCGGGCTGCCCGAGCACGAGATCGGCGGTGGCCCGGTCCCGAGTCGGCAGGCGATGGTGCACGACGACCCGATGGTGGCCCGTGTCCGCAATGAAGAGTCGTCCTTCGAGCACGTCGAAGAAGGCGCTACGCGGACCGAAGAGCGAACCGCGGTCGGGCGCGATGTTCGGATGAAAAGGGTCGGCGCCGCCGAGAACGACCTGCGGGCCGGTCGGGTCGAGCACGCACGGGGGAGTCGTCGGGAGCGGAGCGGTGCTCATGATGAAATCTGCACCCAGACCTGACCGGCCTCGACCTTGACCGGGTAGCCAGGCAGCTGAACCTCCGGCGCGGTGAGGCACTCTCCGGTTTCGGCCGAGAATTGAAAGCCGTGGTAGGCGCACGTGATGACGCCCCGTTCGAGCGTGCCGTCATCCAGCGGCATGCCCAGGTGGGAGCAGGCGTTACGATAGGCCTTGGGCTCGCCGTCCGACAGAAACAAGAGTACGGACGTATCCGAAAGCTCGACGGCGCGGAGCACGCCCTCGGCGAAGTCGGCGACGGGACCGGCCTCGTGCCAGGCTGCGGCGAAGGGGCTCTCGGTTATGCCCGGGAGCTGGACCAGACTCCCGCCCGATTTGCCGCTGACCACCTTGACGCGTTCCACCGTGGGCACCGCTTCCATGATCGCGGTCTCGATGCCTTGCCGGACCGTCACGTCGGAGTGCGTGCACCCATCGCAGCTCCCGTGGAGCCGTATCCGGACCTCCGATTCCGACGGCACCTCCACCAGCTCCACGTTTCCGCCGTGAGAGGCGAGCATGGGGCGTACCGACTCGAGAGCCTCCTCGACTCGCTCTTCGAGCGTCGGCTCGGGGGGCCGTATCAGACCGTTGAACGCCAAGACGCCTCGCACCCAGTCATCGTCGAGCGCGGCTTGGAGCGCCTCGAGTCCCCCCGGTTGTTCCTTGATGATGCGGATCAGCCGTCGGAACGCACCGACCTGAATACCTTCGACCGTGGACCGAATGGCCTGCACGGTAGCTTTTTGCTCCGCCGACCACTGCTCGGTGACGGACTCCAGGCGGTCGAGGTCTCGAGCGAGCTGCTCGAAGTCGCGCTCCGACGTCACGCGACGCCTCCGGTTGCGGCAACCTCGGCTTCGAGGCTCGCCCTCAGGTCGTCGACGATCTGCGCGCGATCGTTAACGCCGCGGTTCCGAAAAACGTCGCGAGCCTGGGCGAGAAGTCCGATGGCCGTCACCAGGTTCCGGGGATTTCCGTTCTCCGGATGTTCCGGATCATCGGGCAGGTTCATCAGTGCGTTCGCCTTGTTGGCGATCGTGTTCGCGAACTCCAGCGGTGTGTCGTACTCGGTCCGAACCTTGAGCGCTTCATCGTAGGCCTCGACCGCCCGCGTCAGGTTTTCGAAGCGGTGCGAGGAGCTCATGGCCTGCAAGGCATTGCCCAGGTTGTTCTGGAGCATCGCGTACTCCGTTGGGTCTTCGATGAGCGTGACGACCTTCAGGGCTTCCTGAAACGACTGGACAGCCATGGCCTCGCGCATGACTTCTTTGTCCGGCGACAGCTTCATCGATAGGTAGGCCGTGGCGAGGTTGTTGTGGAGCGTCGCGTACTCGCGGGGATGCGTGTCCCTGCGGAAGGTCTGCAGGGACCGATGGTAGCTCTGGACGGCCTGGTTCAGCGGGGCCAGGCCGTGCGCAGCGAGCGCCTGGCTGACCAACCCAAGCGTCATTTCCACTTCGGCCTGCTCTTCCTCGTCGCCGCCTTCTCGGAGAACGCCGAGGGCCTCGGTCAAGCAGGCCCGGGCCTCCTGCAGCGCTTCCACTCCGCCGCTGGGTAGGCGGCGGAGGGTCGAGCCCTGGCCGGCCAGCGCTCGGGCCTGGGCCAGAGGATGGGGCGCGGACAGCTCTCGGGCCTGCGCGTAGAGGTACAGCGCATCGACCAGGTCCTGTTCGCTCTTGGGCTTCTTCTGGAGGTCGAAGGCGAACTCGACCAGTGACTCGGCTTGCTCGAGCTCGGTCCGCCCCGAGGCTCGAACTTCGGCCACCGTGTTCCTGACGTGTTCACTCGCGCTCATGAGACTTCCGGAAGGCGAAACGCCAGAGCTCCGAGCTGCGGGTCCCAGCTGACCGCCACCGCTACAGCATCGAGCGAATGACCCCGATTCGCCAAGAACTCCTGAGCGTGAATCACGCGGTCTCCGTGCAGGTTTCGTTGCTTGACCAAGAGCCCCCCGTCGACCTGCTCGACGGGCACCAGGCAGATCCGCCCATCTCGCTCGAGAAGGAGGACGCCTTCTCGTCCACCAAAGAAGCGATCATAGACCGCCTTGCTCAGCCGGATGGATCCCCGCCGAAGCTCGACTTGGACCGAGTCGGTATCGACGCGCCGCTTCACCGCGTAGTCCGCGAGGTGCTTGAGAGCACGCCGGTACACGACATCCGCGGCTTCGCTGACCGCAGGGGTCATCTCCAGCCCGTAGTCCGTTGTCTCGGCTTCGACGAGCCAAACCCGGATGTCCGAAGGAAAGGCCTCGCGGAAGATCTTGCGGCCGGCCGCGAGGGCGTGGTCCCACCGGAAGTCGTGCAGTGACATGGACGGCTCGTAGGGCTGGGCGAGCTCGTGGCCGGGCACGTCGTAGACGGAGCCGGGCTCGGAGCCGCTCACCGCCGCGTCGATGATCAGGAGGGCATCGCTTCCCTTGGCCTTGAACATGACGTCGATGCCGGCAGTTCCGCAGTCGAAGACCTGGACGTTCGGAACCGGGTGGCGGCGCAAGCGCTCTTGCAATCGCTGAGCGACGACGACGCCCACGCCGTCGTCGCGTCGATTGAGGTTTCCGCACCCGATGATGGTGAGCATTGGGCGGGGTCGAGACCCGGGGCTAAGCGGTCCGGAACTTCGCCAGCTGCTTGCCCGTCTTCTTGTCGTACGCGTGCACGGTGCACACCAGGCACGAGTCGAAGGACCGCGCCACGTGACCGACTTCCACCGGGTCGTTCTTGTCGGCGATGGGTGTCCCTACGAGCGCTTCCTCGATGGGGCCCCGTGCCTCCTTTTCATCGCGCGGTCCGACGTTCCAGGTGGTTGGCGAGATGATCTGGTAGTTCTTGATCTTGCCGCCCTCGACCTCGATCCAGTGGGCCAGAGCGCCGCGGATGGCCTCGGTCGCGCCCCACCCCTTTCCGTCTTGCGGCTTCGGCTTTACGTAGAACGGCTCGTCCAGTCGGAACTCGCGGAGACACCTTTCGGCCTGCCGATACAGCTTGATGGTCTCGTGCATGCGCGCGATCTGCCGTAGGTGCAGGCTCGGTCCGCCGAGGCTCTTGTACATGTCGTAAACGAACGGGTCGTGGTGCTGCCACGCGTGCCCGTGCGTTCCGCCGGCCACCATCTGCCGAGCGAACGGTCCCGCCTCGCAGCGACCGAGCTCGTGGTCGCTCACCGCCGTGCACCAGGAGTAGTTCCCGGAAAAGTCGGTTTCGTTGTTGGGGACGGCGTTCGTCGTCCGGTCGTACGGATGCACGCGTCCCGGCGGCTCGCTGTACCAAGCGTGCAAGGTATCTTCGCGGACTCGCGACTGGTCCATGGTAATGAACTTGTCGTTCACACCGTCGTAGATTCCGCTCTTCATGATGACGGCGTCGTTTCGGCCTTCGATCGTCGGACGCTGGTATTTGTCCTCGTGGGGGAGGTAGCCCCAGGTGATGTAGCGGCCGACGCCGCCGCCGTACTTGTCGAGTCCGTAATCCACGCCTGCCTTGTAGTAGAACGCGAGGTCGGAGTTCGCGTGGTCTTCGTTCTCCTCCATCCACGCCATGAAGTCGTCGTGGCTTTTGATCTCTTCGTAGCGCTCGAGCGAGCAGCCGAGCCAGCACGGCTCCAGCCAGTTCCGCCGAAAGTACTCGAGGATCGACCAGGAGCGCGTCACGTCGGTCAGCGTGGGCGCGCACATCACGCCTCCCGGAACCATGTACGAGGAGTGTGGCCACTGACCGCCGAGCAGGGCGTAGATCTCCACTGGCTTGCCGGAGATGGTGACGCCCAGCTCGTAGGAGCTGCCCGTAAAGGGCGCGAAGCGCTTCACTGCTTCCTCGTAGTACTTCGAGCCCCGGTATTTCTCGTTGACCATGTCGATGGCGTACAGACCGTAGAAGTAGCGAGGCTGGCTCTGCAGGCTCTCCACGATCTGGCCCAGATTTCGCGCGATGATCGCGTTGCGCGGGACCTCGGTCGCGTAGGCGGTATCCAATGCCCAGGCCGCACAGGTGAGGTGCGAGGCACCGCAGATCCCGCAGGCGCGCGGGGTCACGACCAGCCCGGCCTGGGGGTCCTTGCCCCGCAGGATCAGCTCGAAGCCGCGGAACATTTCGGCCTGCGTCCAGGCATTGACGACGTTGCCGTTGTCGATCTCGACGCGGACGTCCAGGTCGCCTTCGACGCGGCCGACGGGAGAGATGTCGAGGGTCTCGGTACTCATTCGTTTCGTCTCCTGACTTTTGCTGCCGTCCTCAGACGACGAAGATGTCTTCCTTCGACCAGTCGGGGGCGTTGGCTTTACCCGCGCCGACCATCGTGAGGTACGAGCGCTTCGACATGCCCGGCGGAACTTCATTGGGCAGGCCCAGCGTCGTCGGCGTGGCGAAGACGGTGCCCGGCATGAGGTCGTGGTGCGGGAACTCCGGCTCGGTGCAGCCGATGCACGGCATGCCGGCGCGGGTCTTCGACGACTGTCGATTCCAGAGGATCCGATTGCAAGGCGAGCGCGTGTACGGGCCGCGACAGCCCAGATCGTAGAACAGACAGCCTTTCCGCTGACCGAACTCCGTCGTCGAGACCTTGTAGGCGAACATCATGTTCCGGGTGCATCCGGTCTGCGTGAAGCTGGTGAAGAACGTCTTGGGCCGGGCGTACTCGTCGAGGGCGAGCTCGCCGCCGCGACCGGTACCCAACGCTACGATGATCTGGGTGATCCAGTCGGGGTGGGCTGGGCAGCCGGGAATGTTGATGACCGGCAAGCCAGCTTTCGAGCGGAAATCGGTGCCGAGGTAGCCACCGGCCGATTTCTTGTGGAACTGAAGTCCCGTCGAGTCGGATGGATTGGGAGGTACGGCCGGAATCCCGCCCCAGGTGGCGCAGTCGCCGATCGCCACCACGTAGCCCGCGGCGTCGGACAACGCCTGGACCCAGTCTTTCATCGGCTTACCCGCGAAGCGATTCCAGTGCCCGGTCCCGTTCGGGGCCTGGATGACCGTACCCTCGAATACAAAGACATCGAGCTGGATTTTTCCGCTGACGCAGTCGTCGAGAATCGTCTGCACATTCGGTCCGAGCTCCATGCCGAGCGACGGATGCCACAGAAGGTTGAGTCCGAAGTCGGTCACGAGATCGACCGCGCTCGGCTCCTCCGCATTCAAGAACGACATCGTGTTGCCGGAGCACGCTCCCCCTTGGAGCCACAGAACATTGGTCATTGACACCCTCCCCATCGCCGCCCTATTCGCGGCTACGAAATCTTGGCGGAGGCTAGCCTCATCGGAAGTCCTTTCGATAGCCCCCTTCGGGCGTTGACCCTCTGCGTCAGGCGACCGGTTCGGTCGACTGCGAGTCCGGCGAACCGACCATGCTATGTTGAGCGTCGTCGTGAGCGGCGACGACCTCAGCAAGCTGCTTCGTGGCGAGTCGACAACGGACTACCGAGATCTCGGACCGTCGAAGCTCGTCCGGTCGATGTCGAAGCGCCCCGACAACCTCTACGGAAAGTGGTGCGGGCGATGTCGAGGGATCTGGTTCGGGCTGCCCTTCGAGGTCGAGTGCCCGGTGTGTGGGGAACGCCGCGGCGCGGGGCCGCGACGGCGCTAAGCTGCGCGGACCAATCGGAGCGTGCGGACGCCTTCGCCGTCTTCCATCGCTTGAATGTCGAGCTCGGCCGAGCTTTCCCATTCGTCGAACACGATGTCCCCCGGGACCATGTCGAGGGTCTCAGCGATGTCGACGTTGTTGGCATACGGCAGGAAGGTCTCGAAGACGGTCCGTCCCCCAGCCACGACGAGCTCTTCTTCGCCGTCTCGGAAGCGCTCGATGAGCTGACCGGGATCCGAAACCGGGACGATGTGGTCGGCGACCGGAAGCAGTTCGGGGTTGCGGGTCAGGACGAACACCGTGGTGTTCGGGCCGTGCTTGAGCCAAGGGCCGAGCGATGCCGCGCCCACGACGATGAACGGTGCATCGTACAGCCGCTCCAGCACCGGACGAACCGAGGGCGGGAAGTCTTCGATGGTCTTCTTGCTGGCGTCTTCGGTGGCGGCTCCGATGACGCGACGCTGGTCGGTCGTGAATACGAGTCTGATCATTTGCAGTCCCCTTTTTGCTTTTTCGAGATTCCGGCCGCGCAGAACGGCAGAGTTCGGACCTTGAACAGCTGTTCGACCGAGCGCGACCGTTTTGACTGGATTGGAAATGAAAAAACGACCGCGAGAGAAAGTTCCCGATCGAAAACGCCCAAAAAGGCCAAAGCGGCCTAGCGGCGTCGTGGCCGTCCGGGCTGGAGGCCGCACGGGATGGAGCGACGTGTTTGGGTTCCCCTAGGGTCGGGCGCGGCGCGCCGGGAGCGGGACAGTCAAAGGACGGGAACGACCCACTCGCGGATGTCTTCCATCCGTCCTCGCTGGATGTCGTTCAAAACGACGTTCAGGCGCTGGGCGGTGGGACCGGGGGCACCGTCGCCGATCGTGAAGTCTCCGTCTTCGAATCCAAGGTGGCCGACGGGAGCAACCACGACCGCCGTGCCCGTTCCGAAGCACTCGAGGAGTTCTCCGCGGGTGGCCGCTTCGCGAACCTCGGTCACGGTGATCGGGCGCTCGGTCACGTTCATGCCGGCATCGCGCAGGAGCCGGAGCGCGCTGTCGCGCGTGATGCCGGGAAGGATCGTGCCGCTCAGGGCGGGGGTCGCGACCTCGCCGCTCTTGAACTTGAAGAAAACGTTCATCGTGCCGATCTCTTCGATGAGCTCGTGGTCCTTGGCGTCGGTCCACAGCACTTGGTCATAGCCTTTGGCTTTAGCGCGCGCTTGGCCGGCAAGGCTGGCCGCGTAGTTGCCTCCGGTCTTGGCCTCGCCCACGCCTCCGGCAGCCGCCCGCGGCATCTCGCGTTCGACCCAAATGCGCGACGGATTGAAGCCCTTGTCATAGTCGCCGACCGGACACGTCATGACGACGTACTCGTACCGGTTGGCGGGGCGTACGCCCAAGAAGGGCTCGGCGGCGACCATCAGCGGCCGGATGTAGAGAGAACCGGAAGGATTGAACCGCACCCAGCGCTCGTCCTCCGCGACCAATCGGCGGATGCCTTCCACGAAGGCGTCGACGGGAAGCGGCGGCATGCACATCCGCTCGGCGCTGCGAGCGAAGCGAACACCGTTGGCCGAGGGCCGAAAGAGGACCAGGCGACCGTCGACCGCCTGATACGCCTTCATTCCTTCGAAGATGGTTTGGGAATAATGGAGAACGGCGGCCCCTTCGGGCAAGTGCAGCGAACCGTAGGGCTCGATGCGCGGGCTGTGCCATTCACCTTTGTCGGCCGTCCACGTCATCCGGAACACGTGGTCGGAGAAGATGGATCCAAAAGCGATCGGAGGTGCGGGCAAAGGCTTCGGCTCGTTGGTGCGGCGGACCTCTAGATGATCGAGCATGGCTTGAAATCGCGCAGTGGCGTCAGCGGGTCAACTGGAACAGTCCCGGGTATCGCTTCAAGTGGTTGGTTTTGCACGGCGTTTCATCGCCCAAAGCAGGGCTGTCCAGACCGCCAATGTCGCGGTCATCGAGATGTGATATGCGGTCCCGATCGCGACGCCGGCCTCGGCGGGGATGCCGAACGTTCCCAAGGCGAAGGCGACCGTCGCCTCGAATACGCCGATGTTGGCCACGGCGATCGGCACGGCGATGCCGAGGTTCAAAACCAGTAGAACGACGAGCACTTCACCAAATCCGATTTCGTATCCGGCAGAGGCGATGATCAATCGCGCACTCGTAGCTTCGAGGAGCCACGCTCCGCCGGCGATCCCGACCGAGGCCGCCATGCGCCACGACACAAGGGCTCGGCGAACGTCGTGGAAGAAGGTGCGAAGACGTCGGGGGGAAGACCGGCGGATCCACCAAGACAGCAGCAGCACGACGGCGAGGGCGGCGGACGATGCACCGACGACCACCGGCGTCGACACGTCATGATCGCGGAGCGCGGCCTGCAGCAGCGCGATCCCGCCGGCTCCCGAAAGGGCGAGCAGAGTCGTAGCGTCGGCGATCTTCTCGCCGAGAAGACCGGCCGCGAGCTGCGAGGGCGTAAATCGCGACGGCAGAGACGGATTGGCGAGCCCCGCGACCTTGTAGACGTCGCCCGTGCGAAGGGGCGCGACCACGTTGAGAAGCTGGGCCGTCACGACGACTCGCGTCACCGTGAGCGGGGGTACGTCCGCCGCGCGAACGGGGAGGAATACGCCGAAACGGAGGACCTGGCAAAGGAGTTGGGGCGTTGCCACGGCGAGTCCGAGCAAGAGAAGCGGTCGATCGAGTCCGGACAGGACCGCGAGTGAACGACCGATGTCGAAGTCGGAAAAGGCGAGCACCGCGTTTAGGGCGGCGAACGCGAGCAGCGACGTCAGCGCGATCCGCCAGAGCTGCGGCTTGGACGTCCCGATGGTGCCGGCTTATATCCGAGAGCCTGGCCTGGTACCAGCGGCTGAGGGGCTGCTTCCGCGGTCAGCGCGCTAGGCCGACGACCGGGATTCGAAGGATTGTTTGCCGCGAGATGGCGTCGGAAATCAGGATCTCGGCCTCCAGTGCCCCTGCTCGCGTCGGGGCGTAGAGGATCGCGACCGTCCGCCGTCCGCCCGGCTCGAGGTCCAGGTCCGGGTCACCCACCTGGATCTCGTTGTCGGTGGTCAAGAGCCGCGCGGCGAAGGGCCAGCGACCATCGTTGAACAGCTCGAGACTTCGTTCTTCGGTTTGCCCGAGAGAGACCCGACCGAAGTCAATGCGTGAGGAATCCACCGCGACCTCGGGAACGCCGGCCCGGGCCGCGAACGAGAGCACTTCGGAGCTGAGCACGACGTTTCGATTCGTGGGGTGTAGCGGGGTGATTCGCACTTCGGCTTGGCGCAGCTGTCCGTCCGGCTGGCTCGTGTCCTCGGCGGAAAACCGCGCCCGGGCCGAGACCGTCTCGCCGGAGCCGAGCGTCTGACGCTGGGGAAGGTCGAACGACCATCGCTCGTCTCCCGAGGACGACCAAACCACGGATACCGGCTCCTCTGCGGCGTTCGTGCAGGAGAACTCGACTTCGACGGCCGAAGGGATCGTGATGTCACCGAGCGAAGCGCCGCCCCGGCAGTCGAGCGGGGCCGTTTCGGCGGAGCCGCGAACGTCGACCAGGTGCTCGTCGTGAAAGCGACCGAATGTCACCAAACGCAGGAGCCCATTTACCGGACCCGCGGCGAGGGACGTCTGCAGGGTGGTCAGTAGCTCGACCTCGCCGAAGGGTTCGACCTCGACCGCGGCCGGGCGCACCGTGACCGGCGCGGACGGCGTGGTCTCGACGGTCACCGAGATCGGCTCTTCCGTCGTATTGGCAACGGTCAGCGGTGAAGTCTGCGTCGAGCCGGGAAGCAGGGTCCCGAATCGCAGTCGGGTGGGAAGTACGACCGCATTCGACTTCATCGCCTCGCCGATGAGCGCGATCTCCAGAGTCGGGCCGCCGAAGCCGATGGTCATGCGGCCGCGGCGTGACCCCGGCTCGCCGACGGGCTCGAACGCCACGAGAACCGTGCTGGACGACTCGCCTTCGATCCGCAGCGTGGGTTCCGAGACGCTGAAGGGGCCCTCGGCGACGACCGCTTCCGCGGTGACCGGCTCTCGATTCGGATTGGTGATGCTGATCGGAAGCGCTTTTCGTGCGGACAGCAAGACGTAGCGGAAGTCGACCTGAGCCGGGCCCTGCAGGGGCTCTGCGGGTGGTTGGCTCAGGACGGCGGATTCTCCGCACGACGCGAGTCCGACCATCAAGCCGACGGGAAAAGACCGACGCACGACGCCATAGTCGGGTCAGTTCGCTGCACGAGGCAAGCAACAGAGCGGTCGAGAGCGGTAAACTTCGGGGCCGCCCGGGGGGCGAACGGTGTGTTGCCGCCGGTCCTGCTTGGCCGAGCGAAGCGAGCGGCTATGATTGAGAAGCGATGACCAAGACGGCCCCCTTCAAGACCGCTGCCCTCGGCTTTCCCTGGCGAACCAGAGACCCGTTCCTCTTCTGCGTGCACCACTTGGATCTGTATCCCCAGGGCAACGACGTGATGGGTCCGGTGGCCTCCCTGGACGGCCGAAACATCGGCATGGACTTCGAGATCAGGGAAGGCTTCCGCATGTACCACGGTCACCGCGTCCCCGGGTTCCCGGCGCATCCTCATCGGGGCTTCGAAACGATCACCCTCGCTCGGCAGGGCTACATCGATCACTCCGACTCACTGGGGGCGCGTGCCCGCTTCGGCAAAGGGGACGTCCAGTGGATGACCGCGGGGCAGGGCATCGTCCACGCCGAGATGTTCCCGCTGGTGAAGAGCGACGCTCCCAACCCGGGCGAGCTCTTCCAGATCTGGCTCAACCTGCCGGCGCGCAACAAGATGGTCGAGGCGCACTTCAAGATGCTGTGGGGTTCCGAGATTCCGAAACGGCGCGTGAAGGACGCAGAAGGTCGAACCACCGAGATCACCGTGGTGGCGGGAGTCCACGGCGATGCGCGCGCGCCGGCGCCGCCGCCGAAGTCTTGGGCATCGGAGCCCGACAGCGAGGTGGCAGTCTGGACCCTCGTGCTCGAGCCCCACGCCGAGGTCGAGCTTCCCGCTGCATCGGTCGGAGTGAACCGTTCGCTATACTTCTTCGATGGCGCTTCCTTGCGGATCGGCGATCGAGAGCTGACCGAACACCTCGCCTGCGAGTTCGATTCGCCGAAGGCGGTGACGCTGAAGAATGGCCCGAAGCCGTCGCAGCTTCTCTTGCTCCAGGGACGGCCCATCGGCGAACCCGTCGTTCAGCATGGGCCTTTCGTCATGAACACTCGCGAAGAGATTCAGCAGGCGATGTTCGACTACCAGCGCACGCAGTTTGGAGGCTGGCCGTGGTCCAGCGACGAGCCCGTGCACAAGCGGAGCGCCGATCGATTCGCGCAGCACGTCGACGGTCGCGTGGAGTGGCCGCCCCGGGCCTGAGTCAGGCCGCGGGCTCGGGCGGGAAGAGCGGCTCGGCGAGGGACCAGTAGGCTTCGAGGATCGCGATCTGCGGCTGGTCGATGCCTCGACGCGGATTGACCCAATTCGATCGAAGACTCTCCCTCGTGGTCTCGGTCTCGTGGACATAGGTCACGCTCTGGGGCGCCGGGGCTCGGCAGTCGCCGATGTCGTGAGCCAGTTCCAAGAAGCGCACGTTGGCTTCGAAGATTCGCGGCCCCTGAGTCCGGTCGACGGTCGCTCGCGCCCGGTGCTCGAGTCGTCGAACTCGGTCCGTCTCTTCCGGCACGGTCCGTCTGGACTTCCAGGCCGTGTGCACGAAGTCATCGAAGGTTTGAGCCATCAGAATCACCTCGACTTCGAGGACACGATGCTCGAACCACACGGTCACCGACCAGTCGGGTGAGGTCGTCGGGCGACAAGTCAGACGGGTGATGATGTCGAGCTCCGGGCGTTGGCGCAGGAGCTCGGACAGGGGGGGCTCGGACACCGTGTCCGGCCAGAGCTCGGCGCATGCCGCGCGAAAGCCTCGGGGAAGCGTTTGGAGCAATCCGGAACCAGAGTCCCCGGGCTTCCCGTCGGGCGCGGACTCCTGATCCTCGGACATGGGCGAATCCTCGACTCCACACTAGCCCAAATCAAGGGGCGTAAGCCCTCGCTCGTCGGCGTTCGGGTTGGCCCGTTGCGCTGCGCTCGCGCATGCGTCACCAGTCCTCGCGAGGATCGACCGTTGCTGAGAGCATACATGCATTGGCTGCACACGCGCTGGCCCGCCGGGCACGTAGAGAAGATGCCCGAGGTGGCCGAGGACGGAACGACCTCGCTGCCTGGCGTTCGGGTGGTAGGTGATCTGACCGGTATCCCGCTGCTCAAGTTTTCGACGCTGACCGGGGCGGGAGCGGTTCGGGCATTCGTCAACGAGAAGGACTTCGCTTCCGGCCAGGGCGCCGATGGCGTGCTCGACCTGGTGATCATCGGGGCGGGCGTCTCGGGCATGGCGGCGGCGCTGGAAGCCGAGGCCCAGGGGTTGAGCTACCGCATCTACGATGCATCCGAACCCTTCACGACGATCGTGAACTTCCCCAAAGGGAAGCCGATCTACACCTATCCAACCGACCTGGATCCCGACTCGCCGCTGGAGGTCTCCGCGGGAGTCAAAGAAGAGCTGCTGGACGAGCTGCGCAACCAGACTTCGGGGATCGAAGTCGAGTCCGTCCGGATCGACAGGATCGAGCGCAAGCAAGGAGTATTACACTGCCATCACGCGGGACGTGATGCCGATGTTACCAAGGCCCAGCGGGTCGTGGTGGCCATCGGCCGTAGCGGTAACTACCGACGTCTCGGTGTGCCCGGACAAGACAAGGACAAGGTCTACCACCGGCTCTACGATCCGAGTGACTATACGAGGAAACGCGCGCTGGTGGTCGGCGGAGGAGACTCCGCGCTGGAGACGGCCATCGCGCTTGCAAAGTGTGGAGCCGAGGTCACGGTCTCGTATCGCAAGAAGGAGCTTTCTAGGCCCAAGCCCGAGAACGTGGAAAAGCTGAACGTCTTGTCCGCCGACCCCGATGCCGACGTCGACGTCGAGGATCCCGTCTCCGATCGCGTGAATACGGCCTCGGGGGCTTTCATGCCCAAACCCGCGCAGGCGGGGTCCGTCCGCCTGATGCTGGGGTCTCAGCTGCGCGAGGTCCGCGACACGGAAGTGGAGCTCACCGATGTCGATGGACAGATCCAGGTCCTGAAGAACGACGTCGTCTTTGCCATGATCGGCCGAGAGCCACCCCTCGACTTCTTCCGGCGATCGAAGATCAACGTTCGCGGAGACTGGCGTCCCGCGACCTACGCCAGCTTCGTGACGTTCGTTGCGTTCTGCGTCTTTCTCTATCTGTGGAAGTCCGGGGGCCCGGTCTACCAGTTCTTCAAGGAGAAGCACTGGTTCCCGTTTCAGATGGGTGAGGTCTTCGACGCCGTCAGTGCGTCTTCACGAGACCCATCGACGCTCCTCGGCACATTGAAGGTCTCGGCGATGTCGCCCGGCTTCTACTATACGCTGGCCTACTGCGCCTGTGTGGTCATCTTCGGCATCGACCGCATGCGGCGTCGAAAGACGCCGTACGTGCGGCTTCAAACGAGCGTGCTGATGGTCATTCAGCTCCTTCCGCTCTTCCTCTTGCCCTACGTTCTTCTCCCTCTCCTCGGCCACAACGGCTTCTTCGATTCGGGCTTCATGCGGACCGCCGCGGACAACCTCTTCCCCGCCGTCAACTACGAACATGGACGCGAGTACTGGCGGGCATTCGGCTTCATCTTGGCCTGGCCCTTGTTCATCTGGAACTTCTTCACCGAGACACCCATGGTCTGGTGGCTCGTCATCGGAGGCGTTCAGACCTTCGTTCTCATTCCGCTACTCATCTACTTCTTCGGCAAGGGAGCCTACTGCGGGTGGGTGTGTTCGTGCGGAGCCCTGGCCGAAACCCTCGGCGACCGGCATCGGCAGAAGATGCCTCACGGGCCGTTCTACAATCGTCTGAACATGGTCGGCCAAGCGGTGCTGGCGTGGGCGCTGCTCCTGCTGGTGCTGCGCATCGTCAGCTGGTCCGCGCCCAACAGCTCTGCGGGAAGCTTCGCCTCATCCGTGTATCGAGGTCTCCTCACCGACTGGAGCGTATTCGGCGTCCAGCTGAACTACTACTCGGTCGTGGACATCACGATCGCCGGGATCATCGGGGTGGGGTTCTACTTCTGGTTTTCAGGTCGGGTGTGGTGCCGCTTCGCCTGTCCCTTGGCGGCCCTCATGCACATCTACACTCGCTTTTCTCGGTTTCGGATCTTCCCCGAGAAGTCCAAGTGCATTTCGTGCAACGTCTGTACTTCGGTCTGTCATCAGGGCATCGACATCATGAACTTCGCCAACAAAGGGCTGCCCATGGAGGACCCGGAGTGCGTGCGCTGCTCGGCCTGCGTACAGAGCTGTCCCACGGGCGTTCTGGCGTTCGGGCGCTATGGGACCGGTGGGGTCATCAAGCTCGACTCGGTTCAGGCTTCCGCAGTGCGAGCCGCAGAGAGTGCAAAGAAGGCTGGCTGACCGACGCCCGGAGACCCGACACACGCGTGGTTCCGTGCGCTCGAGGGTCGGCGCTTTCGGGGTTCGGCGGTTGCGCGGGGTCGTGTTCGGGCGTCAAGAGCGCCCGGCCGCTGATTCGGCGGTCTCGGCCGACGTTTCATCCACGGCCGGTGCGACGGGAGCCGGGCCCTTGGCCTTCATCCGCTCCACGTCGTGCCCCATCTTGTCGAGCAGGGTCGGCACGCCCATCTCCCCTACGACGTGACCCGAGCCCATCACCACCAAGAAGACCTTCGGCTCATCGAGGAGACCGTCGATGTACTCGGCGAAGTGCTCGTTGCGCTCGTCGAACATCGTTTTCCGCAGCTCCGGGTCCTCCTCCATGTTCTCGAAGACCAGCCGCTCCATGGTCTCCAGGTCGCCCTCCGCGTAGGCTTGGCTGATGCCGTCGAGCACCGCTTTCTGCTCGGGGCCGGTGGCCCGAACGCCTTCCATCATCAAGGCCTCTTGCGACTTGGGGGGCAGGTCGGCGAAGAGGCGTATCTGGTCTTCGACCGACTCCATGTAGCGAACCTCTTGTTCGTCCGTGACGTGCGACTCGACCATCTTCTCGACGCCCATGTCGGGAGAGTAGCCCTGAATCTGCAGGCGCAGCGCGACCAGACCCATGCCCGCCAACCACGGCTGAAGACGGTCGAAGCTCGCCGGCTCCATTCCAAGCTCCTCGAGTCGGCCGCTAAACTCCGAGTACGTCTCGGGGCTGACTCTGTCCTTCAGCGTTTCGCCTTCGGGCAGCAATCCGAGCTGCTGGGTTACTCTCGCAACCTCCTGCTGGTTTGAGGCGTCGGCCTCCATGACGATGACGTCGGCAGCGTCCATGGCATCGAAAACCGTACGGTCCATCGGTGCCTGGCCGTCGCCCAGATGCACCGAACCGAGCAGGTACACCGTCCCCGGATGGTCGGGGGCCGCCACGTGCCACATGAACGGCTGGGGCAGCAGCGCTTGGGGAGCGGGCTCGGAATCGGGTGTCTTTCCGGCGCACGCGACGAGCACAAGGCCGAGCAGCGGCCACGCAAATCTCGAGTTCACCCGATCCTCCTAGTGGCTTTCGGCTCGGGTAGCCAGCACGGATCCGGGATTCGGGTCAAATGAGCCAGAAGCGTCCGTAGGGTGGGATCCGTAGCCGGCCCTCTTCGACGAAGAGATGCCTCTGCTCGAGCTGGTCGAAGGGCTCGGGCGTGGTGATCTGATAGGAGGCCAGGTCGTTTAGGTTCAGGATCTGACGCTCCTCGCTGAAGTTATAGACGCCCAGGAAGTTGCCCAACGGGTGAGGGCGGACGTGAAGAAAGACGTGGGGATTGATGACTTCGGGAACAAAGTTTTCGTATCCCGCGTTCAGATGCGGGGTCATCTTCCGGACCCTTATGATGGCCTGAAAGCCTTCGAAGATCCGGCTTTGAACCTGCCCCGCCATGTACCGGCGGCCAGCCAGCTCCCAGTCCATCCGCGGACGGTGCATCCAGCGGTTGTCGGCCGCAACGTGTCCATCGCCCTCGTAGCCGTAGTCGTTCAAGAGCCCGAGCTCATCGCCCATCCAGATGAGCGGGATGCCGCCCCAGGCGCAGATCAGCGAGTAGCCGAGCAGGATCCGCTCGATGCTCAGCGCGATCATGTGAGAGTCATCGCTTTCCAGCCCGAGCTCAAGGCCCACGAGACTGGCCATCGTGCCCGAGACGCGGCGGTCCCCGGTTGCTTCGTTCGTTTGAAAGGCCCGCCCCCGAGCGTGACTCCCGGGGAAGAGTCCGGTGTAGAAATCGGACAAGAAGTGTCGATGCTGGAATCCCGAAAGGCCCACGGCGGCCGCGTCCTCGTCGGTGATGGCCCACCCGATGTCGTCGTGGCACCGCATGTAGGTGCCCCAAGCGATCGACGTGGGCGTTCGCGGGAACTCGCGCAGCGTGTGGATCATCAGCTCCGTATTGCGGCTGGCGAGGGCGCTCCAATACTGAACCATCAGGGTGTTGTGATAAGCGATGTTGCTCACCTTACCGTAGCGTTTGCCCGTGCCCAGGTAGTGGACGAGGTCGTCCGGCGACACGATGGCTTCGGCTTTCTGGATGAGCGAGGGCGTCGTGATGTTCGCACAGGCGCGAAGGGCCTGAAGGATGTCGTGGGCCTCGGGCTGGTTTTGACAGTCGGTTCCCAGCCGCTTCCATAGAAAGGCCACCGCGTCGAGCCGAATGACGTCGATGCCCCAGTTGGCTAGGTCGAACATGATGCTGACCATTTCCAAGAAGACCTCGGGGTTGCTCCAATTCAAGTCCCACTGGAAATCGTTGAAGGTGGTCCAAACCCAGGCGGCGGCTTCATCATCCCAAGTGAAGTTGCCGGGGGAGAACTCCGGAAAGACTTCCGGCAGGGTCCGCTCGTACTGGTCCGGAATCTCCCGGTCGGGATACATGTGGAAGTAGTCACGGTACCTGGGGTCCCCGGACCGAGCCTTCACCGCCCACTCGTGCTCTCGTGCGCAGTGGTTGAGGACCAGGTCGACGCAGATGCTGATCCCCCGCTCCCGAAGCTGGTCGGCGAGAAGCTTGAGGTCTTCGATGGTACCGAGCTTCGGGTCGACGAGCCGATAGTCGCGGATGGCGTAGCCGCCGTCCGAGGGACCTTCCCGCGGGGCGAGGACCCCTTGCAGATGTACGTACCCGATGCCGAGCTCTTGGAGATAGTCGGTGTGCTCGCTCACCCCCTTTAGGGTCTCGGCGAAACGCTCGACGTAACAGGCATAGCCGACCAGCTGCTGCCGCTGAAACCAGTCGGGCGTCAGCTCCCGCTCGTAGTCCAGGATGCGAAGCGGCTCAGGACGATGAAGACTCGCTTCGATCATGACGTTCACCAGACGGACGAGGAAGTCTTCGAACTGGACGAGCGACCCGTAGGGTCCGATGAGGCTCTCGTAGAGGTTCGAGAAGTACCGCTCGAAGCGTAGCTCGAACGAGCGTCGCTCCGGGTCGGAAGCGCTGGCGAGTGCCGCATCCACGTGGGGGAGGAGTCGGTCGAAGTGCTCGCGGACGTCTCGACTGAAGTACAGCCGGTTCTGCATGGCCGGACGATAGCCGATCGCATTCGGTTTCCTAAGTTCGGAGCGCTGGCGCGACTTCTTCCGCGTGCGGCTCTCTCGGAATCCTGCTAACGATGGCCGTCGATGTCGGGGGCGGACGGCCGGTACATCCTCATCATCAGCGTCCATGGGCTGATCCGGGCCGAGGACCTCGAGCTAGGTCGGGACGCCGATACGGGGGGCCAGACGAAGTATGTCGTGGAGCTCGCTCGCGCCTTGGCTCGACATCCCGATGTGGGGCAGGTGGACCTCCTCACCCGCCGGATCGTCGATTCTCGGGTCTCCGGAGATTACGCGCGGTCCATCGAGCCGATGGGCGAGAACTGCCGCATCGTCCGGATCGCTGCCGGCCCTTCCAAGTACATCCCGAAGGAGGCCCTATGGCCCCACCTGCCGGAGCTGGCGGACCACGCCGTCGACTTCCTGCGCCGCGAGGGCCGCCGGCCGGACCTCGTCCACGGGCATTACGCCGATGCCGGTTACGTCGCCGCGCGGCTCTCGAGTGTGCTCGAGGTCCCGATGGTCTTCACCGGCCACTCGCTGGGACGCGTGAAGCGCGAGCGCTTGCTGGCCGACGGCATGAGCCCTGACAAGCTCGAGAAGCGATACCGCATCTCCGGGCGCATCGAGGCCGAAGAGTTTTCGCTCGATTGCGCAAGCTTCGTCGTGGCGAGCACGCAGCAGGAGGTCGACGAGCAGTACCGTCTCTACGACATGTACGTCCCGGGTCGAATGCGCGTCATTCCGCCCGGCGTCGACCTGGAGCGCTTCTCTCCGCCCCTGCGTGGCCCCTTGCGCGGCCCGCTGCGGAGCGACCATGCGGCCGAAATCACGAAAGAGATCGACCGCTTCCTGTCGCGACCCGACAAACCGATGGTCTTGGCCCTCTCCCGGCCGGACCCGCGCAAGAACATCCCCCGCCTGGTCGAGGCCTTCGGTTCTCAGGCGGAGCTTCGAGATATCGCGAATCTCGTGCTGGTCGCGGGAAATCGCGACGAGATCGCCAAGCTCGACCGCGGAGCCCGGGAAACGTGGTGGAAGCTCCTCGAGTTGATCGACAACTTCGACCTTCACGGGTCGGTGGCGTATCCCAAGCATCATCGTTCTGAAGACGTGCCGAACATCTACCGGCTCGCTGCCCGACGACGCGGAGTGTTCGTGAACCCCGCACTGACCGAGCCTTTCGGCCTCACCCTGCTCGAGGCAGCGGCAACCGGCCTTCCGGTGGTCGCGACCAACGATGGCGGCCCGCGGGACATTTTGGCCAACTGCAAAAACGGTCTCCTCGTCGATCCCCTCGAAGTGGGTGCTATCGGCGAGACCCTCGCCGAGGCTCTGTCCGACCGGGAGCGCTGGCGACGGTGGTCGCGGGCCGGTATCCGTGGCGTCAACGCCCACTATTCATGGGCGGCCCACGTCGACCGCTTCATGAAGGCCGCCAAGGGCATCAGCAAGACCGACCGATCCCGGCCGCGCGCTCGGCCGCCGGTGGGTCGCTTGCTCTCCGCCGACCGGTTGATGGTCTGCGATATCGACAACACGTTGATCGGCCGCGAGCGGCCTCTCCGCGAGCTGTTCCGTCGCGTGAAGGCCGCGGGGCCCAAGGTGGCCATCGGAGTGGCAACCGGCCGCCGTCTCGACCTCACCCTCCAGGTGCTCGAGGAAAACGGCGTTCCGCCCCTCGACTTCATGATCACTTCCGTCGGCACCGCGATTCACTTGGGCCGCCGGGCGATCGAAGACTCCCAGTGGAAAGAGCACATCTCGTACCGCTGGCGGCCCGAACGCCTGCGAGACGTCGCCCTTTCGTTTCCCGGTCTCGCGCTGCAGCCCGAGGAAGGCCAGGATGCCTTCAAGGTCAGTTTCGTCGTCCGCGAGGGCGTGCCTTTCGATCCGGCCGAGCTACGGCGGGTGCTCCGAAAGGCGCGGCTTCAAGCCCGCGTCGTCTTCTCACACGGCGCGTACGTCGACTTGCTCCCAGTGCGCGCGTCCAAAGGACTCGCGGTTCGCTACTTTGCGCACCGGCTGTCGATACCGCTCGACATGGTGTTGGTCGCTGGAGACTCGGGCAACGATGAGGGGATGCTGGTGGGCGGGACCCTCGGTGTCGTCGTCGGCAATCACGACGTCGACCTCGAGCACCTGCGAGGGACCCCCCGCATCTACTTCGCCAAAGGCAACTATGCGGCGGGGATCATCGAAGGGATCGATCACTACGGCTTTCTGAGTCTCCCGACCGGAGACCGAACGAGCGTAGCCGCTACCGATTGAGCCGCTACTTCCATCCGGCGAGCTCAACGAGCCACGCCTCGATGTGGAACTCGAGGAAGCCCGACACGAAGAACGGCTCTCCAGCGACGAAGTGACGCTCGGGCAGGCGCCCCGGCGGCGCGTTCGGCCCCTCGAAATTGCTCACGTAGTTGAACTCGGACTGGCGGTACTCGAGGTTCAGGAGGTTTCTGGCCTCGACGCCGAACTCGAAGTAGGAGACTCGGACGCTGGCCGCCAGGTCCAAGAGCGAAAACGGATCGCCTTGGACCCCATTCGGAAGTGGTCGGCCCGGGACGTACGTGAAGCCGAGGCCGAGAGTTCCAACCACATCGCGCTGACTCACCTTCCACCCGAAGAGCGGACCGTGGAGAGCTGCGTCGGCTCGGAGCACGAATTGGGGAATGTATGGGATACGCTCCCCGGTCGCTTCCAGCGTTGCATCGGTGAAGCCCATGTTCACGAGCGCGTCGAAGAAGCGGCCAACGCTTCCTTGGGCGGCGAACAGCAGCGCGTGTCGATTCGACCGGCCGACGAGAACGTTTCGTCCTGCATCTGGCTCGAATACCAGGTCCTGGTCGACGGTCGCGAAGACGTAAGCCCCTTGGAGTCTCAAGGACATTCGCTCATCGCCCATCGCCCAGGCGGCGCCGATTTCGGCTTCTTGCGCGACCGCGAAGGGAGCCGTCTCGCGATCGGAAAGGGCCGCGGGGTCGGAGGAACGTGTGCCCTGGCCGTAGCTCGCCGTGAAGCTGAGCCTCCGTACCGGCTGAACCTCGAGGGAGACGCGGGGGCTCAAGGCGAACCCAAAGGCCGCGATCGTTTGGTTGTCGACCCGCTCACCCTGCGTATCGGCAGTGGGTTGGTCGAGGTCCTTCACACCGAAAGAGAAGGTGTCGACGCGCAGACCGCCGCGCAGGGCTAGCCAGTCGAAGAACCTCATCTGAAGCCGCGTCCAGCCGGCAACGTTCAGGACATCGAGCTCGCGGTCGAACACCGTGTTGTACGGAATCTCGTCGATCGCCCGCAGGCGCAGCTGCTCGGTCCGACCTCGGTCGAACCGAAGGGCGTATCCGAACGCCAGCTCTTGAGTCTGACCGAACAGCGTCTCGGCGATCTCGTACGATCCCCTGCTCCCCGCCGTCAGTGTTTCGTATCTTTGCTCGAGTGCATCTCCGCGCTGGGGCTGTCGAGTATCCAGTAGGAAGCCGGTGAAGTTCTCGCGGATCCTCATGTCGCGTAGCTGAAGAAAAGCCGAGACTTTGAACAGCCGGTGAGTCGGTCCGGCCGCGCCGTTGAAGTCGAACAGCAATCGCCGACTCTCTCCACCTTGACTTGGATCGTAGGTGTCGAAGAAGCCGATCTCGCCGGCTTCGAAGTCGTCTTGTCGAATGACGCCGGCTTGATCCCACCGTGCTCCGTAGCCGTACGCAGAGAGGGAGTATCGAAAGGCGTCCGTACCATCGTCTTTCGTAAAGCGAGCGACGGCTGTCCCCGCTTCCGACGCGCGATTCTCACCGAAGCCATCGCTGCGGCGCAGATCGGAGGCCGCGAATGTGCCTTCGTTCATCTCGAGGGGGGCAACCACGCCGAGGAAGCGAACGGTATTGAAGGATCCGAGCTCGAAACGAAGTCTGGAGCCTCGCTGGGGAACGCCGAGCCGGTATTCGGCCGTACCGGCGAAAGCGAAGTCCCCTTGCTCGGGATCGAAGACTCCGTTCGTGACGACGATTCGTTCGACGAGCTCGGGAGGAATGAAGAAGACATCGGCGTATCCGTGGTTGTGCGCATTGCCGATTTCATTGATCGGCACGCCATCGACGAGGAACTCGATGTCCTGTCCGGTCCCGGCCGCGAAGCCTCTCAGAAAAGTATCGTGAGCATGGCCCTCTCCGCCCACGTTGGTCGTCAACACTCCAGGCGACAGCATGAGCAGAGCGGCCGAGTCCTTGCGGGGCACGGCCCGAAGCGGCTCGGTCTCGACCTCGAAGCGGGACGCTGGTAGCGCGCGGTCTCGACGGCGCCCCGATACCGTGGCTTCTCCCAGATCGTAGCCTGCAGTTCCGGTCGTCGTCATGTCTTCTTTGAGGAACCCGAGCCCGGTCAGTCCGTCGGGATCCAAGCCGGGGAGCGCCGTCGTACTGGTGCGCGGGGACTCGAGCTCTGTCGTCTGCGCGTGGGCCTGCCGGGTCGGTTCGAGGCCTTGGAGTCCGAGACAAAGGAGCAGGACGAACCACGGGACGTACCGGGCACGTTGCATGCGTGCTCGACCCACGAGCGAGCACGTGTGGCGAAGGAGACCGTGATTCAAGGCTCGACCGTCCCCGTCCTTTTCACTGCACCGAGCTGCTTCTGAAGCAGATCAAAGCCCGACAGCTTCTCCGGCGCCTCGATCGCCGCCAGCAGCTTCCGCGCTCGCTCGCGACGATCCGTCGCCGCCAGCGCGAAAGCCAAGGCGAACCGGCCCGTGTCGTCGAGGAGTGCCGGATCCGGCAGCGTGAGGCCAAACGCAGTGGCCTGCTCGTACCGACCGGCTTCGACGAGCACCAGGAGCCGCTGATTGATGCGCCTTCCGGGATCGGAGACGTATCGGTTCGTCCGCAGCGCCGCTTCGTACGTGCCAGCGAGGCGGTACTGGTCGGCCGACTCGAAGGCATATCGGGTCGATCCGAGGCGCTGGGGGTCGAGCAGCCGAGCGGACGCCTCGGCATTGCCCAGCTGGGCGTACGTCCAGGCCAGTTGAGCCGATATGGCTTCAGCGTCCACGGGCCTGTCTTCGGCACTCTCGAGCTCCGCCTCGAGCCGAGCCGATTCGAGGATGGCGGCGGCATCCTCGAGCTCCCCGGACTCGGTGAGGGCTCGCGCGAACCATAGCCGCTCCTCAAGCGGGTTGCCGCCGCCCACGAGCAGACGCTGGAACTGGGTTCGAGCCGTCTCCGTGGCGCCGATCTGTACGAGAAGCGAGATCTCCTCGCGGAGGAGCGACGGCTCATCCTCGAAGCGACTCCGGCCCTCCACGATCGCTTCGTACGCCGAGGTCGTCGTTCGAGTCAGGCGCAGGGCGCGGGCCTTCAAGGCGAAGTACTGCGCCGACCGTACGCCAGCACTCTCGGCCTTCTCGAGGGCTTCGAGGGTCTCTTCGGGCTCCTGCAGGTGATGGTGGGCAACCGCCAGATGCAGCCACGCTGCACGGCGGTGAGGCTCTTTCCGTACGACCGCCCGCAGCTCTGCGACCGCTTGCGCATAGTCTTTTCGAAGGAGGGATATGTAGCCGAGCAGCTGGCTTCGGTCGACTTCATCGAGCTCGCTACGCTCGGTCAACGATGCGGCCGCGCCGAGACGGCCTTGCTCGATCAGCGCGAGAATCTCGAGGACGACCGCTTCCGGGGAGCCGTTCGACGCTCGACGCTCGACGCTCGACGCGGTGGGAGACCTCCCTTTTGGGGGCCTAAAGGTATCCGTCCCATCGCCCGAATGGTTCAGCAGCAGATGCGTGACGGTGATGGCGGTGGCGATGAGCACGAGCCCTCCTAGGGAAGGGAGAATTTCAGCTTCTGACGCACCCAGACCGGGACGTGCTTCCCCAGATGTCGCGCCGGCTCGAACTGCCACGTACGAGCCGCCGAGATGGCGGCCTCATCGAAAACACCGGGGGGTTCAGACGCCAAGACCTCGATCCTCGACACCGCCCCTTCGGGGTCGACGAGGATTCTCAGGACGACCATACCTTCGATCTGCTCCGTCTCGAGCTCGGACGGATACCGGGGCAGTTGTTGCTCGAGGATCTTCGGCGGGCGCTCGACCTCCGCCGCGTCACGAACCTCCTCCGAGGTCGCCTGGCCTGACGAGCCCTCGCCTCGGCGGCCGGGAACCGTCTTCACGAGACGTAGCCGGCTCATGGCCGTTGGATTCTGAAACGCCGAAGGCAAAGGTGGAGCCCGGAACTCCGCGCGGGGGGGCAGGGGCTGCTCGTCGGCTTCCGCCCTGTCGTCTCGAGTCTCGTCGGTCGGGACCAGAGGGTCGGGTTCGATGGGCGCAACCTCGAAGGATACTTCGGTGCGCGCGACGCTCACCGGGAGGGGTTGCTCGGGCGTCTCCGATAGGTACGCCAAGCTCGCCAGAATCCCCGCCTGGAGCAAGACACCTACGATGAGAGCGCCGGCGTAGTGTCCCGCCCGAAGTCTCAACGAGCGTTCTCCTTCTCGTCCACGGCCACCGCGACGTGCTGGCTTCCGGCGAGACGGGCTTGATCGACGACGTCCACGAGCAGCTCAGCATCGACCCTACGGTCCACGACCACCAGGACGCGGCCGTTGGCGTGAGCCGGCAACAGGCCGCGCAGCTCCGCTTCGACCATCCAGGGGAAGACTGCCTGTCCGTTGATCGAGACTTGGCCTCCCGTCGACACGGTGACCCGGATGGCCCTGGAGTCGCTCTTCTCTGCCGACGAGGCTCCCGGGCGCTCGATCAGAATCTCGGTGTCGTCGACCAGCGTGGAGCTCACCACGAAGAAGATGAGCAGCAGGAAGGTCATGTCGATCAACGGAGATAGGTTGACGCCTTCATCCCCGGTATCGCCCTTACGTCGGCTCAGGCGTCGACTCACCGCGCTCCCCGCTCTCTTTCTGGGGTTGCGCTCGCCAGCCATTCCAGCTCCTGGCGCACTCTCTGCTCTTTGCGGTCGAGCCAGGTTGCCAATACGAGCCCCGGAAGAGCGAGCGCCAGTCCGACTTCGGTGGTCACCAAGGCCTCGGCGATTCCATCCGCGATTCGGGCCGAATCCGAATCCGCGCCCAGAGCGGCAAAGGTCTGGCCCATGCCGCGAACCGTCCCCAGCAGGCCGAGGACGGGCGCCGTTTGGCTGGCCAATCGCAGCGTCCTTCGGAAGGAGCGCAGCTGGCCGACCAGGCGATGAAAGCGCAGTCGGCCGACGGGCGTGCCCAGCCCCTCGCTCGCCAGAAGCTGTATGGCCTCGGGTACGACACCGGCGCCGTCGACGGGTTGAACCCACGCTTCGTGAACCGCACCTCGGTAGCCTCTCCGCAGGCAGAAGGCTCGCAAGACAGCCGAGGCGAACATGATGATCCCCAGGCCGCTCAACAGAACGAGGATGATGCCGCCCGCGCTCAGATAGCTCTCGAGCGTGTCACTCATTGTCGGCCTCGGACAGGGCGGCATCGGAGAGGCTGGGCAAGTCTCTTGCGACCCGCTCCAGTCGGTCTACGATTCGGTCGACCCGGGCGGCCAAAGCGCCGTGGACGAAGAGGGTTGGCACCGCGACCAAGAGTCCCAGCTCGGTGGTCACGAGGGCCGTCGAGATCCCTCCAGAAAGCTTCGACGCATCTCCAGAGCCATGCACTGCGATGACATCGAAGGTCTCGATCATTCCGATGACGGTTCCCAGCAGTCCGAGAAGAGGAGCCGCGGCGGCGATGAGCTTCAACAGGCTGAGTCGTCCTTCGGCACGGCTGACCTGGTCCACGAGGACGCTCTCCGCCAGTTCCGCTTGGATCTCGCGCGGTCGATGACGATGCCGAAGAATGACCTGAGCTACGGCCGCCACCCCCGTGTCCCGCTGCCCCACGAGACGTTCCGCTTGCGCGTAGTCCCCGGCGAAGAACAGGAAGCCGAGCTGCTCTTCCAGCCGGGCATCTCCCTGCGACAGGCGCGAGAGCGACCACAAGCGCTCGAGCGCAACCAGAATGACGACGAGGCCCAGGCCCAGGATGGGCCAGGCCAGAGGGCCGCCGGCGGAAAGAAGGCGGCGGACGGGGCTGATGTCGGTCGCGTCGCTCACGGCTGACGCACGGTAGAGCGGAAGATTTGGTGGTCCTTCATCCGCGCCGAACAGCCGTTCCACGTTGGCCCTTTGGGCCAAGGACCAATGGCCCTCCACCTGGACCAGCGGGCCCTGGAGGCCGGCCTGGTCGGCGCGCCCGAACGCTCCCAGAGCGCCCACGTGCACGATACGACCCGAGTGCGCTCGGCCGTCGGGCCCGTAGAAAGCCCCGGACTCGGTCCGAAGCCGGCTCGAGGCCAAGAGCAAGCGTTGAGCCTGCTGGAACAGCTGACCGAGGTCGCGCTCTTGCTCCTCTCCCGACGTGCGCAGCTCCGGAAACTCCTCCGACTCCCTGACGATCCTGACGCTCCAGTTTCGACCGCCGGAGTCCTCTGGGGCCGAGTCGGCGTACCGCGCCTCCAGGTCGGAAGCTCGAGCACGCTTGTTCTCGAGGCTCCGATAGAGGTCGCGCAGTCGAGTGCGACTCGTCTTTTCCAGCTCGAGCCGTCGGACCTTCAAGGACTCGAGCTCTGCGGACAGGGCCTCGCGCTCCGCGCTCAGATCCCTCGCCTCTCGTCGAAGGGCATCTTCGAGCTCCAGTGGAGGTGCTGCGCCCAGCATCGCGGCCATCCACAGGGCGACGCTCAAGGCATCTCCAGGAGGCTGGCCGCGGGAATCATGAGTTGGTCCGGCGAGCCGCTTCGAGCCATGGCCTCGATACTCGCGCGAACGGCGTCCGCTTCCTCTTCGTCATTGCTGAAGACGAACTGAAAGCCGTCGTCGGTCGGTCGCGTGTAGCCTGTGCGGCCATCGGGTAGGACGAACAAGAGAGCCACCGTCCCCAAGCGAAGGACGTAGGCCATGACGGGCGGCGTCTCGACGGGGACCGGGTAGCGTGCCAGTCCGCGACTGCGACTGAGTCGCAGCTCGTCCCTCACGAACTGCCACAGCGCACGGGCCGCTTCGGGCAAGGGGAAGGATGTATCCGCCAGGGCGTTCCGGATTTCGTCGAGCTGAGCGCTTCTCGCTTCGCGGCGGAAGGGAAGGGCGGACTGGATCTCCATGCGAAGCTCGTCGGCTACCCTCAGCAGACTCTGGCGTCGCGCCTCGACTTGCTCGTGGTTCTGCTCGGATCTCTCCTCGACGAGCTTCAGGCGGCGCTCCAGCGCATCGACCCGCGCGTCCAGTCGGATCGACGCCATCTCGGCTGACTGGGCTTCGTCGTCGAACTGCCGCTCCAAGCGCGTCAGGCGGTCCCTCTCCGTGCGGACCTGCGTTTCCAGCTCTCGTACCTCGCGACGAAGGCTCACGACGCGATCGGACAGGGACGAAGCAGTTTCCGACGGGTTGGTGAACCCCTCCGAAGTCGGGAGCATCAGGAGGGCAAGCAGGCAAGGCGCGATGTAGCGGGCTTGTCTCGGGCCTCGTAGTTTTAAAAGACGTCGGTCCACGGACAGAATCCTAGCCCGTTGAAGTGAAGGCTCTGGCGGAAGCCGTAGATCGTATACCCGAGGAGGTTGAGCTCGTCATCTGGTAGCAGCCCCCCGTCATCATAGGTGACCCTTTCGCCCGTATTAGGGTCAAGAAGGGGCTCACCTTCGGCGTCGCGCAGGTCAAGGAGGTTCTGCCGCGCCAGGTCCTCCGCGGTCACGACACCATCATCGCCGGCCACCGCGGCCCACGGGTCGTAGCGGAGCTGCGTAGCGCCGGAACCGACGAGGACGTCCCACCAGAAGTGCGTCGAGTGGGGATAGATGCTCCCGCCGACGGTCGAATTCGCGGGAATGGCAACGCCCCGCGTCCCGTCCGACCCGTTGATGCACCGGCTAAAGCGGGTCGGAGCCGAAAAGCCTACGGAAAACGGCACCGAAGGCCCGTCCGGCATGCTGGCGACGCCGGCGAACCACGCCGTCCAGCCGTTGTCGACGAGGGTCTGAAAGTCTTCTTGCGAGGCGGATACGTTCTCGGCTCCGGTCGTGGCATCGACCACGTCGAACCCGATGTCCAAGCGGGTCGCCGGAAGGTCATCGATGGGGGCGAGCTCGATCCCGGACGGAGGACGCATCATGTCGACGACGGCGGGCCCCCGCCACTCTTGGATGATCCGTCCGTCGGTCTGCTCGGCGTCGGGAAGCTGTTCTCGAATGCGGAGTCGGTCGACCGCCATCAAGAACTTGTCGAAGCGCAGCGTCCAGCCTTCCGTGAAGACCAGCGGGTCGTCGAGACCGGGCTCCTCGTACGGGTAGCCTTCCTCCATCACGATGCCTCCGGTCACCGTGATCTGAAGCGAGCCGGCGCCGGCGACATCTTCACCGGTGCACGCCGAAGTGAGGACCAATGCGGTCGCGACAAGGAGGCGTGGGTCGATGAGCTTCACGGTTGAGGGCTCCAGCTGAGACCATAGGCGGTGCGCGAACGAATCCCGCGTCGGAGGCTGTCCCCGCCGACGGTTCCTTGAGGAAGCAGGTACCGGCCCTGATCGTCCTGCTCGGAAAGGGTCGCAAAGTCGACGAACCGAAACCAAGCGTCCAGCTGCACGGAGAGCAGAAGGGGACCGGCTCGCTCCGTCACATCCACCAGCGTCACGTCGGTGTCGATGCTGGTCACGGCCCGCTCGGATGCAAGTCGACCCAGATCGCCTGCGGCGAGGAAAGGCCGCTCTTCGCCATCCTTTCGAGCCACCCCCTCCAATACGAAGCTGTGGCCTCCCATGGTCATCATTTGGGGCGAATCGGGCTGTGAAGTCGCATAGCCAGGAGGATGGAACTGGAGCTCGAAGGTTTGAGCGAGTCCTGCCAAACCGTCCGAGAGTCCGAGAGAGGTGCTTCCTTTCTCGAGAAGGTCGACCACTTGTTGGTCCAAGAACTCCCCGAGCGGCGGACCCCCGTCGAAGGTCGAGTCTGAGGGGTGGGCGTAGGCTTTGGCCGGACCGAGCAGCTCGAGCAGCGACGGAAGAATCGAGGCCCGACGTCCTCCCCCTTGGATGAAGATGGGGCCAAGGACAACTTCCGCTCGCTCGAGCTCGACCGACCAACCCGAGTCCAAAGTGAAGGACGAAGCGCTCTCTGTCGGCCGGGACACGGTCGACGAGACCGCCATCTCGTACTGAATGGGGGTCCCGGCCGTTTCGGCTCCGCAGCCGGATACGGCCAAGGCGGCCAATGCTGACGCGAAGAGCACACGACGCGCGATCCGCGCATCGATCGGCCCTGGTTGCTCCCGATCCTGGGTACCCATGTCGCTTCCTCTCGTAGGAACTGCCTGACGCAACACCTTATCGCAAGTCATTTGCGAAAGCCGGATCTGTCGTTCACGATAGTCAGGATGATGAAACGATTGCTGACGGCGTGGGCGTTAGCCGGCGCGGTTGGATGTGGCGGTTCGGACGGCTCGGAGCCGTCGGGCTCCGGCAAGGCGTGGCAAGCTTGCACGGAAGGCCGGGACCTTTGGGAACGATGCGAAAACGGCGATGTCATCTGGTGTCATGCCGTTGGCAATCCCCATTTTCACTCCGGAGCTCGATGTGGCGCGGCTCGCTTGGACTGTATCGAAGTCGATGAGCGTCGGGCCGTCTGCGCGGACCCGACGAGCTCCTGCGAAGACGGAGAGTTTCGGTGTGAAGGCAACACCGCCCTGAACTGTGTCGAAGGCCTCGTTTCCCAAGAACCCTGCGGAAGCCGCAAGCAGTGCAACGCGAATCCCCTGTCCGGCGTCGCAACCTGTTTCGACCCCCGTCCCAGCGCGCCCTGCTCAGGCTTTGGAGCGCTCTACGAGACGGGCTGCGTGTGCAATCGCGGCTATCGCCCCACCGCGGATGCGATGGAATGTGTTCCAGACGCTTGATGGGCTGAAGTAAAGCTGGGCTGCGCCAGGCTCGCGGCCTGACGCAGCCCTCGAGGGTTCGTTCGCGTCAAACGACCGGCGTCGACTCAGTCGCCTTTGCCGTGGTCGTCGTCGTCGTCATGATCGTCGTCGTGGTCATGATCGTCGTCGTGGTCGTGGTCGTGCTCCATCTCCTCGTAACCCCAGCCAAGGATCTCGGCGGTCGTGGGTCCGAAGAAGACGTCGTAGCGCCCCTCCTCGAGGTCGGCCACGTGGACCGTGCCGAGCAACGAGGAGCAGCTCGTGCCGGCCTGGCTCAGCTCGAAGGAGACGTCCTCGTTGTGTTCGGCATGAATGAGCTTCACGGGAACGTCCACGCTGGTGCCCAGCAGATACTCGCCGTCTTCCTCGACTTCGAAGTGGATCCATCCGCTGTACTGGTCGCCCTCGGCCACGAGCTTGACGTCGATCTTTGTGTGGTCGAACGTCGCGTCGGTGGCGCTCGCCTGGTCGGCGGTGGCGTCGACGGACTGGAACGGGCCACTCTGGAAGTGCTCGCACATGTGCCCTTCCGCTTCTTCCAAAGCACTCTGTTCGCTTCCGCTGCCCGGGTCGGCGTCGTCGCCACAGGCCACGGAGGTCAGCACGAAGGCAGCGCCCGCAATCGAGAGCATTCCCCGCTGGAGAGTTGTGATCGTCATGTTGGTCCTCATTGGAATTTCAATGCCTTCCTTTTCCGGCCGCGCAATGCGCCCGTGGCCTGTGTCCGTTTGAACGAACGCGGCCGAAATTCGATGTTTCGAAAGCCGCCGCCCTTCACGGCGCCGTCTATACCCCAGGCAGATGCAAGTTGGTTGCAGAGAAAACAAGAAGTTTGTGGCGTCGTCAACCCGTGAGTCAGCTGACCCCGAGCGCCAACTCGTCCAAATGACAGCCACTTTCGGGTCTGACCCTGCCGGTTGATATGCGATTCCATTCGGGCCGGTGGAGACTGCGGTCAGTGACAGTGGTCGATATGGCAGAAGCCGGAGCAGCAATCAGCCGGAGCACGGCACGCGCCCCAAGGACCGACGCACTGGGGACCGTTGCCCTCTTCGACCTGGACGTCCATCTGGTACCCACCTTCGCCCACACCATAGGTCAGCACGACGATACCCGCGGTCCCCGACGCCCGCGCCACGAACTTCGCCTGTTCGGCATTACCTGAGGCCGTGACGGCGAAGGCGCGCGGCTTGAGAGAGCTGGGGCCGAAGAGAAACAGGTCCAGGTCGACCTCCCCGCCGTCGAATTGGATGCGCACGTCGACCTCGTCGCCCGACTCGACATTCAGCGTGTACCAGTCTTCTTCAGCGGGACACGCGTAGAGGGGGCCCGCCATTTCGCCGAAACGCGTGGCCTCCGCCCATGCGTCATTCGGTTCGTTCACGTCGTTCGGTCCGACGCAGGCGGGAACCAGCTCGCAGGTCCGCGCCAGGCCCGCGCCCGTCTGAGTATACCCTTGGTCGCATACGCAGGAACGTCCGTCGAAAGCGCCGTTCTCACCGCACTCGGGACCGGTCGGCTCATCGGGCCCCGGAATCACCTCTTCGACGCACTGTCCGTCTTCGACCTCGTAGCCTTCCACGCAGGCGCACCGGGCCTCTCCGCCCGGCGGAACGATCAGCACACCGAACGGACCACACTCCGACCCGCTGGGACCACCGTCGTCACCTTCGGCTCCACCACACGCCGACACACCGAGCGCCAGCGCCAGTCCGGCGATTTCTCCGACCCTCCGCATACTTGTGGCGTGACCACCGTGCCTCGAAAATGCAAACGAATTGCATGTGCGCGGACCTCGAGAGGAGGCAATCGAGTTCCAGGGCAGCGGGGTCAGGCGGTCGAATCCGAGCGAGCCAAGCAGTCTGGGCATTCACCCTGCAGCGTGATCCGGGCCGCTTCGATCGAAGCGGACCACGCCCCCGGTTGGGAGCGAGGCTGCATGACCTGTTCGGGCAGACACACGACGCGTCCACACTCCTCACATGAAAAATGCGGGTGGCGATGCGCGTCTCCGGGCGAAGACTTCAGCGCGTAGCGGTCGATGCCGTCGATGCGACTCACCACGGGCGCAACGCCGGCATCGCGCAGCTTCACCAGATTCCGAAAAGTCGTCGCTTGGTCCCACTCGACTTTCCCGAGTTGCTCGACGACTTCGCTGTGGGACAAAGGGCCGGGAGCGGCAGCGAGCACCCTGAGGACGGCGATGCGGGGCAGGGTTTCCCGAAGGCCGTGTTCGTTCAGGAGCCGGCGAGCCTCTCTCTTCGTCATGCTCATGACGTACCGGCTTTCTACGACGCTTTGATGCGCGCGGCCACTGGAGTCTCACCTTCATCGCTCGAAAGAAGCGCCTCACGGCTTCCCCTCGGTGCGCAAGAATGCGGCCCGCTCGGGCGATGCTCGTCGGGAGTCGCGGCTACACGCTACGGAACGCGCCGCGGACGTCAAAGGTTCCGCCCAGGCCCTCCAGGGTCTGGTAGAGCCCCGCGAGGTAGAAGCCGAGCGGCAAGAAGTTTCGATGCAGCCGCTGCTTGGCTCGGGCGCTGATTTCGAAGACCTCACCGAAGGTGTTCATGAAGTGTCGCGTCGAAAACGCGACCGCGCTCTGGTCGCCCTCCCCGAAGTGTTGGCGGAACGCGCTTTCCGCCTCGGTCAGGTTCAGTTGCGCGAGGGCGGAGCGGAAAGTGTCCGGCTCGTCGTCATAGAACCCCCGGTACATGTCGCGGAGTGGCGTCAAAAAGTCGTCCTGCCAGCGAACGAACGCCCGCTTTGGTGACCATTCGAGACCCGAATCGGCTTCGTGCAGGCTCTCCGGCCGCAGGTCGATCAGCGACGCATCCTCGCGCATGATCTGATGGAAGTAGAGCCGCAGGACCGCTTCGCCGGTGCCCTGCCTCTCCGAGGCCGTCTCCGCGTCGAGGCGCGAGCCGCTCGAGCGCTCGACGAGCTGAACTCCCAGAGGCGGCAGCCGCTCGCGCAGGCCCGCGCGATACTCGGCGTCCGCCTCGTCGCTGCGGTTTGCCATGAGCTCCCGCACCTGAGTCGTGAGTCCCGTTGCTGGGACGACCCTGAAGAAAGCAGGCGTGGCCAGCTTGGCGATGTCCTTGAACTCCGAGTTCCGAATGATGTGCATCAGCATCGCCGTGAGGTCGTAGCACGCGGGTCGCGCGAGTCGGATCGAGGACCGCCGTTTGGGCCGCCGGAAACCATCTTGCGCAAACATCCGTGGTACGACGCACCCCGTGGGTTGGTGGAACGCCCGACCGGCCGCAGCGGTGGTCGCGGCGAGCGGCGCCCTCGGCTGTGGAGCGCCGGAATCGTCCCCGCCCCCGGCGTGGGAGGTGCTTGCCGAGGATCTTCCGGGGGCCCTCCTGAGGGTCTGGGGACGGAGTTCCGATGACGTGTACGCCGTCGGAGCCGATGCGGACGGCAACGGTCCCCTCGTTTATCATTTCGACGGTGAACGCCTCGAGCGTCTGACGATGGACCTTCCCGGCGTCACCGGTGACCTCTGGTGGCTTCACCAAGTGGGCCCGGACGACGTTCGGATGGTCGGGGAGGCCGGTCTACTCCTCCGCTACCGACCGAGCGACCGCGCCTTCGAGCGCTTGCACGCCCCCTCGGCCGACATCATTTTTGGCGTCTGGGGGCGTTCACCCGACGACGTCTGGTACGTTGGCGGAACGCCCATCGCCCGGAGCTCGGCTCTGTGGCGTGACCGCGGTTCGGGCGCAGAAGCATTGACCGATGGTCCCGACGGCGCTCGCGACGCCACGGCCTTCAAGGTCCATGGGTTGGCCAGCGGCACCCTTTGGATCGTCGGTCAGAGCGGCTTTGCCGCGGTGCGAGAAGAGGGAGCGTGGGTCAGCCACCCGGTCGACACCCGCGAGACGCTCTTCACCGTGCATGGCCACGACGACCGTCACGTATGGGCCGTCGGCGGTGTGGTGGAGGGGCTCATCCGGCGCTGGGATGGTTCGGCCTGGACCGATGAAACGCCTCCCGGGACCCCGGCCCTCAATGGCGTCTTCGCCGCTGGCCCCGGTCGGACCGTTGCCGGTGGCTTCAATGGAACGCTCCTCACCCGCGGCGACGATGGGGTCTGGGTCGACTTTCCTCACCCGCCGCCCACTTTCGAGGACTTTCACTCGGTGTGGGTGGGGCCCGACGGGTCGGTCTGGGCGGCGGGCGGGCTGCTCGGAGCGGATCCGCCGACGCGCGGCGTCCTCGTGCGCTACGGCGTTCCGCTCGGGTTGGACGTTCGTGAAGACCCGCGTCCTTAGGGGAGGCAGATGTCGGCGCCGTCGGTGCCGAAACAGGCATCGTCACCGACGACCGAAAGCTCTCCCCGAGCCTCGAGTCCAGCCGGGTCCTCGATCGCCACCCTCAGCAGGAGGTCTGCGTTTCGCCGGGCGCAGCAGTCGTCGACGATCACGCGGTAGGCGAAGCCGACCCAGCCGCCGGCACCGTCGGTGATCAGCGGTAACGTCCGGGTCCCGCCATCCCCGACCTCTTGACCGGTTTCGGCGAGATGGAGCGTGAAGGTCGCGCGTACGGGGTCCGGGTCGATGTCATAGGCCCGCAGAGCCCCCCAGATGTGGTAGCCGCGAATGCCGTCGCCGTTCGACTGGGCGCCGACTTCGAATTCGAGCCGCGTTCCCGGCTCGACTTCGAGGAACGCATCCTGACCAAGACCGACGTCGAGGCGAGGTCGGCCCACAGAGCCGCCGTCGGTCCGGCCGGCGTCGACGGACCCGACGTCGACGAAGCGGGCATCGACCTGGACATCGGCGGACTGAGCATCTCCACGGGGGTCGACGCTCGAGTCACCGCAGGCCCACGGCGCTGACAATGCCACGAGCCCGAAGTTAATCGCACATCTTGACGGAAGGCTCATCGCAGTCGTCGCGGCCGTTTCGGGGACACGTCATTCCCGAGAAGGATCGGTTGAGTTCTTCCCAGGCGAAAGTCTCGAGACTGAGACGCCAGGTATCGTTGGCAACCCCGCAGTCGGTTCGGCCCCCGTACAGGTAGGCCTCATCCCCGAGGAGGGTGAACATGTGGGCTTCCCGTCGCTCCGGCCCGGCCAGATCCGGGACGGCAAAGTCACCGGGGAAGTTGCACTGGCCGGGTTCCGGGTCGAAGGATGGCACCGGGTTCAAGATGTCGCCGACGCTCTCCAGCGTCCACCGGTTGTCCTCGATGTCGTAGGTATAGACTTCGCTGTTGTTACCGAGAGCGGTGTTGTCGTGACCCGCGACCAAGACGAGCTGGTCCCGGACCTCGTCGTAGGCCATCGTTCCGCGAAAGCGGGAGGTCGGATGGTTGGCGCCCACGATCGACCATGCCTCGGTCTCCAGATCCAAAAACCATAGGTCGGCCAAGACGTCGGGGACCCGCGGGTCGAGCCGGAACGGGTCGGCCGACGACCCGGAGAAGACCCAGAGCCGGCGACGCTTCGTGTCCAGCGCGGCGTAGTGGAAGACGCGAGCCGGCGGCGAGGGCGACGCATCGGCGGCCAGCTCGGTCCACTGGTTGGTCGACAGGTCGAAGGCCCAAACATCGTCGGTTTGGCTGACGTCGTAGAGGAGACCGACGAACTCCCGCGCTCCGAAGACGACGATGATGCGGTCGCGAGCCGGGTCTGCGTGAAGGGTCATGCCCATGCGGCCCGCCGGGCCTGCGCCGTCCGGCGCCAGGAGGGACCACTCGTTGGTCTTCGGAGCAAAGGCCCACACGTCGGACGGGAAGTCGTAGTCCCCGACGTCCGTGGTTCGATGGCGACCGCCGAACACGACGAGGCGGCCGCGCGCTTCATCCCAGGTGGTGGCCAGCCGGGCGCGGGGGATGGGAGCCGTCGGAGGCTCGGCGGTCCAGTCACCGTTCGGCGACAGCTCGTACCAGCCCTCCCGGTAGGTGTCGTACACGTGCAGATCGTTCACGAACTTCGAGGGAGGCGTGTTGCAGCTTTGGGGGACGGCGTTGTCCCCGCTGAACATGAACAGACGCCCGCAGGTTTCGTCGGCCGACAGCGACGTATCGCCGCGGCGCTCCGGGGCGCGACCGGGCAGCAGCGCGGTTCCAATGGTCTCGCACGGCGCTCCGGAGCCCGCGTCGATCACTTCCGCATCGGGCCCGCCCGCATCGGGACCCGAGGCGTCCGGTGCGGCGGCGTCGGTCACCGCGTCCCTAGAGCCGCCCCCATCGGCCCGGACCACGGGGTCGGTTTCATCGTCCGAGCACGCGAAGGCAGCGGCCAGGGCGGCCAGGGCCATCAGGTCCGAGAGGAGGCCGAGTCGGGCGGGGGCCATGCCTCAACGGCGTAGCGCAGCGGGTACGTTCAGGCACCCTGAAGTCGAAACGACAAAAAGGACCGATAAAACTTTACGCTTGTGTAAACTTCTGGCGTTTGGCTCTTTGCCGATGAGTTCCTGGGCCAATCCAGCTTTCATCGCCCGAGAATCACTTGGGTTTCGAGCTGCCGAGCGGCTGGCGACCCTTTCGCCGTGGACCTTCTCGCCCGGCGAGGTCGACCGGGAGGTCCGTCGTTTGGAGGACGGCGACTTCGACGACCGGCAGCGGGTCGCGCGGCTCCTCCGCGGTCTCGGGTTCCAGCTCGACGAGGTGCAGGGCGACGAAACGACGCTCGCGGCGATCTGCTCGCCGACCCGCCCCATTCTAAGGGTGGGCGTCGGCGACCCCGACCCGGGCTACGAGATCCTCGTCGAGCGTTCCGGGCGGCGGGTGCGGGTCATGACCGACGACGCTCCGGACGGAAAGTGGAAGCGCGTCGGGGAGGATGAGAGGCCGATGGCGTCGTTCGTCGTCGACCTCGAGCGGTACCCGCCGATGCCGCAGGGCCAGCCGCTTCAGCGGCTCCGCACGCTCCTTCGCTTCGAGCGAGGGGACATTCAGGTCGTCGCTCTGTACGCCTTCGCCGTCGGTGTACTGTCCCTGGCGACCCCGCTCGGCGTGCAGGCTCTGGTCAGCACGCTGCGCCTGGGGGCTTTGATCCAACCGCTCCTCGTCCTCGTGCTCGCACTCGCTGCGGCCCTCGGGCTCCAGGCGGTGCTGAAAGTCTTGGAAGTACGGGTGGTTGAATGGCTGCAGCGCCGGCTTTTGGTCCGGGTGGCGTCCGACCTCGCCGGTCGCATTCCCTATTCGGCGAACGAGGTCCACCGACAGGGGGGCGCTTCGTTCTTCAATCGATTCTTCGACCTCTTCATCATTCACAAGAGCCTGTCGTTTTTGCTCCTGGACGGTCTCGACCTGTTGCTGAGTGCGTTCCTCGGTCTCATCCTGCTCGGCTTCTATCATCCGATCCTCCTCGCCTTCGACATCCTGCTGATCCTGAGCTTCGTCATCATCGTCCTGCTGATGGGCCGAGGCGGCATCAAGACCAGCACCACCGAGTCGAAAAAGAAGCATCAGCTCGCCGCCTGGCTCGACCACATGGCGGAGCGTCCCGAGGTGTTTCGATCGCGGAACGGGTTCGAGGTGGCTCGCGATCGGCTGGACGAGCTCACGCGCTCCTACCTGCTCCACCGCGACGAGCACTTTCAGATCGTCTTGCGTCAGACGGCGGGGGGGCTCGGCCTGCAGGCGGTCGCATCGGCTGCTCTCTTGGGTGTCGGCGGTTGGCTGGTCATGCAGGGCCAGCTCACGCTGGGTCAGCTCGTAGCGGCCGAGATCATCGTGACGCTGGTCGTCGCGTCGTTCGCCAAGGCCGGCAAGCACATTGAGGGGTTTTACGACCTGGTGGCGGCGGCCGACAAAGTCGCGCAGCTCCTCGACGTTTCGACCTCCGCCGCCGGACCGAGCGATCTGTACGAGCCGGCTCGTGAAGTGCACGGAGCCGAGATCCACTTCGAGGGCGTCGTCCCGGTTCGCGGGCACGTGAAGCAGCCCATCGACGTCCGGATCCTTCGGGGGGATGACGTCGCCATTCTCGGACCGAGCGGCAGCGGGAAGAGTACCCTGGTCGAGGCGTTGTTCGATCATCGCCTCCTGGCCGAAGGGACGATCCGGGTCGATGGCGTCCCGCAGGAGTCGATGGAGGTCACCGAGCTCTACGATCGGGTCGAGCTCGTCCGCCGGCCGGACCGCTGGTTTGGCAGTGTTCTCGACCACCTCCGGCTGGGGGCTTTGGAGCTGACGCCGAGTGAAGCGGTCGCCGTGCTGGAGAGCGTGGGCATGGGCGACGCCCTCGAGTCGTGGCCCGACGGTCTCGATACCCAGCTCTTGCCCGATGGCGAGCCGCTTTCCGAGGTCGAAGGTGATAAGCTGGACCTGCTCCGGGCCGCGGTCCGGCAGCCCGATGTCATCGTGATCGACGGACTGCTCGATAGCTTCGAGACCACCGATGCCCGCGCCACCCTGACCTGGTTGCGGGCTCGCTGCGGTTTGACGACCATCATCGTTGCAACCCGCCGGGCGGACATCGCCGAGCTGTGCGTACGAGAGATAAAGCTATGAAGCCGGTCCCCGTGCCCCCGCGCAGCGAGAACGTCACCATCCGCCGTCGGATCGGCCTCGGTCGGGTACGTCGCGACCTGACCGCGTTCCGGCTGGTTCCGCCGGCGCGGTCGGCGAAGCGCATGGCCGCCGTGATGCTGCTGATTCTCGTCCTTTTGGCGGCGGCGTTCACCCTGGTCCCCTGGGTGCAGACCGTCTCTGGGCAGGGCCGAGTGATCGCCTTTGGTCCTTCGGATCGTTCCCAAGACCTCGAGTCGCCCCTCAGCGGACGGGTCCTTCGCTGGCTGGTGACCGAGGGCGACGATATCGAGGCCGGTCAAGCGCTGGTCGAGATCGCGGACAACGACCCGAAGTTCACCGAGCGGCTGATCAGCCAGCGCGACGCGCTCGTGTCGAAGATCGAGGCTCAGGGCGAGCAGCTGAACGCGATGGAAAGCCAGATCGCGTCGTTGACGTCGCTTCGCGCCTCCGCCATCGAGGCGCAGGAAGCCTACGTCGACCAGTCTGTCCAGAAGCTCCGGGCTGCAGAGCAGAAGCTCTTGGCCGCGGAGAAGCAGCGTCAGGCGGCGGTTCTTCAGCGGGACCGAATCCTGCGCCTGGCGGCCGAGGGCCTGGCTTCGCAGCGCGATTCCGACCTGGCTGGGGTCTCGGCGCAAAAGGCCGATGCCGATTGGCAGACGGCCCGAGCCGACGTGGCCGCCGCCCGCCGAGGGGTCGATGCGGCTCGGGTCCTCCGGATCCAGAAGGCGTCGGAAACCGATGCAAAGATCCAGGACATCCGCTCGAAGATGGAGAAGGTTCGAGGTGAACGAGAGGATGCGCGAGGGAAGCTCGCCGAACAGGAGATAAAGATCGCGCGGATGGGAAACCGGATCGTCGTGGCCCCTCGTTCCGGACGCCTTTTCAAGATCCTGGCCTTCGAAGGGCCGGCCCAGGTGAAACTGGGCGACTCCTTGGCCGTGATCGTACCCCACACGGCTCGCCGCGCGGTCGAGCTGTGGCTCGACGGCAACGACGCCGCTTGGGTCGGACCTGACCGCGAGGTTCGGCTGCAGTTCGAAGGATGGCCGGCGATCCAGTTCGCCGGCTGGCCCGGGGCCTCGGTCGGCACCTTCGGTGGCATCGTCACGTTCATCGACGCCACCGACGACGGCAAGGGCAACTTTCGGATCCTCGTCGAGCCCAAGGATGACGATGCGCCGTGGCCGGACGCCAGCCGTCTTCGGCAGGGCGTACGAACGAAAGGCTGGGTGCTGCTCGACACCGTCACGTTGGGGTTCGAGGCCTGGCGCCGCCTGAATGGCTTTCCCCCGCAGATCGAGGCGCGTAAGGTACCCAAGCTCCCCAAGATCAAACCATGACCCAGCTAGCCTTGCTCGGGGCGGCCGTCCTGTCCTCGACGGTCACCGCCGAGTTCTCCCCTACATCCTCCGATGTCGTGACCACCGGCGACGTGCTGCGGAGCGTCCTGGTGCATCACCCCGACGTGCAGGCGGCGGCAGCGCGCCTTCGGGAACAGCGTGCGAGCCTCGTCGGAGCCCGCGGCGGATTCGACCCCAACCTTCGCGCCGTCGGGGAGATCGTCCCCGAGGGCTACTACGACTACCGTTACTTCGACGTCAGCGTCTCGCAGGCCACCCCGCTCTGGGGCCTCGAGGCGACCGGCGGCTATCGGCTCGGACTCCCCAACGAGCGGCCTTCCTTTGCGCCCTATAACGAAGACCTCGAAACGCTGGAGGGCGGTGAGGCTCGCATCGAAGTTCGGGTCCCGCTCCTCAAGGACGGGCCGATCGACAAGCGACGTGCGAACATCCGCAAGGGACGCTTCGAGGTCGACCGCGCCGAGTTCGACGTTCGGTCGGAGAGCCTCCGCCTCGCCCGTGAAGCGATCGTCGCCTACTGGTCCTGGCGGGCGGCGGTGGCCGGAGTCGACGTGGCCGAGCGTCTTCGCCGCCTGGCCGCCGACCGAGATCGCGCCGTAGGACGGCGCGTCGAGGAAGGAACCTTGGCCCCCGTCGAGCGAATCGAAGCCACCCGCGCGCTTCGTACGCGCGAGCAGCTCGTGATCTCCTCGCGACAGAAGGCCCAGGTCGCGGCCCTCAAGCTCGGCCTCTTCCTTCGGGATGATGTCGGCGAGCCCGCGCCCCCGTCGATGGCTGCCGCGGGACAATTCCCCACAGACCCGAAGGGCATCGATGCCCGCAGCCTGGTGGATGGCCGGGCCCGCGCCCTCGAGGGTCGGCCGGAGCTAGCGAGCTTGGCGCGAAAGATGGATGCGCTCGGGGTCCAGGTCGACCTGGCCCGAAACACCATCTGGCCGAAGCTCGACTTCAAGGGAGCGTTCTCTTCCGACTTTGGCAGCACCGAGCCCCCGGAGCGGAGCGTCGAGCTGGAGCCGTCCGAGCTGAAGCTGGGGCTCACCCTCGCGATTCCGCTTCTTCTCCGCGAGGGCCGCGGCGCTGCCCAGGCGGCCGAGGCGCAGCGGGAAGCGCTGGAGCAGAAGCTCCGCTTCACGCGCGACAAGCTGCTCAACGAGATCGAACAAGCCTGGGTGGTCGTCTTGGCATCGTCCGACAACGCCCGCGTAGCCCTGGAGCTGAGTGACCTCGCGGAGCAGGTGGCCGAGGCCGAGCGCCGGCGGTTCGCCGAGGGGACCGCCGACCTCTTCACGGTCTTCCTGCGGGAAGGCGTCGCCGGCGAAGCAGCGGCCAAAGCGATCGACGCGCTGGCGACCCTGGAAGCGGCCCTCCTGATTTTCGATCTCTCGACTTGTACCATCGACGTCAGCGACGTGCTCCCGGGTCGTACTTCGTTCTGCTGACTCAACCATGGGCACGGAGCGCTTCGCGCGCGGCGGCCTGGCCGCTGAGGAAAGCCGCTTCCAATCGTGCCCCCGCGCAGCCGTCACCGGCTACGATGATGCGGCCGTCGGCTAGCGGTCGAGCGGCGGGTCCCCGAGCATCGACGACCTGGGCGTATCGCCAGCGGTGCCCGTGCACGAAGCGGGGCGGACCGGAGCGTGGGTTGAGTTCGAGCCACGCCTGGACCATGCGCTCGGCCGCATCTTCGGCGGAGAGCTCGAGATGCTCCGTCGACCATTGGGGGGTCGCGTGCAGGACCCACGCTTCGGCCGTGGGCCGCTGGGGCTTCGATGAGTCGTTGGCCGCCCAGCCGAGGACGGTTCCGTTCCGGTACGCCTGAGCCTCGGTGGGGACGGGCTCGTCGTACCCCAGGAGCGCGGCCCAGCACGGGGCGTGAACCGCCGACGCCGCCGGCGTACCTGGTACGCCGGCCAGGAGCCGGTCGGCCTGCGCCGTCGGCGCGGTTACGACGACGCAATCGAACCGCCCCAACCCGCGACCGCCGGCGGTGCTCAGGGCGACGGTGCCGTCCTCGGGCGCGAAGGGCGCAACCTGGCTCTCGAGTCGGACGTCCAGGGACGCCGCGAGGAACTCGGCGATGCGTCGCATGGATGGCGCGCCGACCCAGCGCTCCTTCGACGAAACCTCGCCGGTCGTCAGGTCGAGCTGGCGAAATCCCCAAGGCTCGACCACGCCCGCCGCCTCCCACGCCGCGACCGTGGACCGAAAGGATTCGTCCCGCGCCGTCAGGTACTGCGCCCCGTGGTCGAACTGCCATCGTTCGTGCCGTCGGGTGGCCAGCCGGCCGCCGACGCGCCGACCCTTGTCGAACACGACGACGCGGTGACCAGCCGCGGTCAGATCACCGGCACACGTGAGCCCCGACAGACCGGCGCCGATCACGGCGAAACTCACCATGGAATCGGTTGTCCGTCCCACGCTATGAAGCTGCCGGTCTGTTCGGGGGTGGCGCTGCGCATGATGGCCAAGAGCTGCCGGGCGGCGCGCTCTCGAGAAAAGAGCTTCTCCGGTTTGACGTTGCCCTGAAACGGTTTCGACAGGTCGGTGTCGACGGTCCCCGGATGGAGCGCCAACACCACCAGCTTCCGGTTGCGGCGCCCGAGCTCGATGGACAAGTTGCGCGTGAACATGTTCTGGGCCGCCTTCGACGCCCGGTAGGCGTACCAGCCGCCCAGCCGGTCATCGGCGATGCTGCCCACCCGCGCCGAGATGTTGGCGAGGACCGCGGGCTTACCGTGAGCCAGGTGCGGGGCAAAATGCTTGGCCACCAGCACGGGCCCAAAGGCGTTGACGGCGAACACTCGCTGCAGTCTCGCCGGTTCGACGTCGGCGAGGCGCTTTTCCGGTTCGACGTCGCCGTCGTGAAGAATGCCGGCAGCGTTGATCACGGTGTGGAGGTGCCGAGTCCGCGCACCGACGATGCGCGCGGCCTCCTCGATGCTGGCTTCGTCGGTCACGTCGAGGGTCAGGGGGTGAGCGCGCCGGGGATAGTCGCTGGCCAGGGAGCGAACCTCACTCGAAGCGCCAGGTTCACGGCAGCCGAGGAAGACGACCTCGTGATCCTCGAGAAGCTGGCGGGCCATCTCCGCGCCGAGCCCACGACTGGCTCCCGAGACCAAAGCGAAGCGTTCGTTCGTGCTTGTTTCGGACATGCCGCCTCCCTAGTTTTCATCGGCGCGGCCACACAAGCCAATGCGTCGCTTGTCTTCCCATGAAGCCAAAAGACGAAAAGATCTGCGCCAGCTGCGGACGTCCGTTCGAAATGCGCAAGAAGTGGGAGGGGAAGTGGGACCAGATCCGGTACTGCAGCGCGCGGTGTCGGTCGGCCCGACCTACGTCCCTCGACCGGGAACTCGAACGCGCGACGCTCCGACTTCTCGGGGAGCGTAGTAGGACGTCGAGCCTCTGCCCGAGTGAAGTGGCGCGCGCGGTTCGCCCGGACGACTGGCGCCCGTTGATGCCAAAGGTTCGACGGGTGGCCGGTCGCCTACGGGCTCGGGAGGCCGTGGTGGTCACCCAGAGCGACAAGGTCGTCGACCCGCAACGGGTCCGAGGGCCAGTGCGCCTGCGACGAGGCAGCCGCTTTCAAGAGTCGGTCGAAGCCGAGGATTGATCGAGGATCGACTCGATCTGGTCGATGACGCCGTCCATGCGACGAATGAGCGCTTGGTACGGCGCCGGTGTCGCGAGGTCGATCCCCGCCCCTTTCAAGATCTCGTAGGGATAGTCAGAGCCTCCGGCGCGAAATACTTCGAGAAGCTGGTTTCGGGCTTCGTCTCCCTTCTCGAGTACCTGCTGCACGAGGAGGGCGCCGCCGGCGATCGAAGTCGCGTACTGATAAACGTAGAAGTCGTAGTAGAAGTGAGGAATGTAGGCCCACTCCAGGCTGACATTGCCGTCGATGGTGACGATCCCATCTGCGTGTCCGTGGTACTTCTCGAGGAGATTCCGATAGATTGCCGTCAGGCGGTCACCCGATAGAGCCCCACCGCTTTCGACCTCTTCGTGAATCGCGAGCTCGAACTCCGCGAACATCGCTTGGCGGAAGTAGGTCGTCCGGATGAGCTCCAGTTCCTGACCGAGATAGAACAGACGCTCCTCGTCGCTCTGGGCGTTCTCCAGCATGTAGGCGGAGAGGAAGAGTTCGTTCCCGATCGAGGCTACTTCGGCGAGGAAGGTCGAGTAGCGCGCCGTGGGAAAGGGCTGGGCCTCGTTGGCCAACAGGGTGTGCACCGCGTGACCCCACTCGTGCGCGTAGGTCGATAGGGAGTCGAAACTGTCGTTGTGGTTCAACAGGATGTACGGATGGACGTCGTAGGCGGCGCCGGCCATGTACGCACCGCCCTGCTTCCCTTCGGCGGGATATGCGTGCTGCCAGCGCTGGGCGGTCCCGTAGGCGAGCTTTTTCCCGTACTCCTTTCCCAGTGGAGCCAACGCCGCAATCGTGATCGTTCGGCTGGTATCGAGGTCGAAGCTCTGCTCCATTTCTACGAGCGACGGATACATGTCGTGGTATCGGAGGCCGTCGATACCGAGCATCCGGGCGCGGAGCTCGAGGTAGCGATGGAGCGTCGGCAAAGCCGCGTTCACCTGTTCGACGAGGGTTCGATAGACCGATGCGGGGACGTTGGAGTCACTCAGGGCCCAGCTCAGCACGCCGTCATGCCGTCGGACCGTCGACTGGTAGAGATTGGCCGTGACTTCGGATGCGAGGATCTGTCCCAGCGAACGCTCATAGCGCTTCATGGTGCCCCAGAAGCTCTCGAATGCCCGTGCCCGGATTTCGCGGTTCGGGTGCTCGCGGTACTTCGCGTAGCCCGCCCGGTCCATGACGACGGTCTCTCCATTCAGTTCGATCCGTTCCCAGTCGAAGTCGGCCGTGGTCAGAACGGTATAGATGCTGCTCGGCGAGGTCGTCATGAGACTCGACTTGGCGATCACCGACTCGCCTTCCGCGTTCAGCGTGTGCGGAGCGCGGCGAAGAATGTTGTTCAGATAGAAGGCGTAGGGAGCGAGCCCCGGCTCTCGCTTCTGATAGCCCCGGATCTTCCGCTCGCCGACGGCCAGGATTTCGGGCTCGACGAAGCTGGTGGCGTCCTCCAGGGAAGCCAGCATCTTCAGGGCCAGCGCTCTCCGCTCCGTGGCGCCCGGGTCCTTGAGAGCGACCGAAGCTCCGGTCGAGGCGTACACCCGGACGCGCGACGCTTCCTTCTGCGTGTCGAAGATCAGGTCAAGCGCACGACGGAGGGCTGCCGGGCCCTGACCGAAGGTGCCCTGAAGGGCCTCGATCTCGGGAATGCGTCCGAGAACGGCTTCGCGAGCCATCTGCCAGTCCTTGGGGGTTTCATACAGGTCCGTGAGATCCCAAACGACGGTCGGGTCCGGCGGCGCAGGAGGTGCTTCGGAGGACGATTCGGTCGGCTCCGGACGTGTCGATTCGGTCGAGGCCGAGGGCGGCGGGGCGGAAGCAGCGCAAGCGGCACACGCCGCCAGAGCGCAAGCTGACACGAACACCCGAAAAGAACGGCGGACGAAGACCATGGGTCACCGCGCTGACTCAAACCTGATCTAGAGTCAATGGCGTAACGGACGCGGTAACGCCGTGTGCTGCCTTTCGTAAGCGAGGAGCGGATGAGCCAAGGAATCGCAGTCGACCCCCCGATGGGCCGGACCCCCACCCCCCTGTTGCGCTACGTCGACGGACTTCGCACGTTTGGAGCGGCGCTGTTCGCCAAGAAGCGGCCCGAGCCGAGCTACCCGGTACTCCCGCAGGTCAGCGAGCACGGCGAGAGCTCCGTACGCGGGATGTATCTGGTGGGAGAGGTCGCCGGGACTCCACTGATCAAGCTCGGGCTCAACGCCGGACACGACATCATCGATCGGCTCGCGCCCGACCTGAAGAAGGAACGCGAGGCCCATGACGATGAGGACATCCTGGACGTACTCATCGTCGGGGCGGGAGCCGCCGGCCTGGGAGCTGCGGCTCGAGCCCAGGAACTAGGCCTTTCGGCCGTCACCGTAGACGCCAACCACGTGGCGGAGACGGTTTTCACGATGACCAAGGGGAAGGTCTTGTTCGCCGAACCGGAGAGCGTGCCCAACGAGAGCCGTATGTGGTTCGAGGAGTGTACGAAGGAGGAGCTACTCGAGAAGTGGCGCACGCAGCTCGAAGACCTTCAGCTGGACGTTCGCGAGTTCGAAAAGGTCACCGACATCCAGCGGAAATCGGACCGTTTCGAAGTGCAAACGGAGAAGGCGGCTTACCGGGCTCGTCGCGTCGTGCTGGCGGTGGGGAAGGCCGGTAACCCGCGCAAGGCGGGGGTCCCTGGCGAGATCGACAACGCCCACCGAATCGCCCATCGCCTGCTGGACCCCGATGATTACGTCGACCGGGATATCTTGATCTACGGGGGCGGCGACGTCGCCCTGGAAGCGGCGCTCCGACTCGCGGACCAAAATCGGGTGACGCTGGTGACGATCGACAAGGAGTTCGTCTACCCGAAGAAGCGCAACGTCGACGCGCTCCGGACGAAGGAGGCGGAAGGGCGGGTCCGAGTCGAGCTCGACACCCATCTGCGCGAAATCAAGGCGGGCTCCGTCGTCGTGTCCAAGGGAGGTCCCGACGGCGAGACCGAAGAGATCCCGAACGATTTCGTCTTCGAGATGATCGGGGCCGAGCTGCCGACGCCATTCTTCAAAAGGCTCGGCATCAAGCTCGAAAACGAATGGGACGTGAAGCGCTACGCCGCTCTGATGGCCATCTTCGTCGGCGTCTACTCTCTGTACGCCCTGAAGAGCTACGGCAAGGGTCTTTCGGGCTTCCCGTTCAACGGCCTGATCGCGCCCGAAGCATACGACGCTGCTTTGAGCGCGCTCTTCGCGGCCGCGTTTTGGCCGCTGTCTTGGCTCTTCAGCGATTCGGCGTACGCCGACATGTTGGCCGACCGCGGCTACCAGCAGGGCTACGTGTACAGCTTACTCTACACCGTCGTGATGCTGGTCTTTGGGTTCGAAGCAATGATGCGCTGGCGGAACATCGCTCGTGACAAAACCTACCAGACGTATCGCTACCTCTCGCTCCTTTCCTTCCAAGTCGGCTTCTTTCTGGTCGTCAACGTGATCGCGGTGAAGGCGCTTTCCTTGAAGTACGCGTGGAGAGCGTGGGGGCTCTATCAACCCTACCCCCTCTTCTTCAATACGTTCTTTTGGTGGTATCCCGGCGACCCCGAGTGGATCGTCACCTTCTTCGTGGGGGCCGGAATCCTGGGAACCTTGGTGGCGATTCCGATCGCTTCCTACAATCACGGAAAGCGTTTCTGCACGTGGATCTGCGGCTGTGGGGGGCTCGCCGAGACCCTCGGCGATCGCTGGCGGCACTTGGCGCCGAAGGGACGCCGGTCGCGAGCTTGGGAGTTTCAGGGCGTGCTCGTCTTCCTGGCGAGCCTGCTCGTTTTGCTGGTCCTGGTTGGCATCTACGAGACCGACGGCAACAACGTCTGGTGGAAGACCTACAGCTACATCGTCGATTTCTGGCTGGTCGCCGTCATTCCAATCGCCCTGTACCCGTTCTTCGGAGGCAAGGTGTGGTGTCGATACTGGTGCCCGCTCGCCGCTTACAACGGCATCCTGGCGAAGTGGTACGGCCGCCTGAAGATCGTCTCCAACGACAAGTGCATCAGCTGTACGCAGTGCTCGAAGTACTGTCAGGTCGGCGTCGACGTGATGGCTTTCGCCAAGAATCAGCAGCCCTTCGACAACACGAACTCGGCGTGCATCCAGTGCGGCATCTGCATCGACGTTTGTCCGATGGACGTGCTCTCTTTTTCCACCAAGGACCAGCCCGCCCCGGCCTCCCACAAGTCATTGCCGGTCGTGGCCTGAAGCCCGATCTCAGCGCAAGGCTTGTTTCAGCTCCTTGACCCGCTGGCGATCGGAGCGACCGAGAAGTCCGAGCGCGCGAGCCCGACGATAGGCGACCAGGGCTCTTCGCGGCTGGTCGAGCCGATCGGCTCGACGGGCGTAGGCGAGCCACAGAGTGCGGTCGGTGCGCTTGGCCTCGGCGGCGGCAGCCAGCCAGCACACAGCAGCATCCGGGCGTCCCTCGCGTTCGAGTCGGATACCGTCGAACTTGAGGCGCCAGGTCTTCATGCGGTCTTCGGCGTCGTGGTGAGCGGCGGCGAGAACGAGAGCTTCGGTTGCCGGGTCTCGCGATTCGGATCCCGCGGCGTCGAGTAGGCACTCGGCTTCGGCCGTTGCCAGGTGGGTGCGAATGGCCATCGGGAACGTGGTGGTCATCATGTCGAGGATGACTCGGGTCCGGGCAGGGTGCCCCGCCCTGGCCGACCGTATCGCTTCGTCGGCGAGCTCCGATGAAACGTCCAAGCGAAGGGGCTGGGTCTGGAGAACCGCGAGGTCCGACACCAAAGCGACAGTCGACGTGTTCGGACCGATGGCTCTCGCCAGTCCCGTCGGCGTCGCGTAGGTATCGACGTACGTCTGCAAACTCTCTTCGACCGCGGGCGAAAAACGACGGTCGGCCGGGCAGTGGCCCGACGCGCAGGCTTCGAGATAGAGTCGATAAAAGGAGACGGGGCCGGCTCGAGCCAGCGCAGATAGCTCCAGCTCCGGCTCGTTTCGATGGATCGCCTCCAGCATCGCCCGGCCCGCGGCGGCGAACGGTCCTCCGTCCGCGCCCCAGCTCCCCCGTTCCACCCGCTCCATGAGATCGGTCGCGGCTCCGTCGAGAAGTGCGTCTGCGAGGACCGATTCGAGGGTCGACCAAGCGTCGGCCGGTGTCGACGTGGACGTTGGCCACATCCGCGTGCGGGCCACGCCGTGGCTGTATGTACCGAGCATCGCGGTCGCGACGGCGTGCGACGGCACGCCGCCGCCCTGGATACCTCGCCGAGGTCGGCCCTGGTTGAGGAGCTGATCGGCGATGTGCCCGGCGATCTCGAACAGGAGCGCACGATCGTCTTCCACGTTCCGCAAAAGGGCGATGATCAGGTCGTCGGACGGGTACATCAGCAGCAGAGAAGACGTCTCCGGTTGGCCACCGGCATGCCCGCTGACCCAGGTGCCGAACCGCGGATAGGCCGCCGTCCCGTAGCCGTAGCGGATGGGTTCCCCGGATACGGTCGTGCGGTCTCGCTGCATCTCCGAAGTGCGCTCGGCGTCGAGGAGTCGATGACCCTGAAGCGATTCGCCGAAATCGAGGAGGTCGACCACGCTGCCTCGCAAGCCTCCACCACCGAAGCGGCTCGAGATGTTGATCGACTCCGAGGGCACGAGTCTTGCGCCTTGGGGCCGGTAGCCCTCGACCCAGTTCGACTCGGGCGCCGGGTGCGCGCGCTCGACCAGCGCCCCGTCCATGTTTGCCGGGTCGAACACGTTCCGCTGCAGGTACGCCTCGAAGGACAGGCCCGATGCGCTCTCCACGATCGCGGCCAGGAGATTGAACCCGTAGCTCGTGTAGATGAATTCGGTTCCCGGCTTCGCCCGCAGCTCGAAGGCGGCAAAAATATCCAGCGAGGCCTCCGTGTCGAGCTGCTCCGTGATGTGGCACTCCCGACGGCAGTCGACGTAGTTGGGTAGACCGCTCAAGTGCGACAGCAGCGCCCGGATGGTGAGCGGCCATCGTTTTCGAGGGAACGAAGGGACGTGAACCTGCACCTCGTCGTCGAGGCTCAGTCGGCCCGCCGCTTCCAGCTGAAGGATGGCGACCGCGGTGAGCACCTTACCGATCGAGGCCCATCGAAAACTGTCCGTCTCCTTCAAGGCTCGCTCCTCACCGACGTCGGCCCAGCCCGATGCGAAGACGAACCTCCGCCCGCGATGAGAGACCCCCAGCGCGAGTCCGGCCGCATGCGCGTCTTCCAGTCGGGCATTCAGCCATGCTGGTAGAGTCAGCGTAAGCTCGGTGAATGCGTCGGGAGGGGCTGTGACCGGCGGTGGAGGGCGGACCACCGCGGTGAGGGGGGGCGAGGGGTCATCGTTGGCCGGTAGCGGAGTGCTGGTCGCGCGACACGCCATCGGCGCAAGGAGGAGGAGGCCGAGGCGAGCCAGGGCTCTCAGCACGGTTCGACCTCGCAGTTACTCGGTTTTGCCAGCTGCGCCGATGTCGGCGGTGACGAGGCAAGATAGGCTTCGGTCAACGCGTCGGTCACCATCAAGCCCGCGAGGTCCAGCCCTTCCCGACGCGGGTGGATGAGATCGGGATGCATCCATCCGCGCGCCTCGAGGGCCATGATCGCTCCCGGCCCGCCCATCGCCGCGAACAGGTCCAGATAGGCGCATTCCGATGCGTGCGCGACCCGTCGCAGGAGTCGATTGACGATGGCGACCGCGGTCTTCGTCTGCCCTTTGGCGGTTCCACGACGATGGATTTTGTCGATGGGGCCGACGACCAGGCATGCGGCAGACGGGGCGGCTTCCGACAGGCGAGACAGGAAGGCCCGCGTCTTCTTGCGAAGACGTTCCATGTGGGTCCGCCTTCGGCTCAAACGGCCGATCTCGTTTCCGCCGAGGATCAGCAGCAAGAGGTCCGGCTGCAGGGTCGCGACCTCCGACTGGACCGCGGCGGCCGCGGCGCGCATGAAGGTGCGCGAGTCCGCCGCGGGAACGCCGAATGTATCGACGATGACGCCAGGGACGTCCCGCTCCAGGCTGAGACCGTCGATGGCCAGTGGTCCCCCCACCGTTCTCATCACGAGCCACTCGCCGGCCGGAAGGTCCAGACGAACGTGTTCGAGCTGCCCTCGACCTCCTGGCCGCAGCGTGGTCACCCATTGTCCGCCGACGTACACGACCGCCCTCGCTTGCGGGTCGTAGCCACGAAGCCAAAGATGCGCCTCGGTCTCCCCCCGGAGCCGCCAGACCACCCGGTGGTGGGGCTCGCCGGTGAGGTGGACGACGCCGGCGACCCCCAGCGGCACCGGGCTCTCGGGACCCAGCCCCAAGTTGTAGGTGTGCAGCTTTGGTCGACCGCGTCCGGCGCGTACCCGGCGGCTGGGCTCCGCCATCAGGTCGGTCAGAACGAACCCGCGGCCCGCACTTCCGTAGTGGTTCTGCAGCGTGCGGCGAAGGACGTCGACGATGTGGTCGGCGGCGATCAGCGAGCCACCCCAGGCCGAGACGCGCGTGCGGCCCTTTTTGGCGCGGGTGGCGTCCAGGGCGGCGAAGAAGGGCTCGAGTGCGTCGCCGTTTTGGATCGCGGCCCCGGGCATGCCCAGACTTCGACTCCGACGCCGGAGCTGAACGAGCTCGGCGGTGTCCTTCGGCGCCTCCGCCCGCGGTGGCGTCGCGAGCGCGGGCCGATGATCTTCACCGCCGCTCCGGGCCTGGGCGGTCGCGGCTTGGCGGGAAGGCTCCCACGCCCGCGCATGCTCGCCCCCTTGGCGAGGCCGCGGTTCGGATTCACGAACCGAAACCGAAGCCCCAGGCAGATCGCAGCAGGTCACGGCGGCCCACAGCGCCCAGACTGGTCCGACCCGGGTCATCCCTCGCCGTCGACCTCGCGGCCGACCGCGAGCATGTCCCAAGCCTTCTCGGACTCGAGCTCCACGCGGTCCTCGGTCTCCGTCATGGTTGGGGCGAAGGTAGTCGCTGGCGGGCGTCAGAGCAAAGCCTCTGCCGTCGAAGCCCCTCCGGATTTCATACCGCGGTGTCCGCCGGAGTCCGCTCCCTGTTGGGCGGGGAGTCGGACTCCGCTGGACGGTCGGAGCCTGACGGCGTGGACGCTTCGGCGTTCGACGCCCAGCGCAGCTCGTGGCGGAGCAGAGACAGCGGTAGTCCACGCCTCTGGAAGGCCCGGTGGATCGCGAGGCTCACGGCAGTCCGGGTCGAGATGAACTCGTTGGTGTCGGGAACCCAACACCACAGCTCCAGCTCCACCGACCCGGCGTCGAACGATTGGAGGCTGACGGTAGGCTTCGGATTGGCAACGACGACCTCCGTCTCTTCGGCGGCCCCGATCAGCAGCTCCATGGTTTCGTCGAGATCCGACTCGAAAGGAACCCGGAGCTTGATCTCGATGCGCCGTGTACGGTCGCTCAGGTTGTAGTTGATGACCTGGGCCGATACCAGGTCGCCGTTGGGCACGATCACCTCCGCTCCATCGAAGAGTCGGACGATGCTGGCCCGAATCCCGATCGACACGACGTGACCCATTCGCGTCCCGAACTCGACCAGGTCACCCACCTGAATGGGACGCTCGAAGACGAGGATCAGCCCCGACACGAAATTGTTCACTAGATTCTGCAGACCGAAGCCGACCCCGACACCGAGCGCACCAAAAATCACCGTGAGCTGGGTGACGTCGATGCCGGCGGCAGCGACGGCCAAGAGGAAGCCAGCAACCAGGAGAACGTAGCTAGTTCCCCGCGAGATCGCGACCGGGACACCGCGGGCGAGATGAAGCGGCGGAAGAAACTCCTCCTGCAGGAGGAATTGCACCAAGCGGGAAGCCTGGATGGTCAAGAGGAACACCGCCAAGAAGAGAACGACGTCCAGGGGTCGAAACGACGCCTCACCGACCGGCCATGCCGTGAAGAGAAAGGTGACGGTCGCCTTGTAGATCGGGTCGAACAGCTCGAAGAACTCGAGCGACCTCCAAGCCCAGACCAGAAAAGCCCCGGTTCGAATCCAGCCTTCCAGGACGTGAATGATGCGCTTTTGGTGAAAGCGAATCGCTCGCAGCTGCTGGGCGCCCGAAGTGGAGGCCAAGCCATTGATGATCAGGATCAGGGTCGATGCACCGACCGAGATCGCCACCCCGACGTAGACGGAGTTCAGACAACCCTCGGAAAGAAGACGCGCGAGCTGTACGAAGCCCAAGAGGTTCGCGATGACCGCGGCCAGGAGAGCCAAGGCGAGGGGCGGCACGAGAGTCAAGGCCCGCCGATAGCCGGGGCGCTCGACGCCGAGGCTGCGCATGCTCTTCGAGGAGAGGACCCAGACGGAGCCGACGATGCCGCTCATGTCGATGAGGAGGAGGATCAAGCGGCGCACGATGACGTCCGGAACCAGAGCCTCGATCGAGTCCAACACGAAGAGGGCGGTGAGCCCGTACACGACTCGGTGAAAGGGCGGCTCGACCAAACGCATCACCACGCGCACGGTGGGTATGATGCCGAGGACGCCGACGACGTACCGGAAGCCGATCGGTGCCTTGGGGTAGAAGACCAGACTCAAGAGCAGTGATGCCAAAATGCCCACGGAGATCGGTCGATCGAGGAGCCGACTGTCGATGGCGGGGGCTTTACCGATCTTCTGACGGCGCCGCAGCCAGATGAGGGTCAAGATGATCGCGGCGCAGACGAGCGCATGCCACGGCAGCCGGTCCCGGTAGCGAGGCAAGAACTCTTGCCTGATGCCGTCGACGATGCGGCTGGCGCTCAGGGACGTCGCCTCGGACAGCGACGGCGTGCGCGTGCTGAGGGCCGTCCAGAGGGGCGGGCTGTCGGCGGAAAACAATCGACCGCGGGCGGCGTCCTCCGCTTCGGCAAAGCGCGTCAAGACGCCCTCGATCTCGAGCCGGATTGTCGAGAGCTCGTTCTGATCGACCAAAAGCGGTTTCAACCGCTCGGTGACGTCTTTGCGACGCGCATCGATGGCCCTGAGAATCCCCTTGGGTCGCTCGAGGACCTCGGCCGGGACGTCGCCACTTTGGGTCGAGTCACGAAGTTCGACCCGGACCTCCTTCCAGAGTTCGTCCATCGACGCCAGTTCGATCTGGATGGTCTCGAGTTCCTCGACCCGGTCCCGCAGGGGTTTTGCGAGGTCGCCGACGTCCTTGGCGAGGTCCTCGAAGCGGCCGCGAGCTTGGGGCAGGTGGCTGCGCGACATCTCTTGGGGTGGCGTTTGTTCGAGACCTTGCAGAAGACTCGCCAGACGGTCTTCGAGGTCCTTGGCTTTCGCGGCGGTGCCGATGAGCTCGGGAGAGGGTCGAAGGACCTCCTGGATCTTGATCAGACGGTTCAGCGCCTCCTCGGATCGAGCCGCAAGCTCGGCGAGCGGAAAGGCGTCATCCTCCTCCGGCTCGGCGGCGTCCTCCTCCGCTGGTTCGGGCGGCGGGGTCTGACTTTGCGCCGTTAGGGGGACCGCGCTGATGAGCACGGGAAAGGCCCATCTGATCGTCCAGCTCGCCACCTCTTTTTGCGGCCTACCACGCGTAACTCGCCGGGACTACGGCGGTGGGGCAGGTCGGCCTGCGGGGCCCACGACCCCACAGGTCCGCGATGGGCTCACCTCAAGTCGAAGAGCAGAACTTCCGAGTCGTCGACTCCGGTCAGCGTGAGGCGGGGCTCGTCGCTCGTCCACAGACCGTCACCTTCCACCAGCTCGTGGTCGCCGGCCCGCAGCCGGCCGTTGGCCACCTGCAGCCAAACGTGCCGGTCCGGTCCCCGTTCGTGAGTCACTTCTGCTCCCGGTGAAAGGCTGCCCGCGTACAGGTTCACGTCTTGATGAACCGTCACCGAGCCATCTCGACCGTCGGGCGAGACGACGAGTCGTAGGCGGTCCTGCCGCTCGGTCCGGGGGAAGGCGGTCTGTTCGTACCCGGGCTGGAGGTCATTTTCGGCCGGGATGATCCAGATCTGAAGAAAACGCAGGACGTCGGTCTTCGAGTGGTTGAACTCGCTGTGGAGAACTCCAGTCCCCGCGGTCATCCGCTGAACCTCGCCGGGACGGATCACCGAGCCCGTGCCCAGGCTGTCGCGGTGCTCCATGGCGCCTTCCAGCACGTAGGAGATGATCTCCATGTCCCGATGGGGGTGGGTTCCGAACCCGTGACCGGGCGCGACGCGATCATCATTGATGACGCGAAGGTCTCGAAACCCCATGTGCCGTGGATCATGGTAGTTCGCGAACGAGAACGTGTGCCGCGACCGCAACCAGCCGTGGTCGGCGTACCCTCGTTCGTCGTGTCGTCGCACGTTCAGCATCAGGACCCTCCTGAAGCGATTCTGGTGACGGCAGCCCGACCGTCGACGCCGGCCAGCAGGAATGGACTGTTCTCGCTGGGATCGTCCCAATCGTACAAGTCGGGCAGGTACTTGATGATACCGTCGGCGATCACGACCGTCCGGTAGACGACGCGGATCTCGACCGGCTCGCGCAGCTGGACTTTCATTTCTCGCCGACTGTCGCGCAGCTCCTCCAAACGAGCCGGGGTGAGGCGCGGATGGTCTTCGAGCAGGAAGCGGGCCAGCATCAACGGCTCCTTCATGCGGATGCACCCGGCGCTGGTCGCGCGCGTCCCGCGATGGAACACCGTGGGGTCTGGCGAGCCGTGAATGAAGATCGCCTCAGCATTGGCGAAGACGAACTTGACCGGTCCGAGGTAGTTCTTCGGGCCCGGGGCCTGCACGAGTCGGAATGGAAAAGTGTTCGGCGGCAGTCGGGCCCAATCGATCGACGAAGGGTTGATCGCCGGACCGTCGACCACCGACCGAGGCAGGACGCGGAAGCCATTCTCCGTGAGGTATGAGGGATCGGCGAGGATCTTCGGGCGAAGGTCGAGGTGAGCGATGCGACGTGTCACCCACCAAGTGGGATTGATCACGAGATGCGTGATCTGGCTCGAGACCCGAGGAGTCGGCCGGTCGGGACGACCAACCACCACGGGAGCCGTGAAGTCGATCCCTCCTGCACGCGAAAAAGCGAGCTCCTGGGACGCGAGATTGACGGTCACGACCGGGTGTTCGCGCGCGGGAGGCCACTGGCGGATCCGCGCCAGATTGGCATGGATGCTTCGCAGGCGCGCGCGCAGGTCCGGTCGGTTTGCCTCGAGGGCCTCGGCGTGCAGGCGTGCGCTCTCCGCGACGAGCGCGCGGTAGTCGGGATCATCCGGGCGCTGGCGGTCGAGCCAGGCTAGAGCCGCCGAAACGCTGGAGGCGTCGGGCGGTCCGGTCTTCCGACCGGCAGCGAGCGCGCGCGCAAGGCTCAGCCAAGCGTCGGTCGCCACGAGTTCGAGCTCTGCATTCAGGCACGCCGTGGACGCGTCTTTGCGGCGCTGCCACAGCACACCAAGATGATGGTCCTTCGGATCCAGACCGTCCTCGTGAGCTCGAAGAATGGCCTGGATGAGGAGCTGCCGGTCAGCCGGCCGGCTCCAAAGAGGCCGGAAGCGTCGGTGTCGAACGACCTTGGCCACCGCACGTGGGGCGCGCACTCGGGCCCCCGTCAGTTCGAGCCTAGGCGATCGACCGAGGTCGTGCACGCGGCTGTGCAAGCAGGGCTGCTGGGCACCCGCCATCGAGGTCATGGTCACGACCAGGACAGCTCCGCTGATCACCGGGCCACTTCAGCACGGCCCCGATTCGGCGTCAGGTTTGCGGCCGCGAGGAAGCGCCGCGTCCCGGCCGCCATGAACTTGTCACATGGGGCCCCTGAGCTTGGCCGACCGCGCGAAAGGGCTCGTTCTCGCCTGTTTTTCGCCGTTCGTGCGCCTGGAGAACGGTTGTCGAATCGCGCCGACGCGATCCGCTGCCCCTTTCTTTGGGCTGGGGGCCCGTTGGGCCGCGTCCGATCTCGATGAGGGGACGGAACGAAGACGTCGCACCTCGGAGGAGAGAGACATGTGGGAAGATCAGAGACGTTGGGTATGGCGACTTCGGATGGCGGTCCTGGCCGCGGCTCCCGCCGCGGCCGGATGGGCCCTTCCCCACACGGCGCTGGCCGCACGACCGACGCACGCTCGAGGTCAGGTGGCGACGACCTCGACGGGCGCGTCGAACGCCCGACATGTCGAGCTCTCGAAGTTCTACGTACCCGCGGTCTTCGTGCAGCGCCGGACCTCGGGAAAGAAGGTCGCAGTGTTCCGGGCGCCATCGCGATCGCTGTCCGAAGACTCGGTGCTCTTGTTCATCGTCGAGTCGGTGGATGACCGAGATCGGCGGGTCGAGCGATGGCGCTGCATCGCAACCGAAGATGTGAAGGACTGCTTGCTCGACCGTCAGCGATTTCGATTCTTGCCGGAGGACCAGCTTATCGTGCTGACCGCCATGATGCTGCCCAAACACGGAACGAACGTGGACGACGTCCTCGCGGGTGCCGATCTGGAGAAGATGGCGACCGCTCGATGAGCTTCAGCCCGCTCGCCGAGGCGACGGTTTCTGTCCGCCGTCTCCGATGCCCTCGAAGCCATACGGCACCGACCAGGAAGACGAAAATGAACTCGCCCACTCGGCCTCGATCCGCGGTCGCGCGGCACCCACAGCCCTCGGCGTCGGACCGGCTGAGCGAACCGACGTCGAGCACGTCCGACGCCCGAGTGCTCGCATCGAGTACATGAGCGTCGGCCCGACCCCCGCCATCCAGTGCGCTTCGCGCATCGGGCCGGCCCCGTACGTCCGGCCCCACGTCGATGCCGACGTCGACGCTCGAACCCGCGTCGACCCCGGTACCCGCATCGGGAAGGCGACCCGATCGACACCACAGGTCTTCGACCGCGCTCTGGTTACCGGCCGCGTCCCAAACGCGGAGTCCGAGGCAGAGGTCATCGGGAAGCTCGGCGCCCACGAAGCCGCCGAGCACGACGTTTCCGTCGGCGTTCAAGGGCGGCGAGACCGCGCTAGCGATGACCGACGCGTCGGCGCGCAGCAGCTGGTAGGCGACGACTTCCGGAACGGGAGGCAGTTCAGCGAAGGCACGCCAGCCCGGCGTGCCACACATTCCGGGATCCAGGTACCCCGTCGAGACGGACATCGACCGCGGTATCTCGGGTGCTGCTCGATCGTCGTCGGTGCCGGTCGCGAACCGGATGGTGCGTTCCGGCTCGACTCCGAATGCGTAGTCGAGCCGCAGGACGTAGTCGGTCAGCGGCTCCAACCGCGGGAGGATCACTTCGGCCAGGCCCGATCCGCGGCGCTCCGTGCGGAGCTCCAGCTCGATCCCACTCGGCATCATGATCGCGGCATCGATGAGCTCGACGGAGAGTTCGTCGGGAGCCCCCACGAGGAAGCGGACGTTGGCCGGGACCGAGTCCCCGTCGGTGGGCGCGCTCCCGCCGAGCAACACGACTCGGGTGCAAGACCGTCCGGGCGTCGGCGCGGACGCGACCGCGAAGCCGATCGCAACGGGGATTATCCAACGCACGACGGCCAGGAGTTCAAAAACCATTCCAGACGACAGGATCCCCTCGAGGCGGTCACGTCCTCAGATTTCTGCCGGGGACCGTGCGGACCCTTTCGGCTTCCGGGGCTTCCGCGGAACTGAGGGGTTCTCGAAACCGATGCGTTCCGAACGTCCTGTTGTCCTTGGTGATGGCGAGGACTAGCGCTACGACCCCGCGCCATGTCCACCATCGTCATCACGGGAGCGAATCGCGGCATCGGATTCGAGCTCGCCCGCCAGCTTCGGGCGCGCGGCGACGATGTCATCGCCTGTTGTCGGTCCGACCAGCCCGGCTTGGCCGCCCTCGACGTCCAGGTTTTCAGTGGCGTGGACGTGACCGACGATCGCTCGGTTCGAGCTCTGCGCGACCGGATTCCAGGCAGCATCGACGTCCTGATCAACAACGCAGGCGTCCTGGAGCCGGACTCGCTGGAGCAGCTCGACTTCGACGCGGTCGGTCGACAGTTTCAAGTCAACGCGGTCGGGGCGCTGCGCGTCACGCACGCACTTCGGGATCGCCTCGCTCGTCCGGGGCGGGTCGCGATCATCACCAGTCGCATGGGTTCGATCACCGACAACACCTCGGGCCGGATGTACGGCTATCGTATGTCCAAAGCGGCCGTGAACGCGGCGGGCCGCTCGCTCGCCGTGGAGCTTGCCGAGCGAGAAGTCTCGGTGGCGCTCCTGCATCCGGGTTTCGTTCGGACCGACATGACCGGAGGTAGCGGCAATCTCGAGGCGTCGGAATCCGCCGCCCTTTTGATCGCGCGGATCGACGAGATGTCGATGGAGAACTCGGGGACTTTTCGGCACGCCGATGGGTCCGAGTTGCCCTGGTAGCCGTCGATCCTTTCGGGCTACGCTCGCCGCGGAGCCGAGCGAGCTCCAGGCGATCGGTGGCTGGTCCTTCCCACATTCTCGTCGTCGACGGCGACGATCCCAGCCGGATCCTCATCCGGTTGGTGCTCACCGAGTCGTTCCCCGAGGCGCGGGTCCAGTCGGTCGGGGACGCGCTATCGTTCGCCGAAGCGCTGGCCGACGGCGGCTGGCGGTCCGTCGTCTACGACCCGACGACCTGTGGGTGGGCGACCGGTCCGCAGCTGGTCGAGGTTCTGCGGCGGCGACACCCGAAGGCGCACATCGTCGCCTGGTCCGAGGTGCTCGGGCCCCGCGAAGTCAAGGAACTCCTGCAGGCGGGTGCCGACGACATCTTCACCAAGGACCCTCGCGCCATCGTCGACCTCCCCCGGCATCTCGCGCCCGAGTCCCCGCCGCGGCGGGAGTCGGGCGCCGGCGATCTTCCCGCCGAACCGTCTCCCGCATTCGATGTGCCGCCGCGGAAGAGCCCGCCAAAATCACGCGGAGCGGAGGGGGGCGGCGTGGAGTCGGTCCAAGCTCCCGACCAAGCCGCCACCGAGCGACCGGTGGCTGCGGACCGGCCGGACCTCGACCCACTCACCGTGATGCACGACCTGAAGGAGCCGCTCCGCACCATCCACCTGCTCCTGGAACGCTGCGATCGCCGGCATCATGACGAGCTTCCCTCCGAGGCGCGCGGGCTGATTCAATGGGCTCAAAGGTCCGCCCAGCAGCTTTCGTCTCAGCTCGATGAATGGAACGCGGAGCTCTCTGGCGTGACCGAAGGTGAGCCGTTGGCGGACGCCAACGAGACCTTGACCGATGCCTTGCGCCAGCTCAGCGCTCTCGGCGAGGAGAGTGGAGCCGAGGTTTCGACGGGCGCGCTCCCCGTCGTCCGCGTCCCACCGACGGCGCTACGACGCATCTTCGAAAACCTTCTCGCCAACGCCATGCGCCACCGTGGCAGCCAGACGCCGGAGATCCACGTGGGAGCGCAGGTCCTCAAGGATGAAGTGGTCTTCACCATCAAGGACAACGGGCCGGGCATACCGGAGTCCTTGCGGCATCGCATCTTCGAGCCCGGCGTGCGTGGACCCGGCGGTGGCGCGGGCCTTGGTCTGTACGGAACTCGCCGCTTGGTCGAACGGTGGGGAGGCCAGATATGGTTCGATTCCGGGCTCGACACCGGTACGACTTTCTTCGTTCGCTTGCCGCGGGTGGCGACCGACGTGCCTCGCGATCGCGGCAACGGGGCAAAAAATTGACCGGCGATCGATGTATGCCAGGCTGCGTTCGTTGACCTCACGGGATCACATTTCATGACGAATGAACGCCCCACCGCCCTTCTCCTCCTCGAAGACCACGAACCTGACGCCCTGCACCTGCTGATGTTGCTGCAGGAGCGACCCCCGGAGCCCGCGGTGCATCGCGCGACCAGCCTGCGTGATGCGGTGGCGTTGGCGGGACACCGACCGGTCGACCTCGTGCTCCTCGATCTGAACGTGGACGACAGTCGAGGTCTCGACACCTTGAAGTCTTTCCAGGGGGCTCACCCGCACCTCCCCGTCGTCGTCTTGAGCGGTCAAAGCGACGTCAATCTGGCCGCGGAAGCGGTTCGGATCGGGGCGCAAGACTATCTGGTCAAGGGCCGTATCGACGCCGAGCTCCTGGATCGAGCCGTTCGGCATGCAGTCAGCCGTCATCGCTTGTCCGAGCGGCTCAAGGTGAGCGAAGAGCGGTACGCGCTCGCCCTCGAAGGTGCCCACGACGGGATCTGGGATTGGGATCTCAACGCAGACACCCTCTTCGTGTCCGGTCGCTGGCGAGAGATGCTGGCGTTCGGCCCCCACGACGAGTTTGTGCGCCCCGAGGACTGGTTCGCGCTGGTCTTGCCCGAGGATCTTCCGCGCCTCCGCGAAGCGCTGAACGCCCAGCGCTTCGGACCAGCCGAAAGCCTGCAGGTCGAGCATCGTGTTCGTACGCGCGAGGGCCGGATCCGCTGGGTTCTCACCCGCGGCGCGGCCGTGGTCGATGCGGAGGGTCGCATCACCCGCCTCGCTGGTTCTCAGACCGACATCACGCGCTACAAGGAAGCCGAAGCGAGGCTCCGCTACGACGCGTATCACGATCGGCTGACTGGCTTGCCCAATCGGTCGCTGCTGCTCGATCGCCTGAGCCAGGCGGTGCGTCGTCGGCTGCGGAGTCCGGATCGAGGTTTCGCACTGCTCTTCATCGACCTCGACCACTTCAAGATGGTCAACGATAGCTTCGGCCACTCGGTTGGTGACCGCTTCCTCGAGGCCTTCACCGAACGCGTTCGACCCATCCTCCGTCCCAGCGATACGTTCGCTCGGCTGGGCGGGGATGAGTTCTGCATTCTCTTGGAAGAGACTTCGGGTGACGACGATGGTGAGCGCGTCGCGGCCCGTCTCCAGATCAGCCTCAAGGAGCCACTGAACGTCGACGGGCAAGCGATGTTCGCTTCGGCGAGCATCGGCATCGCCGATAGCTCGACCGACTACCGGCGACCGGAAGACATCTTACGCGACGCCGACATGGCCATGTATCGTTCGAAGGCTCGGCGCCGAGGAGGCTTCGGCCGGGTCAGTGCCGAAGAGCAATCGGCGATGGTCGAGCGCTTCGAGATGGGTACGGAACTCCGGTACGCGCTGGACCAGAACCAGCTCGAGCTTCACTACCAGCCGATCGTCGAAGTCCAGACCGGGGAGCTCGATGGGTACGAGGCGCTGCTTCGGTGGCGTTCACCGTCGAGAGGTCTCGTCAGTCCGGAGACGTTCATCCCCATCGCTGAAGAGACCGGTATCCTCAGCGGTCTGGGACGCTGGGCCATCCGCTCGGCGGCCCAGGCGATGAGTCGCATGAACCTGCAGGCGCGGGAGCAGGTTTCGGTCAGTGTGAATCTCTCTCCGAAGGAGTTCCTCGAGCGAGACCTCGTTTCCTTCGTGCAGGAAGTGCTCGACGAGACCGGCCTGCCGGCCGGATGCCTGGTCCTGGAGGTCACCGAGCATGTCATCCTGGAGAACAGCGCCGCCGCCGGCGAAACGTTCACTGCCCTGAAGAACCTGGGGGTGAGCATCGACCTCGACGACTTCGGGACCGGGTTTTCGTCGCTCAGCCACCTGCGCCAGTTCCCCGTCGATCGCTTGAAGATCGACCGGTCCTTCGTGCGTGCTCTGCACGAGAACAAAGAAGATCGAGAGATCGTGCGCGCGATCGTCGCGCTCGGGCGAACGCTGGGGAAGCGGGTCGTCGCCGAGGGCATCGAAACCAAGCAGCAGCTCGACCGACTCGCCGAATTCGGCTGCGATTACGGGCAGGGATTCTTTTTCGCCGCACCCGGCCACCTGTGGCCGCTGGCCCGGCGCCAGGCTGCTTTTGGATGAGCTCAGATCGGCTTGAGGCGCCGCTGAATTCTCTCGACCTTCGCCTCGACCGAATCAGGCTCCCCCGGCCAAGAAACCAGGTGCTCTGCGAGTACGTCGTGTCGCTTCCGCATGAGCAGCCACCAGATCTCGAAGTAATCCAGCCCACGGAACACGAATGAGCCCTGCTCGGCGTAGGTTTGTTGGCTGTTCAGGAAGTCATCGGCCATTTCCGACCAGTGTCGGTTGGGCTTGACGTGATGACCTACGTGAAAGCCATCGTTGAAGCACCGTTTGTTGTAGGGCGAGTCGATGCACGTGATGCTGTTGCGATACGGATTTGCCGGATCCTCGGGCGTGATGAAGGCGTGCTGAGCCCAATTTCCGGCCATCATTCCGAAGCGAGCAAAACACAGCGGGCCGATGAAGACGGTGAACGTGGCGACCGGGTTGACGAAGAGCAGGCCGATGACCGCGACCCAATACAGCCCTTCTCCGATGACCATTCGCCGAAGCATTCGCTTGCGGCCGCGACGGTAGTGGTACAGGCCCAGCTCGACCTGGATCAGAAAGAAGAATCTGAGAAAGTAGTGTCCAAAGTGGGTCCACCGGTCCCGCTGATAGAACATGGTCGAAGATAGATCGTCCTGCATGTTCTCTTCCGAGTGGTGCATTCCCATATGGTGGACTCGGTAGGTCTCCGGCGTCTGACCGACCAGGGGGCCGAGGACCCAGACCACCAACGTCTGAAGGCCACGATACTTTTGCGGGAAGATGCCTCGATGGCTCGAGACGTGCAAAGCCAGCGTGAACGGCGGAATGAAATAGGCCGACAGCAGGAGGTGGAAGATGACGTACCACCAGGGAAGGGCACCCCAGGCGTAAGCGATCACCGCCGAAGGAAGCAGGGTTACCGCCATTTTCGCCCAGACCGCGAGGACGGGTAGGTCTCGCGGGTCCTTCAGAATCGAAGCCAAGGCGCGATCCAGCGGTCCGCGGGAGTGCCCCGAATGCATGAGCAGCTTGGGGTCGACCTCGATGGCAACACTCGACACGGGGAAGCTCATATCGGTCCCTGGCCGAGGAGGCTATCGCGATTTCGCGGTGCCCGGCGGCCCTGGTGTAAACGCTATGCCATCGTGACGAGGACGGGAGCGTCTCAATGTCCACCCACGAAAAAGAACCCGTGGATGATGAAAGCGAGAAGGACCAAACCGAACATCCAGGCCGTGATCCCGAAGACCCGGGCGAAGAACATGAAGGCCCGCCCGGGACGCACGTCGTGTTCCGCCTGATCCGCCTGCCGCGCCCACTGGCGTCCGCGTTCGGCCTTGAACTCGTCGATCGGGACCGAGCCGGTGAACATCACGTCGTCCATCGGGAACTTGGAGCGGCGCATGTGCGAATTGAAGAAGTGCACGCCGAAGATGAAGCCCATGGCCAAGAGTGCCTCGTCGGAGTGAACGATGAGCGCGACATTGATGGCCCATCCCGGGAGGAATGTCGTGAACCACGTTGGGAACCACAGGATGAGACCGGACGTACCGATGATGGCCACGCCCCAGAAGACGGCCCAATAGTCGAACTTCTCCCAGTAGGTCCAGCGGTCGAAGGTGGGTTTCGGCGCGAGGCCCAAGAAGTACCGGAAGTTGGCCACGGCATCGGTGAAATCGGACCACCGAGGAACGAGCGAGTCGGGTCCCATCAAGAGGCGCACGAGCGTGCCGTCTTTGACTCGCGGCCATAGGTTGTAGAGCAACTGGACGATGTGGCCGAAGAAGTAGACGAACGTCACGACGCCCAAGACGCGATGGATGGTTCCGGCAACTTCCACGCCTCCGATCAGGGACAAGACCGACTTCGCCCACGGCGCCTGAGCGAACTTGAGCGGGGTTCCGGTCGCCGCCAAGCCCAGGAATGAGACGATGACCAGCAGGTGGAGGACCCGCTCGACGGGTCCGAAGCGACGGATACGCGCGCCGCCAACCTGGTGCTGTGGGGCGCCGTAACGGAGCGCATCCAGCACCTCGCGAATGCCCCAAAGCAAGGTGTGCAGTCCGAAGAAGGAGAACACCGAGATCATGAGCAGAGACATGAACGCGTACACCCAGAACAGGACGGGGTAGTCGTCGCGATCGGTAGGGTCGGCGTGGGGGATGAAGTCGGCGAAGTTCGGGGGAGCACCGGCGTGACACGTCTGACACATCTCCAGCCGGTTATCCTTGGACACGGTCGAATTGGGATCGTCGGCGGGGAGGACGGAGTGAAAGCCGTGACAGTCCGAGCACTTCGCGGCGGCGGCCAGCCCCAGCACCGTCGCCTTGCCGTGGTAGCTCTCCATGTAGCTGCCGAAGAGATCCGCATGGCAAAGGCCGCACTCGTTCGTGACTTGAAATCGGAACGCGTCGGTCGTCGCCGGTGCTGAGTCATGGATCTGATGGCACGAGGTGCAGACCGCGGGGAGTGCGCCATCTTCGTCGTATTGAGCTCGATGGGCCTCGTACTCCTCGCTCCCCGTCGGCCACGTGAAGTCGTCTTTCTCGAGCATGGCGGCGTGAGAGCTGTGTTCGTAGTCTCGCTGCTCGTCTACGTGGCACTCGCCGCAGGTCTCGGTCGTGTTGGGAGGAAACAGGCGCGACTCCGGGTCGTCATGGGCGAGGGAATCGTGTGCGCCATGGCAGTCGGAGCATGAAGCTACGACCAGCTTCCCTTCCTCGCGTAGGCGTTCGACGGTCTCCGGGTCGCCCCCGGCCACGATATCCGCGAATTCCTCCGGAATGTGATTCTTGTGGCCCGAAGTATTTCGGCTCGAGTCATGGCAGGACCCGCACGTTTCGAGCTGTTGAACCGCGTGGACGGGCGACCGGGGGCTGGAGACGGACACGATGTCGTGAGCTCCATGACAGGCGCCGCAGGACGGCAGCTCCGCCTCGGCGTCGACCGGAGGGACGCGATGGATGGAGTGCTCCAGTTCTTCGTCCGGCTGGTCGTGACAGCTGCCGCAGGCGGCCGGCCCGAGGTCTTCGTCGACCTCCTCGTGGGCGATGTCTTCGTCCTCGACGTCGGGGTGACAGCCGATGCACCCGTCCTCGGCGTGTACGGATTCGGCATAGAGGTCGAGATCCAGCTTTGGTGCCTCTTCCTCGCCGACGCCGGCGTGACACACCAGACACTCCTTGTCGCGCTCGGTACCCGGTCCGCGGGGGACTTCCCTTTTGGCATCGGCCGGGGGAGCTGCCGCCGTGAGCCTCGCTCCGGTCACGCCCAGCAAGACGACCAGCGGGATCGTCCTGCGGACCATCATGGCGAAGCTCCTGTCGCCGGTCGGAGGTCTACCGGAACATCCGTTTCGAAGGGGTGGCAGCCCACGCAGCTCTTGGCGCTGGCCTCGTGGTCGACCATGTCCTGATGGCACTCACCCAGGCAGGTCGAACGGGCGCGACGCGGCGCTTTGTCGTGGAAGTTGTGGCAATCGCCGCACGTCTCATGACCCTCTTGATTGTGCAGCAGCGGGAGTCTGTCCGTATGGCACTCGCCGCAGGCCCGCGGCGCGGACGGCCCTTCGGGTCCGTGCGAGCGATGGCATGACTCGCAGTCCCTTCCGTCGGTGACGTGCCGGCTGGTCAGCTGAGTCTCGTGGCACTCGGCGCACTGCGCTTCCACGGTTCCCTCGTGCGGGGCGTGGCAGTCCAAGCAGTTTTCGTGGCCGGTGGTGATCGAATCGTGCTGCGGCTCGTGACAGGTCCGGCACGCCACCGGGTCGGCGTCGGGCTGATGGTGCCCGTCTTCATGACACTCGTAGCACTCGGTGTGGCCTTCGACCGGCTTCACGGTCTCGGGAGGACGGCCCGGTCGACGTCGCTGCGCCTTGGCCGTCTTTTCGTCGGCGTGGCATTCGCGGCAGGCCTCTTCCCGCGGTCGCTCGATGCCGAAGCCATGAGGTTCATGACAGGTTCGGCACTCGGCTCCGACGTGAAAAGACGTCTCGGTGGCCGCTTCGTCGTGGCAAACGACGCAGCTCTTGGCGAATACGAGCCGGCCGCGGAAGGGGTGAGACGGATGGCAGCCGACGCAGTCGCCTTCGTGCTCTTCGACCGGATGCTTCGAGGCCACGTCATCATGACAGCCGACGCAAGAGTCACGGGCCGACACCCGCGGGCGGTGGGGGTTGTGGCAGCTCGTGCACTCGGCATGCTCCACTGCCGCGGCTGCACCCAAGACCCGCGTATCCTCGTGGCAGCTCTCACACGCGACGAGCGGCTGGCGCCCGTGCGGGGTGTGGCACGATAGACAATCGTCATGACCTTCGAAGAGCGCCGCTTCGGTGTCGACGTCCTCGGCATGACAGGTGGCGCACGAGGTCTTGGCCGCGGCGGCTTCCTCGTGCCCGCCGTGGCACTCGGCGCACTGCTCGGGGTCGGAAAGCTCCTTCGCGTGGTGCTCCGAACTCTGCTCTTCGTGGCACTCGACGCACGAGCCGAGCTCGACCGGCTCCTCTCCGTGGGGAACATGGCACGAGCTGCAGGCCTCCTCGGCGTGCACCACGACTTCGGGCGCGTCCGGAAGGCTCGCGAGGGGCGTGGCGCGATCCTCCGCTTCGGTGTGGCACCCGCTGCAAGACCATGCATCCGCGGACTCGGCCATGAAGTCGTGGCAGGTCAAACACTCGTGAGCCTGCTCATTGGCGACGGATGCGTGCACGGCGGATGTGTTCTCTTCGTGGCAACGGAGACAGCGATGCGTGGGCTCACCTCTTTGGTGCCCTTCGATCGCATGACAGTCCCGACACTTCGAGGGGTCCTCCTCGGCTTCGAGATGGTCGATGTGCAGCGACGCGGCGAGGGCCTTTTCCTGATCGGGCGTAGGCTGCGGCGGCCGGTCCGGACGCGCGGGCGTTTCGGCCGGGGGCGGCGCGGGGGGCTCCCCGCAGGCCAAGAGGGCGAAGAGCGCAGCCGCGAAACCCCGCGCCCGCCGGCGTTTCGGCGTCGATGCGTGGGTCATCGGCGTCCTACTCCAGCCAAGGGATCATGGCACTGCGAGCACGGACGGTCGTTCTGCATGTCCAGTGAGCTGGAGAAGCCCGGCGGATGGATGTTCCCACCGATGCCGCCGACGCGATGGCATTCGACGCACAGCTGCTCTCCGGCGCCGCCATGGCAGCCGGAGCAGGTCACGGGGTCACTGCGAGCCGCCGGGCCATGCGCGTTGCCGCCGGTGCCGGGCGTGCTGCTGACCCAGCCCGCGGGGTGGGGATTGCGCAGTCCGCTGGAGCCGGTCCCTTGAGGCGCGAGCCCGAACTCAGCATGGCAGTCGTTACAACTGTTCTCCGTGTGGCAGGTCGTGCAGATCGCTCCGTCGACCAGTGCTTCCCGACCATGGCGGCTGCGAAATCCCGCGCGATGCAGGCCGGCGAGCTCCGGTCGATTGAAGTTCAGGCGTGGCGGCAGGGCAGCCACGTTGACGCCGTGACAGGACGCGCATTGGCTTTCGGTGTGACAGGTCATGCACACCGAGCGCGTCGAAGCGACGTCGGGCGCGTGGTTCTGCACGTAGTCCTCACCGTGCACGAGGTGCGAGGCTGGGAGCGGCAGGTCGGCGCGCAGGTTGACGTGGCAGCTATCGCACTCCGCGATCTCGAAGCTGTCTTGATGCTGGTGGCAGCTCAAGCACGACGGCATACGGGGCAGGAGAGCCGATTCGTCTCGACCGACGTCCTGATGGCAGCGCGCGCAGTTTCCCGACGTCTCGGGCACCGCCAGGTGCTCCCGGTGCGAGAACCGAAGGTATGCTTTCGCATTGCCTACCCGGATGGGCGTGAAATCCAGCCCGTGGCAGTTCGAGCATTCGTTTTCATCGTGCGGCTCGAGGTGGCACTCATAGCAGGTGTCCTTGGCCGGCAAGTGGTTGGGGCCATCATCGCCGGCCTCCTCGATGCCCGCGTGACAGCTGGAGCATGCGATTCCTTCCGTCACGTGGGCACGGTGCTCGAAGGGATGGTTCTCGCTGGTGTTGAGCCCCAGCACTTTGGCACAACCGAGCATCGAGCTCAGCGCGACCAGCATGGTGCCCCATCGCTTCATGGGTTTCCGAATCTCCCGGCCACTCTGAGCAGACCATCAAAGGCAACCTCGTTTTCCGTCGAGGCGCTCACTTCTGCCGCCAGGGCGACTTCCAGTTCCGGCACGGGTAGCCACGTGATCGCCCCCAAGGCCCACGGCCACCACTCACCCCGGGGCGATGGTCGGTCCGGACGAACGATCTCGAGCTCGCTTCCCAAGAGCCAATTCTTCGTCAAGAAGTATCGTAGCGTCGTTCGTGCCCCCCACCAGCCGATTTGGTCGGGTCCGCCGAATCGCGTGATCTCTCCGGATAGTGCGCCGTTGCCCTGTGGGTCGAGGCGCAAGACGCTGCGCAGGCGAAGACGTTCTCCGAACTGGTCTTCGAAGTAGCGCGCACCGAAATCGCCGATGACGTCGAGGCGGGGCGCGGCGCGCCAGCGCGCCCGCAGCGAGCCGATGGTGGAGGGTACGTCGCCGAGGACGCTGAAGAGCGAGGTGGAGGGCAGGATCCGATGGGGTGCCCGATAGAGTCCGTACAGCTCCAAGCGAAGCTGATTGACGGGCTGATAGGCCAGGTTGGCGATCGCTTCGCTGAAGCCGGGATTGATGAAGTCGTAGGCCGCACGAGAGCTGAAGCTCACCTGCTCGATCGGGTCGAGCCGGAAGTCGGCCCCGACCTCTTGGTCGGACAGATCGTTTCGATCGTAGCGCTGGACGTACGAGACCCCGAACGTGGTGAAGGTGCCGATGGACTGGCCGACCCGCCCTCCGAAGGCCAGGTCGCCCTGACTCTCCCCGAAGCGGGGCACCACCGAGAGGCCGCCGAAGCCTTCGATGGTGGTCGCCCAGGGGGTGCGGGCCAGCGCATGGACGCCGTCGAGGTGAATGGGCCGAACCGCTCCCGGACCGACGATCATCCGGCCGCCCGAGATCTCGGCGCGGTTCTGTGGATCGTGAATGACGACCTTCCCGACCAGGAGGTCCGCCTCGGTCTGGAATTCGGTCGCGCCTCCCCAAACCTGAGCCTCGAGACGCATCCACCGGTAAGGGTCGGTGTCGGCATCCAGGATGAAGACGCCTTGGGAGGTGCGAGCCTGACCGAGCGCGTCGACGTCCAGACGATACGTGGCGTCTCCTTGCGGAATGCCGGGACTGGCCTGAACCTGAACCTGGGCCTGGCCGGTCGAACTCACCACGAGCGCGCCGAGCGCGGCGCAGGCGGAGATCCAGCTACGGCCCAACATCGACTTCCCCGTTCATGTGGCGAGTAGTTCCGTCCGCGTCGAAGATGATGATCCCGCCTGCCTCCACCGTGTTGGGGTGGCAGAGCTGACAGTTCGTTAGATTCCCCGGGGGATGGCCCGGCGCGGGCGGTGCGCCATGACAGGAGCCGCAGTACACCTGACCGTTCGCATCTCCCGTCCAGTCGAGGATTTCGACTCGGCCCTCGGTCTGGTCGCTCGCCAAGCCATCACCGCCGCCGTGGCAGTACGTCCCGGAGCAGGTGGCGGCCTCGAAGTCGTAGCTGGGGTCCGCGCCGTCCGCTCGAGCGAGGTCGCCCACGCCGTCGCCTTCGGGGAAGACTTCGGCCGGCAATGGCGTATCGAAGTGACCTGGCACGGACACGTCCGCCGCCGTCGGCACGAGGTGACACTCGCTGCAGGCCACGGGAACGGTCAGGCCGAAGCGCAGATCGGTCAGGTGACGCTGGTGGGCGCCGACGGTTGCGAGCGACGGGCTGACGTTTCCGTCGAGGTCGGCCGGAGGCGCAGAGCCCGCCATACCACCGTGACATGACGTGCAGTCATCGGGCTCGGCGGCGAAATTCACGACTCGGTCCAAGTGCCGTTCGAGATCGATCAGCTCGCCAGGGCCGCTCGAGACGGAGACGTGGCACTGGTCGCAGGCGTCGCCCGGATGCGGTTCCGGCGGCTCACCGTGGCAGCTCACGCAGTCCATCGGCTCTTCGTCGGACCAGGAAGGTCGGGGTCGCTGGGCGTTGGGGTCCTCGCCGTCGCCGTGACAGTACACCGTGCAGGCCTGGGTTTCCGGCCTGTAGACGGTGGCCGTGTCCGTCAGAAACAGCGCGGGCCCGGTTAACTCGACTTCGGCCGGCGGCGGGTCGGCCACGTTGGGATCCGATTGGATCAAGGCGTGGCCCAGGTCGAAGAAGTCGGTCGGCACGACGTGGCACACGTCGCAGTCGTAGGCTTTTTCCAGGTCCCCGCCGAGGACGTGCGGGGCGTGTCGGCCGAGCTCGAGGATGTCGGAGTGGCAAGTGGCGCAGTCGGTCGGTCCCTCCTCGTGACACGTGAGGCACGAGACTCCCGAACTTCCGCCCGCGTAGTCTTCCCCGTGACACTCTTGGCATGCGGCAAAGTCCCAGGCGGAGTCGAGTAGCTCCTGCCCGTGAAAGTCGAGACTATCCGGATCCATGATTCCGTCGGGGTGGATCGACGTGATCGTGAAGCGCGCCGAACAGTCGACCACCCATCGATTCAGCGTTCCCTCGAGCGGCAAGAACTCACCGTGTACGCCGTCTCCGGAACGCAAGATCGTCAGGACCTGCGACTGCGGGTCGCGGGCACGTACGTTGGGAGTGTTGTTCGTCCCGGTGCCCAGGGACTCGAGGTAGTCGTCGAGGCGGTACTGCCCTTCGGACAGGTTCGGGCCATGGCACTCGACGCATCGGGCCTCGAACGTCGCCGCGATGTCGCGCTTCCAGCTGGGACAGGCAGCGGTCCCGAGCTGCTCGCGCTGGGTTTCGCACGCAGTCAAGGCTAGGAGGAGGAAGAGGGCGGTACGCCTCCCTTCTGCGGTTCCGAGCTGGCGGTCGAACGCTGTCATCGAGGTCTGAACGTCAGGGGTGAACGACTTCGACGTCCCAGGTCGACCCGGGACCGTGGCACGTACCGCACGCTTCGGCTCCCTCCGGCGTTACGTTGAGCTCCGCATGGGCGACCGTATCGGGGCTGTCATGGCAGCTCGTGCAGATCGCCGAGGCCGGCGGAACAAGACGAGTTGTGCTCACCTCCCAGAACGGGTCGTCGCAGTAGTCGTTGGTGTCCTGCTCGGGCGGTTCGGTGCAGGTCCGCGTATCGAGCACGACCGGCAAGGAAGCCTGCATCGGCGGTAGCGCATACGTCCCATCGAGATGGCACGCGGAGCAGGTACCCACGTTCGCCGGATAGCGCACTTGACCGAAATCGATGGGATTGCCGTCCGGATTGTCCGCGCTGGGCGGAGGGAAGCCGCCGAGGATGTACGGCTGCTGGGTTAGCTGCGTTCCCATGTGAATCTTGTGGATCATGACCTTGAAGTCGACCGTCGGGATCTCGGCGGTCGAGCCTTCGCGCCGAGCGAAGCGCTCCACGCCCGTCTTGTTCGGGTTGTGGCAGGTGGTGCAGTAGTCGGGATTCTTGCGCTGGCCGCCGTGGGCCGCGAGATCGGCGTGGCACTGATTGCATCCGCTGCTGTCGGCGATGCTCAACCGAGGAACGGCGTCGGTCGCGGTCGTGGCAAAGGCCGCCACCGGGCTGAACGCGGAGATTCGCGCGTCATCGAAGTTGACGTAGCCTTCGAGGCCGACCGTGCTGCTGCCCTCGGCGTCGGCCGGAATCGCGGCCTCGGCGGGGAACAGGTAGTCGAATTCTCCGGCGGCCGGGTCGACGGTGGAGAGCGTACCCACGGCATTGTTGCCCTGGATGCGGGCCGAGTCGTATCCCGCGAAGTCGGAGTTGGGGCCGGCCAGGGTGGCCGCCATTCCGCCGAGGGGCTCCGACACGATGTCCCGGGGAGCGCCGTCGACGCGCACGCGGAATCGCACCGTGGGGGTGTTGGTCGGCGCCGTGTCTCGGATGTCGACGATCTCGATTTCGACGACGGGGGCGTTCGGGTCGACGGCACCGACCTCGTGTCGAGCCGCGACCGGGATCGCGGCGCCCGGTGCGTGGCAAAGACTGCAGTCGGAGCCGGTGCCCACCGCCGGGTGATTGGACCCGTTCTCCAGGTCGAGGTCGTCGTGACATGAGACGCACGCTTCTTCCGACGGTAGCTCGTAGAAGTCTGCGTCGTCGCCCTGATGGCAGGAGTCGCAGCGGTTGGTTTCCTGCGGGAACCTTACCGTCGAGAAATCGATGATGCGGCCTCCGAACCCGATGAAGAAGTACGGCTCACCGGCCTGCACCGAGGGCAGGCCTGCCCCCTCGTGGATCCTGTGGATCATGACCCGGAAGTCGGTCGTGTTCTCCGAGTCGGGATCGACGGTCTGCGGAGAGTGGCAGGTTCGGCAGAGCTTCACGTCCCGCCGGGAGCCGCCGTGGTAGGCGAGCTCGGCGTGGCAGGTGTTGCACGACGCGTCGGTGACCGTCTCCCGATCCTTCAGGTTGGCCATTCCGTCCGGACGGAAGTCGATCTCCGCATTGGCGACCCGTCGCGGCGTCCCGTCATCGAAGTCCCGCGTGGCGTAGACGGCGATGGTGTGGGTCTTGGCTGGGTCGGCGCCGGTGATCGGCGTGCGAAACGTGTAGCGATACACGCCGAAGTCGAGGGGCTCATAGGTGCCGTCGTTCTCCGCGGTCGCTTGGGTTTCCATGTTCCCGTTGCCGCCGGTCACGGTGCGGGTCGTGTAGGCCGTGTAATGGATGGGTCTGCCGTCTTCGTCTTCCTCCAGAAAGGCGAGGACGTAGTTCGCACTGACCCGGCCGACCGTGTCGCTGCCTTCGCGGTCCAGGCCGCGTCCCGCCGCGTCCTGGATGGTGACGACCACGCTGACGACGTCGTCATCCACCGCGACTTCGGAGAGCGAGAGCTGAAATCCGGTGTCGGTGAGGCGGAATCCGCCCCCCGGGGCTCCCGGGTCGCCTTTCACCCCCGGGTCGCCCTGGACGCCCTTGTCTCCGGGGTCTCCTTTGGGGCCTGGGGGGCCGAAGGGGCCTTCCGGTCCCTCGGTACCCTCGGGTCCCGGCGGACCGACCGGCCCTTCCGGTCCTTCCGGGCCCGGTTCGGCGTCGTTGCAGGCGACCGCTGCCAACAGGAGCAGCGCAAAGGAGGGCCACCGCATGGTGACGAGCGCCTGCGCAAAGGGCGTGCCGGTGAGTTCGTCAAGAAGAACGGGCCCTTTGCATACCATACCGTCGCCATGGGCGGTTTGGGTGTTACCGCGATCGGACGGAAGGGTCAGGGCGGTGTAGCTGGCTGGAAACGACTCAGCGGCGGTGGCGGAGACCTCATGCTAGCTTCCGCCGCGGCCAGGCCTGCCGATGAACATCACCGAAATCGCGATCGACAAGAATCGAATCACGGCCGTCTCGCTCGTCATCATTCTGCTGGCGGGCGTGGGGGCCTACTTCGAGCTGCCCCGAGCCGAGGACCCTGGGTTCATCGTCCGGGCCGCCACCGTCATGACCTTCTTTCCCGGCGCCAGCCCGCGCCGCATGGAGGAGCTCGTCACAGACAAACTGGAAGAGGCGATTCGCGAGATGCCCGAGATCGACTTCATCGAGAGCGAGTCCAAGACCGGATTCTCCCTGATCACGGTCAACATCCTCGAGACCTACACGGAGATGCGACCCATCTGGGACAGCCTGCGCCGAAAGGTCGACGCAGCGCGGCCACAGCTCCCGGATGGCGTTCAGGGCCCCTTCGTCAACGACGAATACGGCGACGTCTTCGGCACGATCGTCGCCCTGACCGGAGATGGATACTCCTACGCCGAGCTCGAGGACGTAGCGAAAGATGTTCGCGATGAGCTCCTCTTGATCGACGAAGTCGCCAAGGTCGAGATCATCGGTCTTCAGGACGAACGCGTATTCGTCGAGTACGACGACTCTCAGCTCGCCGAGATGGGCGTGTCTCCTCTGCAGTTGGTGGGGCTCCTCGAAAGTCGAAACATCATCATTCCCGGCGGCGCGATCGATGAGGACATGGAACGAATCGTCCTGGAGCCGACGGGGAACTTCGATTCCGTCGACGACCTCCGGCGCACGATCGTTCAGCTGCCCGGGGTGACCGACCTTCTGGAGCTCGGCGACATCACGAGCGTCGAACGAGGCTACCCCGATCCACCTGAGGCCTTCATGCGTTCCAGCGGGGTCCCTGCGCTGGGTCTCGCTCTCAGTCTTCGCGAAGGCGGGAACATCATCGACATGGGTGACGCGGTGCAGGCCACGGTCACGCGTCTGCAGGGGTACTATCCCATCGGCCTCGAATTCGAGTTCGTCGCCTTCCAGCCGTATTTCGTAAACAAGAAGGTCTCCGAATTCACGAACAACCTGCTTCAGGCTGTCCTCATCGTCTTGGCAGTCATGCTCGTGAGTCTGGGTTTGAGGACCGGCTTCGTCGTCGCATCTTTGATCCCCATGGCTATCGTTTCGAGCCTGCTCGTCATGTCGATGTTCGGGATCGGTCTGGATCAGATGTCGTTGGCCTCTCTGATCATCGCTCTCGGCATGCTGGTCGACAACTCGATCGTCATGTCGGAGTCCATCATGGTCCTGATGAACGAGGGGAAGACGGCCCGACGAGCCGCTCTCGATTCGGCCAAAGAGCTCCGGGTCCCGCTCTTGACCTCTTCGCTCACCACCGCCGCCGCTTTTCTGCCCATCTTCTTGGCCGAGTCGACCACCGGCGAGTATACCGCCCCGCTGTTCAAGGTCGTGACCATCACGCTGCTGTGTTCTTGGCTGCTCTCCTTGACGATGATTCCCCTGCTCTCCGTTGCGCTCCTGCGCCCCAAGAAGGGCGCGAGCGATGACCGCAGCGGAGGTTTCTACGCCGCCTATCGACGGGCACTCTCCCTGGGGCTGCGCTTTCGATGGCTTTCGCTCGGCGTGGTGGCGGCGATTTTCATTGGGGTGATGAACCTCGCCGGATACCTCCCGCAGATCTTCTTTCCTCCCAACGACAAGCCCATCTTCACCGTCGAGCTCGAGCTTCCGGTCGGCACTCGCATCGGGCAGACGGCGGCGGCCGCGGAGCGGATCGAAGCCCTGCTCGACGAGTATCGCCAGGGCGGAAAACGGGAGGCTGGTCCGGCTGATGGGGGCCAGTTGATCACGACGTGGATGACCTTCATCGGCGAGAGCGCGCCTCGCTTCATCCTTTCGTTCAACCCCAAGCCCGCCCGGCCGGAGTACGCGATGCTCGTGGTCAACGGACGCCTGGATGCAACACGGGACGATCTGAACGTCCTCATGCAGGAAATCGAGCAGGTCGGGCTCGAGGTCGCGCCCGATGCTGTCGTCGACGTCAAGTTCCTGCCTTTGGGCCCCCCCAACGAAGCCCCGATCGAAATCCGTCTGTCCGGCAAGGACGAAGACCTCCTCTTCGACATCGTCGATGAAGCTCGTCAGGAGCTGACCGCCAACCACCCGGTGAAGAACGTTCGCGATGATTGGGGTCAACGCACGAAGAAGCTCGAAGTTGCCGTCAATCAAGCCCGAGCGCGGCGGGCGGGGCTCACCAACGAGGACGTCGCGATTTCGCTGCAAGGTGCGTTGTCCGGGATCGAAACCACCGAGTATCGAGAGTCAGACGACCTCATCCCGGTCATCTTGCGTTCTACGGCGGCTGACCGGCAAGATGTCGGGAAGCTCGAGACTCTCAACATCTTCTCCCAAACGACCGGCCGACCCGTACCTCTCAAGCAGGTGGCCGACGTGGAGGTAGAGTTTCAACCGGCCAAGATCCTCCGCCGCGACGGTCTCAAGACGGTAACTCTGCGCGCATTCGTGGCTGATGGAGTCTCGCTGACGCCCATCGCCGTGGCCCAAGCGTTCGAGGAAACTTGGCTGAAACCGAATCAAGCCCAGTGGGGTGTGGGTTACAAGTATGGGCTGGGCGGCGAAGTCGAGTCATCCGGCAAAGCCAACGCCTCCATCACCGCCAAGCTGCCGATCGCCATGTTCATCATCGTTTTGCTGCTGGTCGGTCAGTTCAATTCCATTCGCCGGCCGGCCATCATCCTTTTGACCATCCCCTTGGGGCTCGTTGGCGTCATCTTGGGCCTGCTGGGCACCGGGTCGTATTTCGGCTTCATGACGCTCCTCGGCGTGATTTCCCTGGCTGGAATCGTCATCAACAACGCGATCGTTTTGATCGAGCGGATCGACCTCGAGATTCGCGACAACGGACTGGACCCTCCGGTCGCGATCGTCGAAGCGGCGACCCGCCGGCTCCGCCCCATCCTGCTGACGACGGCCACCACGATCGGCGGACTGATTCCGCTGTGGCTAGGCGGGGGGCCGATGTGGGAGCCGATGGCGATCGCCATCATCTTCGGTCTCGCGTTCGCGACCGTGCTCACGCTCGGCGTCGTTCCCGTACTGTACAGCATCTTCTTTCGCGTCTCGATCCCGCCGGATCTGGGCCGTACCGCTTGAGGACCCCCAATGTATAAGTCGAAGGCCCTACTCGTTCTGCCCAGCGTCTGGCTCGCCGCGAGCTGTCAAACCGAAGAGGAGCCGCCGGCCGAAGTGATTCGGCCCGTCCGCTACATGGAGGTCCTGAGCACCGGAGGAGGGCGCGCCCGCGTCTTTTCCGGTGAAGCGCGGGCCGACACCGAGGCTCGCCTGAGCTTCAAGGTCGGCGGCACCGTGTCGGCCCTTCCCGTCCGCGTCGGTGACCAGGTTGACAAGGGTCAATTGATCGCCGAGCTCGACCCATCGGACTTCGAGCTTCAGGTGGAGCAGAGCCGGGCCGCGCTCATCCAGGCCCAGGCGCAGGAGCGGAATGCCCGCGCCGCTTACGAGCGCACGCGGACCCTTTACGAGAGTGAAAACGCGACCAAGAGCGACCTCGACTCGGCGAGGGCGGCGGCCGAGGGCGGTCGAGCTTCCGTCAACTCCGCCCAGAAACAGCTTCAGCTCGCCCGCCGACAGCTGCAGTACACGCGGCTTTTGGCGCCCGAGTCGGGGTCCATCGCGAGCGTCGACGTCGAGGTCAACGAGAACGTCACCGCCGGCCAGGAGATCGTGATGCTTACCGCGGGCTCCAATCCCGAAGTGCAGGTCTCAATCCCCGAAGTCCTGATCTCCCGCGTGAACCGCGGCCAGAAGGTCGAGGTCTCCTTCGACGCCATCAAGGGCCGGACGTTCGCCGGCGTCGTCGAGGAAGTCGGTGTCGCCACCGTCCGCGGCTCGGCGGCCTTTCCGGCGACCATCCGCCTGGCCGACAATCCACCGCAGCTCCGTCCCGGCATGGCGGCCGAGGTGACGATCCGCTTCGAGCAGGGGGACACCGAGAGCGTGTTCGTCCCGCCCTTCGCGGTCCGGGCCGACCGGGGCGGATCGATCGTGTTCGTGGTAGAGGCTCAGCAGGACGAACTCGGGATCGTCAGGCGGCGGCCGGTCGAGGTCGGAGAGTTTTCCGAGCTCGGCCTCGAGGTAACCGAGGGGCTCGACGATGGGCAGCTGCTGGTGATCGCCGGAGTCAGTCGGATTCAAGACGGGCAGCAGGTCCGGCTTTTGCCGCGCTACCAGGAGCAGTGACGGCGGAGTCGCGGGGTAGGGCGATCAGGAGGCTGGCGATCATGCCCAGCAGCACGATGCAAAAAGGAAGACCGATGCTGATCGCGGCTGCCTGTAGCGCGGTCAGCGCCTGTTTGCCGCCGGCGTAGAGCAAGACGGCAGCGCATGCGCCTTCGGCCGTGGCCCAGAAGACGCGCTGCCAGACCGGTGGATTGGGATGCCCGCCCGACGTGAGCATGTCGACGACGAAGGATGCCGAGTCGGACGAGGTCACGAAAAATACCGACACCACCAGCGCGGCGAGCAGAGCGGTCACGCTGCCCAAGGGCAGCTCGGCCAGGACGACGTAGATCGCGGTCGAGAGATCCGCGTCGACGGCAGCGGTGATGTCGGCGTCGGTAAAGCGCTCCAGATAGAGCGCGGTGTCCCCGAACACGGAGAACCAAACGAAGGTCAAGATGGTCGGTGCCAGGAGGACGCCGGCGACGAACTCGCGGATCGTTCGTCCTCGGGAAATGCGAGCGACGAACATCCCGACGAAGGGCGACCATGCGATCCACCAGCCCCAATAGAAGACCGTCCAAGACCGGATCCACTCCGACTCGTCCGGATCCATCGGGCCGAGCTGCAGGCCTCGCTGAAAGACGACGGCGACGTAGCTACCGACGTTTTGCAGCCCAGCGTCGAGAATGAAGAGCGTCGGTCCACTGAAGAAGACGAACACCAGCAGAAGCCCAGCCAGGATGAGGTTGAGCTCGCTCAGACGACGAATGCCGCGATGGACACCGGAGACGAGCGATATCGTGGCCGCCAAAGTGATGAACGCGATCAGGAGCAACTGGGTCTGGGTCGAGTGCTCGGTTCCGAAGAGATGATGGAATCCGGCGCTGACCTGCATCGCGCCCAGTCCGAGGGAAGTCGCCAGACCGAAGAGCGTTCCGAAGACGGCACCGATGTCGATCAGATCGCCCATCCACCCGTGGATCCGGTCTCCGAGGAGCGGGGCGAAACAGGACCGCAGGGCCAAGGGGAGTCCGCATCGAAACGAGAAGTAGGCGATCGAGAGGCCCATGACGACGTAGATGGCCCAGGCATGGATGCCCCAGTGAAAGAGGGTGAGCGGCAGAGCGGCTTGCGCTGCGGCCAGCGTTTGACCCTCGCCCGAGGGAGGGTGGGCATAGTGCTGAATGGGCTCGGCGACGCCGAAGAACACGAGCCCTATCCCCATGCCGGCGCTGAAGAGCATCGAAAACCAGGTGAGGAGGGAAAACTGGGGGCGGTCGTCGTCGGTGCCCAAGCGGATCCGTCCATAGGGGCTCAGGGCCAGGAAGACCGCAAAGCCAATGAAGACGGAGACAGAGCCCACGTAGAGCCAACCGAAGTTCGTCGTGACCGCGTTCAGGAGGGGCTTCAGGGTGGCTTCCGCCGTCTCCGTGGCCAAGACTCCAAAGCCGATGAAACCCACGAGCAGCACGACGGAGGGAATGAAGACCGGCGGATGGATGGTGAGCCAGCGGGTCGCGGGTTTGGTTTCAGATATGGGGTTTTGCATCGATCGTTCGGGCGCGGGAGCGCGGCGGTTCGGGCGGGCGACTCGGGGGCCCCGAGGCCACGCTGCCGGGGGGCGACCGTCGAGGCAACCCTCACCGCCGAACCTCTCCGGTTGCCGGTTTAACCGAGACCAGAGTAGACGGACGTACCCGTGAAGGATCCCACAGTCTTGAGGGTGTTGCCCACCGCCGTGTTGGGGCTTTGCCTTACGACATGCGGCGTCGACCTGGACTTCGAGGACCCGCCGCCGACCGAGGTGGTGTGGGACGCCTACGACAATCCCACCCTCGTATTGTCCGATCTGGTGGGGGCGGACGCCGTCGACGCCGCGGTCGAACAGGTCGGCCAGTACGCCGAATTCTGTGGCTGGACGGAAGAGGGTCTCACCAGCTGTCCCCCTGACCAAGAGGGCTGTATCCGGTGCCTGGGGCTCGCGCGGATCCTGGGCGCTCTCTCCGACTTCGCCGAGGTTGCGGACTTCGACGAAGACGGCGAAGGCGAGGTGGAGTTCGGGAGCGGCGGTCAAGGGGCGAAGGTGGGCACGATCGAAGCGAACCTCGGATGCCCCGGAGATGGTCGGCTGCGGGTGATCACCGAATTCACGCTCCGCGGCTTCGGTCCCGTCGTGTGGGGCCTCGCACAGGACTGTCCGGTGCGGGTCGGCGACGACGACGTCGAGCTCACTGGAGCATTTCGCATGGAGGCGCCGGAACGCTTCCGTCGGTTCCGGGACATCCGCGGTTGGGTTCGACTGGAGTTCGGCGCGCGCTGGCTGGGCGATGTGCAGGGAGCCGGCATCGCCGACATCCGCTTCGAACCGGGAACCGGCGACGTGCAGATTCGGTTTTCTACCACTTCAGGTGACGGAGTCGCCCAGCTCGGGACAGAGCGACTGGGAGTGATCGATGCGGTTGGCCGGTGGGCATGCGATCTGGGGGCGGGGTCTTGTCAACTCGACGATTTGACCTTCTCATTCTGAGCGCGCTTCTGATGGCTGCCGCGCCAAGGGCTGTTGCCGGCGAGCTGCGAACCGATCATTCGACCAGGGAGATCACGGCCTTCACGGCGTACACGCTCGACGAGGGTCAGTGGCAGTTCGGTCTGGGAACTTTCGAGTACGGGGCGCTCGAGTGGTTGGACGTGGGCGTCCAGCCTCTCCTCTGGCTGATCGCCGCGCCGAATGGGCACGTCAAGATAGAGCCGCTCAAGTTCGAGCACTTCTCGTTGGCCGGTGGGTTCGGCGCAACGCTCATGAACACGAAGCGGCTCACCGACAGCATCGCCGCCTCCAACGTGTGGTTCTTGCCCTTCGAGCTGGCGGCGACGTGGGGCATCTCGGACCGCCTATCGCTTTCGGCGAACTTCATCGCCACCGTCGTCCAGGTGGCGGGCGACGAGGCCTTCGAGGAAGGTTCCGAGAGCAACACCATCGGCATTTCCGATGCTGCTCGGTTCGGGGACGGCGACCTCGATCAGGTTGCGGTGTCCAACAACCTCCAGGGAATCGCGAGCCTCTACTGGCAGCTCAGCGGTAGCACCGCCGCCTGGCTCCGCGTTCGCGTCCTGATGTATCAGGACGCGCAGGCTGCCTTCACCATCAATCTCAACACGGACGAGGGAGACCGAATCCAGGTCAGAGGCGGCGGTGCCACGGAGGCGGCGGTGGCCGGCGACTTTGCCGTCTCCGGCGGCTACATCGTGTCCTGGAAGCGCGCGAACCTCATGCTCGGCGGCGGCTACGGCAACTTCAACGTTCCGTTCGTGAACATCATGGTTCCCGGGAAGGTTCCGTTTATCGAGCTCGACGTCTACTTTCGCTTCTGACGGCGTCAGCGCTTCCGGCAGAGCAAGAGGCCGTCGCCGATGGTGACCAGGCTGACGGTAACCCTCGTATCGCGGCCGATCTTCTCGTTGAGCGCCCGAATTGCCCGGGTGGTGTCGCGCTGGTCGTCGGGGTCGGCGACCGAGCCCCCCCAAAGCACGTTGTCGATGGCGATGAGTCCCCCGGGACGAACCAACTCCAAACACCGCTCGAAGTAGAGATCGTAGTTCTCCTTATCGGCGTCGACGTACGCGAAGTCGAAAGTCCCGGCCTCGTCCGCACCGATGAGAGCGCCGAGCGTTGCCCCGGCCGGACCTACCAGGATGTCGACCTTGTCGGCTAAGCCGTGGGCTTCCAGATGAGTCCGCGCGATGGACGCATACTCCTCGCTCAGCTCGCAGGCGACCAGCTTCCCGTCGGGGGGGAGCGCTTCGGCGACGGCGGCGGCGCTGTATCCCGTGAACACGCCGACCTCCAGTGCTCGACGCGCGGACACGAGCTCGATGAGTAGACCGAGAAACTGGGCCTGCTCAGGCGATGTGAGCATGACCGCGCCACGCATCGAAGACGTCGCATCGCGAATGGCCCGGAGCGCGTCGGACTCGCGACCCGTCGCCTTCAGGAGATAGTCGCGAACGTCGTCGCTGAGCTGCATCGTGCGTGCCGACATGTCTTCGCCCATAGCGGGCATGAGCGCGAAAGTCAGCAGATGCGAGGGAGAGGGTCGTCCTCCAGTTCGGGCAACAGACGGAGTCCACCGAGCTCGGTGGCGAGCTCCGCCCGCGCGGGGCCGGTCTCCACTCTCCCGATGACGGCCGTCTCTTCTCCGCCGGGTAGCCCGCGCCACGCTGCGAGGAGGCCGTTCGCCTGGCCGGCATCGACCGCGGCGACCACGCGGCCCTCACACGCCAGGTACAGCGGATCGAACCCCAGGATGTCGCAGAAGGACCGGACCGACGAACGAACGGGCAGGGTCTCCTCATTCAGGAGCACGGTGCAGGACGCCGCCGCGGCCAGTTCGTGAGCGACCGTGGCCAGGCCGCCCCGGGTCGGGTCGCGGAGGAAGCGCACGCCGTCGAGCACCCACGCGGCGCGAGCCAACTCAAGGACGGACGCACAGTCGGACGCGACCGAGCCGCGCAGGTCGAAGTCGTCGCGGGCGAGGAGGACGGCCACGCCGTGGTCACCCACCGGACCGCTGACGAGGATGACGTCGCCCGGACGGACTTGCGGTCGACCGAGACGGGGCGCTCTCACCACGCCGATCCCGGTCGTGGTGAGATAGAGGCCGCCGCCGTGGCCGCGGGGAACGACTTTCGTGTCGCCGGCAACGATCCGCACCCCACAGCTGCGGGCGCTCGCGGCCGCGCTCGCGGCGATGCGTACGAGCTGGGCGGTCTCGAGTCCCTCTTCGATGATGGCCCCCAGCGTGAGGTAGCGAGGCTCGGCGCCGGCTACCGCGAGGTCGTTGACGGTTCCGTGCACGGCCAGGGTTCCGATCGATCCGCCGGGGAACTCCAGAGGCTGCACGACGAAGCCATCGGTGGATACCGCGAGATCCGGCCCGAGACGGGGCAGGTGAGCGGCATCGGTCGTGACGTCGAGGTCGGGGTCGTCGAGTTCGGCGGCGAAGACCTCTTCGATCAACTCGCGGGTGCGACGGCCGCCGTTGCCGTGGGCCAAGGTGATGCGTGCGTCGTGGATCACGGCCGGCCCAGCGCGGGCGCCGGGGACGGCTCGTGCGCCGGGTGCGAACGGACCCCAGCGGTCCACCAGATCCGGCATGCGCCCTCGTCGGAGACCATGCACGGTCCCACGGGATTTCGCGGATCGCAGGCCTTGCCGAACAGCTTGCACTGGTCCGGATAGATCTTCCCCAGGACCACTCGAGCGCACGCGCAGCCCGCCGGCATGCGTCCCACGCGTCGTCGACTGTCGTCGGCGAGGTCCGCATAGCGCAGACGTGCGTCGTGTTCGGCGTACGCCCCTCGCAGCTGGTACCCGGACTTGGGGATCGTCCCCAGTCCCCGCCAAGGCGCGTCGACCACTTCGAAGACCGCGTCCAGCATCTGCCGGGCGAGTGGATTGCCTCCCGCGCGCACGGCACGCGGATAGCAGTTGTCCAGCCGGACCTCGCGGCGTCGCAGCTGCTGCAGCACCGAGTGCAGGGCCACGAGGATGTCGCGCGCTTCGAAGCCGGCGACGGCGGTGGGAATTCCGTACCGCTCGGGCACGAAGGCCCATTCCTCTGGGCCCATGACCGTCGAGACGTGTCCGGGTGCGATCAGGGCTTCGAAGCCTGGGTCGTCACTCTCCAGAAGGAGGGCGACCGCCGGCCAGGTCAGACGTCCGGAGACGAGCAAAAACAGGTTCCGCGGCAGGCCCTGGACGATTCGGGCGGCGACCGGGGCCATCGTCGTCTCGAAACCCGCGGCAAAGAACACGACGGTACGGTCTGGATCTTCGGCCGCGATCGTCCAGGCTTGCTGCGGCGAGGCGACGGGCCGGATGTCGCCGCCGTGGGCGCGTGCCTCCTCGAGAGTCCGGACTTCGCCCTTGGCCACGTTGCAGGGGACCCGCAGCATGTCTCCGAAGGCGACCACCGTCGCTGTCGTTCGCAGCGCGATCTGGATGGCGAGGAAGATGTCTTCCTCGGGACAAACACAAACGGGGCATCCGGGACCGGGGATGAGCTCGAGGCCAGCCGGCAAGGTTCCGCGGAGCCCGGCCTTGCTGATCGAACGCTCGTGACCTCCGCACACGTTCATGACCCTGACCGGGCGCTCCAGGTTCGTCTCTCTCACTTTGTCCAACCAGGTGCGCTTCGACATGAGTCAACCTCCGACGTCTTCTCGGGTCAGAGCCTCGTGCAGCAGCGCCCAGCGCTCGGCGGCGTCTTCGGCCTCCAGCTTCTGGATCGCGTATCCCACGTGGACGAGGACGTGATCCCCCACGGTGATGTCCTCGCCCTGGAGCATGAAGAGGCTCACCGAGCGCTCGATGCCTTCCGCTTCGCACCGTGCATTGAAGCCGCTGAGCTCAACGACCTGCATGGGGATGCCGAGGCACATGACGCACCCGGCTTGCGCAATGGGCGTGCCAAGCCGAATCCGAGGCGAGACGCCCGATTCCTCCGTCGGTCGTCGTCGTTGTTGGGGTTATCGTGTTTACAGGAGCGTAACCGACCCTCGGCACGCGTAACGCTCGCTCCATAAAGAAGAAGGGCCGCTTGCCTTGCCTCTCGCTCCGGACAATGACTCGGAGCGGGTCGGGTGTGGCGACGGCGGAACCAGAGCGACGGTCGTCCGTCGAGCGGCTACTCAGTGTTTTCACGGAGGTTCGAAGGGGGGAGGGCGCCACCGCCCTTCTCCTCACCGGGGCCATCTTCGTGCTCTTGACCGCGTACTACGTGATCAAACCGGTGCGAGAGGCCTTCATCCTCGTTCTGCGTTCGGGCGCCGAATACAAGAGTTACATGGCGGCCGTCATGGCCGTCGCCCTGCTGTTCGCCGTCCCCGCCTACAGCCGATTTGCCGCCCGCGTACCCCGCAATCGCTTGGTCGTGGGCGTGACTCTGTTCTTCGCCTCCCACCTCGTCCTTTTCTATCTGGCCAGCGGCCTCGCGATCGTGCGGGAGAACATCGGACTGGTCTTCTACGTGTGGGTCGGAGTGTTCAACATGATGGTCGTGGCCCAGTTCTGGGCCTTCGCCAACGACGTGTACACCGAGGACCAGGGCAAGCGTCTGTTTCCGATGGTGGGCATCGGGGCCTCGGTGGGGGCGTGGTTCGGCTCCTTTGCTTCCAGTCAGATCATTCGCAACAAGGAATACATCGGCGAGGGCGTCCTGTACTTTCTTCTGCTGGTTGCGGCGATGCTCCTCGGAGTCTTCGCGTTTCTGATCCAGATCGTACATCGACGTGAGTCGACCGCCGATTCCGTCTCAGCATCTGTGCCTTCGGCGACAACGACTTTGAAGAAGCCGCCTCCGAAGCCATTTCAGATGGTCTTCAAGTACCGGTATCTCGCCTATCTGGCCGCTTTCTCGCTCATTTTCACCTGGGTGAACACGAATGGAGAGTACATTCTTTCAAAGCTGGTGCCGGCCGAGGCGAAGCGACTCGAAGCGCTCGGTGAGCTCGGTGGGCTCACCGTCGGGGAGTACATCGGTCAGTTCTATGGCGACTTCTTCTCCGTCGTGAATCTTCTTGGCCTGCTCCTGCAGATGTTCGTCGTGTCCCGCTTGGTTCGGTATGCCGGGCTCCCGGTGACGTTCATGATCCTACCGGTGATCGCTTTGCTCGATGCAACGGCCATCGCCATCCTGCCCGCACTGTGGGTGGTTCGTATCGGCAAGACCGCGGAAAATGCCACTGACTACTCGATCAACAACACCGTCCGCAACATGCTCTGGCTGCCGACGACCACGGAGATGAAGTACAATGCAAAGCAGGCGGTCGACACCTTTTTCGTCCGGATGGGCGACGTCGCTTCGGCCGTGCTCGTCTACCTGGGTGCCGGCTTGATGGGTTGGGGGGTTCGAAACTTTGCCCTATCGAACATCGTGCTCATCATATTATGGATCGTATGCGCTCAGCTGATCCTGCGCGAACAAGATCCGATGCGCAGAATCAAGCAGCAGCTCGAGGAAGGCGAGGCCGCGGCTCCATGAAAGTCATGCTTCGAGGAGCGCTCGTAGGACTGGTCGCAGCCGGTTGCGCGACATCCAATGTGCGCCGATTTCCTCCGGAAGCGCCGCTCACGGAGCTCGACGACCGTCGTCCGTACGCGAAGCCGCCAGAGAGTTTCTATTCGCCCTTCATCTGGGATGGAGCGAACTACAGTTCCTTCCGACCCTTGGCCCGATTTTGGACTTTTCCGGTCAAGTCGGACGCGCTCGATGTCAACGCACTGGACGAAGTACCCAACTCGTCCTGGTTCATGAATCGCATGAGCGCGCGCGTACTGTCTCCCGAGGAGGTCCATCGAGGAGCCTGCCCTGACGCGAACGATGAGCCAAAGCTCCCTTGGGTCGTCGTCGGTGGGAAGCCAGACGGGTCGAATCCGGGGTTCCAGGTCAAGGATGGTTCTGGCGTTCGGCAGCTGGTCAAGGTCGACGGCACCCTGCAACCGGAGCGGGCGACCGCCTCCGACGTCATTGGTGCCGCGATGTTCCATGCCGCCGGGTATTGGGTGCCATGCAACCGGGTCGTCTTCATTCGCAAGGACCAGATGCGTCTGAAGGAGGGGGCAGAGGTGAAGCGGACGAACGGTACCGTGGAGCCGCTGACCCAGGAAACCATCGACCAGATCATGTCCAAGGCCACCGAGGTCTCGCCCGGTCTGTTTCGCGTCTCGGTGTCCGAGTTCATCCCGGGGCGGCCCATCGGACCGTGGCGATACGAAGGCGTGCGGAAAGACGATCCCAACGACACCATTCCTCACGAGCATCGCCGCTCGAACCGGGGCATGCGGCTGCTGGCCGCCTGGTTCGACCACGTCGATACGCGGCAAGAGAATACGATGCTGGCCTGGATGCAGGTCGGCGATGGAGAGCTCGGCTACACCCGACACTACCGCATCGACTTCGGGGACGGTTTTGGCATCATTCAGGGGCCGGACGGGATCCCTCAGCGCCTGGGACATGCCGGATACTTCGATCTCGGGCAGATGAGTTCCGACTTCGTGACGTTCGGGCTGCAGAATCGACCGTGGTTCGACAAGGAAATGGGGAAAGCTGGCGTGCGCCTGGGCTACTACCGGGCTGAGCCGTTCAGCTACGACCCGTGGCAGCCGGGCTACCCAAACCCGGCCTTCGATGAAGCAACCGAGTCCGATTACGCCTGGATGGCTCGTATTCTCGCCCGCTTCACGCCATCGCACATAAAGGCACTGGTCGAGCGGGGCCGAGTTCGGGACCCGGTCATGAAGAGCGAAATGATTCGAATCATGACCGTGCGACGACGGAAAATGTTGGAGCGGTATCTGACGCGCCTTTCTCCGCTGACCTGGCCCGACCTCCGTGGCTCTGAGCTCTGTCTCCAGGACGTCGCCGTCTGGAGCAAAATTCGCGACATAGCGACCCGGAAGTATGCGGCCCGCGCCTACGTCGAGGGTCGTCGGCGCCCGCGTTCGCTGGAAATACGCAAAGAAGACGATGCGTATGTCTGCGCTCGGTTGCCCGAGGTCGAGACCGACGGGCAGCGCTATCTGGTCGTCGATGTCGAGGCGGGTAGCGCGGGCCGCGACGCCCCGGGCCCGGCGCGGATTCATCTGTACGGCGCTGGGAACGGCTCCTTCATGCTGGTCGGACTGGAGCGCCCGGCCGCTGGCGGTGAGGAGCCACGCCTGTGAATCGCATCGTCCCGTTGACCTTGTTGGGGCTCCTCCTCGTCTTGGGTGAAGCTCGCGGGCAATCCGCGACGTCGACCGCCGCGGTGACCACTTCCACCGTTTCTCCGAGCGCGGTGGGCTTTGCGGAAGAGCGTGTGACCATCGGTGAGCCGCTCACTCCGAATGAAGAGGGCGAGTACGAGCGCGTCGATGCCGTCGACGTCGATGGACGACGGGAGAAAAAGCCCACCGTTGGCGAGAGCCTGCTCTGGGTTCCTCGCGTGGTTTTCTCCCCCGTATACTTCACGTTCGAGTTCATCATTCGGCGACCCGTGGGCTGGTTTTTGACCAACGCCGAAAGAAACAACTGGTCTGCGTTCGTCATCGATTTCTTCACGTTCGGGGAAGAACGCAACGTCGGCGTAGTGCCGACGGCCTTCATCGACTTCAACTTCCGGCCCAGCATCGGCGTCCTCGTCTTCGCAAACGACGCGTGGGTGAAGGGGCACAGCATTCGGGCGCAGTTCGGTTTCGGCGGAAGTCGTTGGTGGCGCGCGGGGCTCTCCGATCGCTGGCAGCTCACCGACGACCTTCGCCTCGACCTCGGCTTCACGTTCAGTCTCCGGCCCGACAACATCTTCCACGGCCTGGGACCCGACTCGTTGTTCGATAACCGCTCTCGATACGAGCAGCGGCGGATCATCGGCTCGGTGGGTCTTCGCCAAAACATCCTGGATTTGGGCGAAGTACTCTTCCAGAGCAACATCGAGGAGTCACAGTTCGACACCGTGAACACGGCATTTCAAGACGACGACCCGTCGATCGATCAGGCCGTCCAATTGGGATTCTACGAAGAGCCGGCCGGACTGGATGGCTACTTCATTTTGAAGAACCGCCTCGATGCGCGGATCGATAGCCGCCGAAACACCCGCGAAAACGGTACCGGCGTGGGAGCTCGCGGGATCGTGTCGTACAATTTCGATCTGAACGACCGCGAGCGACGCGAGTGGTTCTTTTTGGGCGCCGGACTCGCCGGCCATCTGGACATCGGCAAGGACCGGATTCTCTCGTTGGCCGGGTATGCCGGGAACGTGTTTCAGACCGGCCGTGACGAAGTCCCGTTCACCGAACTCCCCACGTCTGGACAGACCGCTTTGATCCTCGGAGGGTTTCTTCCCGGGCGGCTGATCGGTAACTCGATCGCCGGAGCGGCCTTCGAGTACCGATACGACATCTGGGCGACGATTGACGGGAATGCCTTTTGGTCGGTGGGTAACGTCTTTGGCCCGGAGTTCGACCAGTTCGCATTCGAGAAGCTCCGCATGTCGTACGGGTTCGGTCTCAGTACGACCGATGACCCCGACGCGTCCTTCCAAGTGCTCTTCGCGTTCGGCCACGAGACGTTCGAGCAAAACTCGACCTTCGATACTTTCCGGTTCGTTCTCGGCTACGCGCCCAACTTCTGAGGAAGTGCACGAGACTCCGATGAACGCCGTCGTCGAGGCTGATCGAACCATTCGACCCTTGCGAATCGCGCTCGAGGCGTGCCGCGGTCTGGCTCTGGACGACCCCATTCGAATCGATCGACTCAACGACCTAGCGTACGCGACCCGCCTCGACGACAGCGAAGGCAGCCTTCGACTCTCTCGGGAAGCGGAGAAGCTGGCCGAGTCCCGTGGCTATCTTGCGGGTCTCGGGTGGGCGCTGCGCAACCAGACGTTCCGGGGCTTCATGGACCTCGACTTTTCGGGCATCCAGACTCTAGCGGAGCGTGCGAAGGAGATCTTCGAAGCGCTCGACGACCGTCGGGGTATGGCGGCCGCGCTCGACCGACTCGCGACCCTCCACGAACAGCTCGGCGAGTACTCGGTGGCGCTCAAGCATGCGCTTAAAGCGTTAGAGCTCGCGCAAGAACTCGAGGACGAAACGCGCACCGCTTGGGCTCTCTCCAGCCTGGCCGGTGTGTACGCGGCAATCGGAGAGGAAGCATCGGCCTTAGAGTACTGTCGAAAGGCCCTCGAAATCTTCGAGTGCATTCCCGATGCCGTGGGTGTCTTCCGCGTGAGCTGGCGCCTCACGCGTCTTCATAGGCAGTACAGTCGACCCGACGAGGCCTACGAGGTCTCCCGGCGAACCTGGGAGATGGCCCAGGAGACGGACGACATTCTGCCGCGCTCGATCACCGAGATCGACCTGGGGCTCAGCTTCGAAGCATTGAGTCGATTCGACGAAGCGGTGAGATGTCTGGAGTTTGGCCTCGAACGGCTGCCCGTCGACTACCAGGGGTCGGTGGGGGTCGAAGCCCGCGTGGGCCTGGCTCGAATCCATTTGCGCCGGAACGACCTGGACGCGGTCGAGTCGGTCCTCCGGTCCTTCACGGGGACCGAGTTGACGAACGCCGGTTCCGGGGGACTCGAGGCTCGTGAGATCATGGCGCGCGTGGCCGAGCAGCGGGGCGATCACGCCTCTGCACTCGAGCATCTGCGTCGGGCGAACCAGCAACGAGAGCGCATCGCCGAACGCAACAGCCGGCGCAACATTGCCCGCCTGGAGTTCCAGATGGAGCTGGAAGCGGCGAAGAAGGACGCCGAGATCCACCGTCTCAAGTACGTGGAGCTGGAGCGGATGCAGAGCCAGCTCGTGGAGGCCGAGCGGTACGCGGTCGTCGGCGATCTCGCGGCCGGCATCGCCCATGAGCTGAACTCGCCTCTCGGCGTGGTTCGCAGCAATCTCCAGCTGCTCGAGCGACTTTGGTCGCGGCTCGAAGAGCGCGTCCCGGGCGGACTCTCGACCAAAGAGGCCCGGGCTCGGCAGGTCGCGCTCGATGCCAACGGTCAAGCTCTCGACCGCATCGGCGAACTCGCGCAGAGCCTGAGCCGATTCGCCGTCCTGGATGGAGCTGAGTATCAGCGGATCGATCTCGGCGAAGTGCTGAACAATATTCTCACCCTCTTCTCGGCTCAGACTCCAGAGGGAATCCATGTCGTGCGGTGCGTTGGCGATCTACCCGAGGTCTGGGGACATCCCGGCGAGCTCAACCAGGCCTTCATGGCGGTTCTCCGGACCGCGGAGCAGGGAGCCAAGCCGGTGGGGACCATCCGCATCGAAACCCGAGCCCACGATGCCATCGCCGAGATTCGGATCAGCGACGACGGGCGAGCGATCGCTCCCCACGAACTTCGTCGCCTATTCGAACCGGGATTCGACGAGCGTGAGCGCAAGGTGCGTTTCCGCTTCGGTCTGGCCGCGGCGGCCAATGCGATGCGCCGCCACGGGGGACGGATCGAAGTCGCCAGTGAGTCCGACCGAGGAACCTGCTTCACTCTCACCCTACCGGTGGGTTTTCGACCGGAACCGTCTCGTGGGTCCTGGTAGTGTCAGTTGCGGTCACGGTCGGCGGCCAGGAGCTCCAGGCTCGCGCGGGCGTAGCGGGCCGCCGTGGCGACGGTCCGCTCCGAAGCCTCCGGATTCAAGGAGAGACCGGGAGCAACCTCCACGATGTCGGCGCCGAGAACTTCGACCCTCTCCATTTCGCTCAAGCGGCGGATGACGGTCTCGACCTGATCCGGCTCGAGGCCACCCGGTTCCGGCGTCCCGCAAGCCGACGCCCAGTAGGAGTCCGTGCCGTCGATGTCGTTGCTCAGGTAGAGCCGGCGCGTTCCGAGCCGTCCGAGGTGCTCGATCACCACGTCGGCCAGCTGCTCGGGCGACATGCTCCGGGCTTCCTCGGCCCAGACCTGTCGGACGCCGAGTCGCGATTCCCATTGGGAGCGACCCTGGCCCGAGGCCCGAATACCCAGCTGCAGAAGCCGCTCGCCGCCTCCCAGGCGCACGTTGGCGTGGTAGGCCCAGGTGGCAAAGCAGTTGCGGACGCCCAGGCGCTCGGGAAGCAGGTCGGTGTGAGCGTCGAAGTGCACGATGGCGCAGTCCTGGTTGTCGGCCGGGTCGGGCGACAGAAGAGTTCTTATGGGAGCGGTCGTGACGGTGTGGTCGCCGCCGAGGATCAGCACGCGGACATCCGGTCGAAGGTGATGGATCAGCCGAAGTGCCCGCTCGGCCATGGTCAGCGGACTCACGGGAAGTGGGCGCCGCTCGGCCTCCGGGAGGTCGGCGTAGAGGGCATCCTGCGATGAGGCCCGCTGGTCGGCACTGAGCATCTCGTCGTCGATGAAGTGGGGGACGGTGAACACATCACCGAGGTCGAACGTTGGAGCGGATCCGAAGACTCGCCGGATCGCCTGTGGACCCCAGGCAGCGCCGCGAACGATCCCCGCGCCGCCATCGCTGGGAATGGCGAGCAGCGCTACGCGGTCCCGGCCGCGCAGGTCAAGCAAGGCGGCGAGATGCTCTCGCCACGGCTTCGTCGTTCCGCCCAGGTAGGCGACAGTCTCGGACTCGATCTCCTCGCGGCCGGTCGAGACCGAGTAGACGCCAGCCCCCGGGGGACGCAAGTAGAGCGAAAGCTCGGTCAGAGCGTCAGTCGGCGCGAGGTCCGCGGTCGAAGGCAAGGCCATACTTCGAGCGTCGGGAAGACGCGCGCTCAGTCAAGAACCTTCCCCCGAGAGAGCAGCGCGTCAGAGGCTCCGGCCCAGTCGAACCTTGCTCTCCTGTGGCCGCCCGGTTTACGGACCCCCTGGCAGTGACGTTCGTAGCCGAAACCGAGACCGCTCGAACTTCGGGGGGTGGTCCCAGCGAGCCGTTCGAGACGAAACAGCCACCCGGGCTTTGGGTCCTGTTCATCACCGAGATGTGGGAGCGCTTTTCCTACTACGGAATGCGAGCTCTCCTGGTTCTGTACCTCGTCGCTTCCACGGCCCGCACACTCGAGGGTGGAGAAGCCAACTACAACCCAGGATTCGGTTGGGAGAAAGAAGATGCCTACCTCCTCTACGGCGTCTATACGTTCATGGTCTATGTCACCTCGATCTTCGGGGGCATGATCGCCGACCAGTTCTTTGGTACCCACCGGTCCCTCCTGGTCGGTGGCACGATCATCGCCCTGGGGCACGTCGCCCTCGCGCTGACCGAGCTCTTCTCCATCACGCCCGGCGTTGCCGTCAGCATGCAGTCTTCTCCGGGCGCACTGCTGATGTTTCTCTTTGGATTGGCGCTGATCATCATCGGGACAGGCTTCTTCAAGCCCTGCGTATCGGTGATGGTCGGACAGCTGTACCGAGAAAACGATCCGCGGCGAGACTCTGGCTTCACAATTTTCTACATGGGCATCAACCTCGGCGCGCTCTTCAGTCCACTGGTCGCCGGAACCTTGGGCGAGAAGGTGGGGTGGCACTGGGGGTTCGGTTCCGCGGCGGTGGGCATGGTCGCGGGCCTGGCGTTCTACTATGCGTTCCGCCACCGGTATCTCGAAGGTGTGGGCGATGCGCCTCGAATCTCGTGGACGCAAGGAGACACCTTGCGATTCGTAGGCTTACTCGCGCTCTTGGTCGGAATTCCCGGCGTGCCGCTGGTCCTGTATGCGGGCGGGGGTCTCGGTCCCATCGCGACCGGCTTCTCCACGCTCACATCGACCACGGCGGGCCAGGTCGGATTCGGACTGAGTTTCACCGCGGTCATTCTCGGCTCGGTCTTCGTTTTCTTGGGCCGCCAGGCGTCGGAAGAACGCAGTCGGCTCGCCGTCGTATTCATCTTGGCATTTCTGGGTAACATCGCGTTCTGGAGCGCTTTCGAGCAGGCTGGAAGCACCCTGAACGTCTTCGCCAAGGAAAGTACCAATCGAATGATCGGAGGTTGGGAGTTTCCTGCGTCGTACCTTCAGTCGGTCAACCCGTTGGCCATCCTCCTCTTCGCCCCGGTCTTTGCCGCGATCTGGCTCTACCTCGAGAAGCAGAATCGGGATCTGTCGACTCCCATGAAGTTTGCTGCGGGCCAGTATCTGCTCGGGCTCGCGTTCATCGCGATGGTTTTCGGGGCGATGCAGGCCCGGGATGGGGGCTTGGCCAGTCCGATGTACCTCTTCGTCTTCTATGTCGTCGTGACGTGGGGGGAGCTGTGCCTGTCGCCGGTCGGTCTTTCGATGGTCACCAAGCTTTCGCCGGTACGGCTTCAGTCGCTGATGATGGGTCTGTGGTTCTTCTCGCTCGCCCTCTCCAACCTCTGCGCGGGAGTCGTGGCCACGGTTTCCGTCAAGTTCAAAGATGGAGAGCTCGACTACCTCATTCCGGGGCTGCCTGGTTTCTTCCTGCTCCTGACCACGGCGGCCGTTGTGACCGGCACGTTGCTGGTCGTGCTCACTCCCGTCCTGCGCAAGATGATGCGCGGGATTCACTGACCGGAAGCGACCTCAGAAAGACGGTCCGGAGTCGAGATAGGCCTGCTCGCTCGGGGTGGTCGAGCGACCCAGGGCGGCATTGCGCTGGGGAAACCGACCGAACCGCGCGATCACGTCTCGATGCCGAAGGGCAAAGTCGTGGTTCGTCGCGACCCGATCGCGAGCGTCACCTTCGAGCTCGGACATCATGTCCTTCAGGAGACGGCAGCAAGCGTCTTGGGTCGCCAGGTCTTCGGCGTGCATCAAAGGCAGGTACGCGAAGACCCGCATGTCGGTGGGCAGCGCACGATCGAAGCCCAGCTCGATGGCGCCGAGGGCGAGCTCGAGCGCGCGAGCGTCGGATTCGTGGGCTCGCTCGGTACCCCGGAACATGTTTCGCGTGAACTGGTCCAGGCAGACGATCGTGGCCAGCCGGCCTCGTGCGCCGTGCAGCCATTCGTGGTGCGCGCCCAGCCGGAGTTCCTCGTAGACCGGGCCGAAGCGGACTCGTACTTCCTCGTCGAACGCTTCGTCTTCATTCCACCAGCGTCCGGAGAAGGCCGGGCCGGCCAGGCCATTGTCATCGAGGGGCCCAAACCAAAAATCCAGCACCGCGGTAGCGCCTTCTTCCTCGCTCGGGGTCCACGCCCGACCGAAGGTCTCGGCGAAGACGAACTCCGATTGCCGCCGGCGCGTTCGCTGGGCCGCTTCCCGGGCCTGCAGATCCGACGGGAGATGGTCGGGAGGGGCTACGTGTCCGACGGCGATCATGCAGACGCTGCGGTACCCCTCGGGAATGGCGTAGGTCTGTCGGGCGAGTTCGGCGTCGTAGCCGGCCATTTGGTGGACGCCGAGCTCGAGGGAAGTGGCCTGCAGCGCCAGCTGGGCCACGGCGCTCCCCCCGTCGTGGTCGGCGTGCGGGTTCGGACGATCCTTGTACTCGAAGCGGTCTTTCGTAATGGCAACGAGGAGCGCTCCGGCTGTCGCTGCCCAACGACGGTTACCTTCATTCAAGCATCCCAAGGCGGCCTCGAACGCCGCCGAGTCTTCCCGGCGGGCGACGATGAAGCGCCAGGGTTGTTCGTTTCGCGACGACGGGGCCCAGCGGGCGGCCTCGAGCAGGGCGCGCAGCTCGGGGACGGTGACCGCCTTGGAGGAAAATGACCGAGGGCTCCACCGAGCGGCCACCAGCGGGTGGATCGCATGCTCGGGACTGGCCGACCGATTCATGGGTCCTGCTACCCCGCGGCCCTCGTCAGAGCAACCGCAGCCGGCCAGCCTATCCGCCAGGTCTTCGCGTTCACTTCCTCGACCCGAAGCGGGGTGTCCATGAGCTCGTTCACGAGGTCGACCTGAGTCCGCGTGTGCAGTGTCGGATACACCGTGAAGAAACTCCCCCGGCCGAGCAGGGCCAAGATGGGCACGAGCTGATCCGCGAGGTGGGGCCCGACGACCGCCTGGCTCTCGAGGTAGAAGACGGATTCGGCCCAGGCCTCGTCGGCAATGTGCTCCGGGGAAGTGTGGCGGCGACCGAACGATGTGAAGACCTCGGTGAGGACGTCCGTCTCGAGCTCGATCATGAACACGTTGCCCGGTCCGGCGGCGTTGGCGATCGTCTCCACCCGCACTTCGGTCGGTGCCGGACTCAGCCGGGTCCGAACCCGGTCGACCTCCCGCTCGGCGATGTGCTCGGGCAGCTTGGACAGGAGAGCCCGCACTCGCGTGGCCCGCACCTCGCCCCGGTCCTCGAGACAGATCTCGCCCTTCAGCGTACCGCCGCGCACGCGAGCACGAAACGCGCCCCCGCCTTTGGGAGCGAACCCTGGACGCAGCAGCTCGACCTCGACGTCGGCTCCCAGCTTGCTCAGCAAGGGCACGTAGGTCCGGTCGAGAAAGTCGAATGGCGGAGCCTTGGGGTTGTGGGTCCCGCCGATGAAGACGAGTTCGAACTCGCCGTCGGCCTGAAGCATCGGCAGGAGGATCGTCTGAAACAGGAGAGTCGTACTCCCGGCGCTGCCGATGTCGAACCGATAGGAGCCCGGACGGAGCGGACCCGGCGCAAACTCGACTTCGGTCGAGCGAAGCTCGGCTCCCTTCACGCGTCCGCCCGAGATCTCGACCGCCGCCCGGACGGCCGCCAGGTGTGAGGGAAGCAATCCGGGCTTCGATCGGTTGGCGCGAATGTCGCGAATCCGTATCGGTTCGCCGTGCAGGAGCGATGCGGTCAGAGCCGTACGCAGAACCTGACCGCCGCCTTCACCTCGCGCTCCGTCAATGATTCTCATGGGTTCGCTTACGGCCCGCGCCGCCCCGACCCTTGTGCCTCGCACTGCCTGTCGCGTTTGTCCAGGTTACGGTGTGGGGGCCGCAGGGCGTCCCACGACCGCTCCCGGCCTTGTGAGCGTCGGCGCCACCCCGTAACCACAGAATATCGGACCGTCGGCAGTCCACGCGCCACAGCGTCCGGAGGCCGCTGGACCGGCGGCTTCTAAGCGCGCGAGCGGGACGTCCCAGCGGAGCCAGCCGTCGACGCCATGTGCGGGATCGGGCGAGCCGTCAGCCGTCAATCGCAGCACGAAGGGGGCGGCTCGGTTGCCCTCGACGATGGTCACCAAAATGGAGAGGGCTCCGCTCGGCTCGGGCACGACCGCGCGGATCGACTCGGGCGGACCGGGGACGGGGATGCGTGTGACTTCGGGGACACCGGGACACGCGACGATGTCGCCGTCGGGTCCCGAGCAAACCAGCTTGACGAACGGTCCTCCCGCGCTGACCTGGTCGAGACCGGCGGCGATCAGGCCTTCGGGAACGACCGCGCCCGCCGTCATGCGACCGGGACTTTGGCGGAAGACGCCGTCGCGGCCGAAGTCGGTCTGCCGGAGACCGTCCACATCGACCTGCACCAGAGTGAAGTTGGTGCCGCCCCCGACGATCAACCGGTCGCCGAAGAGAGCTCCGACGACTCCGTTGTCATCGTCACCGACGTCGATCACGACGCCGACCGGTCGGCCGGGCGAAGCAAAACTCGGGTCGAGTCGTCCGTCGGGCAGCAATCGGAGGATGACGAAGTCTCTGCGCCCGCTCACCGGCAGTTCCAGCGTGCCGACGACGTACAGCCGGCCAGCATCGTCGAGCACGAGGTCTTCGGCTCGCGTCCATGCCCCAGCCTCGACCACCACCACGCCCTCCTGGCCGAAGCTCGAGTCGACGTTCCCGGTCCGCGTGAGCCGGACGACTGCCATGTTGCCCAGGTGGCCGCGGTCGTAGCCGACTCCCTGACCGGCCACGTAGACGAAATCGGGCGTTAGCTTCACGACCCGAGCCTCGTCGTGGTTGCGAGAGAGTTCCGGAAGCTGGGGACTGAAGGGACCCCGCAAGTCCATGGCGACGAGCCCGCCCTGTCCGAAAGCGGGATTCAGGCCCCCCGACGCATCGAGCTCGAGGACGAAGATGTTGCTTTGAAACTCACCGGCGACGACGACCCCCACGTCATCGACGGCCAGGGCCCAGGGCCGCCCATCTTCGAGCAGCGGTCGTTCGACCGGTTCGGCCCGCGCATCGATGGGGGCGGCGGCATCGCCGCGTCCTCCATCGGCGACCCGCGCGATGATGTCTTCACCACACGCTGCACAGGCAGCCGCAAGCGCGATCCCGTGCCGGACGTCCACCGAGGGAGCGTGCCCGAACCCATTCGGCTCAGGCAATCCGGGAGTGGTTAAAGCGTCGTGCCACCAGAGGTTTTCGCGGTCCGGCGCGGTCTCAGAGTTCTTTCACTTCCTTGATGAGGTCCTGCATGACCTTCTTCGCGTCGCCGAACACCATCATCGTGTTGTCGCCGTCAAACAGCTCGTTCTTGATTCCGGCGTAGCCGGCGCCCAGGCTGCGCTTCACGACGAAGACGGTCCGGGCCTCGTGCGCCTTCAGGATCGGCATGCCGTAGATCGGGCTCGTCTTGTCGTATTCGGCCACCGGGTTCACGACGTCGTTGGCGCCCAGGACGATGGCGACGTCGGTGTTCTTGAACTCGGGATTGATGATGTCCATCTCTACCAGCTCCTCGTAGGGCACGTCGGCTTCGGCCAAAAGGACGTTCATGTGTCCGGGCATGCGGCCCGCCACGGGGTGAATCGCATACTTCACCGTCGTTCCGCGATCCTCCAAGAGCTTGGCCAGCTCGCGAACGGCGTGCTGGGCCTGCGCGACCGCGAGCCCATAGCCGGGAACGAAGATCACGGACTCTGCGTCCTCGAGGATCATGGCTGCTTCCTCGGGACCGGCTTGCTGGATGTTCGTGTACTCACCGCCCCCGCCGGTCCCCGCCGAGTCTTCGGCTCCAAAGCCGCCCATGAGGACGTTGACCAGCGATCGGTTCATCGCCACGCACATGATCTGGGTGAGGATCAGCCCGGCCGAACCGACCATCGCCCCGGCGACGATCAGCAACGGGTTGCCGATGACGAACCCGGCGGCCGATGCCGCCATGCCGGAATACGAACTGGTGGGGTGCGGTCCCATCACGCGGGAGCCGCAGTTCTATACCGCTTACGCACGCGAATTGTTTCACACGCCCAACATTCATACCGTGGGGTGGGTGGACAACAGCAGCCAAACCTTTCGCGATGTGGTGAACTCCTGCGTGGGACTGGTATACCCCTCCTGTTCTGAAGGCGGCGGCGCAAGCGCCATCGTTTGCTTGCACGCAGGGTTGATTCCCATCGTGACCCGCGAGAGCAGCGTGCGAATCTGGGAGGACTACGGCATCCAATTGCGCGATGACCGGATCGAGACCATCCAATCCGCAGTGCGCGAGGTGGCCGATCTGCCTACGGCGCGGCTGCACGAGCTCGCCGCCAACGCCTGGACCTTTGCCCGGGCGTTTCATACACGTGAACGCTACGCGAACGAGTATCGAGCCGCCCTCGATGCGGTGCTCGCCGAACGCGCGGCGGGACGCATCTAAATCAATGCCCGAAACG